>NZ_JACSMO010000001.1:0-642126 GCF_018618695.1 Exiguobacterium sp. s127 | reverse complement strand
TCGTCTCCCTGCTCGTCGAGCAGGAGAGCAACGAAATGCCGAAGACGGGCTCATCCGTCGGCGTCGATGTCGGATTGAAGCACTTCGCCGTCCTGTCGGACGGCACGGTATACAAGAACGACCGTTACTTCCGTTCGCTTGAGCAAAAGCTGGCGCGCGAGCAACGCAAGCTTTCTCGTCGTCAACGGTTGGCCTTGGACAAGAAAGTAACACTTTCCGAGGCGAAGAACTACCAGAAGCAGAAGCGAAAGGTCGCCCGCATCCACGAGAAGATCGCCAACAAGCGAACCGATTTCCTGCACAAGGTGTCGACCGAGATCGTCAAAAACCACGACGTCATCGGCATCGAGACCTTGCAAGTGAAGAACATGCAGAAGAATCGCAAGTTGAGCAAGTCCATCTCTGAGGTCAGTTGGTCGGAGTTCTTCCGCATGCTCGGATACAAGGCGGCATGGTACGGAAAGACCGTCGTGAAAGTCGGCAAGACCTTCGCCTCTAGTCAACTGTGTTCCAGTTGCGGACATCAACACAAAGACGTGAAACATCTTGGCTTGCGTGAATAGACATGCCCGAGTTGCAGCATCCACCACGACCGTGATGTGAACGCAGGACTGAACCTCAAACAAGAAGCTGAACGCCTCTTAGCTTCTTCAACCGTCGGGACGACGGGGTTAGCCTGATCAGGTTTCGACCGTCAGGTCGGATAACTCAGGAATCCTCCACCTCTAAGCGAAGCGTAGGTGGAGGTAGTTCAAGGGCGTTTTATTTGTTTACATACGTCAATACGTCTGCGACAAATGTCCGACTCCCTGCAAGAACACTCGTTTGTTCTTGGAAAGTCATCGCGTCGCCTTCAATCGTCCCGACGCGCCCTCCAAGCTCCTCAATCAACAGTTGTCCAGCTGCGTAATCCCATGGCATGTTTCGCATCGTAATGTAGCCGTCAACACGCCCCGCGGCGACCCAGGCGAGTTCAAGCGAGGCGGCACCGACTGCCCGAACCCCAACAGCGTCTTTTACGAGTGGCGCTAGCAATGCTGCATCAATTCTTCGATTGGCAGTCACCCACGTTGCATTCATGCAGATGATCGCATCACTAACCGGCTTCTCTTCAATTGGCGCTAATCGAATTCCATTTTCGAATGCGCCCTGTCCTTTAATGCAATGAAACATCTCATCCGCCATGACGTCATACACAAATCCATACTGAAGTTCGCCCTCTACCATGATGGCAATCGAAATCGCAAATAAGCGTTTTTGGCGAATGAAATTCATCGTGCCGTCAATCGGATCGACGAACCAAATCGTGCCACCCAATGTTTCAGGTCGCGCCGCACGCCCTTCTTCTCCATATATATGATGATCTGGATACTGATTCAGGATACCTTCAATTAATAAATCTTCGACATTTTTGTCAATCTCCGTCACTAAGTCACTTTTATTCGTTTTTTCTTCGATATGATACGCATGGTCTATCATCTGACGGATATATTTACCCGCTCGTTTCATTAAATCGATAGCATGTAACTCTATGCCTTGCATGCGCCTCACTCCTTTTATATGATTCCTGTCTTTTCCATAGTAACAAAAAAAGAAAACCAGCGAAAATTTTCGCTGGTTGATTGATTTAATTTATTTGATTTTTAGTTTATCGTTTACTGAATCATGCCTCTAATAACACCATTTCTTGGCGGTATTTTTCGAGACGCTCTTTACTGGCACCAACCGCTTCTGCATCACTTTCTACGATTGCATCGTGCAATGTTGCGAGCTCATAATCAATTTCGAGACGCAATACCGGAATGCGTTTTTCTGCATCTTTTCTCTTGTATGCTTCTATTACTTGTTTCACAGTAACCACACTCCTTCGCGAGATAAATGAACGTTTTAATTATCAGACAATTGCGACTAATTAGTGGATTGAATCTATAATAGTACGATTCAACTTAGATGTAAAGCATCTATTTTTAAAAATTACAGTTTAACGATATCGTCTTGTATGTAATATATAACCCATTTTTCTTTATTCTAAACAACTAATCGGTTTCCCTTTCAGGATATATGTAGGATGCACACTAAAAAAAGACAAGGAATTCCGAATGGAATCCTCGCCTTTCTCTCTTAATCATTCTTCATTTTTTCATTCGTAAAATCGGTTCGTCTTGTTTGATTGCTTGTTGGACCGCACGGTAACTGGAGCAACCTGTTTCTTCGAAATAGAATTGATCGAGTTGTTTTTCTTCCGACTTCGCATTCACGATTTTCTTGAAGGCTTTATATGTCCGCATAAATTCTTCACGTGACACACCTTTTTCGTAAGCTTCTTCAACGATGTTAAAAAAATCAATGACGGTGACGATTTCCTTCGTCGACCAGTCTGGGTTGATGGGATAATTAAGAGCCATCCTGACACATCCTTTCTTCACGATTCTTATTTTACAATGAAATCGAAGATAAAACAGTTGCAACGTTATGAAAACTTGTTATAGTTAGCTTGTTTGATTGTTTTTTTATTCGGTTTTAAGGGGGGAAATCTGGTGCAAACAAAAAGCTTAACACAGCTCGATACACCTTTATTCGATGCGCTACTCGCGCATGCGAAACGTCAACCAATTCAATTTCATATTCCTGGTCATAAAAATGGGCAAGGAATGGATCCTGCATTTCGATCGTTCATCGGTCAAAATGCACTCGATATCGATTTAATCAACATCGCTCCACTCGATGATTTACATCATCCGAAAACGATTATCAAAGATGCCCATCAATTGGCGGCACAAGCATTCCATGCAGATGAAACGTTTTTCTCTGTCCAAGGAACGTCAACGGCAATCATGGCAATGATCATGAGCGTCGTCGGTCCGGACGATAAAATCCTCGTTCCGCGAAATGTCCATAAATCGATCATGTCGGCTATCGTTCTTTCTGGAGCGCACCCGATTTTCATTCACCCTGAATTTGATGAAATGTTTGGAATTGCTCACGGTATCACACCAAGTGCCGTCGAACGTGCCCTCAGTCTTCATCCTGATACGAAGGCGATACTTGTCATTAACCCGACGTACTTCGGTGTCGCAGGCGACCTTGAGAGCATCGTCAAGCTTGCTCATGGGAAAGGGATCCCTGTCCTCGTCGACGAAGCACACGGCGTCCATATCGGCTTCCACGATGATATGCCGCTATCAGCAATGCAAGCAGGGGCTGACTTAGCCGCTACGAGTGTACACAAACTGGGTGGATCACTCACAGGAAGTTCTGTCTTGAACGTCCGCCGAGGTCTGGTCTCGCCCGATAAAGTCCAGACTGTCCTCTCGATGTTGACGACGACTTCAACATCGTATCTGTTACTCGCTTCACTCGATTGCGCACGGCGCCACCTCGCGATCAATGGTGAGGCAATGAACCGACGCGCACTTGAACTATCGACACGGATGCGAATGGGTCTCGCTAAGTTGCCTTACCTCGCCGTCTTCGGTGAATCGGACTTACATTCGAGTGCGACTTTCGCGTTCGACCCGACTAAAGTATTGATTTCGGTCAAAGGACTCGGTATTTCTGGTCACCTCGTCGAAGAGTTCTTACGCGAAGAACACCGGATTGAAGTCGAACTATCAGATTTGAATAACATCCTCTTAATCATCACTTCAGGCGACTCTGAGGAAACGATTGACGCCTTACTGACTGGAATGACTGAACTCGTTGAGCGGTACCGTGATACAGGTGCGAAAACAACTTCACATTCTATCATGTTGCCGGACATACCTGCGCTCGCATTAAGTCCACGCGATGCCTTCTACGAAGAAACGGAAACGATTACGCTCGCGCAAGCCGTAGGACGGATTTCTGCGGAATTCATGATGGTCTATCCGCCGGGCATCCCGATCTTCATTCCAGGTGAGATGATTACGACGGATAACTTAGCGTATATTAAAGAAAATATCGAAGCGGGTCTTCCTGTCCAAGGGCTTGAGGATCATTCACTCGAAACAATTAAAGTCATTCAACAATCGAATGCCATTCGATGATTCAAACGAAAGCAGACGTTACAGCTTCTCAAAAAAGTACGGGCGCAGGATATCAAATCCTTCGCCCGTACTTTTTATTTTACCAAGACCATACCTTAGCCTCTTGCATATGATAATGAAAAAAAGCCCTTAAACGGTCGGCTCCCCGCTTAAGGGCTTAAAGCTTA
Organism: Exiguobacterium sp. s127; assembly: GCF_018618695.1. NCBI lineage: Bacteria > Bacillati > Bacillota > Bacilli > Caryophanales > Exiguobacterium > Exiguobacterium sp. s127. The sequence goes on along the minus strand of NZ_JACSMO010000001.1, from coordinate 637,934 downwards.
TTTAATGATGTGGATTGGGCTACCGATTGCAACTTCAGCAGTTTCCATCGCGATTTCACCAAGTGAAGGGTGTGCGTGGATTGTGAGTGCGATATCTTCAGCAGTCATTCCAGACTCGATTGCGAGTCCCATCTCTGCGATCATGTCAGATGCGCCTGTACCAGCGATTTGAGCACCGATCAAGAGACCGTCTGATTTGCGTGTGATCATTTTCAAGAAGCCGTCTGGCTCGTTGAGTGCAAGGGCACGACCGTTTGCAGCATAAGGGAATTTAGAAGCGAGGTAATCAAGACCTTCTTCTTTCGCTTGTGCTTCTGTATAACCGACTGTTGCGAGTTCTGGGTCTGTGAAGACAACCGCAGGAATCGCGCTATAGTCGAGGTATGCCGGGTGTCCAGCAGCAGCTTCAGCAGCGATTTTCGCTTCGAAAGATGCTTTGTGCGCAAGTGGTGGTCCAGGAACGATGTCCCCGATTGCGTAGATGTTTTCGTTAGACGTACGGCACTGATCGTCGATTTCGACAAGTCCGCGCTCGCTAAGTTTAACTTCAGCCATCTCAAGACCGAGATCAGAAGTGTTCGGACGACGACCGACAGTGACGAGGACGTAGTCCGCTTCAACTGTTTGTGTTTCACCTTTCACTTCGAACGTTACTTTAACGCCGTCTTCTGTCTCTTCCACACTTTGTGCAAGTGCTTCGTTGTGGATTGTGATGTTCCCTTTTTGTTTGAGTTTTTTCTTAACGACTTGTGTCATTGCCGGCTCAAAACCAGAAAGGATGTCTTTTGTTCCTTCTAAGATGACAACTTCAGTATCGAAGTTAGCATACGCTGTACCAAGCTCCATTCCGATGTATCCGCCACCGATGACGATGAGTTTTTTCGGAAGTTCAGGAAGGTTCAATGCGCCTGTAGAAGAAAGGACACGTTTAGACCATTTGAACGCTGGAAGTTCGATTGGAGTCGAACCTGTTGCAATGATACATTTTTTGAATTTGTAAGGTGTTGAAGAATCTTCGTTGATGATACGAACTGTATCTTCAGATTGGAAGTATGCTTCCCCTACGACTGTTTCGATGTTGTTACCTTTAAGAAGGCCGCCAACACCACCCGTTAATTTGTTAACGACTGATTGTTTCCAAGATTGAACTTTCGAGAAATCGACTGCAACGTTCTCAGATGTGATCCCCATTGAGTCCGAACCTTTTGCATGTTGGAAGTTGTGTCCAGCTGTAATTAACGCTTTTGACGGGATACATCCAACGTTCAAGCAAACACCACCGACGTTTTCACGTTCGACGACTGTTACTTTAAGTCCGAGTTGTGCGCCACGGATTGCAGCGACATAACCACCAGGGCCGGCCCCGATTACGAGTAAATCTGTTTCTTGTGCGAATTCACCTACTACCATTGCTTATCCCTCCATAATGAGAAGTTGTGGGTCGTTCAACAAGCGTTTAACTAGGTTAAGCGCGTTTTGTGCTGTTGCACCATCAATGAGACGGTGGTCAAAGCTGAATGAAAGTGCAAGTACTGGTGCTGCAACGATTTCACCGTTTTTAACGACTGCTTTTTCAGCAATACGGCCGATACCGAGGATTGCAACTTCCGGGTGGTTGATGACAGGTGTGAACCATTGTCCGCCAGCAGAACCGATGTTTGTGATTGTGATCGATCCGCCTTTCATCTCTTCACCAGAAAGTTTACCATCACGTGCTTTACCAGCTAAATCATTGATATCATCAGCGAGTGAGAAGATTGATTTGCGATCTGCGTCTTTGACGACAGGTACGACAAGTCCGTTATCTGTATCCGCTGCGATACCGATGTTGAAGTAGTTTTTGTAGACGATTTCTTCGTTAGCATCATCGATTGAAGCGTTGATAGTCGGGTACTTTTTAGCAGCCGCAGTCAATGCTTTAACGACGAACGGAAGGTAAGTCAATTTCGTACCTTGTGCTGCAGCAACTTCTTTGAAGTTTTTGCGGAGTGCCACGAGGTTCGTTACATCGACTTCGTCCATAAGTGTTACGTGTGGTGCCGTATGTTTCGAGTTGACCATTGCTTTCGAAATCGCTTTACGGATACCTTTGATTTTTTCGCGTGTTTCAAGCTCAGGTTGAGCAGCAACATACGGTTTCACTTCAGCTTTAGGAGCAGATGCTTGTGCAGATGCTTTTTCTTCTGAAGCTGGTGCAGTAGAAGATTGACCACCGTTTGCAAATGCATCGATGTCTTCTTTAACGACGCGACCGTTGTCTCCAGAACCTTGAACTTCACGGATGTCGACGCCTTTTTCACGTGCATATTTACGGACAGAAGGCATCGCGATGACACGTTCTGATTTGTGGATTTGAACTTCAGTCGGCTTGTCTTCGACTTTTTGATCCGTGTCTTGGACATCTTTTGCGTTTTCTTCTGCTTTAGGTTGTTCAGGAGCTGCTTCTTCAGAAGGAGCTGAACCTTCACCTTCGACGTCGAATGAGATTAATACGTCACCAACAACAGCAACGACACCTTCGTCTACTTTTACTTCTTTGACTGTACCATCAACTGGTGACGGGATTTCAACGACCGCTTTATCGTTTTGAACTTCAAGAAGAACGTCGTCCTCTTTTACTGTGTCGCCCGCTTTTACGAACCACTTTACGATTTCGCCTTCGTGAATACCCTCACCGATATCCGGCAATTTGAATTCAAATAAACCCATTTGAATATGCCTCCTTTTATTTCACTCTTCTAGTCAATTGTTATCTTTAAAACGGAAGCAAGGAGAGAATTTCCCCTCTCCTTTTTCCGAATCACGCTTAGAAATTGTAAACTGTTTTTACTTTTTCAACGATATCTTTGTGGTCTGGAATCCAGACGTCTTCACCTTGTGCGAATGGGAAGATTGTATCTGGAGCCGTTACACGAAGAATCGGTGCTTCAAGATCAAGAATTGCACGCTCTTGAATTTCAGTTGCGACCATTGCAGCCACACCTGCTTGTTTTTGAGCTTCTTGAACGACAACGACACGGTTCGTTTTCTTAACTGACGCAACGATTGTATCGATATCGATTGGGCTGATTGTCATCAAGTCGATGATTTCGACGCTGATGTTTTCTTTTTCAAGTTCCTCAGCTGCTTTAAGTGAAGCGTGGACCATCGCGCCGTACGTGACGATTGTAACGTCTGTACCTTCACGTTTGATGTCTGCTTTACCGAGTTCGACCGTGTAGTCCCCTTCAGGAACCTCGCCACGGAATGAACGGTAGAGTTTCATGTGCTCAAGGAAAACGACTGGGTCGTTATCGCGGATTGACGCGATCAAAAGACCTTTTGCATCGTACGGAGTTGACGGGATGACGACTTTAAGTCCTGGTGACTGAGCCATCAATCCTTCTAAGTTATCCGCGTGAAGTTCTGGTGTCTTAACGCCACCACCGAATGGTGAACGGATTGTAACTGGTGCACTGTACGTACCACCTGAACGGTAACGTAGACGCGCGAGCTGAGCTGCTACTGAATCGAACACTTCGAAAACGAAACCGAAGAATTGGATTTCCATGATTGGGCGGAAACCAGTCAAGCTGAACCCGACTGCAAGACCACCAATACCTGACTCGGCGAGTGGTGTATCGAAGACGCGGTCTTCGCCTAATTCATCTTGAAGACCTTCTGTCGCACGGAATACCCCACCGTTTTTACCGACGTCTTCACCGAACAAGAGAACTTGCTCGTCGCGTTTCATCTCGACGCGCATTGCGTCAGTGATCGCTTGGATCATCGTCATTTGTGCCATGGGTTATTTCGACTCCTTTGCTGTATACTCATCAAGCTGCTCTTGCAGGTTTTGTGGTAACTTTTCAGCCATCACGTTGATGAAGTCAGTAACTTTTTGTTTTGGTTCTTTGTCAGCTTGTGCAAGTGCTTCTTTCACATCAGCTTTTGCTTGCTCGATGACTTCGTTTTCTTTGTCTTCGTTCCAAAGACCTTTTGTTTCCATGAACGCACGGAAACGAACGAGTGGATCTTGAGCTTGATACTCATCATCCATATCTTTTGTACGGTAACGTGTCGGATCATCACCAGCGAGTGTGTGTGGTCCGTAACGGTACGTGAGTGTTTCGATCAATGTCGGTACACCGTTGAGTGCTTCGACACGTGCTTGTTTCGTTGCAGCGTAAACTGCGAGAACGTCCATACCGTCAACTTGAATACCGTTGATGCCGGCAGCGACCGCTTTTTGTGCAATTGTTTTTGCCATTGATTGTTTTTCAACCGGCGTCGAAATTGCGAAACGGTTGTTTTGGACAACGAAGATTGCAGGGGCTTTGAATGCTCCAGCAAAGTTCATTCCTTCGTAGAAATCACCTTGTGAAGAACCGCCATCACCTGTATATGTGATTGCTACTTGCTCTTTACCACTTTTCTTAAGACCGAGTGCAACACCGGCAGCTTGAACGATTTGTGCGCCGATGATGATTTGTGGCATTAAGACGTTCACACCTTCAGGAATCTTACCGCCTGTGATGTGTCCACGTGAGAACAAGAATGCTTTGTAGAGTGGGAAGCCATGGAAGACCATCTGTGGAATATCACGGTATCCAGGAAGAATCCAGTCATCCTTATCGAGTGCGAATTGTGTTCCGATCATTGACGCTTCTTGTCCTGCTACTGGAGCATAGAAACCAAGACGTCCTTGACGGTTGAGTGAGATTGCACGTTGGTCCCAGATACGTGTGTATACGAGACGACGCATTAATTCCGTTAATTCTTCATCTGAGAGATCCGGCATAGCGTCTTTGTTGACGACTTCACCTTTCTCGTCAAGAATGCGGAACGTTTCAAAGTTTTCTTCCACGTTTTTAAACATGTTTAAGTTCATCTTTTCACCTCATCCTTTCACTGTGCTCAGCGAAATATTCCTCTGACTGATTTGCCCACATACCAATAGTGTTCAAAAATCGAAGTCCCGTGTGACCTTTCTTGAACATATATCTGTGTACCTATTCAGTTGAGTAAACTGTATTAACATGACTCGACACGATTTGATGTCTTGTTCATTACGTTACAAGTATAAAACTGTAACGCCTATAAAATCAAAGGAAATGTTTTATTTTTTTTTACGACCGTCATTTGTGACGCCTTTCACAAAAACCTTCTGTTTCTCCTTCTGTACTATTCAACTATTTGTAACTGTGTTAGTTATGAATTTCCCCTTTCGCTTGTGCTATAATTTTTATAGATGAAAGGGGTGTTGTTCATGATCACCATGAATGAAATCGTACGCGAAGAAGTTCCGACGCTTCACGAACGATCGGTGGAAGTTACTTTCCCACTCAGTGAGGAAGATAAAGAAACGATGCGCTTGATGCGCGAGTTTCTTGCTAACAGTCAAGATGATGAAATAGCTGAAAAGTACGATTTGCGTAGCGGGATAGGTCTTGCTGCTCCTCAAATCGGTGTCAATAAGCGGATGTTCGCGATTCGACTTCCAGACGGCGACGATCTTTTAGAGTTCGGAATCTATAATCCGAAAATCATCAGCCACTCTGTCGAACAGACGTTTTTAACTGGTGGTGAAGGCTGCCTATCCGTCGACCGTGAAGTCGAAGGTCACGTGCCACGCTATATGCGTATTACCCTTACTGGCATCGATCATAACGGAATTCCTGTAAAATTAAGATTAAAAGGTATGAAAGCCATCGTTTGCCAGCATGAATATGACCATTTAGACGGCATCATGTTTTACGATCGAATCGATAAAAAAGAACCATTCAAGGAATATGGACCTGCCACATGAGCTCTTCCACGCCTTGAAACAAAAAAGCCATTTCCTGATTCAGGAAATGGCTTTTTTCGTTAAACTTCCATAATGATCGGCATGACCATCGGATGACGTTGTGTTTTTTCAGTCAAATAAGGTGTTAATGTATCGTTGATGACTTGTTTGATATCTGTCCACTTCGTGTTTCGGTTCGTTAATGATTGTTCTAACGAACGTTTCAACAAGCGCTCGGCATCTTTAATTAAGTTGCCTGATTCACGCATGTAGACGAATCCACGAGAAATGATGTCCGGTCCAGAAACAAGACGGTTTGTTTTCGAGTCGAGTGTGACGACGACGACGACAAGTCCTTCTTCCGAAAGAATACGACGATCGCGTAACACGATGTTTCCAATATCTCCAATCCCTTTTCCATCGACGTATACCGCATTCGCCTGGATTTTACCAGTGATCGCTGCTGCATTGGCATCGAGTGCTAAGACTTCACCGTTATCCATGACGAAACAGTTCTCTTCCGGAACACCCGCATCCATCGCAAGCGACATGTGTTTTTTCAACATGCGGTATTCACCATGAATCGGCATGAAGTACTTCGGCTTGAGTAGGCGCAGCATCAAGAGTTGCTCTTGCTGACTACCGTGACCTGACGTATGGATATCATTGAGCTTACCATACATCACGTCTGCTCCTGCTTTATACAGCTGGTTGATCGTTTTCCCGACCGAAACAACGTTTCCTGGGATCGGTGAAGACGAGAAGATGACCAAATCATCGGGAATGATTGAAATCTGACGGTGTGTCCCATTGGCGATTCGGCTTAACGCTGCCATCGGCTCTCCTTGCGAACCTGTACAAAGAATCGTAATTTCATTCGATTTATACCGTTTCATTTCATTCGGTTCGATGATTGTTCCTTTAGGTGCCTTGATGAAATCAAGCTCTTGTCCAATCATCATGACCTTGTCCATGCTTCGACCGAAGACGACGATTTTCCGTCCTGCTTCGACCGAGGCATTGACGACTTGTTGGAGACGATAGATGTTCGAGGCGAACGTCGCAAAGATGATTCGTCCATCCGCTTTCCGGAAAATGTCCGAAATCGTTTCACCGACAACCCGTTCACTCATCGTAAATCCTTCAACTTCAGCATTCGTCGAGTCAGATAAGAGACAAAGTACGCCTTCTTTCCCGAGTTCTGCCATCTTCGCTAAGTCAGCAGGCTCCCCAACTGGTGTGAAGTCGAACTTAAAGTCCCCCGTATGGACGATATTGCCTTGTGGCGTTTTTACGACGACACCGAACGAATTTGGAATCGAGTGCGTCGTCCGGAAGAAAGAAATACTTGTCTTCCGGAACTTGATGATCGAGTCCTCATCAATTTCATGAAGTTCCGCCGTCCGTAACAAACCATGCTCTTCTAATTTGACCTTGATTAAACCAAGGGCAATTTTCCCCGCATAAATCGGTAAGTTCACTTGTTTTAATAAGAAAGGAAGTCCGCCGATATGATCTTCGTGTCCGTGTGTAATGAACACACCTTTGACTTTATCTTTATTTTTGATTAAATACGTGTAATCTGGAATAACATAATCGATTCCGAGCAATTCATCTTCTGGGAACATGACCCCTGCATCAATGACGATGATTTCATCTTGGAATTGAACCACATATGTGTTCTTCCCGATTTCTCCTAAACCGCCGAGTGCGAATACGGCTGCTTGGTGGTTTTTGACGAACTTCATGCGAACGTCGCTACCTTGTAGTCAACACTTTGTTTTTCGTACTCTAGGAATTCTCCACTTACTTCGCGGATGAATTCAACATTAATGTCTTTGATGAGATGATCAATCGATGTTCGCACGTCACGAATGCTCTCTCCTTCAACATACATAACCTCTGTCCGTTCTCTTACTGGTGCTTCCGAACGAAGCGGTTGATAAAATACTTTAAAAATCATACTTAGCAACTCCTTATCAGTCCATTGTTTTTTGTCCTTAGATTAGTATACACGAAAACGGTTCATTTTTTCATCCTTATTCAACAACTGATATCTGCTTGAACCTAGGCGCTATGCTATACTTTCATTTGTAAACGGCTATTCAGCCAATTAAATAGAGAAGGTGAAACCATGGCAAATCAAAAAGTCGTCTTTTTCGATATCGATGGAACCTTGCTTCACGATGGTCATTTCATACCGGAATCGACAAAACAGGCAATCAAACAACTACAGGAAAACGGCGTTTACGTCGCCATCGCGACCGGGCGTGGTCCTGCAATGCTGTCAGGCGTCCGTGAGCAACTCGGCATCGATACCGTCATTGGCTACAACGGTCAAATCGTCGTTCATCAAAATAAAGTCATCTATAAACGTCCGCAACCCGTCGATGATTTGAAACATTTAACATCACGTGCAAAAGAGAATGGGCACACACTTGTTTATCTCGGCGAGAAACAAGGCTTCACGACGCGTCAAACAGACGAGACCGTCGCGACGTCACTCGGCGCGCTCGATATTCCCCTCCCTGCTTATAATGAAGAAGCTTACGAGACGCACGATATCTTCCAAACCCTCGTCTATTGTCAGGCAGAAGAAGAATCGATTTATACGCAAAACTATCAAGCATTCGATTTCATTCGCTGGCACCCACAAGCGATGGACGTCATCAATGCCGGATCGTCGAAAGCCGATGGAATTAAACAATTCCTCCGTTTAACGGATATCAAACGTGAAGATACGTTTGCTTTCGGTGACGCGCTGAACGATCTCGAGATGCTCCGCTACGTCGGAACAGGCATCGCGATGGGCAATGGATTAGACGAAACAAAAGCCGCCGCCGACTTCGTCACAAAACACATTCTTGAAGACGGCATCGCGCACGGTTTAAAAAAATTCCAATTAATTTAAAAGGGATACAAAAAAAGCTGAGGAGATCCCTCAGCTTTTTACTTTATGGATGGCTCGTTCGAGACGATCCAAGTCTTCGTTTTCTCCAATGACGACAAGGTAGTCGCCCTTTTCAATGACTTCATCAGCTTGTAACGAAATCATGACATTTTCTCCCCGTTTGATGGCGACGACGTTCGCGCCGTACTTACTTCGTAAATCAAGATCAATCAACGTTTTGTTTGCCATGCGATCGCTGACCTTGATTTCAACGATTGAGAATTCTTGAGACAGGTCAAGATAATCCAAAATATTCGAACTCATCAGGCCGTTCGCAATCCTAACCCCCATGTCACGTTCCGGGTGGACAATGAAGTCAGCACCGATTTTCCGCAATACTTTTTCATGGTAATCGTTCGTCGCTTTGACAGTGATTGATTTAACACCGAGTTCCTTTAAAATCAACGTTGTCAAAATCGAAGCTTGAATGTTTTCCCCAATCGCAACGATGACGTGATCAAAGTTTCGAATTCCAAGACTTTTCAATACGTTCTCATCCGTCGTATCCGCGATGACGGAGTGTGTCGCAATCCCCATGTATTCATTGACACGTTCTTCATCCGAATCAATCGCTAGAACGTCATAGCCATTCTTCGATAATTCACGGACGATTGAACCACCAAAACGCCCCAAACCAATTACTGCAAACTCTCCATTCATGTTCAACTCTCCTTCAGATTTCGCTTCGTCAGTAGTAGTGTACCCGATTCCTTCTTAAAATACTATAAACGCCTTCACAGTGCGTGAAGGCGTTTAAGATCTCGCTATTTTTTTACTTTTTCGCCTCTGACATAATCGTTATCAAACAGGAACAATCGTAAAATCAGATAGAGTGCCGGAATCAATAATAATAGTCCGAAGATAAAGACTACGACAAGCGACGTCGCCATTGTTTCGTTAACGACCGCTTTATTGATATCGATGTACGGATATAAGATATACGGTAAATGAGTATAGCCGTATCCGAACCATGCAACTCCGTATTGAGCCATGACAGCGATAAAGGCAATTCCATAATTCCGCTTCAGGTAGACGAGTGCGACTGCAACACAGAAGAACACAAAACTTGCTGCGAACCACCACCAGTTACCATTCAAAATATTTTCATAATGCCATGCGGCTTGATTTTTTAAACCAAAGAACACAAGTCCACAGACGATGATCGTTGGAATGCTCCAAAAGAGCGCCCATTTCCGAATCAAGTCACTCGCCCCTACATCTCGCGCCTTATCTGCGTAGAACAAAAGGAACATCGCACTAATATAAAGGACAGAGACAATCGCAAGTGCTACGACTGACCAGGAATAAAAGTTCGTAAACAATTTCGTCCCTAAAAACTCAACCGTTTCATTCGTTTTACGAATAAAGCCACCTTGACTAATCGTCAACGTCGTCGACATCGCAGCCGGAATCAAGAGCCCCGTCGCACCATAGAGAAACGTATAGAACATACTATCGTTCGAACCGTAGTTCGCAAAGGCATAAAAGCTACCGCGAATCGCAATCAGAACGAGTACGATTGATGCAGGCACGAGAAGTGCCGTTCCATAGTAATAAGCTGTGTCCGGGAAAAACCCGACGAGACCAACAAAGAAGAAAACGAAGAAAACGTTCGTCACTTCCCAAACGGGCGAAAGATAACGTAAAATCAATCGATTCGTCAAATGATCTCGTTTTGTATATTTCGAGTAAAATGCGTAAAATCCAGCACCGAAGTCAATTGAGGCAACGATGAGATATCCATAGAGGAACGTCCAAAGTACGGTTATTCCTAGTGTTTGAATGTCCAACTCGTTCCCTCCTTATTCTTTATCGTCCGCAAACATCGCTTCACCGCGAGTATGGTGATCGTCTGCGAGTTCTTTACCGACAGGATTATTCTTAAACATACGGAGCAATACGACTGTACAAATCGTACCAAGTAAGAGGTACAACATGCTGAATAGAATCAGCATCGGTCCGACTGCAGTAGATGTCGTCGCTGCGTCAGCCGTTCTCATAATACCATATAGCGTCCATGGTTGACGTCCGATTTCCGCGTACATCCAACCTGCTTCAATCGAAACGATGGCAAGTGGTCCACCAATGAAAATACCGCGCAGTAACCATTTATTATACGGGTTCAACTTCTTCAGTCGGAATGCGAGTATGAACAAGGCGGAAATCGCTGCTAAATACATCCCGATCGATACCATGATATCGAAGAAATAGTGGACGAATAACGGCGCTTGGTCTTCTTTCGCAAATTCATTTAGACCGATGACTTCTGTATCTGGTGCGCCACCTGCAAGAATTGACAAGGCGTACGGAATCTTAACCGCACCTTTGATGTCATAACTACCATCTTCTTGCTCATCCAAAATCCCACCGAAAATCAATTCTGCTTCATTTGTCGTTTCAAAATGCCACTCCGCTGCTGCTAATTTTTCAGGTTGATATTTCGCAAGGTACTTTCCTGAAAAATCACCGACGAGCGCTGTCGAGAAGGCGAAAATCAATCCAGCCATGACTGTCAGACGAAGTGCCTTTTTGTGATACGCCGTCTCGGCTGCGGACAGTGTTTTCTTGCGCAATAGATGGAACGCAGCAATTGCTGCTAAGATGAACGCAACCGTCAAGTAAGCAGATACAATAACGTGTGTCGCTTTTGTTGGCGTTGCCGTATTGAACATCGCTTTTAACGGTTCGATTTGTGTTAACGTTCCGTTGACAATTTTAAAACCTTCCGGAGAATTCATGAACGAGTTAACTGTCGTGATGAAGAAGGCTGACGCCGTTGCCCCGATGACGACCGGAATCCCGATTAACCAGTGTAACCATGGATTTTTAAAGCGATCCCATGTGTACAAGTAAATCCCAAGGAAGATCGCTTCAAAGAAGAAGGCGAATGTTTCCATGAAGAGTGGCAAAGCAATCGTCTGTCCGGCTACTTGCATTAATGAAGGCCATAAGAGCGATAATTGTAATCCGATTGCCGTCCCCGTAACGACTCCGACCGCTACCGTTACGATATAACCGCGCGTCCAACGTCGTGCTAAAAGAATATAATCTGGATCTTTTCGTTTAATTCCAATGTACTCGGCTGCGAGTACCATCAACGGAACTCCTACACCAATCGTTGCAAAAATGATGTGAAATGCTAATGTGAGCCCTGTCAATAATCGACTGAGCATAACTGGATCATTGAACATGTGTGTGCCCCCCTCTTCCTAAACGTACTTCTATATATGTTTATATCCGTATCATAGAGAACATAATCATTTGTGTCTGTTCTAAATGTTTGATGTAACAAATTGTTCACATCTATTCGTGATTTTCTTCACAAAACGTTCGAAAACTAGATGATCTCGCTAAATGAAAACCCTTTACTTCGATTTGAGGCGAAGTAAAGGGCATTTCTACAGTCTTTTTACGATTCATTCAGTTTACACATATTCACGGAAGTAATGATCCAGTAAATTAATCACAAATGGGATCGCCTCTTCATCCGGATTCAACGTCGGCTGATGTAAACCGGACGTTGGATTATCGATTCCAAGCCAAAACATCATGCCTGGGACTTCTTTTAACATGAATCCAAAGTCTTCACCCGTCATCGCAGCGTCGCATTCAACATAATTTGCATTCATCTTAACGAATGAAGAAAATTTATCGACGACGTTTTGATCATTCACGACTTCGTAATAGCGGTTTCCAAATTGCAAATCAATTTTCACGCCAAATGACGCTTCAATTCCACGAACGATGTCACGTACCCGTTCTTCTAATTTTTCCATATCAGTACCGTTCAACGCACGCATCGTTCCATCTAGCACAGCTCGACCGGCAATAACATTTTCACGAATCCCCGCATCGACCTTGCCAATCGTGATGACACTACAATTCATCGGATTGATTGATCGACTGACGATTGTTTGCAACTGCATGATGAGTGCAGCCTGAGCAACGACCGTATCGACCGTCAAGTGTGGAAATGCAGCATGACCACTTTGACCATAAATCGTGATGTGAACTTCCCGCGCACTGGCAAATAATACGCCAGGACGACTCGCAATTGTCCCGACCGGATATTCAGGTGCCACATGGAGACCATACATTTCACTCGGACGATATTTTTCGAATAATGGACTTTTAATCATCGGTTCCGCTCCACCCGGACCTTCTTCTGCCGGTTGGAATAAGAAGACGACGTCATCCATGATCGGTAACTCGACAAGACGACGAAGCAGACCTAACGCAATTGACGCATGGACGTCATGCCCACAGGCGTGCATCATTCCCGGATGCTCCGAACCAAAAGGAAGACCCGTCGCTTCTTCGATCGGCAAACCATCGATATCTGCGCGGTAACCGATTGTTCGATTTCCGGTCAACCCTTTAACACGAACGAAAACACCTGTTTCAAACGTATCGTAGCTGACGCGGTCTTCAGGATAAGAGCGAATCTGATTTAAAATAAAGGCTTGCGTCTTGAACTCCTTGAATCCTAATTCAGGTATTTTATGAAGTTCTCTTCGCATTTCAATCGCGTATTCCATCTGACTGACTTCCCCCTTCTTCTTTTACGATGTCCCAAAAGGCTTGGACTTGTTTTAACTCAAGCATGGATTCCGTCGATAAAATCCATGTATCGCGTTTCAGTACTTTACCCGAAGACGTCTTCAACGGAATCTGCATCACTTCGCTCGATTCTTGAATCGTTGACTCTGGTAAAATCGCGAATCCAATGCCGTGTAACGCCATTTGTTTACAAGTTTCGATTTGGTCGACGACGAGCGTCCGCGCAGGCGGACTTGAAAAACGATCCTGCCACCACTCGAGTATTTCTTGATAGTACGTCGAATCACTTTTGAACTGAATGAATGGTCGGTCCGTCTTACGCAACTGTTCAAGCGTCGTCAACTCACTATCAACAAGATAGAGCGGGTCTGAGAACAACCGTTCCTTGACGCCCTTCCAGTCCGGATTACCTCGAATGATGCCGATATGAAAATGTTCTTCGAGCATATGCCGCATCATTTCACTCGACCACCCTGTTACGAGTTGGACGCGTACATGCGGGTAACGTTCCACGAAACGTTTCAACACGCGTGGCAACCAATATTGACCCATGATGGAGGCGACAGCAATCCGAAGGGTCCCGTAGACTGCCCCTTCTTCGGCAGTCAGTTCACTTTTCAGTTCTAATTCTTTTCGATTCATTTCTTTTGCGAGCCCAATGACTTTTTCTCCTTGGGGCGTAATGCTTAATCCACGGGAAGAACGAATGAACAACTTCGTCGCCCACCTGCGCTCAATCGCAACCAATCGTTGACTGAGTGCCGGCTGCGAGACGAAAAGACGTTCGGCTGCTCTTCGCATATTCAGCTCTTCCGATAAAGTTATCAACATTTCCATTTCCGACACTTGCAATGTAAGATTCGACTCCTCATGATATAAGATGGCATTAGTTTAACACGTTAGGAAGGAAGGTACATATGTCACGCTATCATTTTATGTTAATCGTCTCAACGATTGCGACCTTAGGAAGTCTGTACTTCAGTGAAGTTCGCGGTTTCATCCCTTGTCCACTTTGTTGGTGGCAACGCTTGTTCATGTATACGACGGCATTTTATTTAATCATTACACTCTTTCGGAATCGCCCCGTCGATGCTCTTTTCGTTCGACTATATGTTGGAATCGGTTGGGCAGTTGCTGCCTATCACGTTGTTCTCGAACGCCTCCCGGATGGCGAGGCACTCTGTACGAATGGTTGCCTGATTCAATGGGTCAACTACTTCGGTTTTTTGACAATCCCAATGATGAGTTTAATCGCCTTCACCCTCTTATTGATCCTTGCCTTTTACCCGAATAAACAAAGTGCATAAGTTGCAGATATCTGTTCAAACAAATGCGTCACGTAGAACTCACTACAAAAATTAACGCACAGGAAACCCGAGCGATTCCATTTCGATAACAGGAATGCTCGGGTTTTTCATTTCCTTCCGATGCCGATACTATGCTTGACCGTTTCACTGCCACTCCCTCGACACCGCGTAGGCACTTGAAAAAGATAATTCCGATAACTGACCTTCTCCTTCACACCAATCACCTACGAAAGCAATCGACGTATCCGCTTCCAAAAAGCAAGGCAACGGCCTTTGTCCCATCTTCCATTTGATTTCTTGAACGATTGCGCGTTTCATCGTCCGCTCTGTCACAAGGCGATCTCGCCACCCTGGATAGTGGTGATCTAATAAGTCATGGGCGTGCTGTACTTTTTCTTCAATATATGTCGCTTGACTGACCTGTTTATGATCAAGATATGCGACGACTTGTAAGACTTGTCCCTCTTTCGGAGAAATGCTTGCATCATAGTGTGACAAATCCGTGACGAAGACTTGATGGTCTCGATCGAATACATAAGAAAAAGGAGTATCAATGTAAGGACTGATTCCGACATCATAGACTAGGGCTTCGACTGGTTCAAACTGCGCGTATGGTTCAATAAAGTGCTGGATCGATAATGGTAATGCAACTTTACGCATCTCGCGAGGAGGTATCGCGAGAATTACACGCTTAGCCGACCATTCATTTTTTTGGCGATCGCGTAATCGATAACCTCCCCTACTTTGTTCAATCGCTGTAATCTTGGTTTTCCGATGGATTTCTCCCCCGTAGTCCGTCAAAACGCGTTCGAGTTCATCAATTAAGGTTTGCCAACCTCCAGCAATATATGAAACCGGTTTGCGCGTACGAAATAGTTTCCGGTAATACGCAAAATAGACAGATGACGGAATATTTTCGGGTTCGGAAGTGAAAAAATTACTCGAAGCTAAATCGAGCATTAACCTTGAGACATCGTCTTCGACCTTTTCTTGGACCAACCAGTCCCCAATTGAAACTTCCGACTCTCCACGTTCGAGTGACAGTAGTGTTTTAACGACCGCCCATGTGAAACGCACCTTATCGGTTCCTTCCACTAGTTCTGTCTTCAACAGGCCGAGTGCATTCGCAGGAGCCGCAGTCAAATGTCCAGCAAACTCATATTTCGCCTTAGAAGAAGAAAAATCGAGCCATGTCACATTAAGCTTCAATTGTTTAATTAATGAACGGAGTGCTGATTGGTCACGCCCATAAACAGCATGCGCTCCATAATTGAACGTAAATCCTTTAAGCACTTGCGAAGTTGCCCTCCCCCCCAGTAAACCGGCATCGTACAGATGAATTTCCTTTCCTTGATCCGCGAGAAGTGCTGCCACTGATAAACCAGCTAACCCACCACCGACGACTGCAATCTTTTCCACTCGACGCACCTCCTTTTAAGCATCAATTCCCTTTTCTTGATTCTTTTCCCGATTCCAAACAAAAAAAACGACACCCCTAAAGGATGTCGTTTCAGCGTGTAGACAAACTATTAAAAAGCGTAAACATACGGTATCGAGATGCAATCCGTTCGCGCTTCCCTGTCTCGCCTCGTCTTCAAAGCGATTCGAGACGGATTGCGCTCTAAACCGTCTCCACGCCTGGCTTTTTGGTCACGGTATTAGCTAAAAAGCGTCATGTTTCGTTGACTCCTACGGGAAAAAGTGCGTTTTTAACGCACTTTCAGAGGCAGACAAGACCCTGCTCGTTGTCCGTAAGGACCAAGGAGCAACGGCTTGCGCCTCGCCCGAGGAAAGCAACGAATAAAGACGCTTTTTCTCCTGATAGCACTTTGTCTACAGTCTGAAACGAAACCCCTAAAGGATGTCGTTTTAAAAAGATACTTTGCCTCGGAGAGCAAGCATCGTCATATCATTTCCACCAGTCATCTAATGGAGAAACCGGCATATGATGTTTATGACCTACACGTTTATACTGTGTCTCTAGTTTCGTTTGACTTGCAGTTGAAATGCTTTTTCCTTCTAGATAGTCGTCAATCTCATCATACGTCATCCCTAATGCGAGTTCGTCAGGTAAACCAGGTCGGTCATCCTCTAGATCAGCTGTCGGTACTTTATCAATCAATCCGACAGGTGCATCTAAATAACGTAACAATTGTTTTCCTTGTCGTTTGTTTAAGCCAGTCAACGGTGTTAAATCACAAGCCCCGTCACCATGCTTCGTGTAGAAACCTGTGACGAATTCAGCTGCATGATCCGTTCCGACGACGAGACAACCAAAGTGCGCTCCAAGATCATATTGTACTTTCATCCGTTCACGTGCCTTCGTATTACCTTTACTGAAATCAGATAGGACTTCTCCTGTCGCGACTTCAAATGAAGCCATTGCCGCTTCTACTGCCGGCTTGATATCAACGCGTAACGAGTGATCTGGTCGAATGAATGATAAGGCAAGTTGTGCGTCCGATTCATCCTGCTGCTGTCCATAAGGAAGGCGGACCGCATAAAAATGAAAATCTCGTCCTGTTTCTGCTCTCAGTTCTTCTACAGCGAGTTGACAGAGCCGTCCGGCAAGAGACGAGTCTTGACCACCTGAAATACCAAGGATAAATCCTTTAGCACCCGTATGAAGTAAGTATTCTTTTAAGAAACGAATCCGGTTCGCCACCTCTTCATGCGCCTCGATGACCGGCTTGACTCCTGTCGCTTGAATGATGTCTTGTTGCATTGTCACATCACACTCCTCATTCTCTATTTTTTACCAAAATTAGACGAGAATACTCCCCCTTCTAAACGTTCAGGGCGAAGCCCTAGTCCAAGTGGGGGATGAATCGTCGTCGGACAGGACGTGTCTTCCAATACGTCAATTGTCCGACGCTCTTCGTTTGAAAACAATTAAAATCAGGAATAATTAAAATGTCACGTTCTTTGGAAACTGAAGATATAGGGTTGTGACAGGAAGTTCGTCTGTCACGTAAAATCTTCAACGTCCACCTTGCGGATGACCGAAGTAGCGAAAACCAAGCAGAGTAGGCATCCGCTCAAAAGAAACGGGCAAGATTAACGTTCAACCGTCGGGACGACGGGGTTAGCCTGATAAAGTTTCGAACATTAGATCGAATAACTCAGGAATCCTCCACCTTTTAGCGAAGCATAGGTGGAGGTAGTTCAATAGTTTCAGTTTAGCATCATAGCTTCCCTTTAGAAATAACGGATGTCACCTTCGATGTCGAGTCACGCGCTCCCTCGAATTGTTGAACAGTCATTCCGTCGATTTCTTTTACATCGCTAGTATCTGATAATTCAATCGTCACTTCATATTCCTTTTCCTCATACGGTTTAAACTGTTCTTCTTCAATCGCTTGTGTAAAAAGATGTTCTTTCGAAAACGTGTAAATCACGTGATTTCGTCCATCACGCACCATTAATTCAAAGCGTTGTGATGAAGGATACGCAATTTTCACGTTTTGGTCATTTGGATTGTGCAACCGTACGATTGCCTCTATTGTATTCAATCCAACAGCCTGTCCTGACACGGCAATTTCAATCGGTTGATTCGACACTTTTGTTGCAAGGTCCGCTTTTTTAGTTTCTTGACTACATCCGACTAACATGAGCGCTAATCCAAGTAATAGCAACCGTGTTCGAGACCATTTCATGACGTTTCCTCCCTCTTTTCATCCATTTTATCATACAAAAAAGGAGACAAGGTTTCCCTCATCTCCCTTTCATAGTTGCTGATTAAGCAACAGGCATTTCTGTTACATCGGTTGAACCTGAGAATAATTGTTCCATCCCCGTTACGAATAACTCATCACAGATCGCATCTGTCGCTGTGACCGGTGCGACGAGTGTGATGGTCCGACTATCACCTGTCTCGATTGTAACGTACACACCAGAAGCCGTTCGTTCTTTATACCCCACTGCTAAGTCTGTTTCTGCAAAAAGTATCATGTCCCCGCATCTCCTTTGTTATGTTAGATTTCAGTTAAACCAACTCACTCGGTTAATCTCGAATCCGTTATGTTGATTTCACTTTACCAAACGTCCAAAAGAGCAGGTGAATTGTCATTCGACAATTCATGTCAAAACTTTATGCCGGTTTCCTAACCCATAAAATGGATGATATAAAAAACAAATCATTTCTTTTGAAACATGCAGATTATCATCAGATTTCAAAGACATTTCAAAATCATTACAGTCTTTTCTTCTTTTTTTTGCCAGGACATAAGTCTTATAGGTAAAATATGACTAGACAAAACATGCGCGATTTTGTCGAATGATTGTGCCAAACATGGTTTTTTCAAGTTCTTATGAACTTTCATCAATCAAACGGTTCATTTGTTGCCAGACTGTCCCTAGTGCTTCTTCCCCACTCTCGATTCGTGCTAAGGCGAGCTCGGCTTGGAGTGCGACTTCATATTCTTTATCTTGTGCTGCTTCTTTTAAGCGAGATACTGCCCGTTCCGTTCCAACATCGAATAGAAAGCGCGCGGCACGCCAACGAACAAGTTTGTTTTTATCGGTCAACGCTTCAATCATCATCGGCTCCGCTTCCGGAAGTGCCCAATCAGATACTGTATCCCCTGCGGTCCGACGAACGATTCCTGAAGGGTCATGTAAAGCATTCGTGATATATTCGAGCAATTCTTGACGATTCTCCTCAAACATGCCGAGCTTGACGATTGCTTGTCGTCTGATTTGCATTTTTTCATCCTGAAGCATCTTCGCATAAGCCGAGACCCAGCTTAAATCAATCGGTAATTCATCCAGTGCTGCAAACCGCTCTTTCCAGTCCCTCGAGCTAAGGGCTTGTCCATCAAACGTAACGTCTTCACCCGAAGCGAGTACTTTCAATCGTTCAACCCGCTCTTGAGGATAGGCGATTTCGAGCTCTTGCGCCACTTCCTCTAGACTATCGTCCAGTTCCCCATACCGTGGGGCTTGTTCAACCCAGCGTCGATCACTAATGACATTTTGGACAAAAGGTTGGACGAATAGTGCAGCATCCCGAAACCTTTCCGGTAACCCTTGTCGTTTTTCTTCTAATCCTTTGACGCCTTTGATTTGCATCGGGACACCGAGGATGAATTGAACAAAGAGATGCACAGGTTCGAATGCGGCATCTGTTTCATGATTTTCGACATCACTTAAATTCTCACCAAAAGCTCGGCGAATTTCGATGACGAGTGTTCGCCAATCGTATTTTGGAAAACGTTCGACGGCAAGAAAGTCACTCACTTGATAGACTGATTTAATTCCAGGAATGTCTAAAAGTTTCGTTACGTGCTCCGGCGCACCAAAAGCATGTTCAAAGGTCTGTCCCTTTTCAGAAAATGTTTCATCAACGATGACTTTCATGTTGTTTGGACTTGGTGTTGGTTCAATTGCTACAATTTTCATATCGATCCCTCCCCCTCCATCATTCAGAAACTTTAAAGAAATTGCAACGCAAAAGCTCTACGATTCGAACCGTAGAGCTTTGATGTTGTTTAAGCAAATACACGCTCGATAATCTCACAGAACGCATCCGGTGTTTCAAGCATCCCCATGTGACCACTGTCCGTCGATTCAAAGCTGATCCGTGAGTTATTCGGGCTAAATGCACTCTCTTTAGAGATAAGGGCATCTTTTTCACCATGAACAATCACACCAGGAACTGAAGTTTGATTCAATGCGCTCGTGACATCTCTCCGGTCGCGCATCGCACTTAGAGCGCGTATTGCACCTTCGACTGTCATCATGTAACCAATCTCTTTTGCTTCAGAAATTAGCATCGGATCTGCCCCTTCAGCAAATAAGCCGGGAATCATGCCGTCAACGAATGCCCGAACTCCAATTTCCTCGACACGACTAATGTTTTGATTCCGTTTTTGTTTCGCTTCAGTAGCGTCTGGTTTCGCCGTTGAATAGACGAGACCGAAACCGGCAATTTTATCTGCATAAGCTTCGACGATCGCAGCCGTAATATATCCGCCGAAAGAGTGACCAATGATAATCGGATTTTCGATTTCCCGGCGTTCCAAGTCCTTCATGACCCACTCTGCAAATCCTTCCACTGTGTCAGGTCCGACGTCCTCTCCTTCATGACCGGGTAGTCGCAGCGGCAAGACATCAAACGATAAGCGAAGCTTTGCTTCCACCCGATTAAAATAATCTGTTCCTCCAGCAAATCCGTGTAGCAATACGAGTGTTTGTTTCGACATTGACTAACTCATCCCTTCCATTCCGATGCAAGCATCCGGTAAATTGTCAAATCCATAAAACGTCCATGACTGTAGGCATAATCCTCAAGCAATCCTTCCGATTGAAAACCTAATTTTTGGACGAGTGCATTCGAAGCAAGATTTTCAGGTGCAACAAGGGCACTGATGCGATGGAGGGCGAAGTCTTCGAATCCATGTGTTAAAACAGCACGCGCCGCCTCAGAAGCGACACCTTGCTTCCAGTAGTCTTGACTGACCTCAAAACCGATTTCAGCACGGTGGTACTGCGCTAACCAATTATGGAAGCCGATTGTCCCGATTAATTGGTTCGTTTGCAAATCAGCGATTGCCCACCGAATCGCCTTCCCTTGTGTAAACTGTTCTTTGAAATAACTAATGACGTTTTTTGCTTCATACACAGTCGCTAACGGATCCGATCCGTAATAGTACATGACGTCCTCATCTGAAAGAATCTTAAATAAATCACGTGCATCTTTATTTTCAAGTTCCCTTAGAACAAATCGTTCCGTCGTCAACTCTGGAAATGGTTTTCGTAACCCCCACATCGTTTGATCACCTCTTTTTATGCTTCTATTCTTTATTATGCCCGTTTTCAAAAGGAATTATTCTTTTCGCTCGATTGAAGTTTTGCTACTATTGAAATAGTAAGTATTGATGAGTCAAGAAAGGAAGCAGATGGCTATGTCAAGTACAATGCTTTATTTTTATGAAGATGCAGAAAACCATCGTTTAACGATGTCTGGTGTGACATTTTCTGATTTCATGATTGCGCTAGATTTAAAACGTCCATTACTTGTCTCAGGTGCAGACTTTAAAGCCGTCAAACAATCGTTTCGTACTTCGCTCAATTACGTTGAAGCACATGAAATCGAGCAATTTTCCGCGTCGAATGATGTCGTTCGTCATCCATTGAACGCGATCGACATCCGCTCTTCACATTCCTTAGATACATTAACTGATCCTGAAGTTGCGGAGCTGTTATTCCTCATGCATATGAAGCGTGGTATGCCGAGCCCGTTCGCGTCATCGGTCGAGAACGAGTTCGCCTATTTCAGTGAACACGACGGATTTCAGGCAACAGTATATTTAAAAGATTGGTCCCGAATCGAGCAAATTCTCTCAGTCTTAATCCAGCGAAAGATTCGTCACGAGCTTCGTGGGTTATCTCCCCGTCCTTTGACGGCTGAAATCCTGATCCATATTCGTCAATTGCTCAGCGAAGGTGTGTTAATTGATTTCGCGAATATAAAACGCTCTGTTTTTACGAGACAACTCAGCATTCCTCTTTATATTGCGGGTCGTTACGAAGACATGGCCGTGCTAAAGGAAGACTTTGAGTCTGAAAAAGAGTCCATCATCGCACGTGGTGAATTCGTCCACCGCAAAAAAGCCTGGGATTTTGAGGTACGATGATCTTCAGCATCTCTATCATCAAATGATAGGATGCTTTTTTTGTATCTTATTTTTTTATACTTTCATGTATTATTTCAAGAAATCTAATATCATACAATACCTCTCTTGAATTAATTGAATTTTCACATAAAATAATGCTAGCTTCTTTTAGAGACTTCGTTATAATGAGATTAACCTTTTGGATAAGTTAGAAGTTGCAGTTGTTTTTTTTCGTTACACGTATGATGATTGTTCGTGTTAGCTAACAAAGGAGGAACTAGTTATGGACCAGTTAAAAGTGAACGGAATCGGATCATTCGCTAAATTCGCGACGAACGGACATATCCTGAAACTGAAGGATGCGTCAATTGGCGAACTTAAATTATCACTGAATGATGCGAGCTCAATGGCAATCTCACCGATTGATGAAGAGACCGGAGTATTCACCATCCGAGGGCAGCAACAGGAACCGCTCGTCGAGCTAACGTTGCCCCGTCAATCTTGTGAAGTCGTTCACGCCTGGCTCCTCCACAAAATGAGACGACAAAAAAAGGGGCGCTTCATGGCTTCTAGTTAAACTTATGCCGCTCGTTATATCTATATTAACCATCCGGTCACTTCTTCAATGAAGGACCGGATTTTTTGTTATAATATGGTTCTTTTCGCATCTTTTTTAGTAATAATATGCATGATAACGTTCTCAATATTTTTTCTTTTGGAACAATTGTCAGAAAATATTGATTAATCATGTATCCCGTGATAATCTGAGACAAATTCAACGAGAGGAGCACCATATTATGAGCACTTTAGTTTTAACTTTGAATCACCGACTGATTATTCTGTACGCGTGGGACTGAAAACATTTCATGTGACGATGAAATAGTTTTTGGGCCCTCCTTTCGATGGATCGAATGAGGCGTCCAGTGAAACAGATGGCGCCTATCCAATCTAACGGATAGGTTTTTTAATTCCACATTGCGGTTGATCTTCTTTTACAAGTGTAGAGGTTAAAACGCGTTTGCTTCGACTCCTCGATTCTTGAATAACGAATGTTTTAAAATTTATTTATAACAGCTAATTTCTAATGGTATAGTGAGTAAGATTATGAGGAATCAGGAGGCATAATATATGTTGAACCGTAAAGATTTATTCGCTTTAGGATTTATGATTTTCGCTTTGTTTTTTGGTGCCGGTAACTTAATTTTCCCACCCGAACTCGGTGCTCTTGCCGGGACACAATTCTTACCTGCCATGCTAGGCTTCATCGTAACAGGCGTCGGTCTCCCGTTAGCGGGCTTAATCGCAGTCGCTTGGGTTGGCGGCGGAATTAGTACGCTGGCAAATCCATTGCCGAAAGCTGTTGGTGTTTTCTTGACATTCGCACTTTACGTCGCGATTGGTCCATTCTTCGGCATCCCGAGAACATCCGTCGTCACGTATGAACTTGGTATCGTTCCTTTTTTAGGAGAACCCAGCCAAACGACGTTAATCATTTCATCATTACTCTTTTTCTTGGCAACCGTGTTTCTCGTTTTAAGACCGGGTAAGTTACTTGATATCATCGGTCGCTTCATCACACCGTTATTACTGACGGCACTTATGATTCTCAGTATAAGTAGTATCGTCAATCCACTTTCTGCCGTCGAGGCACCAGCTCCTGCATACAACAGTTTTACGAACTCGTTTGTTCAAGGATTTCTTCAAGGCTATTTGACCCTCGACGCACTCGGTGCACTCGTCTTCGGGGTTATCGTCTTACACACGCTTCACACACGTGGAATTAAAGATCGTACATCACAATTAAAAAACGTGACAAAAGCCGGTTTAATTGCCGCAGTCTCATTGACTGTCGTCTATACAGGACTTGGTTTCATTGGACGAAACAGCTTCGGTGCTGTCGGTTCAGTCAGCGGTCCTGATTTGTTGCAACAATATGCTGATAGTACGTTCGGTACGGTTGGTTTAGTCATTTTAGGAACAGCGATTTTGCTTGCTTGTTTAACAACTTCCGTCGGTCTTGTGACAGCATTTTCAGAATATTTGATTTCATTGTTTAAACGATTGTCTTTCCCGGTCGCAAGTATCACGACAGCCGTATTAGGGTTCGCAATCTCGATTTTCGGATTGCAGACACTACTGTCGATTGCTGTACCTGTATTGATGTTCCTTTATCCGATTGTCATCGTCTTAATCGTCTTGACGTTCATTCGTTCAGCTATCAAGAAGCCAGCCATCGTCTATGGTGCGACATTGTTTGTAACGGCGCTTCTCTCTTTACTCAGCTCACTCATGTCGTTAAAAGTTTTACCTGCATTCGCCAGCAGTATGTATAAAGCTTTCCCGTTAGTCGACCAAAACATGGCATGGTTATTACCTGCAATCGTGACATTCATCATCAGTTCATGGATTGGACGCGTTTCTCATAATTCCATCAGCCAAAAACAAGCAGGCTGATGATTCCGCTTTCACGCTTGTGGTATAATGAGAAAAATGGAATTCTACTGGAGGCGTCGTTTTAATGGATAAGATTGCTTGGATCACCGATAGTATGGCTTTTTTCCGAGAGGGAGAAGCAGAACAGATCGGAGTCCATGTGGTGCCGACTCAACTCATCATTAACGGTGAATCGTACCGTGAGTATGTCGACATTTCAATTGAACAACTAGATGAAAAAATGAAACAACATTCTTCTGCCGTCCCTACGACTTCTCAGCCTTCCTTTGGAGAGTTAGTCGAGTTGTATGAGCGATTAAAGAACGAAGGATATGATTACGGGTATGCCATTCATATCACGAGTGGCTTAAGCGGAACATATGCAAGCTCAGTCGCAGCTGCAGAGGCTGTCGGTTTCCCCTTGTATGCCATTGATTCTTATACAGGGGCGACCAACCAGCAAGAAATGATTAAGATTGCGATCGAGCTCGCAACTTCTGGAATGCGTCCTGAAAACGTGATGACTGTTCTCGAAAAGTTTAAACACGGTTCTCACTTTTATTTGATCATCGGGAATATGGAAACGATGCGGCGTGGGGGTCGCGTTTCAAGTAGTCAATTTTTACTTGCGAACATGCTGAATATCAAGCCGATTGTTACGTTCAATGAACTTGGGAAACTCGTTCCCTTTAAGAAGGTTCGCTCCTTGAAGAAAGCTTTTCAGGAAATGGCTACGGAGGTCGTGGCAAAAGTCCAGGCTTCTGGTCTACACCAGCAAAGACTCTACGTCGGACATACATTGGCGTTAGAAGAAGCTGAACAACTTCGTGGTCTCATTCAATCTAAACTATCTGACGTTTCCATCGAAATCACTCAATTCGGCCCATCTATTTTGTCACATGCAGGTGCCGCTACTATCGGTGTCTATTGGTTCGACCAAATTGAATACCCGTAAAAGTAAAAGAAAAAGCATCCGACGTCACTACGTCGGATGCTTTTTCTTTTACTTTAATGATTCACGTTTGATAACGATGAAATAGTTCTTCTAATAACGCTGATTCATCCTCTACGGAAGAGATTCCTTCATGGGGACGAGTCAGACGTTCCGATAAGGTCATCGCCGGATAAGCTTGCCAGTTCGTCACTTCTACTTCTTCGAGATAGATTAAAATCGACGACATCGTGGCAGGTTGCTGATGTTGTCGCAGCCAATTTTCATATCGCTTATCTGATTTCCCTTCTTTTAGCAGGGTTTTCCCGCTCTCAAGAATTGCCCACTTTGGTTTTGCGTCGATTTGAAATAATTCAAGATGTTTAAACTGATCTACCGTTCGGCTCGTCACTGGAATCACTTGATTGATTTCAACTAGACGCTTCAGGCGCAGATGCGCCCGCATCGTCATGAACTGTTTGTTTCCATCCATTCGCTCGACGAGCAATGTCGGTTTGTTCATCGTCCGCATCGTTGCTTCATCGAACAAAATGCTATTGTCAATATCAAGTAACAACATTAATTGTAAATCTCCTTTTTTCGTCTCGGTGATACGAATGCATATGATAAGCTGAGGACGAAGGCCGCGAATAAAAATCCTCCGAGGACATCAGAAAAATAATGAACGTTCAAAATAATCCGTGAAGATCCCATTGCGAGAAACATCAACGTACAAATCGTGCTGACGACAATCCGCCCCGTCCGACTTAAAAAGCGCCAAGCAAGTACGATGAATCCTCCATAAACGGCAAATGCCATCGATGAATGTCCACTTGGAAAGCTATATCCTACGCCCCCTACCAAGTCATTTAATGATGGACGTTCTCTGACGAAAATCAATTTAACGACTTGATTTAACGCCCCGACGGAGAGACAAGCAATGAAATACCAAATGCTACCGACTTTATCACGCCAAATCAGGTAACTGACGATTGCAAGAATGCTCGTAATCGTCACAGCTCCGACACCTGATCCAATCCGCGTGAACCACGAGACATAGCTACCTGGAACACGTTCTGCCATTTCATTCGATAATTGGGCATCAAACAAAAAATAACCTGTCAGGCGAATCGATAACGCAATCGTTAAAAACAATACGAGTACGATTCCTGAGACGATTAACGCCCGATGATTGGTTTTCATTAGTACGTTCCCTTTCGTTGTTCAAGTTCTTCCGCTGAATAGTCTTCTTTATCACGTAAACGGTGTGCAAGGCGTCCGGATGCGTTCGCTGCAATCGCCGCGACGATGTCATCCATAAATGTATTGACACGTCCATCATCGACTTTCGTATCGAGCTCCTTGATAATACCGATTTTGGCTTTATCTAAGTAACCGAACGTCGTGACCGCGATTGAACCATACGTATTGACCGCACCAATCGCAATCGTTTCATCGACGCCAAACAATCCTTCATCACTTCGAATGATGGATAATAATGGTTCAGACAACAGACCCTTTTCCGCAAGAATATCAAGTTCTGCCCCAACTAAAATCGCATGTTGGAGTTCCCGTTTTTCGAGTACACGTTCGACTGAGCTGAGACATGTCTCGAGTGTCAACTCCTCCGTATAAGGTGCCTGCATCTGATACACGATTTCAGAAATGGCATGAATCGTTACTCCACGTTCGTGAAGCTTTTCAATCGCTGCTTGTTTGACCTCTTTTGAATGTGCTTTTTCTTTCATGACTAAATCCACCTCTCTGACAAAGTTCTTCACAAGTATACACAGATTCCCTGACTCTTCTCAAACATCTTTGACATAGCGCCCATAATCCGTCATGATTATTTTGTAAAGCGTTATCATTTTAGGGGAAAGTAGGGGATTTTCGATGAACATCGGGGTAGTTCTGTTTCCATCGAAGCGCATACAAGATTTCGCGAATTCGTATCGAAAACGATATGATTCAAAGTATGCTTTAATCACGCCACATATTACGATGCGTGAACGCGTGAGTGTTGATGAAAGTGAGTTAGAATCGATTGTTTCTGAATTAAACAAAGTGGCTGAACAAACGAAACCACTCGCACTACATCTTCAAGGGGCACGCTCTTTCCACCCGACAAACAATGTCTTGTTCTTAAAAGTCATGCCGACGGACGAAATGGAGCAGTTGCATCGTGCGTTACATTCAAATGGACTCGAACATACACCCAAGTACGACTTTTTGCCACATATTACGATTGGCCAAGATCTTTCTGATGTCGAACTGTTCGACGTTCTAGAACGGCTAAAGATGGAAGATATTCGCTTTCAAGAAGACGTCACGAAAATGGCACTTCTCTATGAATTAGAAAATGGTGCCTGGAGCGTTTATGAAACATTCCGCTTCAAACAACACTAACATTAAACTTCCCGGTCGAACTTACGGCCGGGAAGTTTTAATTCCGGTAAAACTCCATACGCATTCGCTTGTTCTTCTAATTCATAATCATGTGACTGAATCCGCTCAATCGGATTGATTCGGGCAATCGGTTCTGTTTTTCGTTCCGGTTCAACACGAACCTGCCGATTGACGTATTGAACGACTGTAAAATCAATTTGATACATATCTCTTCCCTCCTATTTCTGTAGCCGTTATTTTCCTCATCTACTTTTCTTATTCCCAAAATAGCTTTTTAGAAAACAAAAAAACCAGGGTTGCCCCCGGTTTAGAACTACAGCAAATAGGTTGAGCACTTAAAGAATGTGGAAACCACTGTCGACGTGGAGAATTTCACCTGTCACGCCACTCGACATTTGTGACAACAGGAACAAGCCACTTTGACCGATTTGTTCCGTCGAAACGTTTCGGTGCAGTGGTGCACGCTCTTCAATGCTGTCGAGAATCGAGTTGAAGTCGCCGACACCTTTTGCCGAGACCGTACGCACTGGACCAGCTGAGATTGCATTGACACGAACACCTTGTTTTCCGTATTCAGCCGCAAGGTAACGAACGCTAGCGTCGAGCGCAGCTTTCGCGACACCCATGACGTTATAGTTCGGGACCATCTTCTCACCACCGAGATATGTCAACGTGATGACTGAAGCATCTTCTGTGAAAAAGTCTTTCGCTGCTTTGACGACTGCCGTTAAGCTGAATGCAGAAATATCGAGCGCTTGCGCGAACTGTTCACGCGTTACGCCTGAAAACTCGCCGCGTAATGCTTCTTTATCGGCAAAGGCGATCGAATGGGCAATCCCCGAAATCTGTCCGTGATCCGCATGGATGCTTTGGAACACTTGCTCGATTTCTTTATCACTCGTTACGTCACATGTATAGTAAGTAGCTGGTCGCGATAATTCTTTCCCTAACTTTTCGAGTGGTGCTTTAAATCGTTCGCCTACATACGTAAACGCGAGGCTTGCACCTGCCGCGTCAAGCGCTCGGGCAATTCCCCATGCGATCGAGCGTTGATTGATGACACCCATTACGACATACGTCTTTCCCTCAAGTGAAGGATAAATATTCATTTGAACTCCCCCTAAAATTAGTACCTGGTAATAACACCTATATCTAGGTTACAAAAACGTAACGCTTCTGTCAACCACCCCTCTTGATATTGCGATTTTGATAAATTACGTTAATATAGAAAGAGATAGAAAGTAGGGATGAAATGAACCGTTTTAAATCATTTACACAACGATATGATAACACGTTACTTTTTTTACTCGGTTGCCTGATGATCATCAGTATCATCGCAATCTATACGGCGCAACCTTTTTTGCAAGGCGCGATTAGTGAAATCAATTTCATGGCGAAACAGATTCAGTGGTATATCATCGGATTTATCGCACTATCTGTCGTCATTCTCATCGATTATGAGCAACTCAAACGTTTTCATTGGTATTTATATGGAGCAGGAATCGTATCCTTGATTGGTCTTGTCGTCTTACGTAATACACCGCTTGTTGCGAACATTAAAGGGGCGTATGGCTGGTATCAGCTTCCGGTCATCGGAACGGTCCAACCGGCAGAGTTCATGAAGTTCTTTTTGATTGTCACGTTAGCTGCCGTCATCTCTGAACATAATGCACGGTACGTTCAACACGAACGTGATTTTTTACTTCTGCTCAAAATGGTTGTTGTAACATTACTTCCACTCGCTTTAATCATCATCCAACCCGATTTAGGAATCGGCTTAATTTTATGTGTTATTCTTGCCTGTGCGATGCTCTTATCCGGCCTCAACTGGAAGTGGCTCCTGAGCATGGTGATTTTATTTACAATTTCAATCGTCGGTTTCTTTTATCTCTTTTATTTCCAGAATGATTTACTTGCGACCTTCTTCCCAGGACACGCGATGAACCGAATCATGGCGTGGTTACAACCATTTGAGTATGCCGACGATTTATCTTATCAATTGGTCCAATCGATTAATGCGATCGGCTCCGGGCAAATGTTTGGTGTCGGCTATGGAAAACTCCAGGTTTCCGTCCCGGAATTGCATACTGATTTCATTTTCACTGCGATTTCTGCCCATTACGGATTTATTGGGGCTGCCGTCGTCTTAGTCATCCTGTTTTTGTTCATCTACCGCCTGATTCAAATCGCACTTGAAACAGCCGATCCGTTTGGAACCTATATCGTGACAGGTTACGTCGCAATGTTTACGTTCCAAATCTTTCAAAACATCGGGATGACGATGGGTGTTTTACCGATCACCGGCCTCCCACTGCCTTTCATCAGCTATGGAGGTTCGACGATGATCGTCAACTTAGTAGGTCTTGGCCTTATTATGGCGATCGCTTCCCAATCACGTGTCTCGATGTTTGATGAAGATTAAAAAAAGAGTTGATTCCCTGTTGCAGGAATCAACTCTTTTTTATTGTTCTAAGAACAAATCACTCGGTAACGGCGCTTCGAACATGACCATTTCTCCCGTCCCCGGGTGAGGAAACCGTGCGCTTGCACTATGAAGCGCTTGGCGTGGAATCAATGGCGTCCCGCGATACATCGTATCTCCGACTAACGGATGACCGAGTGCTGCGAGATGAACACGAATTTGATGTGTCCGTCCCGTTTCCAGCTTGATTTCTAACTGTGAAATCGTTCGCATGAATGCTTCAACTGCCGTACTCTTCAAGATATGCGTAACCGCCCGTTGACCATCTTCACGGACCATCCGTTCCATGAACGAATGGTCCGTCTGACCAATCGGTAAATCGATTGTTTGTGGACCGAGTTCTCCTTCGATCAATGCAATATAACGCCGGTCGAGCAGTCCATTTTGTTGCATTTTACTCAATTGATGATGAGCTAGCGCATGTTTGGCAAAAATCACAAGCCCACTTGTATCCCGGTCCAATCGATTGACGATATGAATCGCATACGGAATCTGTCGTTGTTTATAGTAACCCAACACGAAATTCGCCAAAGAACGTTCCGGGTGAAGACGCGAGGGAATCGAAGCCATCCCCGGTGGTTTATTGACAATCAACAACCACTCGTCTTCAAACAAGATATCAAGCTCTCCTTGTGTCGCAATCATGTCTTCTGCTGGGTGCTCCTCAGGGAAAGAGACATGGATTTCGTCGTCGAGATCGACACTCTCGTTAACGTTAACATGTTGTCCGTTTCGCAAAATGTCACCATGATGCTTTATCGACACGAGCATTTTTCGGGAAATTCGGAGGCGCATCGTACAAAAATGTCCGACACTCCAGCCGACCTGTTCATGTGTCACTGTTTCTTTCAATTCAAATACCATCATCACTTACCTCTTTTACTTAACTTCTTTCTTCTGCTAAAAATGATTCTCTGACCCGCTCCCAAAACGGGAAGGAACGAAAACGGGCAAATTTTACTTTCTTATCGGAGACACGACAGCGAATCGATGTTACGTTTTGATGAACAATAGAAGCATAATGATCGTAAGTCAATTGAAAATCAATCGGATTGACCGGTCGTATTTCGACATCATGGTGCTTCGGCAACAACATCGGGGAACCGATTGTTCGATATACACGATTGTTGATGGAAGCCATCTCAGTAATTTGAATCGCTTCGAGGGCCGGGTGGACAATTGCACCACCTAACGCCTTGTTGTAGGCTGTCGAACCGGATGGGGTCGAGATACACAACCCATCCCCACGAAACGTCTCAAAGTAGTCTCCACGTATCGACAAGTCACATACAAGTGTCTGATTAAAACTTTTAATCGTACATTCGTTTAGCGCCAACAACTTATTATGTGAACCGTCCGCATAATCAATCGACAGCTCAAGCAATGGGTATTCGACCGTCGCCAAATTTTCATCTGCGATATGACGAATCAACTCGTCCATTTCTTCCGGGCGCCAATCTGCATAAAAACCAAGATGTCCCGTATGAATCCCAACGAGTGTGATGTCTTCGACTTGACTCAAATAAGAATGAAATGCCTGGAGCATCGTTCCATCTCCACCAATTGAAATGATGATTTCCGGAGTCGCTGCATCAAGAACACTCCCCCGAGCAATCAACTCTTGTTCCAATTGATCGCGTAGCATTCGCGAGCGTTCATCATCTCGTGCTGTAATCGCAAAGCGCATGGTCATCCTCCTACTCGCTTACTGGATTATTAGTTTGTTTTCCGTCTCGTTCATGTAGGACGAGCTGTGCGTCTTGAATCTCTACTTTCAGTTGACTCATTTCCGCATCCAATAAAAAGGCGGCTTCCGCGGCACGTCGCAGTCGTTCGCGTGTCTCCTCCGGAATGTTTCCTTGGTATTTATAATTGAGTGAGTGCTCAATCGTCGCCCAAAAGTTCATCGCAAGTGTCCGAATCTGAATCTCAACGAGCGTCGGAATCTCACCTTCAATCGTTTGGACAGGATAGGCAATAATAATATGATAGGAACGATATCCGCTCTCTTTTTTTTGTGTGATATAATTTCGCTCTTCGACCACCTTAAAGTCTCCACGTGATCGTAACAGTTCTAGTACGTGGATGATGTCGTCGACAAATTGACACATAATGCGTAAGCCGGCGATGTCTTGCATCTCTTGTTCTAACGAACTGATCGCAATCGATTTCCGCTCCGCTTTTTGGATAATACTCTTCACAGGTTTTACCCGTCCCGTGACAAATTCAATCGGTGAATGTTCCCCACGTTGTTGAAATTGTTTTCGAATGGCCTTTAGCTTTACCTTCAGTTCATCAACCGCGATTTGATACGGCGCGAGAAATAAATCCCAATTTTCTTTTGTCATCGTTTTCGTCACCACTTTTAATCTAAATTGTTGGTTCAATTCGTTCCACTACTTCATTCATGTTATCATATTTTCAAGCATTCAACTAGAAAGGCGTGAACCGGAATGAGACAAGAAATGGAAATTGAATTTAAAAACTTGTTAACAGCAGATGAATACAAGCAACTGATGCAAGTTTACGGCAAACAAGACGAAACGATTTGGCAAGCAAATGATTATTTTGATACACCTACGTTTGAATTGCGTCAGCATGGCGCCGCTCTACGCATCCGTCAGAAAAAAGAAGGTCTCGTATTGACCTTAAAAGAACCGAAAGATGATGGTTTACTTGAAACACATGTTTCTCTATCGGAAGCAGAGGCAGAGGAATTATTCAAATATGGTCTGATTCAATCTGATGCGATGAATGAACAATTGAGTCGCTTCAACTTAACAGCATCGCTTGAACACTTAGGACGTTTAGAAACAACTCGTTTTGAAACAAAATTGAAAGACGGATTGCTCGTACTGGATCAAAGTCACTATTTAGGCGTAACCGACTACGAATTAGAATTCGAAGTGCAAGCCTTCGAACAAGGTCAACTTGCTTTCACGCAACTGCTCGAGAAACATCAAATTCCACGTCGTGAAACGAAAAATAAAATTGTCCGTTTCATGGAGCGTAAAGCGGTTTCACGCTAATCGTGTACAAATGTACAAGCAAAACCTTTGCTCTTTCATTTTTTTCGTTGCTAAAATAGGGTAACGATAACAACAGAAGGGGGTGAACGGATGGAACACGATCAATGTAACGGTTCTTATTGTTCATTGGACGAACCATCAATTCAACAACCGACGAAACCCCTAGAAATTTATCATTTTCTAGATGTGACGCAAACAGATGGTTTACGGTTGATACCCGTTCTCAAGAAATTAGAGTTAGAGTATGGTCATCTCTTCCGACTCAGAACGATTGCGACAATTCCTTGTGCTCCATCACGCTCTGCGTGTGATATGTCGCCATTGTTGATTTTAAAAGCAATCGAACTACAAGGTAAGACATTCGGAATGCGCTTCATGAGACGTCTCCGGATGTTGCATAATGTAGAAGGCGAAAGTGCCTATACACGTTCTTCTTTAATCCGCTTAGCCGAAGCCTTAACTGAATTCGGTCTCGACTTGGAGGAATTTCATCGCGATGTTGAATCAAATACGATTCAGCTCATGCTCGAAAAAGAAACGCAGCTCGTGACAGAATGGGACGTACGCGTCCTCCCTACCCTCGCTTTCATTGGAGATGAAGAAGCCATTAAAGCTGAAGGTGCTTATGAATACCTCATTTATGTCTCCATTTTAAATGAGTTATTGGATCAACCTGTTGAGAAGCAACCAAAGCCACCGCTCGAACATTTCTTGAAACGGTACGAAACAGCAACAACTTCAGAAATCGCTTTTATTTACGATGTATCTGAAGCGCAAATTGAACATGAGTTGAAAAAACTTGCACTTCAACAAAAATGTGTCTCACTTTCTTATTGTGACGGTAAAGTATGGCGTCACCTTAAAGACTCAGCACATGCTTAAGTTAAAAGAAAAAGGTGTTTCCGCAATTGCGGAAACACCTTTTTTTGTCATTCACATGACCATTGGATGGGGGAAAAGAGAATCATCAGGGGAATGTGACCCTCTTCACATTCTTAGTATATAAGAGTCCCGGATTTTTTTCTATTACTTTGTGCAAAAATTCACAGAGTTGTCACTCTCCGAGTAATGCTTCGAATTCATCCAACACACGTTCAAATTGACGTAATGCTGCTTCTACTGGTGCTTTTGTCGTCATATCGACACCTGCTGCCTTTAAGACTTCAATCGGATAATCACTTGATCCTGCTTTAAGGAAATTATTAATGTAACGATCAACAGCAGGTTGTCCTTCTTCTAAAATTTGCGTCGTCAATGCGGCAGCGGCTGAAATACCTGTCGCATACTGGTAGACATAATAATTGTAGTAGAAGTGAGGAATCCGTGCCCACTCAAGACCGATTTCTTCATCCAATACGATTCCGCCGCCAAAATATTTTTGGTTCAACGCATAATACGTTTTCGTCAGGAATTCTGGTGTCAACGATTGACCGAGTCGAGCCGCCTCGTGAATTTCATGTTCAAATTCTGCGAACATCGTCTGGCGGAACAACGTACCACGGAATGTTTCTAATTGATTGTTTAACAGATAAAGTTTCTCTTTTTTGTCTGTAACACGTTTCAGTAAGAAATCATTTAACAAAGCCTCATTTGTCGTCGAAGCTACTTCCGCTACAAAAATCGAATAATCACCATAAGCATATGGTTGTGATTGACGTGTATAGTAACTATGAACAGAATGTCCGAATTCATGTGCCAATGTAAAGAGGTTGTTGACGTTATCTTGCCAATTCATCAAGATAAACGGTTGTGTATCATATGCGCCAGAAGAATAGGCACCACTGCGCTTACCACGTGTCTCGCGAACATCGACCCATCGATCTGTCAAACCTTCTTCTAAGATATGCTTGTACTCATCTCCAAGTGGTGCCAATCCATCGACCATCAATTGTTTCGCTTCATCGTAAGAGACTTTCATTTCGACTTCGCTAACGAGCGGTGTATACATGTCATACATATGAAGCTCTTCTAATCCGAGTACACGTTTACGAAGTTCAACGTAACGATGTAACAATGGGAGATGTTCATGGACCGCTTCTACTAATCCATCATACACTTGCTCCGGAATGGCATTTCCATGTAATGCAGACTCACGCGCCGACTTGAACTGTCGCACTTCCGCATAAAAATTATCTTTTTTGACTGATCCTGCAAGTGTCGACGCGAGCGTGTTTGTATAGTTGCCGTATGTTTCGTACATCGCCTTGAACGCTGCCTCGCGGACTGAACGGTCTTTCGACTCCATGAATGTAATGAATCGACCATGTGTCAATTCCGCCTCTTGCCCGTCTTCCCCTTTGATTTTAGGGAATTTCAAGTCAGCATTATTCAACATACCGAACGTCGTTCCAGATTGCCCTAATACTTCCCCTGCTTTAGCAAGAATTGCTTCTTCAGCTTCAGTTAATACATGGTCGCGTTCTCGATTAAGTTCATCAAACGCATGACGATACATCGCAAGATCCGGATTGCGATCTAAAAATCCCGTAATCGTTTCAACTGGAATCGTCAACAGTTCTGGTGTCATGAAAGCTAGTGCAGCTCCAATCTGCGAAGCGAGCGTCCGCGCACGGTCATTCATCGCTTGATAGAAGCTATCAGCCGTATTTTCGTCATAACGCATATGCGCGTATGTATAAAGCTTATGCAGACGTCGTGAAATTTCATCACGTAACTGTAAACCTTCAAAAAGCGTTGTATCATCTTTTCCAAGTCGCCCTTTGTAATCAATCATCAAAGGTAACATCGCTTTGACAGATTCAAAATCCTCTTCCCATGCTTCATTCGTTTCATAAATTGATTCTAAGTTCCACGTTTCTTCTACCGTGACATCTTTTCGTGTCAATAGTTCTGCCATTTCAATCACTCCCTTACTTCATTTATACCTGTTTCTTTTTCGACAAACAACTGAATTGCTCCTGCTAAAACAGCGTCTTCTTTAAAACGGTTTACAGTTGTAGCAATACTAGATTGCTGACATATGCGTGCGACAGCTAGTAAATTCATCCAATCCTCTACCACACGTCGAAGCAGATTCGGCTCATGAGAAATCCGGCATGCGTCGAGACAGGAGACTAACGCATGTTCAAGTCGGATTTTCGAGTAGTTTCCTTGTAAGGATAAATAAAGTGTCATTTGAAGTTCAAAAGGATGGAGTGGAAAGGCGAGAAGTGTTTCGATGGGTAAAAAACAGTGGGCTGGAAGGTATAAAACATGCAGACCTGCTTGATAGAGTGGATTTTTGAGTAGATGATTTGGCATCGTCGAGAAGAAAGGACGTAGTCGGTATTTCCGCACAAGTTGAATCCATTTTTTCGCAGAAAATTTCCGGGGAAATGCTTGGGGGGTAGGTCTAATAAATTGTGTGAAAGAAGTTTCTAGTCGTTGACAAATCACTAAGTGTTTCGTAAAAGGGACAGCAAAACCATAGCGGTTAATTTTTCCCTGTTCGATTAAATCGAGATAACCATCCGTCAATAATGCTTGTTTCATCCACCCGTCTAACTTAATGATGCATCCGCCTGTTGGATGAAAGCCAATCCAGCGCACAGCATATGCTTTTTGTTGATCAATCGTTCGTCGTCGATTCCACTCCAACGCGGTCATCTTCGATCGTTGGATTTCTACCGCTATCCGGAGTGCAGGGATCCACAAGTCAAATCGACGTTGCCCTTGAACTTGTTCTAAAGCGACGTCATAACCTAAGCTACGAAAGTATTCCGCTAAAGTCGTTTTCCAACCTTGATGTTCACTCGACTCTCCCGTACATGCTGAGACATGAACAAAATGCGTTCGCTTTCGTCCCTGCCTGACCCGTAATCGGTTCAGGCAATAAGGACAATACAACGTCATTTGCTTTAATTGTTCGACTTGTACGAGATGGATATTGATTCGGCGACCTGTTTCATCAACGGCTTCAAACATGACAGCACCCCTTTAGAGTAAAGGTGAGAATAGACGTGAAACTGACTCAATCAAGCGTTGCGAAAAACTGCGCTGACTGAAGTAATGGCGATCAACTTGAGTCGAATGCGAAAAATCATCATAAAAATCCCGGGTCAGTTCGTGAACGGAATTTGTACCATACAAGAAGGCATTGACTTCAAAGTTTAGATGAAAACTTCTTAAATCCATATTCGCCGTTCCGATGGTTGCAATCGCATCATCGACGACAATGACTTTGGAATGCATGAATCCTTTATTGTATTCGTAGATTTTAACGCCTGCTTGGAGTAAATCGTCGAAATACGAGCGACTCGCATAAAAAACAACTTTATGATCCGGAAAACTCGGCAAGAGAATTCGAACATCGATTCCGGACATCGCTGCTGTTTTTAATGCTGTCATCAAGTCCTCGTCCGGAATCAAGTACGGTGAAGCAATGTAGACCGAACTTCGTGCTTCCGTAATCAATGCGAAGTAAAGCGACTTCATGGTCTCTTGCGGTTCGTCCGGTCCACTGGCGATGATTTGAACGCCCCCTGTTGCATCCGTGACCACTTCGAGCGGCTCCATGTAGAAAGGTGTGAACAGACGCTCTCCTGTCATGTAGTACCAATCCTGTAAAAATATCAATTGGAGCTCTGACACAGCCTCTCCACGAACGACAAGATGCGTATCTCGCCAAAATCCGAATGCTTTATCTTTCCCGATGTATTCATTTCCGACATTGATTCCGCCTGTAAATGCGACCGTTCCATCAATAACAACGATTTTACGGTGGTTTCGATAATTGGATTTGCTGGAGATGAAGGGAAGGACGACAGGGAAAAAGGCATGCACTTCAATGCCAGCCTGAATCATCTTTTTAAAGTAACTTTTGTCAGTAGAGAAACAACCGACTGCGTCATATAAGAAACGAACCTCGACCCCAGCCTCAGCACGTTCAATCAAAGCGGCTTGTAACTCGAGGGCTAACGCATCATCGCGGACAATATAGTACTCTAAGTGAATATGGTGCTCCGCTTGACGGATTTCAGCGAGCAAGAGCGGAAATTTCTCCTCTCCGTTAGTCAATATCTTCGTATGTGTATTATACGATATTGGAAGCCGGCTGATGGAATCGATAAGTTTGACAACCTTTGCATAATATCCATGTTTGAACACTCGATTGTGTATACCATGATCAAATTGGGTACGATATTTAATGTATGACTCTTCATCAAGCATCGCTTTTAAGCGAAACATTTTTTTACGGCGATAGTTCTGACCGAACGTGAAATAGACGAACACGCCTACGACGGGCAGCGCCATCATGACAAGCGCCCAGACTAAAGTCCGTTCGGGATTTCGATTTTCAAGTAAGATGATGATGAAGACACTTAAAACGATTAAGATGATGACGATTGATAACCAACCGACCATGTAGACACTCCAGTAGTAAGACAAAAACGCCAGTAAGCTACAGGTCAACAGTAACGTCATCAGCAGTTGAACACGTCGTAACATGAAATCCCCTCCTCTTTCTTTTTACTATGTATCAAGTTTTTCGACTCTATTATCAGAAGGGAAGTATTCGAATGAAAACTTACATCGTAACGGGCGCGACTGGTGGAATCGGGGAAGCGACCACCCTCCAACTTGCAAAAGAAGGACATACCGTTCTTGCCTTAGGGAGAAATACCGAAAAAGGAACGGTACTCGAACAACATGGACAAGGCAACATTCATTTTTTCCAGGTCGATCTTGCTAAACCACCAGAGATTCAGCAGTTCTTCGATGACACCGCGACTGACTTTCCAACCATCGATGGCATTTTTAACAATGCCGGAACTTTTGGAAAACCTGTCGCACCTGAACGCGTAACAGATGCCCAACAAGAAGTATTCCAAGTCAATTATCATGCACCTGAACAAATCATTCAACTCGCTGTCAAACGATTGTCCAAAGGGGCTTCAATCGTTAACAATAGCGCAATCGTCGGACATGTCAAATTCCCGGCGATGCTCTTACCTTATGCGTCTTCAAAAAGTGCTCTTATCACCCTTACGAAAACTTACGCGGCCCGGTTTCATGGAAAGTATCGTTTTAATGCGATCTGCCCCGGCCCCGTCGATACAGCATTAAGCCATTCCTTATACGGTGGGAAAGACAAGTTTGACTTGGCAATGAAACATCACCTTCGCGGGAACGCAGCACAGCCGGCTGAAATTGCAGAAGTCGTTTGTTTTTTATTGTCGGATAAAGCTAGTTATATCAATGGCCAATCATTAATCGTCGATGGTGGATATACATTGACGTGATGCTAACAAAAAAAGGACTGCTCCCTTTTTGTATAGGAGCAGTCCTTTTAACGTGACATTTGTATTTAGTTCGTAAAGTGCTTACGGACGACAGCAAAAACATCGTCGGCAATGATGGTTTTACCATACTCTGCGACCGGATGAATCGTTTGTTCGCTAAATTGCAAGTACTCGGCAATCAAACTCATCACGTTTTCTTGTTCTTCCACTTCCACTTCGTCTTTAAAATGGACGTGGAGCAAGTAGGCACCATCTTTTTGATAGAGCGCTGTTTTCAAATCTTTGAAGACCGGTGCTTCTGCATATTGGCTAAGAGCAATAACATGCTCAAAATCCGTCGTTTCAAATAATACGTCTTGGCTGAGTTCTGTTTCTTTATCTTCTGCCTCAGACATTGCTGAACGGAGTAATGAATCCAACTCTTCTTCATCCACTTGTTCGCCATCAACTGTTGTTTTAGCGATTGTAACCGTCACTTCAAGACCTTTTTCAAATGCTTGAACTTGTATCCATAGTGGACCTTCGAAGGAGATGGACTCTTTTTCATTCGCTTCATCCATCATCTGCCAGAATAACTGTTCTCCACGCTCACGGTTATACCAAATCTCGTCTCGGGCAAAGCCGCGGCGTTCGATATCCGTATACGTAATGAAGAACTTGACCGTGTTGTCATTGACGCGTTCGATTTTCAATATGTCCACTCCTTTCATCTCGCTCTTATCTAGTATACGAACGAGCACATAACATGGATTCAAAAAGAACCCCTTTTTAACCATATAGGGTATATTCCTTTGTTATCTTTATTTTAACCTTTTTTGACGGTAACAAAAAGCACACTGCTCACGGAAGCAGCGCGCTGGTTAAAATTTATTCGTTTACCAAGCGTTGCGCTTCCATCAATTGGAAAGTGCGAACTTTACGTGGTAAGAAACGGCGAATTTCATCCTCATTATATCCAACTTGGAGTCGTTTTTCGTCAATCAAAATCGGACGACGTAACAATCCAGGATATTCTTGAATTAAATCATAAAGATGTTGCAGCGACAAGTTCTCGACTGAAACGTCTAATTTAGAAAAGACTTTTGAACGTGTCGAGATAATCTCATCTGTTCCATCTTCCGTCATACGAAGAATTTGTTTGATTTCATCAAGCGACAATGGTTCCGAAAAAATATTTCGTTCCACAAATGGGATTTCATGTTCTTCAAGCCACGCGCGCGCTTTACGACAAGAAGTACAGCTTGGTGAAGTATAGAGTGTTACCATTGAAAAACATCCTCCCCCTGATTTACATCATGTCTGAACTATAAAAAGGAACGTATCCTTTTCCTAATTATTAATGATGATTCTATTACTTGACAGTTTACATTGAATTTCAAATAAAACCTAGCTATTTTTTAAGATGAAAGAAATTTTTCGTAAAAAAACTCGCTGGAGCCACGAGATGGCTTCAGCAAGCTGGCGTGTGATCAAAAGGTTGAGAAATCGTTTCTTTTGCTTTCGGGAGTTTCATTTCTTTTAATTTCTTTTCGAAAATATCCCGCAAAAGTCGTTTTTTCAACTTTTTCTTCTTATCACGTTCTTTCATAACTCCGACACCTCACTCGGTCCGAAAAAAGAACAAGCAACCAACGAAAGCTGAATTATCATCTTCTACATTAATTAGTATACCACGTTTGCCTAAATTCTATTCCTACTTCGGTTAATTAAATGTGTGAGATTGTTGCGTTCATTTAAGCAGAGAGTTGCAATTACTTGCAAATTCACGTAGAGTATATAGAAATACTTACTCGTTGAAAGGAGCATTTCAGTTATGCCAGTTACTTTAGTTACAATTATCGAACACCCGATTGCCCAAAAATATTTAGAGCGTTCTGGGCTCAATCATGCGATTTCCGTTGCGGAACGGGCATTGACGCTTGCGACACAGCGTGGTCTTGATGCTGATTCGGCGACAAAAGCAGCACTGCTTCATGACATCGGCCATTATGAATGGTATACGGATGGAACATGGAATTATGATCTTTACCGTCAAAATGATATTCATGCGATTAAAGGAGCAGAACGTGCCCATAAGTTATTAATTCGTTTAGGGGAAGAGCCGGCACGCGCAAAAGAAATCTCGCTTGCCGTCCTCTTACACACGGATTCATATCTCCCACCAGGTACAATTAACCGGACCCCACTCCAACAACTCGTCCACGATGCCGATACGTTAGAAGAGCAACCGGGTGGTTTGCATCATTATGAGAAAATCCCCTTTGATGAAGCCGTCAAACGTCTTGATGCATTAGATTCAGTTGTCCATCGCTTTAGTAACCTTCCACGAATCGCTTCCGAAAACTAAAAAAAGGCATTCCTGAACGATTCAGGAATGCTTTTTTTATTAGACGAGTTGTGCTTGATACGCTTCAAGCTCAGCATCCGTCATCGAGACGTAATGTCCCGGCTCGATTTCACGAAGTGCAGGGATACTCGAATCTTCACTCGATTTACCAACGGCTCCGCCTGTCGGGCGATCATAGACAATCCGTTTACGTGTCCGTTCGTGCTCTGGATCCGGTAGCGGGATTGCAGATAAGAGCGACTTCGTATACGCATGAACTGGGTTCTCGTACAAACGATCCGCATCACATAACTCAACAAGGTGACCTTGATACATAACACCAATCCGGTCCGAAATATATTTAACCATCGAAAGATCGTGGGCGATGAATAAATACGTCAAACTGCGATCACGTTGTAATTGTTTCATCAAGTTGACGACCTGTGCTTGGATGGAAACGTCAAGTGCCGAGATCGGCTCATCGGCAATGATGAAGTCCGGTTCTACTGCTAGTGCACGTGCGATCCCAATCCGTTGACGCTGACCACCAGAGAATTCGTGGGGGTAACGACTCGCGTGTTCTTTCGTCAAACCTACTGTTTCTAACAAGTCGTAGACACGGTTATCTCGCTCTTCTTTTGATTTCGCAAGTCCGTGGATATCAATTCCTTCTGCGATGATATCTCCGACTGTCATCCGTGGATTTAGAGATGCGTAAGGATCTTGGAAAATCATTTGCATCGCACGGTTGAACTTCAATTTTTCTTTACGTGATTTCTTCGCATGGACATTCTCACCTTTGAACAAGACTTC
This sequence comes from Exiguobacterium sp. s127, assembly GCF_018618695.1. Lineage (NCBI taxonomy): Bacteria > Bacillati > Bacillota > Bacilli > Caryophanales > Exiguobacterium > Exiguobacterium sp. s127. Next base: position 595,072 of record NZ_JACSMO010000001.1, on the reverse strand, counting down.
CCCGTCTGTCGCATCGTAAAGTCCGATAATCGAACGACCCGTCGTCGATTTGCCGCAACCTGACTCTCCAACAAGACCAAGTACTTCTCCTTCATAAATATCAAATGAAAGTCCGTCTACTGCTTTGACGACACGTCCTCGTCCAATATTGAAATGTTGCTTTAGATTTTTTACTTCAAGTAATTTATTACGGTTTTCCATTACTTAAGACCGCCTTTCAAAAGCGACTTCGCAAATGTACTATCTGGACGATATTTCAGTGCGAGGTCACGGATGGCTGCTGGTGGTTCTACGTAAGGAGCTTGTGGATGTAACAACCACGTTGCTGCTTCGTGTGTATCAGTGATACGGAAGAACGGAGGTTCTTTCTCGAAATCAATTTTCATCGCATATTGATTACGTGGTGCGAATGCATCACCTGTAGGCGGATGAAGCAAGTTCGGTGGCGTACCCGGAATCGCCGGTAAGTCCTGCGAACGGTCATCTGAAGGGCGTGGCATCGATCCGAGAAGTCCCCATGTGTACGGGTGGCGTGGTTCATAGAAAATCTCATCAACCGTACCTTTTTCAATCAATTTCCCAGCATACATAACAGCTACGCGGTCGGCCATGTTCGCCACGACACCGAGATCATGCGTGATGAAGATGATTGCTGTACCTGTTTTTTGTTGAATGTCTTTTAAGAGCTCTAAAATCTGAGCTTGAATCGTAACGTCGAGTGCTGTCGTCGGCTCATCGGCAATCAAAACTTTCGGGTTACATGCTAACGCAATCGCGATAACGATCCGTTGACGCATCCCACCTGATAATTGGTGTGGATATTGTTTTAAACGTGCTTCCGGATTCGGAATCCCTACGAGCGTCAATAATTCGAGCGTCCGTTTTTTTGCGGCATCCCCTGTCAAGCCTTGGTGACGTTTCAAACCTTCTGCAATCTGTTTGTAAATTGTCATCGTCGGGTTGAGTGATGTCATCGGATCCTGGAAGATCATTGCGATGTCACGACCACGAACTTTTTGCATTTCCTTGTCCGACAACTTGACTAAGTCACGGTCTTCGAAAATAATCTCACCATTCGTGATCTCACCAGGAGGATTCGGAATCAGTCGCATGATTGCTTTTGATGTAACCGACTTTCCTGAACCAGATTCACCAACGATTGCAAGTGTTTCACCTTTTTTTAAATCAAACGATACGCCACGGACGGCTTGTACCGTCCCGGCATACGTATGGAAAGCGACGGTTAGGTCGCGTACAGATAAAATAGTTTCCATTGTGGATGAACTCCTCTCTAATTTCCGTTAGCGGCGTAGACGTGGGTCAAACGCATCCCGTAATCCATCGGCCAACATGTTAAAGCTGATCATTAGGAGTACGATGACCGTCGATGGCACGACAAGCAAGTAAGGGAACGTCTTCAATTCTTTGTACCCTTCGTTGATCAATGTACCAAGGGACGGTTTCGGTGGAGCGAGACCAAGTCCAATGAAGCTAAGGAACGCTTCGAAGAAAATCGCACTAGGAATCGTGAACATAAGTGAGATGATAATAATTCCAAGAGTATTTGGAATCAAATGCTTAAAGATTAAACGTGAGCTAGAAGCCCCAAGCGTACGTGCTGCGAGTACAAATTCCTGATTCTTAAGTTTCAGGATTTGTCCTCGAACGAGTCGACTCATCCCAATCCATCCGGTGATGGTCATCGCCAAGATAATCGTCGTGATCCCCGGTTCAAGAATCAAGATGAACAGAATGATTAAGATTAAGTTCGGAATCCCGGTCAGGATTTCTGTAATACGTTGCATGATGTTATCAACACGACCGCCATAGTAAGCAGAAAGTCCACCATATGTGACACCGATGATGACATCGATGATTGCAGCCATGACACCAATAAAGAGTGAAACGCGTGTACCTTCCCAGACACGTGACCAAGAGTCACGTCCGAGATGATCCGTTCCGAACCAGTAGTTTTCTGTTACTTGTTTTTGCTCGTAAAAATCAATTTCTTTATCACCTAATGTTGCCATACCATCAAATCCGGCCCACTCAAGCCCTGTTACTTTTGGTGGTAGCTTCGCTTGCGTGATCGTTTGCGTGTAAGCATCGCGCCCAGAAATCATCGGTCCGAAGATTGAAAGTAACGCAATGATAAGAATGATGATGAGCGAAAGAATCGCTGCTTTATTTCGAATAAGACGCGTCCAGGCATCTTGCCAGAAATTTAAACTTTTTCCGGCGATACGCTCTCCGGCTTGTTCGTTGAACTCAACCGTTTGAAACAGTGACGAATCGAATTGTTCCGTTTTTGCATTTGAATTTTGCTCTGCCATTATTCATTACCCCCCAAACGAATCCGTGGATCAACGACACCGTACAGTAAGTCGACGATCAAAATCATAAGGATGAAGACCGCTGAGAAGAACAGTGTTGTTCCCATGATGACTGTATAGTCATTTAGCGTGATTGATGATACGAACAACTCACCAAGACCCGGTACAGCAAAGATTCTTTCAATGACGAGTGTTCCTGTGATTAAGGCAGCAGTCATCGGTCCAAGAATCGTAATTGCTGGAATCAAGGCATTACGCACCATGTGTTTCCACGTGATCGATTGTCCATCTAGTCCTTTTGCCTTAGCAAGCGTGACATAATCCTGTCCTGTTACCTCGAGCATCTCCGTTCGAACAAAACGAGCGATGGAGGCAGTAACTCCTAAGGACAAGGAAATTGTAGGCAAAATCGTATGTGCTGGGCTTTCCCAGAAGGCGACCGGCAAAATGCCCCATTTCACTCCTACGTAGTATTGAAGAAGCGAAGCAAATACGAACGACGGTATTGAAATACCGAGTACTGATGCAAACATCGCACCGTAATCAATCGCTGTGTTATGACGTAGTGCCGCAACGACACCAAGTAAAAGACCTGCAAAGACACCGAGTATAAGTGCTTGTGCTCCTAATTGAGCTGACGGTCCGATCCGTTCCATGATTAAATCTGTAACAGGACGGCTATCATATTTAAATGATACTCCTAAGTCACCTTGGAACAAGTTAACCATGTACGCTGCGTAGCGTTGTGGAAGTGGATCATTCAAGTTGTACTTATCCCGAAGGATATTCAATTGCTCAGGAGAAAGCTTTTCCTGGTTTTGGAACGGTGAACCTGGTAACAGATCCATCAAGAAGAACGTGAATGAAGCGATGAGTAAAAACGTCAGTACGCCGTAAGTAAGGCGTTGAGCTAAATAACGGCCCATAGATGGCACCCCCTATAAAGATTTTTCTGTTTTTTTCGAAAACATCAATAAAACCAGTATGACGTAAAATTGTCGGAACATTCAAGAATTTTGTTGTAAAATTTTAAATTCTTTTTTGTCCCAACCTGATATGATGCCCCCCATGATCACTGTTTTTTCACAGTTAACCAATATTTCAGAATTTTTCGTTTGATTCCATTATACTTTGCTAACAAAGTAATTAGAACATCTTTTTTACAAATAGTTCACATTTCGTTTAGAAATGATTACACATTCAGAAAAAGTAGTATAAAACAGGAGCGTTCCCTGAACCTAATTCGGGACGCTCCAGTTTTTTTACTTCATATCAACATATTTGTATTGGAAATCCGCACCAAACAATTGGCGTTTGAAGTTTTCAACTGTCGGACGGCTCAAGTAAGCTGCACCTGCTTGATACAATGGCGCAATTGCTTGATCTTTCTCGATCAATTGGGCTTCCGCTTGCTTGAACAAGTCGAGACGTTTCGTAACATCTGCTTCTTTATTGGCAGCATTCAACAACTTATCATATGCTGATGAGTCGTAATTAACATCGTTTTGACTATTTGTTGATTCAAAGATCGACAAATTCGACATTGGATCTTGGTAATCAGGACCCCAAAGTGAATACGACATTTGGTAGTCACCTTTAGACTCTAAATCGAGTTTGTTCTTGAATGGCTGTTGTTTGATTGAAACTGTCACGTTCGGCAAGTTTCTTTCAATTTGACCTTTCATGTACTCACTTGTCTTTTTAGAGTCTTCGCTGTCGAACGATAATAGTTCAATCGTTGTTTTCTTATCGCCATTTGCTTTTTTCCAAAGATCAGCTGCTTCGTTCCCATCACGATCGAACCAGTTAATGTCACTCGTATAGTCTTTTCCAGCTTCATCTTTAATGAAGTCTTTTGGAATGAAGCTTGTTGTTGGAATCGAACCATTCGCAAGTAACGTTTCCGTGATGCCTTTAGGATCAATTGCGCGAGCGATCGCTTTGCGGGCATTGACATCTTTCATCGTCGCATCTTCGTTATTGAACTTCAAATAAGCGATCGTAGAACGTAATGCCGTATTGAATTCAGGTTTCGATTCATAAACAGCAACTTGTTCAGATGTTAAGCCAGCATAATCGATGTCATTCGATTCATACAGGTTAGTAACCGTTGACGAATCTTTAACGACACGAATCGTTACTTCGTCAAGACTGACGGCATCTTTATCCCAATAGTTTTCATTCTTAGTCAAGACACGTTTTGAATCTGTTTTCCAAGAGGTCCAAACGAATGGTCCGTTGTATAACAATTTATCCGGTTGAAGTGAAAAGTCTTTTTCGTTCTTTTTATAAAAATCTTCACTAATCGGTGTATATGTTCCAAATGACGTCAGTGACAAGAAGTACGGCGATGGACGCTCAAGTGTTACTTCAAGCGTTTTATCATCAAGTGCTTTGACTCCTAATTCATCAACTGGTTTTTTCCCTTGTGAGACAGCTGCACCATTTTTGACAGTATCAAAGATATAGGCATATCCTGAACCTGTTTCTGGATCAACTGCACGTTTCCAAGCAAATTCAAAATCTTGTGCTTTGACTGGAGAACCATCAGACCATTTCGATTCACGAAGTGTAAACGTGTACGTGAGGTTATCACTCGAGATATCTGTTTTTTCGGCTAGTGCAGGAATCGCCTTACCTTCTTTGTCTAACCGGTAGAGTCCTTCCATCGTGTTCCCAATCATATCAAATGCGACTGAATCCGTTGCTTTAGCCGGGTCGACCGTCGTAATATCGGACGTACTCGTTAAGCGCAAGTTTTTCTTGTCTGAAGAACCTGAATCTTTATCTCCGCTCGTCGAACATCCTGCAAGGACTACACTCCCTGCTAGCATGACTGATAACGCGAGACCGACAGTTTTTTTCTTCATCGGTGAGTCATCTCCTTTTCAATTTTCAAGTTGCCATAAACAGTTATGACATCAATAACGTTGGATCGAATCCACATGCATTCCCCAAAATGCATTGACCTGGTTTCGAAAATTCAAACGAAGTGATAAGTTGATTTTATGTGAGAATAACAATAACGTCAAGTGAATAGTCACACTATTTGCTGTTTTAAGATATATAACCGTAATAAATTCGTAACTTTCGGGAGCATTGCGTATAATGAATTCATAATCCATATTAAGGGGGACTACTATGCGTTTTCACTTGTTTCGTCCGATTTTAATCGCTTTAATTTTATCGATTATTTACACCATTTGGGCGAGTTTCACGGATTCAACCCATTCTTTTTTTTATCACTTTTCGGGTGGGTTATTTATCTCAGGATTCATCTTAATGGCAATCGGATTATTTTCTAACATGTCTGCAAATGGATTTTTTAGAGGACTGACTGCCGGGTTCAAAAAACAACGTGAGGCAAGATTACGAGAAATCGATGGTGAGTATCACGAGGACGAGGATGAAGAGCACGAAGTGTATGAAGAAAAGCGGAAACGTTCTTTAAACCGGACAGGGCCATACTTGTCTAGCGGCTTATTGTGCATTGTTTTCTCATTGCTTTTATCATTCGTTTAAACGAATTTTTCGTGACGCTAGACAATGGTCTATGGTAAAATCTTGTTAAGTTACATGTATAATAACACGGTGAAGAAGAGTAGTACATCGAGTCGTCACTTTAAGAGAGTCCATGGTTGGTGTGAATGGATAGTGGATGCAGATGGAATGGACTTCGGAGTGGCTGACTTGAACAGTGAAGTAGAGTCAGACGGGATTGCCCGTTACAGCAGTTTAGAGCGGCTATTATCATAGCAACTTGGGTGGCAACGCGATGACTCGTCCCTTGATTATTCAAGGGACGAGTCATCTTTTTTTATTCTATTTTCGGAGGGAAACGATTATGAAAACGATTTTTTCAGGTATTAAACCAACCGGTACAGTCACGCTAGGAAACTACATTGGGGCGATGAAGCATTTTGTCAACTTACAAGATGAGCATGATGCCTATTATTGTATCGTCGATCTCCATTCGATCACAGTCGAGATTGACCGTGTCGAGTTGATGAACAATACACGTGCCCTCGCTGCACTGTATATTGCAAGTGGTCTCGACCCAGAAAAAGCGACGATTTTCGTCCAATCAGAAGTCAAAGCACACGCGCAGCTCGGATGGATGTTAACGTGCCTAGCAGGTATGGGTGAACTTGAACGCATGACGCAATATAAAGATAAATCACAAGGAAAAGAGCGGATTGGCGCAGGTCTCTTCGTCTATCCGACGTTAATGGCCTCTGACATCCTTTTATATGATGCGGAACTCGTCCCTGTCGGTGAAGATCAAAAACAACACATCGAGTTGACACGCGACTTAGCACAACGATTCAATAGCCGGTACTATGAGACCTTTAAAATGCCTGAGCCAGTCATCGCAGAAACAGGTGCTCGTATCATGAGTTTGACGACACCAGAGAAAAAAATGTCTAAAACAGATACGAATCCAAAAGGCTACATCACGATGCTCGATGAACCAGCTAGTATCCGTAAAAAAATTAAGTCGGCCGTGACGGATTCGGAAGGAATTGTTAAGTTCGATCGGGAAAACAAACCGGGTGTCTCAAACTTACTCGAAATCTATTCACTACTCGCTAATATCTCCATCGCCGAGCTCGAAGCGAAATACGAAGGTTCAAATTATGGCGTGTTCAAAGCAGATGTTGCTGAAGCAATCATTGCCGAGCTCGAGCCGATTCAAAAGCGCTATTATGAGTTAATCGATTCAGAAGAACTCGATGTCATTTTAGATCAAGGCCGTGAAAAAGCTGACCTCGTCGCTTCTCGTAAACTTGCTAAAGTAGAAAAAGCCATGGGGCTCCAACGCAAACGTGCTAAAGTCAAAAAATAATCAATTCTTTCATTAAAAAAGGTCCCGTGCTCTTTGTGTAAAGAGTATGGGACCTTTTGTCAAAAAAAGAGAGCATCTCTACACTAGAGACGCTCTCTTGACATTTTATTTACCTTCGATCGAAGCCCATTTGTAAGAGAAGTCTGCGCCGAAGTTATGCTCGACAACACCTTTTACGTATGGTTTAACGAGGAACGCACGTCCACGTTGATAAACAGGTGAGATTCCCGCAGAATCAAGAAGGATTTTCTCTGCTTCTTGAAGCTCAGACCAACGTTTTGCTGCATCCGTTTGTGTTTGTGCATCTTTGATGAGTTTGTCGTACTCTGGATCTGACCAGTCACCACGGTTATATGGTCCATCAGTCAAGAAGAGATCGAGGAACGTCATTGGATCTTGATAGTCAGGACCCCAGCCTGCGAATGAGAATTCGAAGTCGCCTTTGTTTTCAAGATCAAGTTTGTTTTTGAACGGTTGTTGCTTGATTGTGACTTTCATACCTGGAAGGTTCTTTTCAAGCTCGCCTTTCAAGAACTCACCGATTTTCTTCGCATCATCACTATCATAGTTAAGAAGCTCAAGTTCGACTGAATCTTTGCCGATTTCTTTTAAGCCCTCTTCCCAAAGTTTTTTCGCTTCATCCGCATTGAACTCGTTGAATGTTGGATACTTTTCACGGAAGTCTTTTCCGTCAGCATCTTTCGCGAAGTCTTTTGGTACAAGATAGTTTGCTGGAAGTGATCCGTTTGCAAGGATGACATCCGTGATTCCTTTTTTGTTATATCCCATGTCGATCGCACGGCGAATTTTTTCATTTTCGAGTGCTTCAACTTTCGTATTCAAGTAAAGGTAGAAGATTGTTGATTCACCTTTAGTTTCAAATTCTTTATTATCTTGATACTGAGCTACGAATTCAGATGAAAGACCTGTACGGTCGATCGTCCCTTTTTCGTAAAGGTTAACAGCAGTCGAAATTTCTTTTACGACCTTAACATTGATCGTGTCTAATTTGACGCTATCTTTATCCCAGTAGTTATCGTTTTTAACCATTTTCCAGCCTTGTTCACGTGTCCATTCTGTTAACTTGAATGGTCCATTGTAAAGTGATTTGTCAGCTGTCGTACCGAAGCCCTTACCGATTTCTTTCGAAAGTTCTTCCGATTTCGGCATGAATGGACCGAATCCAGTCAATCCGAGGAAGTAATCTGCAGGTGATTTTAATTTTACTTCGAACGTTTTATCATCAACTGCTTTAACGCCTACCGCGTCACGCTCGCCTTTTTTCGTGTTGTATTCTTCAGCACCTTCGATGTTGTAGAATACGTACGCATATTGCGATGCGTTTTCTGGGTTAAGCACTTCTTTCCAAGCGTACTCGAAGTCTTTTGCAGTGATTGGTGTACCATCAGACCAGTTAGCATCACGTAGCTTGAACGTGTACGTCAATTTGTCGTCAGAAACCGTATGGCTTTCTGCAATACCTGGTGTTGGCTGTTGCTTGTCATCCAAACGGTAAAGACCTTCCATCGTGTTGTTCAAGACGTTGAAAGAAACAGCGTCCGTAGAAGTTGTTGGGTTAAGCGTCGGGATATCCGCGCTTTCGATCAGGTTAAGCGTCTGCTCACTTGATTTTTTGTCCGAACCGTTATCGCCCGATGAATCATTTGAATCAGTCGTCGAACAAGCAGCAAGGAATGCGCTTGATACGAGCGCTACCGAGGTAGCGAGTGCAAAACTTTTCTTTTTCATGATACGATGACCCCCCTAAAATTTCCAAAGCTAGTAATCTAAAGTTTTTGTCCGAAAAAAAGTAGTACTTTTTGGCCGAACAAAACTCTCCGTTACAAATAGTTTACAATGTTCTGATAATTTTGCAAAGCTTTTATCCGATTTTTCTAAATATTTTTTCAAAAAAATAAGAAGGACATGGGTGCATCCCATGTCCTTCCTTAATTGATTAATTCGATTTCTTTACTGTTCGAAGCAAATATTCAGGTCCATAAATTGGCACCGTCAAGCCGTTTATCCCTTCTTTTACCAACATATTTTCCGTTGTCTGATAAAGTGGAATAATGACCGCATCTTTTTCAATCAATTTTTTTTCAGCAGTTCGATAACCTACAGTTTTTTCTTTTATTGTCTTTACATTTCTTGTTTCTTTAATCAATTTGTCATATTCTTTTGAATTGTAATTTACTTTATTCAAAGGATTATCGGATACGAATTGATTTAAATATGCGAGAGGACCTGGGTAGTCAGGCATCCAGCCTGTCAGCGTCATGGAAAAATCGCCAGATTGTTCAAGGCGTATTTTATCTTCGATATCTACATTTTTAGTAACAATATCGATTCCAGGCAGCTGCTTTTCAAGAATTTTTTCAATTGTTTTCCCTAGCTCCAATGCTTTTTGATCATCAAAATTCAACAATTCAACCTTCACTTTTTTCTTAGTTGCCTGTTTCCACTTTGTCGTTGTTTGCTCTTGAGGTGGAGAAATCCAGTCACTCGCCGTTACTACAAAACGATTCGTCGGTTTCCCTGATAATCCGAGCGGCAAGTTCAGTGTTTGTTGATTCATCAGTGTAGAAGAGATGGCTTGACGGGCATTTCGACTTTTAAATAATGGGTCGTTCATATTAAAGGCCAGATAAAAGACTCCGCTCCGACTTTTTTGATAAGTAGGCTCGTCCCCCATCAAAAGATTTGTATCAAATCCTTCAATTAATGGCAACATGTCTGCCTGATCATTTCGATATGCTGTCACCTGATCTGACATACTTTTAGCGGTGATACTTTTGACGGTATCGAGCTGAACCACAGTCGCTTGATGATAATGATCATTTTTTTCAAGCATGTAGGATGCCTTTTTCATCTCACGCATTTTAAATGGACCATTTTCATTCAAATCCGACCATTCGCTTACTTCAGGTTGTGGATAAAAGACAGACATGGCCAGTAATTGTGATAAATCCGAAACCGGCTGATTTAATTCAATGATTAGCGTTGATTTTCCTTCTGCTCTAACACCAAGTTTATTCGGTGGGAGTTCGCCATCATTGACTTGTCGTCCATTTTTAAAAACTTCAAATAAAAAACCATATGGTGAATTTGTCTCATTTGAAGCAACACGTTGAAAACTATCAACAAAATCTTGCGCTTCGACTGGCGTACCGTCAACGAACTTTGTTTCTTTTAGTTCAATCGTGTACGTCAAGCCGTTATCCGAAACAGTCATCGTTCGGGCGAGACCTTTTCGGACAGATGGACCGCCAGTAAACACAAATAGTCCTTCATATAATTGTGCAAGCAACGTTTGTGAACGATTATCTGTTGCCTGTGCAATATCCGGTACTCGTGGCATCGATGACTCAATGATTGTCATATGCTGTTGTTGCTTTTTTGTAGAGGCTTCCTCTGTTGTGTTTTGTTGAAACACAACGAATCCACTAATGATTACTCCGATTACTAAAAACATTAAAACAAACAGTTTAAATTGCTTAGACATATTTTTCCCCTTTTATTTTTAAAGTGACTCTATTATTCAAACAGAATTCAACCAAAAAAGCGACCTTACTGTCTTATTGACAGTAGGTCGCTCCAGGCTGTAGACAAAGTGTTATCAAGAGATAAAGCATTTTTTTCGTTGCTTTCCTCGGGCGTTGCGCAAGCTGTTGCTCCTTGGTCCTCACGGACACGAGCAGGGTCTTGCCTGCCCCTGAAAGTGCGTTAAACACGCACTTCTTCCCGTAGGAGTCAACGAAATATGACACTTTTTAGGTAATACTATGACGGAAAACCGGGCATGCAGGCGGTTTAGAGCGCAATCCTTCAAGAATTATGCTTGCTGGTACCGCTTAAAGACGAGTGATGCATTGTGCCCACCAAAACCGAGCGAATTGCTTACTGCATACTCGACGTCCCATGCTCTGCTACCTTCACGAACGTAATCTAAATTACAGCCTTCGCTTGGTTGTTCGAGATGAATCGTCGGGTGAACCGTTTGTTCTTGCAACGACTTGATTGTTGCAATCGCCTCGACGCCACCTGCACCACCGAGTAAATGACCGATCATTGATTTCGTCGAGTTCACAGCGAGTTTCGCTGCATGTTCTCCGAAGACCGTATGAATGGCTTTCGTTTCCAGAACATCATTCATCGGCGTACTCGTACCATGCGCATTGATATATTGAACAGCAGTTGGCTCGATGTTCGCATCTTGAATCGCCATCGCCATCGCACGTGCGCCTCCATCACCATCCGGATCTGGAGCAGTAATATGATACGCATCTGCAGTCAGACCGTATCCACTGACCTCTGCGTAGATTTTTGCTCCACGAGCAATCGCGTGATCGTATTCTTCAAGGACGAGAATGCCTGCCCCTTCTCCCATGACAAATCCATCGCGTCCCTCATCGAATGGACGGCTCGCTGTATTCGGGTCATGATTTGTCGACATCGCTTTGTTCGCACAAAAACCGGCGAACGCTAAGTTCGTGATTGGTGCTTCCGCCCCACCGGCAATCATGACATCCGCATCACCACGTTCGATTACGCGTAACGCTTCACCGATTGCATTCGTACCTGAAGCACAGGCAGTGACAGAACAGTTATTTGGACCTTTCGCTCCTGTATAAATCGAAACTTGACCACTAGCCATATTCGGAATCATCATTGGAATGAAGAACGGGCTGACACGACGATGTCCGCGCTCAAAGTAGATTTTCGCTTGTTTTTCAATCGTCTCCACGCCACCAATCCCTGAACCAATCCATACGCCTGTACGTTCAGCATTCGACTTGACATCAAGTCCTGCATCTTTGACAGCTTCCATGCTTGCGACCAGTGAATAGTGAACAAATCGATCCATCTTGCGTGCTTCTTTTGCTTCGATGAATTCTGTAATATCAAACCCTTGTAACTCACCCGTCACTTTTGTTGGATACTCATCGATATCAAGTCGCTCCATCGGACGAATCCCGTTTTCACCTGCTTTTAATGCATTCCAAAATGTATCCACATCATTTCCAATCGGTGTTAGTGCACCCATACCAGTAACTACTACTCGTTTTCTCGTCATCTTATATGTTCTCCCCTTTAGTCCAAGTAATGTAAGAAGCTCCCCAAGTCAATCCGGCACCAAAGCCTGCGAGAACGAGTGTCGTTCCCGGCTGTAGTCGCCCTTGACGCCGCGCTTCTTCTAAAGCCAACGGAATCGAAGCCGCTGATGTATTTGCATGTTCATCAATTGTGACGATGACTTTCTTTTCATCGATGCCTAATCGTTCGCGTGCCGCGTCGATAATCCGTAAGTTTGCTTGGTGCGGAATCAATAAGTCAAGTGATTCCAACGATCCGTTCGCTTTTTGAATGACTTTATCGACAATCTCTGGTAATTTTCGAACGGCAAATTTAAACACTTCTCGTCCGTTCATTTCAATTGGCCCATCCAACTCTTTAAACAACAGATGCGCTCCTCGCCCATCCGTTCCGAGTTCAAACGCATTCAACCCTTGCTGTTCTGTTGGTCCGAGGACGACTGCACCCGCACCATCTCCAAATAAAATTGCTGTCGACCGGTCTGACCAGTCGACGATGCTCGACATTTTTTCTGCCCCAATGACAAGCGCATATTTAGAGTTCGTCGTCTCCATCATGCTTGATGCTGTTTGAAGAGCGAAAATGAAGCCGCTGCAGGCAGCACTAACATCAAATGCCGTCGCGCCTAGCGCCCCTAACCGTTCCTGAACGATACAGGCTGTTGAAGGAAAGGCACGTCCCGTCGCTGTTCCGACGACAATCAATCCGATATTGTCTGCTGTTAGGTCCGCATCGATCAATGCTTGTTTAGCGGCCTCTGTCGCTAAATCCGTTACATCGACTTCGTCTGTTGCAATCCGTCTTGCACCGATTCCCGTTCGTGTCCGAATCCATTCATCGCTCGTATCAAGCGTTTTCGCTAAATCATCATTTGTAATTCGACGTTCTGGTAATGACGTCCCTAGTCCTACAATCCCGATATTCATGTGGTCGCTCCTTTAGTATTAGTATCTGGTACTAATATAAAGCGTTAATCCTTTTTTGTCAAAGAAAAAAGAAGGGTCCCTTCAATCAGGGCCCTCCTCCGTCTACCTTACGCTTCAGAATCTGCTAGCGTTCGTACAACTTCCATGACCATCTTCGCAGAGTTAATCGACGCAATTTCTAAAAATTCATCAAATGAGAGTGAAGCTTCCTCATCTGCACTATCCGAGATCGAACGTGTTACGACGAAAGGAACATCGAATTGATGACAGACTTGTGCGATCGGTGCTGCTTCCATTTCAACTGCTGCGACGTCCGGGAAGTTCTTTTTAATAAGTGTCGAGCGCTCTGTATCATGAATGAAGGAATCTCCTGTCACGATTAGACCGTGAACGACATTAATCGACTCCATCCGTTCGATGACGGCTTCAGCTGTCGCGACAAGTTTTTCGTCTGCCACGTAAGCAGCTGGCATACCCGGTACTTGTCCATATTCATATCCGAATGCTGTCACGTCGACATCATGATGACGGACTTCTGTCGAGACGACGACGTCACCGACAGTCAGCCCTGCCTTAAATCCACCAGCAGAACCCGTATTGATGACGGCACTAGGTTTAAAATGATCCAGTAACAATGTCGTTCCAATCGCAGCATTCACTTTCCCGATGCCTGATTTCAAGATGACGACTGGCACACTGTTCAACAAACCTTCATAAAAATGATAGTTAGCAATCATCGTGTCTTTTCGTTCAGAAAGTTCATTCCGAAGTAAGTTGACCTCTTCTTCCATTGCTCCAATGATAGCGATTGGCATACTCATTCCTCCATCATACAGAAAGCCGGATTGCTCCGGCTTCATCGTTTTATTTATTTAATCGATGTAATTTTTACAGCGAAATCTCCACCTGGAGCCTGTACCGATACTTTCTCACCTACACTATGTCCGAGTAAGCTTTTAGCGATTGGTGATTCGTTCGAGATTTTACCTGTGAACGGATCCGCTTCTGCACTTCCGACAATCGTGTACGTTTCTTCTTCATCATCTTCAAGAATCAAGAATGTGACCGTCGTTCCGATACTAACGACCGAAATATCCTTTTCTTCTTCAGAAATAATTGCTACGTTACGTAGCATTTCCTCAAGTTGTGCAATTCGTCCTTCGACCATCGCTTGTTCTTCTTTCGCTGAATCATATTCTGCGTTCTCAGACAAGTCTCCGAAAGATCGTGCAATCTTAATATTTTCAACTACTTCTTTACGGCGGACTGACTTCAGTTCGTTTAACTCGTTCTCAATTTTCGCTTTACCGTCAAGCGTCATATAATACTGTTTTTCTGCCATTTTTGTCACGCTCCTTTTTATTCCACTAGTATAGTATATTCACATCTTTTTTGGAATCAATATCCTCTTTCATCAAGTGCTGTTCGATAATCGAGTATGGCACGAATCTTCGTTACGAGGAGATCAATCGCGACATGATTCTCTCCACCTTCCGGAACGATGATATCTGCATAGCGTTTTGTCGGCTCACAAAACTGAAGATGCATCGGACGGACGACATTCGTATACTGCTCGACGACCGAGTCGATTGATCGACCACGTTCGTTGATATCACGTTGCATCCGTCGTAAAATCCGTACGTCCGCATCTGTATCGACAAACACTTTAATATCCATCAATTCCCGTAAACGCTCATCTTCAAGCGCTAAGATTCCTTCGACGATGATAACATCACGTGGATCGAGTTTGATCGTCTCCTCCGCTCGCGTATGCGCAACGTAATCATAAACAGGTTTTTCGACCGCAATGTTTTCACGTAACGATTTGATGTGGTTAATCAGCAAATCATTATCGAATGCAAACGGATGGTCATAATTTGTTTGATATCTTTCTTCCATCGAGAGTGTACTTTGATCTTTATAGTAAGCATCTTGCTCGATCATGACGATCGATTCGCTCGGGAAAGCTGCGACGAGTGAGCGTGCGACTGTCGTCTTTCCTGATCCCGTACCTCCAGCAACGCCAATTACAACCGGTTTTTGCATTGATTTTGTTCCTCCATCATTCCGACTTGATTTTTCGACTTACGGAAACACCGTCTCCGAGTGGAAAAATCGTCGTATCGTATTGTTCTTGTTCCATCATCCAGACTGTGAATTCCTTGACGAGACGGACGAGTCGTCGTCTTCTTCGATCAAACGTTTTTGGATCTGTTTCTAAAACATCACCATGTAAAAACAGATTATCCGTGTATAAAATCCCGCCTATTGGCACAAGCCGCCCATAACCGTTGAAGAATTTTTTATACTGCCCTTTCGCCGCATCGATGAAGATTGCATCGAACTCTTGGTCAAGGGTTTCGGCTAATTCTACTGCATCTGCAAAAACGATGTCAATTCGGTCCGCGACATCTGACCGGGCGATGAATGCTTTTGCCTCTTCATACCGTTTTGCATTTCGTTCGACTGTCGTGATGCGTGCGTTCGGCAATGCACGTGCCATTCGAATCGCGCTATATCCAATTGCCGTCCCGAGTTCGAGTATCCGCTTTGGTTGTTGTAGCGTCAGCAAGGATAATAACACTTCTGACCCCGTCAATTCAATGATTGGGATGTGATGTTCCTTAGCATATGCTTCCATCTCTTCGAGTAGCGAATCACGTGGCTTAATCATTGCTTCAACATACGCTGTAAACTCATTCATTCGAACTACTCCTTCTCCGCATAAACAGGTTGACCTGGAACGAAAATACTCGTCCCAAACCAACCCGATGCTCATTGCTCTTTACTTGCTTCGTATTCAACCCATTCCGGTTTATACTTTACGACATTACGTTGATGTTCTTCATACGTCTCTTCGTAAAGAATCTGTCCTTTTGGATTTTTTTCACTCGGTGGCCGAGCAAAGAAATAAACATACTTTGTTTTATTCGGATTGAGTACGGCGAGTACGGAATCTTTACTGACTGTTGAAATCGGACCGATTGGAATCCCCTCATATTTATACGTATTGTATTTCGAGTTATTCTCAAGATCTTTCAATGTCGTTAATGCCGTGTTTTCCCCCGTACCATACCAGACTGTTGGATCCGACTGAAGTTTCATACCATCATCAAGACGATTTTTGAAAACGCCAGCGATTTCACGGCGGTCTTTCGCTGTTGCCGCTTCACGTTCAACCATCGATCCAAGACTGAGGACTTCATGGAATGTCATTCCTGATTCTTTAATCGCATCTGCATTTGCATCATAAATTTTTTCCATCTCGTCAAGCATCGTCTCAGCAATTTGATTGATGTTTTTCCCTTTATCAAATTCATACGTCGCCGGGAACAAGTAACCTTCAAGGGAGTAGAGTACTCCTTTTTGTTTCACTTCATCCGTTAACATCGGATACTTTTCAATCAAACTGTTGATGTACGTTTGATCCGTCAGTGCTTTACGAACAGCCTCTTGCTTAAAGCCCGTTGCTTTTGCAATCACGGCGATTTGCCGATCCATCGTAATCCCTTCAGGAATCGTCATCTTGACATCTGCTGCTTTCATGACTTTACCGGTTTTCAACTTATTGATGATTTCGTCCGGTGTCATCGCTTGCGTCAGCGTGTACGTTCCCGCTTGGAATGACGATTCATTCTTATAGCGAACGTAATAGCGAAAAATCGTTTCATTTGCAATCAATTCTTTGTCCTTTAGGATATTTGAAATCGTACTTGTTCCAGCACCTAACGGAATTTCGACTTTCACGGATTTTGTTGCGTCCGCGTTGACGGGTTCGAGTGAATTTTTTAAAAAGATATAGATTGCCGCACCTGCTACTAAGAAAATCGTGAATAACACTGAAAGGATGATGAGCGTAATCCGGCGTGATGTCCGGCGGCGCTTGTTTTCGATTTCAGCATTGTGCTTCCATTCGTTCTCCATCGGTTCCTCCTTTTTCTCTTAAAACAAGGTGACCTCGAAAGAGCATTGCTCCTTCGACATCACCTTATACACGAGTCGGTTATTCAAGCTCGTCTTCTAATGTATTGAAGACTTCTTCGATTTCATCCCACGTTTCCGTGTCATCTTCTTCGATCGGAACAAGATTGAAGTCATTGTCTCCGTCGCCATACTCGTCTAGTTCGTAAACGAAGATGTCGACTTCTTCCGCGTTGTCGTAGTCAGCACCGACTGGCTCGAGGAAGATATACGTTTTGTTTGAGCGTGGGCTCTCATAACGTAACCGCTCCATAAATTCGAAATCATTACCTTCACCATCTGGAATTACGTAACGTGTTGGTTCATTCTGTTGCATCATTCATCCGCTCCTTTAATGCAGTCTCGAGTTCATCCCAAGTCTGCTCATCATTTTCATCGATCAGGCTCAATTCAAAATCATCGTCGCCTTCTCCATACTCATCAATCTCACAGATGATTAAATCATCTGCGCCATCTTCTGGATTCCCTATCATTTCGAGGAACAGATACGTTTTCCCTGTTCGCTCGCTGACATAACGGTACCATTCTTCGAAAAGATGTTCGCCACCGTCTTCATCCGGAAAGAGATACTGGCGCTTTTCTTCAGACATCTCATTTCCTCCTTTACCGGTTCGCCCGATCCAAATACGATTGTAGGATCATGACTGCCGCCATCTTATCGATGACTTGTTTTCGTTTTTTTCGACTGACATCTGCGTCGATCAACATACGCTCTGCCTGCATCGTCGTGAGACGCTCATCGACGAGAACTGTTGAAAGTCCTGTCGCTGATTCGATTTCACGCGCGAACGCTTCACTTGCTTCTGCTCGCGGACCAATCGAACCGTTCATGTTTTTCGGATGTCCGATGACGATGATTTCGACACCGTACTCTTTAATGATTGCCTCTAGTCGCTTGAAGGCGACAGGATAATCGGGTTCTGTCCATTTGACGGTCTCGACGCCTTGCGCCGTCCAGCCCATCAAATCACTCACCGCGACTCCAATCGTCTTCGAACCGACATCGAGTCCGATCGCACGCTTCATTTTTTGTCTCCACTCTCCGACAGATAGGATTTGACGAGTTCTTCAAGCAATTCATCTCGTTCAATCTTACGGATTAGATTACGTGCATCATTATGACGAGGAATGTAAGCAGGATCCCCAGATAGAAGGTATCCGACGATCTGATTAATTGGATGATATCCTTTCTCTTCCAAAGCGTGATAGACCGTCAACAACACTTCCCGTGTCGCTGCTTTACTATCGTCTTCCGGAAAATTAAATTTCATCGTTTGATCCATCTGACTCACGTTAATCACCTCTTTCATTTACACTACTTTTCTATTATGCCAGTGATTGCGCATAATGTGAAGCATACGCCAACGCTTCATTTAATTTCGAAGCATCTTTCCCGCCTGCTTGGGCCATATCGGGGCGACCACCGCCACCGCCGCCACAACGTGTCGCAACTTCTTTAATCAATTTCCCGGCATGATAACCTTGGTCGATTAAGTCTTTCGAGACACTTGCGACGAGGTTCACTTTGTCGCCTTGCGCACTGCCGAGGACGATGATTGCTGACTCGAGTGAACCTTTCAATTCATCCATCATCCCACGTAATGCATCCATATCAGACACATCGACACGTTTCGAAAGGACTTGGACACCATTGATCAGTTCAACGTCATCTTTAAGTGATGCTGCTTCGATATTCGAAAGTTTTGCTTGGAGTGATTCGTTTGCGCGTTCTGTCTCACGTAATTGAACTTGTAACGCTTCGATTCGACTCGGAACTTCCGTCGTTTTCGTCTTCAGGACACGTGCTGCTTGTTCGAGCGTCTCAAGATGCGCATTCATGACACGATATGCACCAGCTCCTGTGACCGCTTCAATCCGACGTGTACCAGCACCGATACCTGATTCAGAAACAATTTTGAAAAGACCGATTTCCGCCGTGTTCTTGACGTGGATCCCGCCACATAATTCGATTGAATACGTTCCTGCCAATACGACGCGGACCGTTTCACCATATTTTTCACCGAACAGTGCCATTGCCCCTTTTGCTTTTGCATCGGCGATGTTCATTTCTTCGATATCGACAGCCAGCGATGCCCAGATTGCCTGATTGACATCCTGTTCAATCGTTTTTAGTTCATCTGCCGTGACTGCACCAAAGTGAGAGAAGTCAAAGCGGAGACGATCTGCTGACACGAGTGATCCTGCTTGATTGACGTGCGTGCCGAGTGTATCTTTTAGTGCTTTATGCAACAAGTGTGTTGCTGTATGGTTTTTCGTAATGGCTTTACGTGCTGCGCCTTCGACTTCTGCGATGACTGAAGCGTCCGCGAGTGCAATCCCCGTCCGAACGATGACCGTATGCAAGTTTTGACCGTTCGGTGCTTTTTGTACGTCTTTGACGTCTAAGACGAAATCTTTTCCTTCAATCGTTCCTGTATCCGCGACTTCACCACCGCTCTCAGCATAAAACGGCGTGATGTCTAAAATGACTTGTGCCTGTTCGCCTGCTGCGACTTCCGTGACATGTTCTCCATCATGAAGCAATGCGACGATCGTTGCATCCGTCTTCACATCCGTATAACCGACGAACCGGCTTGGTACCGTCAATGTCGCAAGAACTTCAGATTGCTGTTGCATCGATCCGCCATCTTCACGTGCCGCACGGGCCCGCTTACGTTGCTCATCCATCGCCCGTTTAAAGCCTTCTTCGTCAACTGCCATTTGATGATCTTCTGCATATTCGACTGTCAATTCGAGGGGGAAACCGTACGTGTCGTAAAGACGGAATGCATCTTCCCCACTAATCGTATGCTCTCCATTATTTTTAGCCGTCTGAGCGACCGTATTTAAAATCGCGAGACCATCTTGTAATGTTTCATGGAAACGTTCTTCTTCATTCTTGATGACACGTTTGATGAAGTCCGCCTTCTCTGGAACTTGTGGGTAAAAGTCAACCATGACGCCACCGACCGTATCCACGAGCTCGTACATGAACGGACGTTCGATTCCAAGCATCTTCGCATAGCGGACTGCCCGGCGAAGTAAACGACGGAGGACATACCCGCGTCCTTCGTTCGATGGCAATGCGCCGTCGCCAATCGCAAACGAAACTGTTCGGATATGATCAGCGATGACTTTGAATGCTACATCCAGCTTCGCGTCATCACGGTATTTTTTACCACTCATTTCTTCCGTCTTATGGATGATCGGCATGAACAAGTCCGTATCGAAGTTCGTCGGCACGTTTTGTAAGACACTAGCCATCCGTTCGAGACCCATTCCTGTATCAATGTTTTTGCGTGGAAGTTCTGTGTAGTTCCCGTTTCCATCATGGTTATACTGACTGAAAACGATGTTCCAGATTTCAAGATAACGTTCATTTTCGCCACCCGGGTAGAGTTCTGAATCGTTCGGGTCGTCACCGAAGTCTGGACCACGATCAAAGAAAATTTCCGTGTTCGGACCAGATGGACCTTCACCGATTTCCCAGAAGTTATCTTCGAGCGGAATGATCCGTTCAGCCGGAACACCGAGCTCAAGCCAGATTTGGCGTGCCGCATCGTCTTCCGGATGGATCGTAACAGACAAGTACTCTGGATCTAGACCGTACCACTCGTCACTCGTTAAGAGTTCCCAGCCCCATTTGATCGCATCTTCACGGAAGTAATCACCGACTGAAAAGTTACCGAGCATTTCAAAAAACGTATGGTGACGTGCCGTTTTACCGACGTTTTCGATATCGTTCGTCCGGATCGATTTTTGTGCATTGACGATTCGTGGATTGTCTGGGATGACACGTCCATCAAAATATTTTTTTAATGTCGCGACACCTGAGTTAATCCAAAGCAATGTTGGATCTTCCACTGGTACGAGAGAAGCACTCGGTTCCACAGCGTGACCTTTCGATTGGAAAAAGTCGAGATACATCTGACGGATTTGTGCGCCAGTCAACGGTTTTAATGGTTTCATCGAAAATACCCCCAATTAATTAATAAGTTCATCCTGAACGCAAAAAAAACGATGCATCATCCCCTAGGAAAGGGACGAAAGCATCGCTCTCGTGGTACCACCCTCGTTCGCAACATCCTCTGTTACGGATGTTACCTCGAAAAATCCAATAACGGGGATTAACCGCAAGTGTTTTCACTCGACTCAAGAAGGAGCTTCAAATGATTCATCATGGAGATGGTTGCAGCAAATCCATCTCTCTCTTCGTCATGATTGCATCACTCTACTTATCTTCTATCAACGTTTTGCGTCCATTCATCTAACGTGATTATTACCTATCCAACGTATTCCGTCAAGTCTTTGTCGCACCACCCAGACGTTCAATCAACCGCGTCCGTCGACGAGGTTCTTCTTCTTGTGATGCCTTGTGAAAGGCGCGTGGATCTCCGAACAACAACAAACTTGTTTTCGCACGGGTCACGGCCGTATAAATTAAGTTTCTCGAATGCTTAAAGGCGCCCGTAAAGAAGACCGGCATCAGAACGATCGGAAACTCCGACCCTTGGGCTTTATGGATCGTGATCGCATAGGCATGTGTGAATTGGTCCCAGTCACTGCGATTGTATTCGACTTCCGTCTGGTCGAACCGCGCGATAATTTTATCGACTTTATCGACGTTTTCTTTCGCAAAAAAGATGTTGACGATTTCGCCGATATCACCATTGTAGACATTTTCTTCCGCATTGTTGACGAGCTGAAGAATCTTATCTCCACTCCGGTACAGCCGATTCCCTTGCTTCACTTCCCGTTTTTTCGGTGCTTCCGGATTGTAGACATTTTGCAGCGCGAGATTGAGTTCATCAATCCCGACTTGTCCGCGATATGTCGGGGCGAGGACTTGGACGTCGAACTTCGAGTAGCCTTTTGCTAACGCTTTTTCAGCGAAGGCGGCAATCCCGCGTAATGATTCCTGCGGAGCAAGTGAATAAAAACGGCGGTCCGATAACGGTGCCAATAAATCAGCTGATGTGACCCGATTTTTCAAATCATGAGCCAATCGTAAAATCGACGAATCCTCCGCTTGACGGTGTACGACATTGAGTCGTACGACCGGAATCCCGTCCGTATCCATTAAATCAGCCAAAACTTGTCCCGGACCGACCGACGGCAGTTGATCCCGGTCACCAACGAACAAGATTTTCATCCCGTTCGGCACGGCGCGAAGGAGACTCGACAAGAGGTAGATATCAATCATCGATGATTCATCGATGATCAACACTTTTCCGGTGATTGGTTGATCTTCATTCAATTGAAAATTTGAGCCGTCGTATTTCAACAGCCGATGAATTGTCATCGCCGGAACATCGGTCGCTTCCGACAATCGTTTTGCAGCACGCCCGGTCGGTGCGACGAGAACGTACGGATACACATCACCTGATTTGACTTGACTTTTTTCGAGCGGCCAATCATGGATTTCTTGTAAGGCATGTAAGATTCCTTTGATGACCGTCGTTTTACCGGTTCCCGGTCCACCGGTCAAGACCATCAATGGTGCTTTGACGGCCAGTTCAATCGCTTCTCGTTGTTGCGTCGCATATTCCATTCCGAAACGTTCTTCGAGCTGACCGATTGCCGTTAAGATCGTCGCGACATCGACTTCTTGCTCTGCTCCATTCGCCATGACGCGTGCCAGCTCTTTTGCCGCCCTGACTTCCGCATAATAAATCGTCGGCAGATACAGACAGCCTTCTTCGAGTTTTACTTTATCTTCTGTCAACAACAACTCGATTGCCTGTTCGAGTCGTTCTCCTGGGTCTTCGCCTAGCAGGCGGGGTGCCCGCTGCAACAATGAATCAATTGTCGCAAAAGCATGTCCTTCCCCTGCCTCTTGCTCAAGTATGTGCATGACGGACGCTGCAACGCGTTCCGGGTGAAGACCAATCAAGCCGAGATGGGAGGCAATTTGATCGGCCGTCTTAAAACCGATCCCGCTCACTTCGTACATCAAGGAATACGGGTTTTCACGAATCCGCGCCATCGCATCCCCTTCGTACGCCGCATAAATTTTAGCTGCAAGTTTCGGCGTGACGTCGAACGGTGCCAAAAACAACATCAATTGATCAACGCCATAGAGCGTTGCCAGTCGACTGAAGATGACGTCAGCTTGTTTTTGTTTAAGTCCAGGCACACGATCGAGGGCACGGCTATCTTTTAAGATGACATCAATCGCATCCTCGCCAAGTGCCTCGACGATATTTTTCGCTGTTTTCGGACCAATGCCGGTAAACGATCCATTCGTCAAAAAGCGGACAGCGGCATGCTTCGTCATCGGGACAGAACGGCGAATTAATTCTGCCTTTAATTGTTTACCAAACCGTGGATGGTCCACTAAACGGCCAAACGCCTGATACGTACCGCCAAGTTCAATCCCGACTCCCGTTCCCGTCACGACGAGTTCAGTTTCTTTCAATTCAAAGTTTTTTTCCTTAACAGCCACCAATACGATGGAATGCGCTTCTTCTTCGGAGGAGAAGAGCACACGTTTAACACGACCGACGACTTGATGAGGGTGCTCCATCACTCCACCTACTTTCTAAAAGACTACGATTTACTACGCTCTCATCATCATAGCACTCGTTTAATCGATTTAAAATCAGGGAAAGTGAACTTGAACTAAAAATTGAATTGGAGGAGAAGCATGTGGGACGATTACCAATTGCTGGTTTATGTGAATTAGTACTTGAAGTAGAGGATATGGAACGCGCTGTCAACTTTTGGCATGGGACGCTCGGAATACCGATTGTCGAGCAATGGGCTCCAGATGACGCGGAACCAAGTAAAGAACAAGCGACGCAAGACGGCGTTTGGGCGACATGGCTCTATATTGGCGGAAACACGCGACTTGGACTCTGGCTCAAACGAGATTTCACACTCGAGGAACGAACTGTGAAAAATCTACCGGTCACGAAGTGGGATTCGCTTTATGATGAAGGAGGGACTCACGTCCACTGCGCCTTTTACATTGAAAAAAACCGATTCGAGGACGCTCTGAACGTCTTACGGGAAGCAGATATTGCCGTTAAGATTCGAGAATGGGATGAACAAGAAACTTCGAATGATAAAGAATACTCCGCTTATTTTAAAGATACTGAACAAAATGTGATTGAGCTCTATACAAAAAATATGGACGAGGCGTACGAAGACTTTTCTGGTCCGCCGCAACGCGTCGTACGTGAAGTCGGAAACTAACGCAATCTTCAAAACGATCAGAGACGGAATGCGCTTTAAAGCGGTCGCATGACACAGGCAAGTATTAAACCCTCTTGAACGATAAGAAATTGCACAAAAATGGCCGATGGTCCCTTGAAAAGTGGGATCATCGGCCATTTGATTGTTGAAGGACGGAAACATCCGTCACACGGCTTGATGCTGGTCTGACTTATGAGTCAGACCCATTCATTGACCTTATTTCAACAAAGAATCCATTTTCGCTTTCGCATCTTGCGCAAGCGTATGATTCGGTTGATATTCAAGAACCGTCTCGAGCTCCGTATAACACGCTTCTTGCTGACCAAGAAATGCAAGGGCAATCGCATAGTTATAGCGTGCGTCCGTGTGCGTTTCTTCTAACAACAGGACTTGCTCGAAAATTTCTGCCGCTTCTTCGATCTGTTCGTTTTGTGCGAGCGCAAGGCCGTATTGGAAAGCAATTTCGACGTCCACCCCGTTCAATTCCGTCGCTTGTTTCAAGCGAGGAATTCCCCGGACAGGATCGCCGAGCTTTTGATACGTCAGACCAAGCATGAAGTGTAGATCGGCGTCATCAAGTCCATGGAGTAAGGCGAGCCGCAAGGCATCTTCTGCCTCGACCAGTTGCTCTGCCGCAAAGAACAATGCCCCTTTTGCATAGTGGGCACTGGCGAACGTCGGGTCAATTGTCAGCGCCTTTTCATAAAAGCGTAATGCCCGGTCTGCATCATCCATCGATTGAAGCAACGTTCCCAAGTTGACATATGCCGTCGGATCATTCGGGTTTTCTTCAATCGCATCGTTGAAGGCTTGCGCAGCCAGTTCGTAATTTCCCGCTTCTAAATGTCTGAATCCTACTTCGTTATAATTCATCGTGTTCTCTCCCTTATGCAAGATACGTAAGACGTTCGCCCGCTTTGTACGCTTCGTCAATCGTTGCGCCACCTAAGCAGACATCACCATCATAAAATACGACGGCTTGTCCTGGTGTAATTGCCCGTTGGCGTTCGTCAAAGGCAACATCAAGACGTCCATTTTCAAGCAAGCGGACAGTCACGCCTGAGTCTTCTTGACGGTAGCGGAACTTCGCCGTACACCGGAATGTATCGCCGACTTTAAGTGGTGCCGTCCAGCTGATGTCCGACGCATATAATCCTTCCGAGTAGAGCAGTTCATTATGGAAGCCTTGATCAACGAACAAGACGTTATCCGCAAGATTTTTTCCAACAACGAACCAAGGCTCTCCGTCTCCGCCAATCCCTAACCCATGACGCTGTCCCATCGTGTAATACATCAAACCATCGTGACGTCCCATGACTTTTCCGTCGAGTGTCCGCATTTCGCCTGGTTGTGCCGGGAGATATTGGCTGAGGAATTGTTTAAAGTTCCGTTCCCCGATAAAACAGATACCGGTCGAATCTTTTTTCTTCGCCGTCGCCAAGTTCGCTTCTTCCGCGATTTTCCGGACTTCTGACTTTTCCATGTGACCGATCGGGAACATCGCTTTCGCAATTTGGTCTTGTGACAGTTGGTTCAAGAAGTACGTTTGGTCTTTATTCGTATCGACCCCACGGAGTAACTTGTGTTCCCCGTCTTCATAGACCGCACGCGCGTAATGACCTGTCGCGACAAAATCCGCCCCGAGACGCATGGCGTGATCAAGAAACGCTTTGAACTTGATTTCCTTGTTACACATGACATCCGGATTCGGTGTCCGACCCAGTTTATATTCATTCAAGAAATACGTGAAGACTTTGTCCCAGTATTCTTTTTCGAAGTTGACTGCATAGTACGGAATGCCGATTTGATTGGCGACCGCGATCACATCTTCATAGTCTTCCGTCGCTGTACAAAAACCGTCTTCATCCGTATCATCCCAGTTTTTCATGAAGATTCCGATGACGTTGTACCCTTGTTCTTTCAGCAAGTGTGCTGTGACGGACGAGTCGACGCCGCCAGACATTCCGACGACGACTGTCGTCTCACTTGGCGCTTTTGCTCTTGTATTCATTGCTTTCACCTCTTATTTGTTCTGAAACGATTTTACGACATCTATCAATCCTTGTGCGAGTAGTTCGACTTGCCCGGCATCATTTCCACGGCCGAAACTAATTCGGACCGATTGCCGCGTCCGGTCATTTTCACCGTACATCGCGGACAACACGTGAGATGGTTCAATGGAACCTGCCGTACAGGCACTCCCGCTCGAGACGGCAATTCCGCGCATATCGAGCATGATTAAAAACGGTTCAATCTCGACACGCGGGAAATAGAGATTGACGATATGCGGCAGTCCTGGATGCCCATTTTGTTCATAGGAAATCGAACTAGCCTCGAGACGATTGAGTAACAGGCGACGCAAGTCTTCCGACTGGGCTTTCAGTATGTCACGTTCTGCTACGATCAATTGAACGGCTTTTGCGAAACCGACGATTCCAGCGACGTTTTCTGTTCCCGCGCGACGCTTCCGTTCTTGTTCGCCACCGTACGACTGCACTTCTAACTGGACGCCTGTTCGGACGTAGAGCATCCCGACACCTTTTGGTCCATTGATTTTATGACCTGATGCCGATAATAGGTCAATATGACATGCTTCGACGTCGAGACTCAGCTTGCCAAAGACTTGGACCGCATCCGTATGAAAGAGAATGTTTTGTTTGTTTAATAACTGGCCCATTTCCTTGATTGGTTGCAGTGTCCCGACTTCATTGTTTCCGAACATGACCGAAACAAGAATCGTATCCGGGCGAAGCGCTGCCGCGAGTGCGTCGACCGTGACGACGCCCGACTCCGGCACTTCTAAATACGTCACGTCAAACCCACGTTTTTCGAGTTCTTCGAACGCACGCAGGACGGCATGGTGTTCGAAGCGTGTCGTGATGACATGCTGTCCCTTGTCTTGATGTTTCATCGCGGCACCCAAAATCGCATAGTTATCCGACTCCGTTCCCCCCGCCGTGAAGATGATTTCATTTGGTTTGGCATTCAGTTCACTCGCGATTGTCCGACGTGCCGCGTCAATCGCCGCCCGGCCGGAACGACCGAACGCGTGGACGCTCGACGGATTCCCGAATTGCTCGAGCATATATGGAGTCATTGTTTGGAGTACATCAGGGTGCATTGGCGTTGTCGCCGCATGATCAAAATACATCATTTCGTCTCACCTTTCATATATAGAACATATATCCAGTATCATCGTCTTCCGCTAAATCTTTTAATGTCGTCGAATCCAGTACTTGATCGACTGCACTTTGGATTTTATCCCATAATTTTCGTTTCGTCACTTCATCAGAATTGTCCCCTTCGACAACTACGAGTGGTCCCTCAAGCAAACGAATGATATCGCCGGCCGTGATTTCTTCCGCTTTACGCCCTAACTTATAACCGCCGTAAGCGCCACGGACACTTTTGACCAGCCCACCATTTCGGAGCGGGGCAATCAATTGTTCCAAATAATGCTCCGACAGATTATACATTTGCGCAATTTTTTTTAAGGATAACGGCTTTTGTTCGCCTCCTTTAGCGAGTGCGATCATGATTGTCAGACCATACCGGCCTTTCGTCGAGATTTTCATCATGCGAAATAACATCCTTTCTAGTATAGTAGGAGCTGAATCCACGTGGAAAGAAGGAACGCTACCTATGGCTAATTTATTTGAATCAAAATATCCTGCTGGACCGCTCGCCAACCGGATGCGTCCTCAGTCACTGGACGAAATCGTTGGCCAACGGCATTTAATTGGAGAGACGACCCTCTTACGTCGCGCTATCCTTGCCGATCGGCTCGGGACAGTCATTTTTTATGGTCCACCGGGAACAGGGAAAACGACACTCGCACGCGTCATCTCGAGTTACACGAAGTCGGCTTTTGAACAGTTGAATGCCGTCACCGCAAAACTTGACCAATTACGCGACGTCTTAAAGGCGGCGGAGTCTCGTTTGCAGTTTGATGATCAAAAAACAATTCTCTTTTTAGATGAAATCCATCGTTTTAATAAAATGCAGCAAGACGCGTTGCTCCCCGCTCTTGAAGCAGGTACGATCACTTTAATCGGGGCGACGACGGAAAATCCAAGCTTCGAAGTCAACGCCGCTTTACTCTCTCGGGCGACCGTCTTTCGGTTCGAACCACCGACCGCAGACGATTTACGTGTCGTGCTTAACCGAACGTTAGCCGATAAAGACCGCGGTCTCGGAAAATATCCGATTTCGATTACAGATGAAGCGATTGATCATTACGTTAAACTATCCGACGGCGACTATCGCGCCTTGCTAAATGCACTCGAGCTCGCCGTCTTGACGACTCCGGAAGTCGACGGTGAAATCACGATTGACCTCGCCGTCGCGGAAGAATCGATTCAGCAAAAAGCATTGAAATACGATAAAGACGGCGACCGCCATTATGATGTCATCTCGGCTTTCATTAAATCAATCCGTGGATCCGATCCGGACGCAGCATTATATTGGCTCGCCGTCATGATTGAAGCGGGCGAAAGTCCTCGCTTCATCGTCAGACGATTGTACGTCCATGCCGCAGAAGACATCGGGCTATCGGATCCACAAGCCCTGTTGATTGTCGACGCTTGTGCTCGCGCGTGTGAATACGTCGGTTTTCCGGAAGCACGGATTCCGCTCGCTGAAACCGTATTGTATTTGGCGACGGCACCTAAATCAAATACCGTCATCACAGCAATCGACAAGGCGCTCGCTCTCGTACGACGTTCGGACGGTGGACCGGTCCCACCGCATCTTCGTGACGCCCATCATCCCGGTGCAGAAGCACTCGGAAATGGTGTCGCTTATCAATACCCGCACCAGTTTCCTCATGCTTACGTGAAACAAAGCTATTGGCCGGAAAACTTAGCGCGCACAAAACCGGTCTTTTACGAGCCGAGTCCACGCGGTTTTGAGAAACAACTCCAAGCCCGACTCGAGTTTTGGAAAAAACAGCCGTAACCATTCAAGATGCGAAAAAGCGACCGAAGTGGTCGCTTTTTTTAACGGACGCGTTCAATCGTAACGCCTGCTTCGCGAACGATCTCATTGATGACGTGACTTGCTGCAATCAAACCACCGACTGACGGAACGAATGCGTTCGAACTTGGGGGCATCTTCGCTTTTCGAATAACCGCTTCGTCATTTCCGACGACTTGACGCACTTCTTCGATGATTTTGACAGGTGGTTCATCCGAGAAGACGACAGGAACCCCTTTATGGATCCCTTCCTTGCGTAAACGTGTCCGGATGACTTTCGCTAACGGATCATATGTCGTGTCTTTGATGTCAACGATCTTAATCCGTGTCGGATCCATTTTATTTGCCATCCCCATACTCGAGATGATTGGAATGTTTCGTCGTTTACACTCTTTAATTAAATGAATCTTGAACGAGACAGTATCTGATGCATCGATGACATAGTCCGGTTGTTGTTCAAAAAAGGATTCGTACGTTTCTTCATTGTAAAACATCTTCAGACGGACGATTTCAATGTCGGGATTAATCAACATCAAACGATCTGCCATCGCATCGACTTTCGGCTGTCCGACGGTCGGGAGCAAGGCATGGATTTGCCGGTTGACGTTCGTGATATCGATGTCATCTTTATCGACGAGAATCAATCGTCCGACACCACTCCGTGCCAGTGCTTCTGCTGAAAACGATCCGACGCCGCCAATTCCTAAGATAGCGACAGACTTTGATGCCAATGCTTCAAGTCCCGTCTTACCGATTGCTAATTCATTACGTGAAAATTGATGCAACATTTCTCTAACCTCACAATTCTCATACTGTTTTACTCGGAATTATATCATAAAAAAAAACGTCATGCGACGTGTCTTTTTTAAAACGTTTTTTAATTTTAATAAAAAGACGATGGGACCCGAAGTGCCGTGTCGATACCTTATTTTTGAACCTGCTGTGCAGGTGGGTGTCTTATCCGATTCCTATTCGTACGTCCTCCTGCTGTGTTACGAGGCATGTACTACTAGTTGGAACGTCAAACTCCCTATCAAAAAAGAGTGGCTCAAAGATAAAAGGCGGCTCTCGTACATCTCAGGAACCCCATCTGTTGCATTTAATATAGCATTCCCCTAACCGAATTGCAACTCAATCTGCTTCTAAAAAAATGATATTTTTTTAACGGCTCAGCGTGATGTCCAACGCTTCGTGAAGGCGCCTGTCGGATCATACATTTGCTGCTGAAAAGTAGGATTGAAGCGTGGAATTCGAGTCGCGTTTCCGACACCTGCGATATAAGCCCAGTTACCGTAATTTGAAGCGACGTCATAATCGATCAGTTGGCTTTCAAAGTATGACGCCCCGACGCGCCAGTCCTGCCCAAGCTCATGAATCAAATAACTCGCAGTAATTTGCCGCCCACGATTCGACATCCATCCTGTTTCTCGAAATTCATGCATAAAGGCATCTACGAACGGTTGCCCGGTTCGTCCTTCGATCCACATCGAAATGATTGACTCGTCCGTCGACCAGACTTTACTCCCTTCTCCTAATCCGTGTGCAAGAAATAATCGGTTCTTTGTCTCACGCATCGTGAAATGAAAAAAGTCGCGCCAAAGTAACTCGAAATACAACCAGTATGTCGATTCATTAGCACCATGGCGTCTTTCCGCGTTTTGAAGTTCTGCCATGACCCGGCGTGGGGATAAGGAACCGTTCGCTAACCAGGCCGATAATTTGGAGGAATCATCCCGACCGAAACCATTCCGTGTTTCCTTATACGTAAAAACGGGTCCTTCCAAATACGCTTTTAATCTTGCTTTCCCCGTCATCTCGCCTCCTTCAAAGGGAAACGCAGCATCTGAGTCATAAGCGGGTAACGTAATAGCAGCCGTAGGGTATTCAAGCGCGATTGGTTGTTCAAAATGACCCGACCGCTCGACTTTCTTTCGAAAGGCCGAAAAGACATGCGCCAATTTATCGCTACCGATTTGTTCACGGCGGTACAACGTCTGTGTTTCATAGATGCGTGCCGTGAATTGTGCAAGCACTGCCTGCTCATCAATTAACTCGTAATACCCTGTCATTCGATGAAAATAAACGACGTCTCCCGGCTTCATAAACCGTCCCAACTGTTCGCTGACGTCCCCGGTTAAAATCGTTAACTCGATTCCGAGTCGTCCTAACTCTTCCTGAAGCGTCTGTAATGTTTCACGCTCAAATTTCAGTTGAGCATGTCCCCGTTCAAATCGTCTCGTATTTAACGGTTGTTGAACAAAGACAGCTTTGACCGTTGAATGTGCCTGCCGTGCCTGTGCTAAGGCTTCGTGATCATCGACACGTAAATCAGCACGGTACCATACGATTCCACTCATCATCTCGTCTCCTCTCACACTCGTCTAGTTTCATCATCTCAAGGATTTCGTGACTCGCCTACTCTGCAATATGCCGAAAAGGTTTCAGCTTTTTGTTTTCGTGGAATATAGTTAATACAAAACGGTGTAAGGAGTGACAGGCAGATGGCTAAAAAAGGAAAATTAAGAACGTTAATCACGCTCGCGACGACAGTTGGACCAATCGTCTATAAGTTTTATAAACAACAACAATCTAAAAAAACGACGAATACCCCTAAATAAAACGTCAAGACGCGACGGACTTCATCGTCCCTCGCGTCTTTTTTGTTGTCATTTTTTACTGACACCAAGACTTCCCTCTTCATAAAACCGCCACGGATAGTGTGTCGCTTCACCGGCATTCGGAATCCCGACTCGTGTCGTCTCGATGATTTGTCCGGCTTGACCCGCAACGAGCCGGAAACGTTCTTGATACAAATCTTCTCCCGACTCAGCAGTCGTTAACCCGAAGGCCTGACAAAGCTTCGCCGGTCCGTTGACTAAGTTTTTGAGTTGGGCTTTTGTCAGTTCGTGATACGATCTATTAAATCGACGGTAGGCGATGATCTCATGACCTGAGATGATTTCCGCCCCACGCAGTAAAACGGCATACCCTTGTCCGACGTCTCCACAGACGAAATTTAAGCAATGATGCATGCCATAGGTGAAGTAGACATAGAGATGCCCCGCTTCACCGAACATCGGTGCCGTCCGTTTCGTCGGGCGGCCACTGTAAGAATGTGCAGCTTGATCGTACGGTCCGAGATACGCTTCGACCTCGACGATTCGCATCGTGACGTCATCAACCGTCAGCACACTTCCAATCAAGTCTTTGCCGACCTCAAGCGGCGATCGTTCAAAAAAACTCCGTTCCATTGCTGTCCCCTCCTATTCTTCCAATCACTCTTACGGAAATCAGAATCTTGAATTAGTCAAAACCAATTCAACTAAAAGAAACAGACTCCCTTCCAAAAGAGGAAGAAAGTCTGTTGTGATGATTATTGTTTGACAGCCGTCCGGATTGACAACTCATTTAATTGTGCGTCCGAGACCGGGCTCGGTGCTGCAGTCAATAAGTCGCTCGCCGACGCCGTTTTCGGGAAAGCGATCGTATCGCGTAAGTTTGTCCGTCCCGCGAGTAACATGATCAAGCGGTCAAGTCCGAGTGCAATTCCAGCATGCGGTGGTGTGCCGTATTCAAATGCTTCCATCAAGAAACCGAACTGTTCGTTCGCCTCTTCTTCCGTGAAACCAAGTAATTTGAACATCCGCTCTTGGATATCGCGCTCATAAATCCGTTGCGATCCGCCACCTAACTCATATCCGTTCAAGACAAGGTCATAGGCGACGGCAAGGACGCTGCCCGGGTCCGTTTCGAGTTTATCAAGATCTTCGCGGCGTGGCATCGTGAATGGATGGTGGTTCGCATAGAAACGACCGTCTTCTTCTTCGAATGTCACGAGCGGGAAGTCCGTCACCCACAGGAAGTTAAAGACCGTTTCGTCAATCAAACCAAGTTCTTTCGCCAGTTTTTGACGCAGTGCGCCGAGGCTGTCGGCAACGATTGACGCTTTTGCTGCGACGAAGACGAGTAAGTCGCCTGTTTCTGCTTCCGTCGCAGCGATAAGACGGGCAGCCGCTACTTCATCAAAGAATTTGGCAATTGGTCCGTTTAAGCCGTCCGGAGTCACTTTGACCCAGGCGAGACCTTTCGCGCCGTAAATGGCCGTGAACTCTTGTAATTTATCGATGTCTTTCCGCGAGAAGTTGTCTGCCGCCCCTTTGACGTTCAATGCTTTGACTTCGCCACCGGCTTCAAGTGCCATGTCGAAGACTTTAAAGCCCGCCCCTTTGACGGCTTCCGCAACATCGATCAGTTCGAGACCGAAGCGTGTATCCGGCTTGTCCGAACCGAACCGGCTTATCGCTTCTGCGTATGGCATCCGTGGGAATGGTGTCACGATGTCTTTTCCGAGTGTCTCTTTCATGACACGTGTCATCATCGACTCCATCATCGCATACAAGTCTTCCACGTCCATGAAGCTCGTCTCGATATCGACTTGCGTGAACTCCGGCTGACGGTCTGCCCGTAAGTCTTCGTCACGGAAACAACGTGCGATTTGGAAGTAGCGTTCAAAACCAGATACCATCAGTAACTGTTTAAACAACTGTGGTGATTGTGGCAAAGCATAGAATTCACCTGGGTGGACACGGCTTGGTACGAGATAGTCACGCGCGCCTTCCGGTGTCGACTTCGTCAAAATCGGTGTTTCGACTTCGAGGAAGTCCTGTTCGTCGAGGAAGTTCCGCATGATGTTCGACGCTTTCGAACGGAGGCGGAATGTCTCTTGGAGCGACGGACGACGTAAATCAAGGTAGCGATACTTCAAACGAAGATCTTCTGACGTTTGCTCTGCTTCTTCACTGATTGGAAATGGCGTCATTTTTGAAGCGTTCAAAATGACGACTTCGTCCGCAACGACTTCAACGAGCCCCGTCGGCATGTTCGGGTTCGGATTTTCACGTTGGACGACTTTCCCTTTAATATCAAGCACGTACTCGGAACGAATCGATTCTGCTAAGCGGTGTGCCTGTTCGTTTTCCGGTTGGAAGACGACTTGGACGATTCCTGTCCGGTCGCGAAGATCGAGGAAAATCAAGCCCCCGAGGTCACGTCGTTTTTGAACCCATCCTTTTAGCTGGACGGATTGTCCGATGACATCTTCCGTCACGTGTCCATTCATATGTGTGCGTCCGATCATTGTGCTGCCTCCTTTAATTTTGCGACGATCGTATCTGCGACCGCCGACAAGGGAACATCTGTCTGTTCGCCTGTCTCCATGTTTTTTAACGCTGCGGCACCACGTTCAACTTCTTCATCACCGAGGATGACCGTATACCGCGCCTTCATCCGGTCTGCTGCCTTGAATTGCCCCTTAAATTTACGACCAAGATAATCACGATCTGCCGTGAGTCCTTCGAGACGCATCAATTGGAGAAGACGTGTCGCCGTTTTTTCGACTTCTTCGTTGCCTTGGGCGACGATGAAGACATCGATTGCCTCGTCGATTTCCGGCAGGACTTGTTCATTCTCAAGTGCCATCAAGAGACGCTCGATTCCGATTCCGAACCCAATCCCCGGTGTCGCAGGTCCACCGATTTGTTCGACGAGACCGTTATACCGTCCACCGCCGCAAAGCGTCGTAATCGCACCGAAACCTTCTGCCTCGGACATGATTTCAAACGACGTGTGATTGTAATAGTCAAGACCACGGACGAGTGTTGGATCGATGACATATTCAATCCCTAACGCATCGAGGTGTGACAAGACTTGATCGAAGTAATCTTTCGATGACGTGTTCAAGAAATCGAGAATCGATGGTGCCGTCGCCATACTCGGGTGGTTCCGGTCGACTTTACAGTCAAGGACACGCAACGGGTTCGCTTCTAAACGGTTTTGACAATCTTGACACAGCTCGTGTGCGACCGGCTTGAAGTGATTGACGAGTGCTTCGCGGTGCGCGGCACGACTTTCGCTATCACCAAGCGAGTTGATGACGAGTTTTAATTGTTTCAGACCGAATGACCGGTAGATGCTCATTGCGAGACTGATGACTTCTGCATCGATTGCCGGTTCTTCACTGCCGAGTGCTTCGACGCCGTACTGGTGGAGCTGACGGAAACGTCCTGCTTGCGGACGTTCATAACGGAACATCGGTCCGATGTAGAACAATTTCGTCGGCTGGTTCGGTGCTCCGTACAGTTTGTTCGTCACGAATGAACGCACGACCGCTGCCGTCCCTTCCGGACGAAGCGTAAATTGATCTTTTCCGCGTTTTTCGAGCATGAACATTTCTTTTTGAACGATGTCGGTCGTTTCTCCGACACCCCGTTTGAAGAGTTCTGTTTCTTCAAAGATTGGTGTCCGAATTTCTTTATAGTTGTATCGTTTACTGATCTCACGTAATTGATTTTCGATATACTGCCAGCGTTCAACCGTCCCTGGAAGGATATCAAACGTACCGCGTGGTAATTTCATCCTAATTCCTCCTTAAAAATGAATACAAAAAAGTCCTCGTCCGCAAAGGGACGAGAACTTGAAGATCCCGTGGTACCACCCTGGTTGCTGAAAAAATTCAGCCACTCGGTGCAGTTAACGCCTGCTTACGATTTTCCCTACTGCAGTGTTCAGGAAAATACCTCGGAAGGGTCTTTCACCCAATTCATCTGATCACCCTTTCAGCCAAGGGGCGACTCTCTAAGCAGACGAGGTCTTGGACTACTCCTCTTCGTCATCGGTTCTATAATCGTTCTATTACCATTTATATTGCATCGTTCCCGAAGTCCTGTCAAGACTTTGGTCACTTTTCTAAAATTAACGTGACCGGTCCGTCATTGATGAGGGCAATATCCATCATCGCACCGAACTGTCCCGTTTCGACCGTTACACCGTTCGAGCGAAGTCGTGTATTGAAAGCTTCATAAAGTTCATTTGCAAGATCCGGCTTCGCGGCTTCGGTAAATGCCGGACGCCGCCCTTTTTTGACGTCTCCGTATAACGTGAACTGGGAGACGGATAAAATCTTCCCGTCGACATCATCGAGTGAACGATTCATCCGTTCTTCCTCATCCTCGAACACGCGTAGCCCGGCAATTTTATCTGCTAACCAATTGACTTGATCGAGCGTGTCCTCATGCGTGACACCGACGAGCAATAAAAATCCCCGATCGATTTGACCGATGATTGATTCGTCGACCGTCACGCTCGCTTCTTTGACGCGTTGTAAAACGACTCTCATCCTATCCGCTCCTTACGTCATCATGACGCGATGGACTGCATACACGTCTGAGATTTGTTTAATCCGGTCAACGACCTTTTGTAAGTGATTGACGTTATTGATCGCGATCGTCATCGAAATCTTCGCTTGTTTGCTGTCATCGCCTTTACCACTGACGGCAACGATGTTCGTGTTTGTTGCTGAAACAGACTGCAATACTTCATTGAGTAGACCCGCACGGTCGTACCCCGAGATTTCGATTTCGACGTTATAACTCTTGACCGTTTTTCCTTCATGCTCCCACTCGACTTCGAGCAAGCGTTCCGGATTTTGTTCATTCAAAACATTCAGGCAATCCGAACGGTGAATCGACACCCCGCGTCCACGCGTAATATAACCGACGATGTCGTCCCCGGGAACCGGGCTACAACAGCGACTCATCCGGACGAGCATATTGTCGATGCCTTTGACACGCACACCTTCTGGATTTTGTTTTTTCGGACGGTCAAATGTTTTCATCTCACTGATGGCGTCATTCAACTCAAGATTTTTAGATTCTTTATCTTTGCGTAACTTTTCCGTCAATTTGTGAGCGACTTGGGCAGCCGTCAAGCCATGGTAACCGACTGCGGCGTACATGTCTTCTTCTTGACCGAAGTTGAACTTCCGCGTGACGTCTTCGAGTGTTTTATCCGTGATGACTTCCTTCGGTTCAAAACCAAGTTTTTTAACTTCTGCTTCAATCAACTCGCGCCCTTTAAGGACATTTTCTTCGCGCTGTTGCCGTTTGAACCATTGACGGATTTTATTTTTCGCTTGACTCGAGACACAGATTTTTAACCAGTCCTTACTTGGACCGTAACTATGCTTCGACGTAACGATTTCAATGATATCGCCCGTTTTCAATTTATAATCGATTGGAACCATCCGTCCGTTGACCTTCGCACCAATCGTCCGGTGTCCGATCTCCGTATGAATACGGTAAGCATAATCGATCGGGACAGAGCCCTTCGGTAGCTCGATGACGTCGCCCTTTGGTGTAAAGACGTACAACATATCACTAAAGAAATCGACTTTGACGGATTCCATGAACTCTTCCGCGTCCGCTGTATCTTTTTGTAACTCCAGGATCTCACGGAAATGAGCAATCTTGTCTTCGAAGCCCGATTTCGCCTCTTGCTCTTTTCCTTCCTTGTACGCCCAGTGTGCGGCGATTCCGTACTCGGCGATGAAGTGCATGTCCCGTGTCCGAATTTGAACTTCGAGCGGCTCCCCTTTCGGTCCGATGACGGTCGTATGCAGCGACTGGTACATGTTCGGTTTCGGCATCGCGATGTAATCTTTGAATCGACCCGGCATCGGTTTGTATTGCGTATGAATGATACCAAGGACCGCGTAACAATCTTTGATTGAATCCACGATGATTCGGACTGCCATTAAATCATAAATTTCACTGAACTCTTTTTTCGAGTTTTGCATTTTATTATAGATCGAGTAAATGTGTTTTGGACGACCGTCGACCTCAGCAGCAATCTGTACTTCATCCAACACTTCATTGACCTCTCCGATGACGGAATTAACGAGCGCTTCACGTTCCGTTCGTTTTTGTTTCATCATCGAGACAATCCGGTAATATTGCTGTGGATTGATGTATCGGAGGCTGATGTCTTCAAGCTCCCATTTAATCGTCGAAATCCCGAGACGGTGTGCAAGCGGCGCGAAAATTTCGAGTGTTTCTTCCGCTTTTTGAACTTGCTTTTCTTTGACCATGTGTTGCAAGGTCCGCATGTTATGCAGACGGTCAGCAAGCTTAATCAAGATGACACGAATGTCTTCTGCCATCGCAATGAACATCTTCCGGTGATTCTCTGCTAATTCTTCACGTTTGGATTTATATTTAATTTTCCCGAGTTTCGTCACACCATCAACGAGCATCGCGACGTCCGGTCCAAAGCGTTCCGTCAACTCTTCAAGCGTAATGTCTGTATCTTCTACGACGTCATGAAGAAGCGCTGCGACAATCGTCGTGGCATCAAGTCCGATGTCGACAAGAATCCCGGCAACTTGTACCGGGTGAATGATATAAGGTTCACCCGATCGACGAAATTGTCCATCATGCTCGTCTTTTGCGAATTGGTAGGCACGTTCAATATCGTTCACTTCTGCCTCTGTCATGTATTCCGCACATCGAGCGAGAAGGTCTTCTACGTTTACGATTTGTTTATTTGTCATCCCTTTTCCTCACCCAGTCCCCGGGATTGCTTCCGCCTAAATCCCTAATATATATCTCCTATTATCGTGAAATCTTTATAAGATGTCAAAATAAAAAGAAATACCCCCCCGACAAGTTCGTCGGGAGAGTATTCCTGTCATTAGTCTTCGTAGCGAATCAATGACAAAATATCGTAACCTGCTAATTTTTCACGTCCACCAAGTCCATCCAATTCAATCAAGAACCCGATTCCGGCAACCGTACCACCAAGTTGTTCAATCATTTTGATCGTTGCTTCAATCGTCCCGCCTGTCGCAAGCAAATCATCCAGGATGACAACACGTTGCCCTGGTTTGATTGCATCATGGTGCATCGTCAAGACATCTTTGCCGTACTCAAGACCATACTCGACACGGACTGTCTCACGAGGGAGCTTGCCTTCTTTACGAACGGGAACAAAACCGATTTCCATCGCGTATGCCGCAGGGCAACCGACGACGAATCCACGTGCTTCCGGTCCTGCAATAACGTCTGCCCCTTGCTTGCGTGCGTAATCGACGAGTGCATCGACCGATTGTTTGTAAGCCGGACCGTTTTCCATCAATGATGTGATGTCTTTAAAGCTGATTCCTTCTTTCGGCCAGTTCTCGACCTCTTTTATATGCTGTTTGAACTCCATGTCATTTCCTCCTGCTTCGCCGCTTCCACTAAAGTATCAAAACGCTCTTTCAACTGAGCGAGTGACGAATAAATGTATTGTTGCTCGAGACGTTGACGTTCTTCATGACGCTTGTACGTCGCGGCCTCCGTCAAATCTCGTTTTTCAGCGTCAGGGTTCACACCCGGTAGCCCGTCCTCCATTGTAACAAGAAAATCGAGTTCCGAAAACACTGAATGCATAAAGTTAATCGAACGTTTCGACCATTTTCTTGTTTTCGACAAACGAACGAGTCCGATTCGCAACTCTTCGCGTGGACATTTTGCGAAGTAATTAAAGTAATGCTTGAAGTCTTCACGCGACGGAATCGCCTCGAAGTAGTACCCTTCATCCTTAAACGCACAATAAATCCGCTCCGCCTGTTTCAAGTACGGTAAGAATGCTTCTTCCGTCTCCGGTAAGTCGAGGAACACAACATTTTCATGAATCGCTCCATTCAGCGGACGCTCGGCATATTTTTGTTTTGTCTCGTCCGAAAATGCAACGAGCGTCGTCTGTTCTTGGGGCAACTCAAAAATGTCCGTTAATGGTTTTTTCCCACCGCGGTAATCAAATAATTGATAATCGGCGACAGCCAAATCTTGAATCATCAATTGCGGCTTCCGAAAACCATTCCACTCATTGATGTTCAGACTCCCCATCAAGGAGACTTCAGCGAGTAGTGAAATTTCGTCTACCGCGTCACCGAAACCGAAACCAATCCCGTCTAACTCTGACGTTCCATCCGATAAGAGCGCCTTCAAATGGGTCAAATCACGGCCGATCCGTTTCATGTCCCGAATTTTAGCGTCTTCGATGACGATCCGTGGTGCCGGATTCCCCATACCGAACGGAGCTAAGCGACCAATTTCCTCAATCAATCCGATTGAAACGTCAGAGACGCGTAGACGCAAGTCGATCTCAAT
Source organism: Exiguobacterium sp. s127 (assembly GCF_018618695.1). Lineage (NCBI taxonomy): Bacteria > Bacillati > Bacillota > Bacilli > Caryophanales > Exiguobacterium > Exiguobacterium sp. s127. Next base: position 554,730 of record NZ_JACSMO010000001.1, on the reverse strand, counting down.
CGTCGCGATGAAGGCTTCATCCGGTAGTTTGGCAGCCTGTGCATTCAAGCGTTCACGTAACGTGACGACGTCATCCGACGAGAGTGTCATGCCGGCAGCTGCCGGGTGTCCACCGAAATGCGGTAAGATGTCTTCACATAGCGTCAACTCGGCAAATAAATCGAAGGCTGCAATCGAGCGACCAGACCCTTTCGCCGTCCCCTTCTCTGCATCATGACAAAGCATGATGACCGGACGGTGATATTTCTCGACAAGTCGTGAGGCGACGATGCCGACGACACCCGGGTTCCAGTTGTCCGCGTCAACAACAAGCACACGGTCTTCTAGATATTTTTCTTCGACAAGTGCTGTCGCTTCTTCCGCGATTTGTTTGACGATGTCTTGCCGTTGTTTATTTTGTTGGTCGAGCTGGTTCGCAAGTACGACGGCTTCCTCGAGTGTCTCAGCAAGTAACATCTCAAGTGCCGGCATCGCGGAATCGAGTCGACCGGCCGCATTGATCCGGGGACCGAATGCGAACCCGACCGATTCTTCCGTCAGTTCGTCTTCCGTCAAACTACAGACTTGGCGTAGTGCCAAGATGCCGGGACGCTCACTTCCATTCAACGCTTCAATTCCTTTTGTCGCAAGCAACCGGTTCTCATCGACGAGCGGTACTAAGTCGGCAATCGTTCCGAGCACGGCGAGGTCAAGCAACTCCGTCGGGACACGTTCGAGCAGTGCGTGTGCGACTTTAAAGGCAACACCTGCCCCAGCGAGTTTTGAGAACGGATAGTTGCGATCGACACCCGGGTGAATCATCGCATAGGCGTCCGGGAGAACTTCTTTCGCCTCATGGTGATCGGTGATGATGAGGTCGACACCTAACTCTTTTAAGACGGCTGCTTCCTTGATACCTGAAATCCCGCAGTCGACCGTGATGATTAATCCGAATCCTTCTTCGACCGCCCAGCGGAAGGCCGCTTCATTCGGTCCGTAGCCTTCCGTGAACCGGTTCGGGATATAACATTCTGCCATTGCCCCGATTTCAGTTAACGCATGCCACAAAATCGCAGCCGAACTGACACCATCGACATCATAATCCCCATAAATTAAAATCATTTCACCTTGATCGGCAGCTTCTTTAATCCGTGCGACGACTTTTTCCATATCCTGAAACAGGAATGGATCGTGGAACGGCATTTGTCCTGCTTCTAAAAAGGCCGTTGCCTGAGCCGGCGTCTCGAGACCACGCTGGACTAGCAGACGGGCTACGTTCGGTGAGACGGACGCTTGCGCGACCAGCTCGTCTATTTTTAGCGGATCGACTGCTTTGTCGAGCCATGTTTTTTTTGAATGATACATCCAATCCCTCCAATCAACTTCCCCATTATAAGACAAAACCCGCGTCAGGGATACCCAACGCGGATTGTCTTCATGAAGCTTGTTTTGGTTGTTTTAATGTGCGTTTTTTCATGACGAGCCAAAGTTGCGCAGCGATGAAGATCGATGAATACATCCCCATGAACAAACCGACAAGCAAGGCAAGACTGAAACCACGAATCGCTTCACTTCCGAAAATATAGAGGGCGGCAGCCGTCATGATGACGGTCACGACCGTATTGATTGAACGGATGATCGTTTGCTGAATCGATTCGTTGACGACGTCGCATAATTCATCAAACGAAACGGTTCTGCCGCCTTTTTCAGCACGCCCTAAATTTTCACGCACCCTGTCGAACGTCACGATCGTATCATTGACCGAGTACCCGATAATCGTCAGGACGGCGGCGATGAAGTACAGGTTGACTTCGATTTGGAAGAGTGAGAAGAACGCGATGATCATCAAGGCATCATGGAGCAAAGCAAGCACTGTCGCGATTCCATACGTCGGTTGGAAACGGAACGAGACATAGATGACAATTCCGATTGAAGCGAGCAAGACAGCGTACATCGCATTTCGGGCGATCTCACGACCCACTTGTGGGGAGACCGTTGAAATACTTGGTGCTTTATCATATTTCGCTTCAATCGTTTTGTTCATTTCCGCGACTTGTTCTTGACTGAACTCACCGACGAACGTGACGTTCGCGAGCGTACCGCCTTGCGCGAACTGAATCCCGTCGATTTCTTTTGCGTCGATTCCCGCTTCTTCAATGACGGACCGGACTTCACTTTCCTCGATTTGATTTTCCGAAGAAATTTCGACACGTGTCCCTTCCGTGAAGTCAATCCCGAGATTCAAGCCTCGGAATGAAAGCAACAGAACCGACAGGAGAACTAAAGCGATTGTGATCGTGAAGTAGACTTTGCGATGTTTTACATAATCGAATTTCGTAGGATTAAAGTTCACGAATTTCACTCTCCTTTACGCCAAACCATGATTTTTTCTTATCAAACCAACGGCTACTGACAAGAAGTTGCATCAAGTAACGAGAGATGAAGACGTTCGTGATGAACGTGACGGCAATCGAAACCATCAACATGATCGCAAACCCTTTGACGGTACTCGTTCCGAAGTAATAGAGGACACCTGCTGAAATCAGCGTCGTTAAGTTCGCATCTAAAATCGTTCCGAATGAACGGCGATTCCCGGCTTTGAATGCCGACAAAACAGATTTCCCACTACGTAGCTCATCTTTAATCCGCTCTGCAGTGATGATGTTCGCATCGACCGCCATCCCGACTCCAAGGACGAGTGCCGCGATACCCGGTAAGGTCAAGACGGCATTGATTCCGTTGAAGAAGATCATGACGAGGTAAATATAGAACAACAACGTGATGATTGAGACGAAACCAGATACACGGTAGAACAGCAACATGAATAAGAAGACTGCCGCAACACCGATCATTGATGCAAATAATGTTTGATCAAGCGCATCTTTCCCGAATGCCGCCGACACTGATGTCGAGTAGATTTCATCAAGCTTAACCGGTAATGCCCCAGCATTTAAAATGGATGACAATTGTTTTCCGTACTCGGCGTCGATATCGCCACCCGAGATGATTGCTTTATCCGAGTTGATTGGCTGATTGACTGACGCATCAGATACAATTTTCGAATTTTCTTTTTGAATCTCTTTTTCGTACGTGTCACCTTTCGCATAATCAAGCCAAATAACGAGACGATTATCCGGCGCTTGTTTTTGCGAAATCTGTTGTGTCACTTCATAGAACTTCTCTTTTGATTTCAATGTTAATTCGACGAGTGGTTCGTTCGTATTCGGATCATATCCGACTTTCGCACCCTTCGCCTTTAAATCCGATCCGTCAAGCAACAGCTTATCGTCGATATCACGGAATGATAACTCGGCTGTCGAAGATAGAATCTGACGTGCTTCGCTTTGGTTTTTGACACCCGCGAGTTGTACACGAATCCGGTCTTTCCCTTCGATTCGGATGTCCGGCTCCGATACACCGAGAACGTTGACACGGTTTTCGATTGCCGTCAACGTCGCGCTCATCGCTGTATCATCGATGACATCCCCCTCTTTTAAGGGTTGAACTTCATACAACACTTCGAACCCGCCCTTTAAATCAAGACCGAGTTTCGTGTCTTTCAAGAGCCATGTCGACGTCGTGCCGATCAAGATGAGTAATGCGGCGACGATAATGAAGAACGTGGCTAGTTTTCCTTTCTTAACCATGCTACATTGTCCTTTCTCTAAACCCCAGTATATTTTCAGACAACTTTCGTATCCTATCCTAGCTTACATAAGAATTGGTAATCATAGCAATCGTTTTTCTCATATAAAGACAGAAAAGACGCTCCGAAATTCGGAAAGCGTCTTTTTCTTGCCTTATTCGACGGTTTCGTCGTCCATGACAGTCGTTGATTTTTTTGTAACTTCCGCGACTGCACTACGATTGAACGTCAATTGGGAATTCCCTGATTTTAATGTAACTGTCGTTTCATCAACCTTTTGTACGACTCCGTGGAGTCCACCGATTGTAACGACCGTGTCGCCGCGTGATAATTGCGTTTGCATTTCACGGACTTGCTTCTGGCGTTTGTTCTGTGGACGAATCAACAAGAAATAGAACACCACGAAGATCAAAATCATCGGGAGGAATGTGATTAGTTGTTGCATCTGACTCAGCTCCTTTTCATTCAAATCACGTTCATTATACCTTGAAACGATTGATTTGTCAGATGATAACTCAGAAATTCTTTGCGTTTGGTAAATTATAACCGTATTCTTCGAAGAACTCATCCTTGAAATCAAGTAAACGGTCCTCTCGAATCGCTTGGCGAACGCCCTCCATCAATTTGACGAGGAAGTGAAGGTTATGTGTCGAACAGAGATGTAAACCGAACGTTTCCTGGGCACGAATCAAGTGGTGGATGTAGGCACGTGAGTAATTTTTACATGCATAGCAATCACACTTTTCGTCGAGCGGACGGAAATCGCGTGCATATTTCGCATTACGGACGACAAGCCGGCCGCTTGATGTCATCAACGTTCCGTTACGCGCAATCCGCGTCGGTAAGACACAGTCGAACATATCGATACCGCGAATCGCCCCTTCAATCAAGGCATCCGGTGATCCGACACCCATCAAGTAACGTGGTTTATCTTCCGGCATGAGTGGCGTCGTGAATTCGAGCGCCCGGTACATGACATCTTTCGGTTCTCCGACAGACAAACCACCGACGGCATAGCCTGGGAAGTCGAGTGATGCAAGGTCACGTGCGCTTTGACGACGTAAGTCTTCGTACTCGCCCCCTTGGATGATCCCGAACAAGGCTTGATCTTGCGGCCGTTCATGCGCCGTCAAGCAACGTTCTGCCCAGCGACTTGTCCGTTCGACCGATGCTTTCATGTATTCGTGTGACGCCGGGAACGGCGGACATTCGTCAAACGCCATCATGATGTCTGAACCGAGTGCGTTTTGAATCTCCATCGCTTTTTCCGGTGAGAGGAACAGCTTGTCCCCGTTCAAGTGATTCCGGAAGTGGACGCCTTCTTCCGTGATGTTCCGGAGGTCAGCGAGTGAGAAGACCTGGAAACCACCAGAATCCGTTAAAATCGCGCCATCCCAGTTCATGAACTTGTGTAGACCGCCTGCTTCTTTGATGACGTCGTGCCCCGGACGAACCCAGAGATGATAGGTGTTCGAGAGAATGATGTTTGCGTTCATGTCCTTGATTTGTTCCGGTGCCATCGTCTTGACCGTCGCTTGCGTTCCGACTGGCATGAAGACAGGTGTTTCGAAGCTACCGTGCGGCGTGTGGACGATTCCTAACCGCGCACCTGATTGTTTACATGTCTTAATGTGTTCGTATGTTACTGCGTGTTTTGTCATCGGTTTAATTCCTCTCTTGTTAAGAACATCGCGTCACCGAAACTAAAGAATCGGTATCCGTTTGCGACGGCTTCTTCGTATGCGTGTAAAATGTGTTCGCGGGTCGACAGTGCGGAGACAAGCATGATTAACGTCGACTTCGGCAAATGGAAATTCGTAATCAAACCATCGATCGCCTTCACTTCCTGCCCCGGGTAAATAAAGATGTCCGTCCAGCCCGTCGCTTCGACGAAGTCACCATGATCACGGATAACTGTCTCAAGTGTCCGCGTCGACGTCGTTCCGACCGCGATGATCCGTCCGCCGCGCGCTCGTGTCTCACGTAAAATTGCTGCTGAACTTTCCGGCAGTTCATAATATTCACTATGCATCTTATGACTGTCGACGTCATCGACCGAAACCGGACGGAACGTACCGAGACCGACATGTAACGTGAGCGGTGCTAGTGTAACGCCTTTATCCGTCAATGCTTTCAGCAATTCCGGTGTGAAGTGGAGTCCAGCAGTCGGTGCCGCAGCACTCCCGCGTTCGCGCGCATACACCGTCTGGTAACGATCTTGATCGTCGAGTTGCTCGTGAATATAAGGTGGAAGCGGCATCGTCCCGAGCTCGTCGAGGACTTCATAAAAGATACCGTCATACGAGAACTTCAAAATTCGTCCGCCATCGTCGAGCGCTTCGACGCATTCAGCTTTAAGTAAGCCGTCACCAAACGTAATCACCGTTCCCGGCTTCACACGTTTCGCTGGTTTTGCGAGCGTCTCCCAGACATCATCACTCGTCTGCTTCAATAACAACAGTTCGATTTTTCCACCGGTTTCTTCTTTGACACCAAACAAACGGGCTGGTAAGACTTTTGTATCATTGATGACGAGCGTGTCGCCCGCATTGAAATGCGAGACGATATCATGGAACCGTTCGTGACGTAACGCTCCCGTCTCGCGGTCAATCACCATCAGCTTCGAGCTCGTCCGGTCGAGTAAGGGAACTTGGGCAATCTGTTCTTCCGGCAAATGAAAATCAAATAAGTTTACATCCATGAGTCAATTTCCTTCTTTCAATCCTAAATGTTGCCGCGCGAACGGTGTCAAAACCCGGCCGCGTGGGGTTCGTTGTAAAAATCCTTGTTGTAACAGGTACGGTTCGTAGACGTCTTCAATCGTCTGTGCGTCCTCCCCGATCGTTGCGGCAATCGTTTCGAGTCCGACGGGTCCGCCAGCAAACCGTTCAGCGAGTGAACGGAGTAACCGGTGATCGACATCATCCAGTCCGAGCGCATCGACATGGAGCCGGTCGAGTGCACTCGTCGCGAGTGTCGCATCGATTTCTGTTTGATGGGCGACCTGGGCAAAATCACGCACCCGGCGTAATAAGCGATTGGCGACCCGTGGCGTTCCACGCGAGCGGAGCGCGATGGCTTCCGCCGCCATCCGGTCTGCTTCAAATCCGAATAGACGTGACGTCCGGGTAACAATCGCTGAGAGCTCCGGCATCGTGTAATACTCAAGTTTCAGTGTCACACCGAAGCGGTCACGGAGCGGGGCAGACAGCATCCCGGCCCGCGTCGTCGCACCGACGAGCGTAAACGGTGGCAAGTCAATCCGGACACTGCGGGCCAGTTCGCCTTGTCCGATCACGATATCAAGGCAATAATCTTCCATCGCCGGATACAGAATTTCTTCGATTGAACGACTGAGCCGATGAATTTCATCGATGAATAAGACATCTCCCGGTTCGAGTGACGAGAGGATTGCTGCTAAGTCACCCGGTCGCTCGATTGCCGGTCCTGCTGTCGTCTTGACACCGACGCCCATCTCATTGGCGATGATCGTCGCAAGTGTCGTCTTTCCGAGACCAGGAGGGCCATAAAGCAGAACGTGATCGAGCGTCTCTTGACGAATCTTCGCCGCTTCGATGAAGACACTTAAGTTTCCTTTTGCCTTCTCTTGACCGATGTACTGATCAAGTGTTTGCGGACGTAGACTCCACTCTTCTTGATCTTCTGCATGGGCTGATTCTGATAAAATCCGCTCTTCCATTTTGTCCTCACCTCACATTCAATAACAACTGAAGGGCCCGCTTGACATATTGATCCGTTGAGAGCACTTCGGCTTGAAGCGCCTTCTTGACTTTTTCGACTTCACGGTCACTGTACCCGAGAGCCGTCAAGGCTTCACATGCTTCGTTCAACTCGGCATTACTTTGGGCGAACAGCCCTTCGCTCGGTACATAATCCGGAGCGAGCTCGGCTAATTTTCCTTTTAAATCAAGTGTCATCTGTTTCGCCGTCTTTTTACCGACGCCCGGGAACTTGATGAGGTAACTTTCTTTTTCCTGTTCAATCGCTTCTACAAGCGCGTCAACATTTCCTGATGCGACGATTGCGAGTGCCCCTTTTGGACCAATTCCTGTCACACCAAGCAATTTCGTGAACAATGCGCGTTCGCGTCGTGAACGGAATCCGAACAATACTTCTTGATCTTCTCTCACATAATGATACGTATATACGATAACCTGTTCGTCTCCGGTCCGATAAAAAAACGGGTTCGGTGCTACGATTTTGTAGCCAATCCCCCCGACTTCGATCGTCACGAATTCCGCACAGACATAAGCGACCTCGCCGCGTACGAATTCTATCAATTTAGAACGCTCCCATCCAATTACAAACTCTCGTGCTATTGTAGCATATAACTCTGATTTGCTTCAAAATGTTCTTCCGACAAAAAACGCCTCACCGATGAGTTTAATCGGCAAGGCGCTGTCTGATTTATGATCGGTCGAGCATCCGCTCCAGTGCCAAGACGGCATATTCCGTCGTCTCGGCATCGACGCTGATGATGTTGACAGGTGTGCCACGCTCGACTTGTTCGAGTGACCAGGCGAGGTGTGGTAAATCAATCCGGTTCATCGTCAAGCAGGGACACATGAATGGATTGAGGGATACGATATCTTGCTCCGGGAAATCCTTCGCCAACCGGTTGACGAGATTCATCTCTGTTCCGATCGCCCATTTCGTGCCGGCTGCCGCCTGCTTCACTTGATTGATGATATACGCTGTCGAACCGTTTAAATCTGCTGCTTCCACGACCTCAAACGAGCATTCCGGATGGACGAGAATCCGGCGTGCCGGATCCGTCAGCCGGAACTGTTCAATTTGACCGACCGTGAACTTTTCGTGGACCGAACAATGCCCTTTCCATAAAATGACACGGATGTCCGAGTCTTCTCCATCAAATACTAATTGATCGTTGATCGGATCCCAGACCGCCATCTGTTCGAGCGGAATTCCGAGCGCATGCGCTGTGTTTCGTCCTAAATGTTGATCCGGCAGGAAAAACAGAATATCCCGTTCCGCAAGCGCCCATTCGACCATCTTGACAGCATTCGATGAAGTCACCGTCGCTCCCCCATGGCGTCCGACGAACGCTTTGATTTCTGCTGTCGAGTTGACGTAGGTCAAAGGTAAAATCGAGTCACCGAGCCGATTGACGAGATAGGCATAGGCACGTTCCGTTTGATAGCCGTTCGCCATGTCCGCCATCGAACAGCCGGCACGCATATCGGGTAAGACGACCGTATGTTCAGCATCTGTTAACATATCGGCTGTTTCCGCCATGAAATGGACACCACAAAAAACGGTATACTCGGCCTCCGTCATCTGTTTCGCGATTTGCGCCAGTTGAAGCGAGTCCCCTGTTGCGTCAGCAAACTGGACGACTTCATCTTTTTGATAATGGTGCGCCGGCAAAAACAACCGACTGCCCATCCGGTGTTTGACCCCTTCAATGATTGCTGTTAATTCTGCCTCTGTTTTTTCTAAGTACTGTCCGGGAATCCCTTGATTCGCCAATAAATCAAAGCTCATCTTTTTTTCCTCCTTGAATTTTCATACTGATATCGAGTGCCGGTGCTGAATGTGTCAACGCCCCGATTGAAATGTAATCGGCGCCGACGTCGCAATACCTCGGCAATGTCTCAAGCGTCACGCCACCGGACAGTTCGACTGTTATCGCCAACGGAATCGCTTGACGGAACCGTTTGATTTCTGCAGGTGTTCGGTTGTCGAGCATGATGATGTCGACACCGGCTTTGACCGCTTCGTCGACTTCCGATTCTGTCTCGACTTCGACTTCGATCGGCGTCGTATGCCCGACGGCACGTTTTGCCCGTTTGACTGCCTCCGTGATCGACCCTGCTGCCGTGATGTGATTATCTTTAATCATCACGGCGTCATCTAGGCGCCCCCGGTGATTGAAGCCACCACCGACGCGAACAGCATGTTTTTCAAGCATCCGTAGACCTGGTGTCGTCTTGCGTGTATCCGCGATGCGAATTCGTCCGTCTGCCCGGTCAACAGCACTGCGTGTCAATGTCGCAATACCTGACGTCCGTTGAATCAAATTAAGCGCTACCCGTTCTCCGCTCAGAATTGAACGCAAGTCGCCCGTCCATTCCGCAAGCACTTGTCCCCGCTTGATTGCTTGCCCGTCTTCAACCTGTTGAATGAATGTCACCTCTAGCAATCGTGCAAGCTCACGCAACACGGCGACGCCGCAAAAGATGCCATCCTCTTTCGCAAGGAATCGTCCCGTCCCTTGCTCGTGTCCAGTCAGACAAAGTTCACTCGTGATGTCTTGATGTCCGATATCCTCGATTAAAAATCCTTCAAGTTGTTGCTGCAGGTGCCATCTGTTCATTCGTTTGTCGCTCCTCTTTTAATCGACGTAATGCTCCTTCGAGGAGGAGACGTCCCGTCATGATGTGTAATCGATTTTGTTCCGCCTGCCGCCCCGTTTGCTGAACCGACTCGCTCATTAATTGCTCAAGGGTGGCTTGAAGACGGTCTTCTTTAAGTTCAACCGTTAAGACTTCACTCAACTTCTCCTGTAAAACATCATCCTCACATCCAAAGACCTGTCGGAATGCAGGGAGTGGCCTCCGAGGTGCGAGCTGTAACTGCCGTGCCACGGCTTTTCCCATCACAAAACATTCAAGCAACGAGTTCGAAGCAAGACGATTCGTGCCGTGTAATCCGATTGATGCCGTCTCTCCGACTGCGTACAAACCAGCGACTGATGTTCGCCCTGCAAGATCCGTTTCGATTCCGCCCATTAAAAAGTGGACGCCGGTCGTCACCTCGACAAGCTCCGGATTTATGTTCAATTCTTCACATTTTCGAGCGAATGTCGGGAATCGTTCCGCCAACTGTCTGACCGGTGTCGTGTTGAGGTAAACCGATTCCTGTTTTCGGACTGCCGTGATCATAGCCGCCACTTCGTCCCGTGCCGCTAAGTCCCTTTCCGGATGATTGTCCATCACACGGTGACCATCGCGCGTCATTAAGTATGCTCCCGCACCTCTCAACGCCTCTGTGATTAAGCCAACGGATTTTCCATGGTGGACTAAAATCGTTGGATGGTGTTGGACGTATCCTAAATCAGACAAGTTTGCCCCGACGGCAGCAGCAAGTGCTAATCCGTCTCCGGTGATCGTAGTATCATTCGTCGAAGTCGACAAAAGGCCGCCGATTCCCCCTGTCGCCAGGACGACGGCACGTGCTGAAATTTCAATCCGCTCTTCGCCGCGATATCCTGCTGCTCCGACGACACGTCCGCCAGACGTTAACAATTGTGTGATGACGGTCTGCTCAAGGACTGGATGCGTGATTTTTTCAGATAGTGTTTCCATCATCCGGCACCCAGTCTGGTCACCCCCGCTATGGAATATCCGCGGAAGACCGTGCGCTCCCTCGCGCCCAACCGCGTACTCACCATTCTCTTGACGGTCGAAGATGACACCCAGTGCTTCGAGTTCAGAAATCACTGTCCTTCCTTCGCGTGTTACGAACTCCACGGCTTCAGGGTTCACCCATCCTTTTGCAGCGCGGACTGTATCTGCGCGATGTGCCTCGTGATCATCCTCGAGCGCCGAAGAAGCAATCCCCCCTTGTGCCCGCATCGAGTTCGTCTCACTTCTAGTTCCTTTCGTGACGAGTAATGCGCGCAGATTGTCCGGTAAGTGGAGTGCGACCGTGATTGCTGCAAGCCCTGTCCCGACAATCAAGACATCGGTCACGAAATGTTTATGTAAAGACATTTGTTTTACACCTCTGTTTTTTTAGTTTACTATTGTCTTGACAATAAGTTTGGCATATTTTTAGTCGAGTGACAAGACGAAAGGATCCGATTCATTTATGATTTATTTAGATTACGCGGCAACGACTCCGATGTACCCTGGTGCAATTGAACAGTATCGATTGGCGGCTGAACAAGCTTACGGCAACAGTTCTTCACTTCATGACATAGGAAATCGAGCAGCACAAATTCTCGAACGAGCACGTACACAGCTCTTAGCTCTACTCGGTCAAACTGATGGAAATATCGTTTTCACCGGTAGTGGCTCGGAAGCGAATTACATTGCGATACAGCACCTCCTTCGTCAAAGTCAAAAGACAACTGTCTTGACACTTGCTTGCGAACACGATTCCGTTCTCCTGCCACTGGAGCGGCTCGCCTCAAACACGATTCTCTTACCACTGCTTCCAAATGGTTCATTTGACTGGACGTACTTCAAGACCGTCTGCACGGATGAAGTCGGTGTTGTCTCAATTCAACACGTCAACTCGGACACAGGCTTCATTTTTCCAGTTGAAGAAATCGCTCAATTTTGTCAGGCGAGAGGGATCTTATTTCACTGTGACGGTGTGCAAGGATTTCTCAAACACCCCCTCTCAATCGACTCGTTTGATGCCTATACATGCAGCAGTCATAAAGTCTATGGACCAAAAGGACTTGGTGCCGTCTATTTACGCCGTCCGCTCTTTAGCCCTTACTACGCTGCCCACCACGAGCTTGGAATTCGCCCCGGAACGGTCGACATCCCGGGAATCGTCGCTTTCCTGACTGCTTGTGAGCACTATCAATCTGAAAATCCTCGCTTCCAAGCCGCAAGTCAGAAATTTCGTGGTATGCTACAAAAAAGACTTCCTCATGCGGGTTATCATGTCGTCGAGTCACCCGATCAACTGGCTTCGATTTGTGCCATTCATACGAAACGGATGGATGGACAATTCGTTTTACTTGCCCTGAACCGGGCTGGAATCGCTGTTTCAGCCGGAAGCGCTTGCCGGGCAGGCGAAAATGGACCGAATTCTACGCTTCGTGCCATCCAGTATGATGAAACGGCAGCACACGGCCTGATTCGTCTTAGTTTTGGACTTCATACGACAAAAGAGGAAGTCGAGCGGTGTATCGATTTTTTATGTACACTTGATACATGATTTTTTGAAGAAGGGCAGGAGTGGCAATGGGAAGAAGACAATCTGGAGAAGAACGTCGAAACTTACTCCTACAGATTATCGAGGATAGTGATCATCCGATCACCGGTACGGCACTTGCGAAACAGGCGGGTGTAAGCCGACAAGTCATCGTTCAGGATTTATCGTTATTAAAAGCCAAAGGTCATCCAGTCGTAGCTACGGCTCGCGGGTATTTACTCAATGAACTAGAAAACGATTCTTCACGAAAACGGCGAAAAATCGTCTGCCGTCATGGATACGATCAACTTAAAGAAGAATGTGACGCCATCGTCGACGAAGGCGTCACCGTTCTTGACGTCATCGTCGAACATCCGGTCTACGGTTTCATCACGGGCGAGTTGATGCTGAAAAGTCGGCGTGATGTCCGCGTTTTAATAGAACGCCTTGAAGAAACACAGGCGACCCCATTATCGAGTCTGACGGATGGTGTCCACATCCATACGTTAGAAGCTGACAGTGATGAGGCGCTTGAAGCAGCAATTGAAAAGTTAGATCATCTCGGCATCCTAGTTTCCGAGTTGGACGTCTAACCAAAATGCATGCATCTGACCGTCATGAACGAAAAAAGTATGTACAGAAAACGCCGATGGCTCCGCATAAAAGCGGGAACATCGGCGTTTCTTACGTACAGGGCGGAACCGTCTTTCATTACGTTTGATTTTTAAGCGATGATTGCATCTGCCTCTTCGACTTTTAGACTGTAGACAAACTCTTATGAAACGTAAAAATGTGATATCGAGAAGCAACAGTTCGCGCCTCGCCCGAGGAAAGCAACGAAAAAAGACACTTTTATTTTCAGATATCACTTTGTCTACACGCTGAAAGAAGGGATTGCACATCCATGATAGATGGCAATCCCTTCTTTTTTTTATCATCGGCTTTTAATCAACGTGTTGTGTTCAGACCTCTTCCAAGTCGATCAAGATCGTTCTTCGACCGTTTCAGCAACTTCAGACGCGAATGTTGCTAATATTTTTCGGACACGGCGGTTTTCAACATGAAGTACCGTGAACGTGACACGCTCATATGTCATCGTTGTACCAACTTCAGGAATTTGACCGACACGTTCCATAATCCAGCCGCCCAGCGACTGGGCTTCTGTTTCCGGCATCGTCAACTCGAATTGGTCACAAAAATCTTCAATATCATACTCTGCGAGACATTCGAAACGGTTTACACCAATCTGTTTCGTATATTCAAGTGATTCATCATGCTCATCCCAAATTTCACCGACTAATTCTTCTAAAATATCTTCAAGCGTAATTAATCCGGCCGTTCCACCAAACTCGTCAAGTACGACAGCCATATGTGACTGTTTCACTTTCAGTTCAGGTAACAAATCCATCAAATGGGTTTGCGGGACGACGAAGGATACCGGTCGAATCCACTCACGGATGTCGACGGTTCCATTTTTGACGAACTCGCGTAAGAAATCACGTTCGGATAGAACACCGATGATATGGTCAATCGAGTCCTTATAAACCGGCAGACGGGAAAAACCGCCTTTTTGTACCTCACGTAAAATTTCTTCGAAGCTGTCATCGATATCAATCGCTTGAATATCTGTTCGTGGTGTCAACGCTTCTTCGACAGTAATGTTCTTAAAATCGACGGCACGGTGGACAAGCTCAGCCCCTGCTTCATCCATGACGCCTTCTTCTTCGCTAATGTCTACGAGTGCACGAAGTTCTTGTTCCGTTACGAGCGGTCCTTTCGGATCAGCACCAATCAGGACGAGTGCAACGTGGCGCAACTTTAAGAATAAGAAGACTCCCGGTTTGAAGAGACTCAGGCACATGCGCAGTGGACGACTAATCCAGAGGACGTACTTTTCAGCATGTTCCCGTGCGTAAGATTTCGGAATCAATTCACCGAATAACAAAATCAGTAAGAACGTTCCGAAAATGATGCCGACGCGTGGTAACGACTCCGGTGACATCGTCATCGCAAGCCATCCCCCAATCATCGCAACACCGAGGTTCGAAATCGTATTGCCAATCAAAATTGCGGTCAGCGTTTCTTCATAGCGTTGGAACAAGCGCAGTGCTTGTGAGGCACGACGGTCGCCTTCTTCTGATTGATGCAAAATCCGTAAGCGGTTTGCGCTAGATAAAGCAGTTTCAGAAGAAGAGAAGAACGCTGAGATGACCAATAACACGAGCAGCCAGATAAACGGAATCGCGGGAAGTGGGTCCACGATGATTTCACACTCCATTTCCTAAATGAATGATTTACGTGATCTTTAGAACGAAGACTCGATGAATTCGAATTCGAAGTCACGGATCCGAACGACGTCCCCATCAATCGCACCTAACTTACGGAGCTCATCATCGACGCCCATTTGACGTAATGTCCGAGCGAATCGTTTAATCGACTCTTCCCGCATGAAGTTCGTCATCGTGAAGAGTTTCTCGATCCGTGGTCCTTGGATGACGAAGCAATCATCTTCATCTTTCGAAATCGTAAAGCCAGCTTCTGGTGCTTCATAACCATAGACAACACGTGGTGTCGCTGCTTTTTCTTCAAGCTCTTCAAGACCAAATTCTGGTGTCGCATCGACGAGATCGGCGATCCGGAACAAGAGGTCACGCAATCCTTGACGCGTCGCTGCAGAAATTGCAAAGACTTCGAGGTCCGGGAAAGCTTCTTTGAACGCTTCGAGGTTCGCTTCTGCATCCGGCATATCCATCTTGTTTGCGACGACGACTTGCGGACGATCCGTCAGACGTAAGTTATAGTCTGCCAGTTCTTTGTTGATGATGTTGTAGTCTTCGATCGGGTCGCGCCCTTCCATTCCACTCATGTCGATGACGTGGACGATGACTTTCGTCCGCTCGACGTGACGGAGGAATTGGTGACCGAGTCCGACACCTTCACTTGCTCCTTCGATGAGTCCCGGTAGGTCGGCCATGATGAAGCTACGGCTGTCTTCCGTTTCAACGACACCGATGTTCGGTGTGATTGTCGTGAAGTGATATGCTCCGATTTTCGGACGTGCTGCTGAGACGATTGATAACATCGTTGATTTCCCGACACTCGGGAATCCGACAAGTCCAACATCAGCGAGCATCTTGAGTTCAAGTTTCAAGTACTTCTCTTCGCCCGGCTCCCCGTTTTCCGCATGTTCCGGAGCTGGGTTCGCAGGTGTCGCGAAACGCGAGTTTCCGCGTCCACCACGTCCACCTTTAGCGACGACGGCTTGTTGCCCGTGATGAACGAGATCGGCAATGACTGCATCCGTATCATCATCGTAGACGACCGTGCCTGGTGGTACTTTAACGACGAGGTGCTCCGACTTCCGTCCGTGCATCCCCTTCGACATTCCATTTTCACCTTGAACGGCTTTAAAGTGACGTTTGTAACGGAAGTCCATTAACGTACGAAGTCCTTCATCCACTTCAAGAACGACGTGAGCACCGTGCCCACCATCTCCTCCGGCTGGACCACCGTCTGGAACATATTTTTCGCGACGGAACGCAACTTGCCCGCGTCCACCATCTCCTGCTTTTACATAAATATTTACCTGATCGACGAACATGTCAGATCCCTCCTATTACTTCTCTTCCCCTACAGGAAGACTTTCAATTTCGATCACACACTCATTGGCTGTCTGTGACTCGATTTCCATCGGCGTCACTAGATTCTTAAGGCGCGACATATCTAGTAGATCCCGATAGACCTCGATGGTCACGCCCTCATGGAAGGTCACGGATACTTCTCCATCTCCCACTTCAATCATATCAATCGCAGCCTCGATGATTTTCGCTAGCCGTACGTCATCAATCTGCTTCGGTTTCTCGATCACATCATATTCGACAGTCAAGCCTGTCCAATCCGCTCGTTGAAGTGTGAGCGCTGTTTTCGGTAGTTCAATCAACGTCAGGCGTCCTTCTCGTGACGCTTGCTCGCGATAGACTGAACAAATCGATTCAACCGCCGCCTCGTCACCCATCGCGCTATACGAACGAACGAGTTGTAATCGATTCAACCATTCGTGACGAAGTGTCTTTAAAAGATCAAGTACCTGCTCATCCTTCATCGGTCGTTCCCTCCTAAAAAAACAGACCCTAACCCCCGAAAGTGGCTAGAGTCTGCTTCATCGATCACTTATGCTGGGTAAACGCTGACTTGTTTTTTGTCGCGTCCAAGACGTTCGAAACGAACGACACCAGTTGCAGTTGCGAAAAGTGTATCATCGCCACCACGTCCGACGTTCATACCTGGGTGAATCTTCGTACCGCGTTGGCGGTAGAGGATTGAACCAGCAGAAACAGTTTGACCGTCTGCACGTTTCGCCCCAAGGCGTTTCGATTGCGAGTCACGACCGTTCTTTGTCGAACCTACCCCTTTTTTCGATGCGAAGAACTGAAGATTAAGTTTCAACATGTGGAATCCACCTCCTATATTTGTTCAAGTTGGATATACTCACCGTAACTTTCAGCGATGGTTCCGAGTTGGACCAATGTCGCTTCCAGTAACAATTGGGTGCGTTCACTGACATCCGGTGCTAAGTCAGCGTACGGCTCTACATAAAAGTAGCCACCCTCTTGTTGTTCTGCCATTTCAAGGAGCAGGACCTGCCCGAGTAGTGACTCGATTGCATTGTATGCTCCGAAAATCACGCTTGAAGTGCCGGCACAGACTAAATCTAGACCAGGCTCAGCAAACTCGGCATGTCCTGTCACTTCGATGGAACGGATCAAATCCGCTTCATCTCGTCGAATCTTAACACGTATCATGGCTTACGCTTCGATTTTCTCGATGCGGACCTTCGTGTAAGGTTGACGGTGACCTTGCTTACGACGGTAGTTCTTTTTAGCTTTCATTTTGAAGACTGTGATCTTTTTCGCGCGAGCGTGTTTGATGACCGTTGCTACGACCTTCGCACCTTCTACGAGTGGAGCGCCGACTTTAACATCGTCACCACCAAGGATCAAGACTTCGCCGAATTCTACTGTGCTGTCGACGTCTGCGTTTAATTTCTCAACGTAGATCTCTTGGCCAGCTTCGACTTTAACTTGTTTACCACCAGTTTTAATAATTGCGTACATTACGTGCACCTCCTCTTAGGAACTCAGACTCGCCATCACGGGCAGCGGATGCTTTAAAACCCGGTCTGTGCGGTTGTAGTCATTTGGTGCTTCCAAACGAACTAACGTTATTCAGAATACCAAATGAAGTTGACTATTGTCAATAACGTTCTTATTGTTTTTGCTGACGACCGATAAATTCTTCACATTCCTGCTTCGTTCCCGTAAATAAGATACCGGTTTCGCCTTCGACAATCAACAGCTCGACCGGTGCATCTTGTAGCAACAACGGACTTAATTCGCCAGTCGGCACGCGGACGACTGCTGCTTCCGCATAGGTCGCAATTTCAATCAACTTCGGTTCGAGTTGCCGGTGAATCGCAATCCGTGACGGCTTCCCTTGTACGATGGAACGCTCGAGTAACGATTTTCCATGCCGTTGCCGCGTCAATTCGCAAAGGCCCATCTTCGTAAAGCCGTAGACTTCGATTTGCTTCGTTTCTTGGGCGGCGCGTTCCTTTAGCAATTGCGTCACACGCGTCTGCCCTTTACTTGAGCCCCGCAGGAAATCGACGGCAATCATGCCACTGATGTTGCGCAGGCGTAATTGGCGCATGATTTCACCGGCTGCCGCTTCATTGATTTGGTCAAACGTCCGCTTTTGCTCTTTGACGGAAATCATCTTTCCACTATTGACGTCAATCACTGTCATCGTCTCGACTTCTTCAATCAATAAATAGGCGCCTCCATCGAGCCAAACGACTTTTTCGAGCGCTTTCTCGATGACGCGGTCGACATGCCCCATCTCCGGGAGCCGTCCTTTCAATACAGGACGATCGACGCGTAATCCGAGTTGCTCTAATCGTTCTTTCTCCATTCGATTCGATACACAGGCTTCTTCGACGAACGGGAGCCGTTTCGCTTCCTGGACAATCAATGATTCATCCTGTTCTAAGTTATCCTGCTTTAGCATTTGTTCATGACGGGCACGTAACTGGAACAGTTCTTTCTCAAGTACACCGGCTTCTGCTTGCGATGCTTCCGTCCGGTATAAGATGCCTTCCATCTCACTTGTCTGAATCAGCTCCGCTAATTGTTGCTGCGTGACGAGATCGAGTTTCCGGCTGAAGCGGACACGCCGACCATACGGGAAATAGACGAGATAGCGTCCGCCATAGGTGATGTTTTGCGTCACTTTATGCTGTTTCGGTGCCGTGCCTTCCTTGACGACCTGAACGAGAACGGTCTGACCGACTTGGACAGCCTGACCGATTGTCGGGACATCCGGGTAACGGCGTAACGTTTCTAATGTTTCGTTGATCGGTAAGTAAAGCGGTGTTCCATCGGTCGCAATCAAAAAGGCAGCCTCAAGCGTCGGATGCAGCCGATCGACTTTCGCGTAGAGCAGCGTACCGACACGAATCTCATCTCGCATCCGCTCATGGTACTCGACGACCCGTCCGCCTTCAACTAACGCAACACGCTCCAGCGACGGGGTTTGTTCACTAATCCATTTCATACGAATTCCTCCAAAAAAAATAGACCAGAAGCAACATAGCTCTTCTCGTCTATTTTCCCTAACTTATTTCATACCAAGCATTTTTTTCAATTTCACGAAGAACCCTTTTTGCGGTTGTTCGTTTAAGTCGAGTAATGGAACTGACTCTCCTAGAATCCGCCGCGTGATGTTCCGGTAACCGAGTCCGGCCCGATTATCCGGATTCATCGTCACAGGGACGCCACGGTGCGAGGCCGCGATGACTTCTTCGTCGTCGACGATCAAGCCGAGCAGGTCGATCGACAAGATACGCATGATTTCATCGATGTCGAGCATGTCCCCTGATGCCATCATGTGTGAACGGACACGGTTGATGACGAGACGCGGGACGATTTCACGCTCCGACCGTTCGAGCATGCCGATGATTCGGTCTGCATCCTGAACAGCGGCTTTTTCCGGTGTCGTGACGATGACGGCTTCATCCGCTCCCGCAATCGCGTTCATGAATCCTTGCTCGATTCCAGCAGGGCAATCGATTAAAACGAACTCATATTCAAGTTTCAACGTGTCAATGATCGCTTTCACCTGTTCCGGCGTGACGGACGATTTGTCCTTAGACTGGGCAGCAGGCAACAGATACATCTCTTCAAAACGTTTATCACGCACGAGTGCTTGGTGCAACTTACATTGCCCCGTCACGACGTCGACGATGTTATAGATACTCCGATTATCGAGACCAAGTACGATATCGAGATTACGTAATCCAATATCCGTATCGACGAGACAAACAGAATGGCCCATCAATGCGAGCGCAGTTCCGATGTTCGCAGTCGTCGTCGTTTTCCCGACGCCACCTTTACCAGACGTGACGACAATCGCCCGCCCGACGTTCGTTTTGGCATCTCTATGTACCTGTTCTTTCACTTGTTCCATGTCTGTCACCCTCTTTCACTATCGATCGCAAACTGATCCATCCGCGCAAGCGGAACGGTTTGGAGTCGAGAAAATTCAATTCCCGCTTCCCCTATAAACGCACAACCCATTTCTAAGGCCGGTACCGGTGCATCATACGGTTCATCATGGACGATGTCGGAAATCGAAATCCACTTCGGTTGTAGCATACTTGCAGCGACGACTGCTTCATCATTACCACCTTTACCGGCGTGAACCGTTCCTCTTAATGCTCCGAGACAATAGATACTGCCAGTCGCATGTACGACAGCACCAGGGTTGATGTCACCGATGACGACGATGGACCCTTCAATATCAAGGACATGACCGCTCCTAGCAGTTCCACCAAAATAGTGGAAGGTCCGTTCCCCGTATAATGCTTTTGCTTCATCTTTCGTCAGGCACTCACTGTCATACCCGTTAAATGAAAAGGAATCATGTCGTCCGACAATCGATTCGACCGCTGTCACGACACCTTCGTCGACGTAACGTCGCCCAAAGAAGAACGTAATCGGTACGGCGCGTCCGTTCTCGACGGATTTATCGGCAAGCGTCAATTCTAAGTCGTCAAGAAATTCATCCACACTGCACCGTTCGTTTACATAAACGGCAAGGCCACCACGATGACCTTTCATCGTTACATAACGCTTACGTTCAATCATGACTCATCCTCTTTTCTCGTCAAGTGTGGATTGCACGAGTCGGGTCATCGGATAATACAGAATGATAATCCCGATCAGCTGTGCAATGAGACTCTTCGGAATGATTTGTGTCGCCAGTTCTTTAAACGGAACATCGACACCTAAGACCGAAGCCGTAAAGAAATAAATATCAAATTCGAATAATAAGGCACTGAACGTAAAGGTGACGATAATCGTCAATACGTTCTCCTTTACATATTTTAGCACGAAGCTACTAAAAAGCGGAATGGCAGATAGCGCAAATAAGTAAATACCGATGATATCGGAATAGACGAAGTCATATAACAGACCGAATACTAAGCCGAAACCAAGTGCCTGTTCGATTTTGCCGTAGCGTCCGAGAAACATCAAGGCAATCAAAGTCAGGTGGACCGCATACGGTGACCCGTCACCGAGCGGACCTGCAAAAATCGTTCCTTCCAAGATAAAAAGAAGGAACACGGCGAAAAACAACTTGACGTTATTCACTAGTGTCCCCTCCCTTATCGGTCTCAGCGAAAGGTTCCTCCGCCTCTCGTTCAATCACGAAGACGTGACCAAACTGTTCGAAGTCTGCTGCCGGTTTGACGTATGCGATTTTCGAAGCACCGTATTTATCCGACTTCACTTCCTCGATTTTGCCGATGACAACACCGCTTGGATATTTTCCTCCGAGACCGGATGTCGCGACAATCTGCCCTTTTTTTAACTTCGCGTCATTCGGAATTTTCGTGAATTTCAACAAGTTTGTTTCCTCATCGAACCCTTCAATCGTTCCGAAGACCCCTTTTCCTTTTGTATCGTCCGCAACAGCTGAGACATTGTTCGTACGACTCGTGTCAGATAACAACTGAACGAGCGAAGTGTAGGCACTCGTCTGAATGACACGTCCAATCAATCCATCTGCCGTCACGACGGCCATATTGGACTTGACCCCTTTTTGTTCGCCGATGTTCACGGTCACGAAACGTTGCCACTCGGACGGTGTGCGACCAATCATTTCAGCTGGAAGTAACGTATAGTCGCGAATCGAGCCACCCAGGTCGAGCATATCTTTTAACTCTTTATTCTCACGTTCTAAATCACGAACTTTGACGGAATTTTCCGCATAGTCATTTAAACGTGATTTTAAATACTCATTTTCCTTATACACGTCACGCACTTCTGTAATCGAAGTGACCGTATCATCAATCCAGCCAATCGGTGTCGCGAAAAGACGTTGACCGACCCCGACGGTATCACGGACAAAACTTTGATACCAGTGGGATTGGTTACGCCCTTGCAACGAAATACCGATCAATATCACCAAAAGGAGAAAACTAAGGAGTGTGATGAGCAGTTTTCGATTATTTAAAAATCGCTTCATCGCTCATCCCGTCCTTATCTTTTTTGTGAGATGCCTGATTTCGAACGAAGGACATTCATCATCTCAAGTGATTTTCCTGTACCGATTGCGACACAATCGAGTGCGTTTTCAGCAACAAGCGTCAAGATGCGTGTTTCGTCTTCGATGACAGAATCAAGGTTTTTAAGGAGCGCACCGCCGCCTGTCAAGACGATTCCGCGGTCCATGACATCAGCCGAAAGTTCCGGCGGTGTCTGCTCAAGCGTGTGCTTGACACCTGCTAAAATCGCATCGACCGTATCGGATAACGCGTCGCAAATTTCTGCACTCGTTACTTCGATTTGTTTCGGAAGACCTGTGACGAGGTCGCGACCACGAATTTCCATCGTTTCGTTTTCTGACTCTTCGTCGATTCGTGCATAACCGATCGTCATCTTGAGTGTTTCGGCTGTCCGTTCACCGATCATCAAGTTATATTTCGATTTGATGTAACGAATGATTGACTCATCCATTTCATCTCCACCGACACGAATTGATTGACTCGTTACGATGCCGCCAAGCGAGATGACTGCGACTTCCGTCGTTCCGCCACCGATATCGACGACCATCGATCCTGTTGGTTCAGATACTGGGAGTCCAGCTCCGATTGCCGCTGCGAATGGTTCTTCAATCGTATAGGCTTCACGCGCCCCGGCAAGTTTTGCTGCATCTTCAACAGCACGTTTTTCGACTGACGTGATGCCGCTTGGCACGCAAATCATGACGTTCGTTTTCGATGAGAACAATCCTTTTTTCTTCGACGCTTGATCCATGAAGTACTTGATCATCGTCGCAGTTGTTTCATAATCAGCAATTACGCCGTCTTTCATCGGCCGTCGTGCCGTCACGTTGCCCGGTGTCCGTCCAATCATGTTTTTCGCTGCGTTCCCGACTGCCTCAATCTTACCTGTATCGGTACGGAAAGCGACAACAGAAGGTTCGCGTACAACGATTCCTTGCCCCTTCACATAAACGAGCGTGTTTGCCGTACCTAAGTCAATGCCGATTTCACGGCTAAATGATCCAAACATTATTTAAAAAACCCCTCTCTGAAAATACAACTCCACTAATTATAACGGAAAAGCACTCTTAGAAAAGCGCTAAAACGTTACAGCTTGTTTACAGTTCACCTATTTTTCAAAACATAAAAACGCCTGAAGTCAGGAAGTCCACTTCCCCCTCAGACGTTATTCTTACATAAATCCGCGTTGTTTCATACTAATAAATTGTCCGTGACCGATGACGAGGTGATCGATACAACTGATTCCAATCAATCTGCCCGCCTCGACCATCCGTTCCGACACCTCGATATCTTCCCGGCTTGGCGTCGGATCACCCGATGGATGATTATGGACAGCGATGAAGCTGGCCGCCGAACAGCGGATGGCTTCCCGAAATATGTCGCGCGGGTGAACAATCGACGTATTGAGACCGCCGATAAACAGCGTCTTTTTGGAAATGACTTCGTTTTTCGTGTTCAAATACAGACAGATGAAATGTTCCTGTTGATACAGGCGCATCTCTTCTAACAACAGCTCCGCTGCATCCTCCGGTGAACGAACGACCGGTCGGACCCACTTCGGTTCTGTGACGAGCCGGCGGCCGAGCTCGAGTCCCGCCATGATTTGGAGCGCCTTCGCCTTGCCGACGCCGGGTGACTTCTCCAGTCCTCCGACTCCCGCTGCCTCAAGCTCAATCAACGAGGGATGACGATCAAGTAATTCTTCCGCGATTTCAAGCGGCGATTGATTTCTCGTTCCACTTCGGACGAGACATGCTAGCAATTCGACTGTCGTCGCACGGGTCAGCCCTTTTAGTTGAATCATATCCTTCGGCAATTCAATCACTGCATCCGACCTCTCTTTAATAGGCGTTACGCAAATTCCGGCTTGATTCCGAATGCTTCGAGTCGTTTCGCAATCGGATGAATCGGTAATCCGACGACATTATAATAATCGCCTGAAATCGCTTCGACGAATAATCCTCCGACCGCCTGGATGCCGTATCCACCGGCTTTATCATACGGCTCATCCGTCTCCGTGTAGCGCATAATCCAGTCCTGCGACAATTTGGCAAAACGGACTTCTGTCGTCACGGTAAATGTTTCGACATGATCATTCATCACAATCGTCACGCCCGTCAAGACATGGTGGGTCCGACCAGATAATTGAAGCAACATCTGCTTTGCGGCTAAGCGATTGAGCGGTTTTTCCAAAATCAAACCGTCAATCGACACGACGGTATCTGCCGCCAGAATGATTTCATCCGCCTTAGCTACAGCACGTGCTTTTTTGTCGGATAAGTAGGCGACGTATTCGGCAGGCGCCATCGGATAGGGCGCTTCTTCGACGACGTCAGCAGGACGAACCTCATGCTGTATCCCGATTTGGTCCAAAAGCTGTGTCCGGCGCGGAGACGCCGAAGCAAGAATCAAGGGTGGTTGCGTTACCATTAGTATCACGCTCTTTCTGATAGATTTCGAACTAGCTTAATTCACTCAACGGGTAGTATAACGAAAAACAAGTGCCTCTCCCGTGAAGGGAAGCACTTGTTTCCAAACTAATTTCCTGTGACATCAACAAAGGGATCTGATTTCGGGGTCGTCTCCTTGAGTGGTGTCTTCTTATCTGGAACGAGTTGTGTTAGATCAGGTCGGTAATACGTCTCGATTTCAATCGTAAACGCCATCATCTCATCGTCAAGAAGAATCGTCTCACTTCCGGCACCCGGTTCATCCGGCCCCGTCAATTGAATCTGACGCAAGATCGTAATCCGATCCGTCCGTTCGATTTGTTTAAGGAATGCCATCAGTTCGAGATAGGATGGTGCTTCGACGGATAACGATGCCGGAAGCGGTGTCGCGGCCGTTGTCGCGACGGGTGCTTCTGCTCCATCCGCATCGCTGTCAGACTCTGTCGCCATCGCTCCGTCGACGACCGGTGTCGACTCGACAACCGGAGCAGGTGCAACATCCGTTTGGCTGAACGTAATCGACTGGACTTTGACTCCTGCGATTTGACTCGAGGCATTGATGGCGTCGATGACATCATCATTCGCCGGGAGGACGGGCACTTTTTTCTGTAAGAAGCTTGATTCGGCGACATCGACTTTTTGCTCATTTGCTTTTGCGATTTCGAGGGCCATCTGTTCCCGGTCAAGCGTGGCTTCCGTTTCATTCAATTCTTGGTACGTCGTATAGGTCGTATAACCGAAATAGGCGACTCCTCCAATTACGAGCAGGAGCGTCAATCCGAGGAGAAGGTAACTACTATAGCGCTTCAATTATCCTCCACCTCCTCAATCTCGGTCGAGACGACTTCGCCTGTTCCGTCTTCCGGTGTCACTTCACCGTCTGGCGTTGCCGACTCCGTCTCGCCATCTTCTTTTGGTACATCCGGATTCGCTTCATTCGTTTCACCTTTGACGACCTCCGCCGGTAAGACTGACAACGTGAATTGACCGATGTAACGCGGTTCTTCCGTTTTTTCATCAGCCGATGGTGTAATCGTCGTCGTCGGAATTTCTTCCCCTGTTGCCGGGTCGATCGTCGTCGACGTGACGACATCTGCCTCTTCGTTCATCGTCTTCGTTGTGATACCTGTCAATGAAACTCCTGTAAAGACGTCATCCGTCAAGAGTTGACGATAAAAACCATTCAACTCTTCCAGTGTTTCGAATTGCGCATTCATCGTCACGAGATGATCGGCACCATAGGCGAACTGTAAGATGTAGCCGCGTTCCGGTAAGTAGCGGGTAATCCGTTCAAGCGTCGGGACTGCCGGGCGCGGCGTCTCCTCTAATCCGTCGACGGTCTGCTTCAATTGGGCAATTTCTTGTTTCGCTGATTGTGCCGATTCCGCTTGAAGGGCACGAACGATTTGCACTTGATTGTTTGCCGTCTCGATCCGGTCCGCGAACTGGTCCGTTTGCCAGAACAAGTAGCCGCCAATCATTCCGCCAAATAACAACAGGACGAGCGACGCGACGAGCGGAAACTTCGGCATGACGTCGTTCTCTGGTAACAGATTGATTCGAGTTTTTTGTGGAATCGCGAGTCCGAGTAGCGGTAAATACGCACGCGGAATCGGTTGTGGCGCGACTTCGAGCTGCTCCGGAAGCTGTTCGAGTCGGAGATCAAAATTCGCTTCGAACCGTTTGACGAGCTCCTCCTGGAACGGGAAGTCTCCCGCTAGAATGACACGGCTGATTTCCCGTTGGTCGCGTGCGAGCGAAAACCGGTAGAAATCGAGCACACGTGAAAATTCGAGCAGCATTTCGTCAAGTGTCATCTCGACTTGTGCGTCATCCAGGCGATACCGGTAATGGAGACGATCCTCCATCACCTCAACTTCCCAGGCGTTCGAACTGAACGTATCGACGGAACGGATTAAGCGCGGAACTTTGTCTTCGATGATGATCAGTTGATGATTCGTCGCATTGACGTTCCAAATCAAGACGCTGCTACTGTCTTCGACTTCATAGAGCGACTCGATTCCGAAAAACGTAGCGAGCGGTTGCGGTTCAGCTGCGACAAGCCGCAGGTGCTTTTGCTTAAACAATTGCATGTATTGTTGAATCGCTTCGTTCGGTGCCGCATACAGCATGATTTCTCGTTTGCCGTCTTCTTCGAGCAGTGTGTAATCGAAGTACGGTTCTTCAAACGGCAGGACGATACTGTGACCAAGCTCCATGAACAAGTACCCGCGGATTTGATTCGTCTCGACCGACTCCGGAATTTCAAGTTTTCGGGCAAGGACGAGTGAACCATCGAGGGCAAGGACAGCTTGCGAACCTCGCGGAACCTTCAATTTCGTCAACAGGCTGTCAAAAATCAAATCAAGTGACGCTTCCGGTTGCAACCATCCACCTTGGAGTGTCCCGGCAGGCAGGGACGCAACAGCGCGTCGTTTGATGACACCGTTCTTGACGACGGCGCCGAAGACGGCGACATCCGTGAAGTTGAAATAAATATATGTACCTCTACGCCTAGCTTGCGCCATATGTAGGTTCGTCCTTTCTCATAGGAACAGATCGAGGTATAACGTCACCCAATCGTCCGCGAAATAATAAGTGAGTAATGTCCCGATCGCAATCGACGGGACGAAGGGAATCGGTTGCTTGCGTTCGACGCGCTTCAATCCGAGCAATGTCAGCCCAATGACGGAACCGACAAGTGCCGAGACGAATAAGGCAATCACGACGTCGAGTGGTCCGAGAAAAATACCGAGTAAACCAAACAGTTTGACGTCCCCTGCGCCCATCCCTTGACGTGATGCGAGAAAAATTGCAAACAATAAACTAAAACCGACGATTCCGCCAATAATTGGATTATACCAGTTCTCGTATGGAGAAAGGTAGCGAACTATCAGACTAATCGGTAAAAAGAAGAGTAATATTTTATTCGGGACGAGCATGTAAGCAAGATCCGACATGACGAGGATGAATAACAGGCTCGTCAGGACAAGTGTCAACACGAATTGCATCGACCATCCGAATTGATAGAACGCATAGGCGTAAAGTACGCCACCAAGCAGTTCCAGCGCCGGATACTTCGCGGAGATCGGCAGTTGGCAGACACGGCATTTTCCGCGTAAAGCGAGATAGCCGATGACCGGTGTCAGTTCGAGCGCACCGAGGACGTGACCACAATTCGGGCAATGCGAGCGCGGTCGCACAATCGATTCCCCCACCGGAATCCGGAGTCCGACGACATTTGTAAACGACGTGATCAACATGCCAATAATGAAAAAATAGACTGTAAAAACGATTGTCATGTTAGGCTCCTTTCTTAAAAAACTTCAGAAAAAAACCCCCGAGTTGGGGGTAGCATCAATATTAACTAAACTTAGTTGACCACGATTGCTGAGCGTTTCAATTCACCCGGTGTTTTATTAGTAAAGTAAGCGTTCGCTGATTTTTCACTTAGTAGCGTAACAGAGTAAGTGTATTTACCTTTTGTCTCAGTAACTACTACATAA
The DNA here is from genome assembly GCF_018618695.1 of Exiguobacterium sp. s127. NCBI lineage: Bacteria > Bacillati > Bacillota > Bacilli > Caryophanales > Exiguobacterium > Exiguobacterium sp. s127. The sequence continues at coordinate 526,605 of NZ_JACSMO010000001.1, read as the reverse complement.
GAAGATTTATAATCATTGTCAGAGTTTAATGGATCTTTCATATCATCAATATATTTACCAAGTGAATCTTCTCTAGGAGCTCCAGTACCAGTCGTAACTGCATCCTTAGTTGTGATAGGGTTCCCACCATCATTTATCCCTAATTTAACCTTTTCACCAGGTTGAATTGGATTTGAAGATGTATACAACTTCGCTGCCGCTACTAATTGTTTCGCATCGGATACAACTGCATCCTTACGTGAGTTTTCAATCAATCCGCCAATCGCTACTACCGCGATTGCGGCAATAATTCCGAGGATAACGACAACGACGAGTAACTCGATCAACGTCAAGCCCCGCTCATCGCGCATTTGTTTTGCATCTAACCAAATTTCTTTGAACCGTTCTAACATTTTAGTATTCCTCCCTAGTGCTTTTTTCTGAGTTCGATGTATAGGTAATACTATCCATATGAATACTATTATAGTAGCACCATAATTTTAGTTAATTATGTCTTTTTTAGACAACAGGTAAATGATTTCGCAGTTGTTATTCGCCCTGGATATCCGAATAGATTTTGAACATCGGGACGACGACGGCGATGACGATGACACCAACGATTGCGGCGAGGACGACAATCAACAGCGGCTCGATGATTGACTTCAAGCGATCCGTCGTTGTTTCAACTTCCGTCTCATAAAAGTCTGCGACCTCTGTCAGCATGGAGTCCAGGCGCCCGGACTCCTCCCCGATGGCAATCATCTGTGTCACGAGAGGTGGGAAATATTTGTTTTTTTCTAATGGTTCGTGCATCGGAATCCCGCGCGACATCGCTTCATTCGCACCGGCGATTCCTTTACGGATGATTCGGTTCGTGACGATTCGTTCCGTAATGTCGAGCGAAGCAAGAATCGGGACCGATGCATTCAGTAACACAGCGAGTCCCCGCGTCATCAAAGCAATCTGTGACTTTTGAATCAATGGTCCGAAGACCGGCAACATTAAAAGTAAGCTGTCGAAGATGACCCGTTGCCGCTCATTTTTTAAATTAAAATACAGCAGACCGAGCAATCCGAAGGCGACAAGCAACAAGACCCACCAGTAAGCGACAAAAAAGTCCGATACGGCAACAACAAGTTTCGTAATTAATGGAAGTTCGCTTCCGAGTTGATTGAAAATCGACGCGAACGTCGGGACGACGTTCAACATCAGGAAGACGACGACACCAATCGCGACAATTGAAACGACGGCCGGATAAATCAATGCCGAAATGACTTTCCGTTTAATCTCGTACTGTTTTTGAAGCTGGGTGACGATGTTATCAAGGGCTTCTTCTAAATTCCCGCTCGCCTCACCCGCCATCGCCATACTGACGAAGAATGTATCAAAGACGCGCGGATGTTTCTCAATCGCTTGCGAAAATTGAATCCCACTCCGTAAATCATCTTCGACTTCGACGAGTGCCCGCTCGAGCGGCTTCGATTCTGTTTGTTTCCGTAATATTTCGGTCGCTTTAACGATTGAGACACCGGACCGGACGAGCGTCGCAAATTGACGTGCGTACATGACTAAGTGTTCGATTTTCGGTTTTGCCGTTAAGAATGTGATCTCGGTATTTAAGCCTTTTGATTCTTGTTTCTCAAGTGACGTGACGGCGATTTGTTCTGTCCGGAGACGTTCTGCCGCCTCCCGTTTCGTTAATGCTGTAATCTTACCTTTTTTCCGTTTACCGGCCATCGTCCGACCTTCATACATGAATACTGCCATCTGCTCACCCCGATATGTAAGGTGTCGCGGCTGATGCTGGGATCAGTCCCCGACTAACTAAGTCTTGTAAGGCCATTTGCATCGTCTGCATCCCATACTGTTTTCCGGTCTGCAAAACGGATTGAATCTGATATTCCTTACCTGTGCGAATCAAGTTTGAGACGGCTGGTGTCTCGACCATGATTTCAAGAGCCGCGACCCTGCCTGTACCATCGGACCGGGGCATCAAGCGTTGCGAGACGACACCCGCCAGGACATTTGCCAGTTGGGCGCGAATTTGATCCTGTTGCTCCGATGGAAAAACATCGATGATCCGACTGACTGTCGAGGCAGCGGTCGACGTATGGACGGTCGCGAAGACGAGATGTCCCGTCTCTGCAGCTGTGACTGCCGTCGAAATCGTCTCTAAGTCGCGCATCTCACCAAGCAAAATCACATCCGGATCTTGACGGAGTGCAGAACGTAAGCCACTCGCGAATCGTGGGGCATCAATGCCGATTTCACGTTGGTCAATCAAACTTTTATGATGACTATGTAAGTATTCAATCGGATCCTCGAGCGTAATGATGCGTTTATACATCGTCTGATTGATTTCGTTGATCATCGCAGCGAGTGTCGTCGACTTCCCTGACCCGGTCGGTCCTGTGACGAGAATCAAGCCATGCGGTTTCGTTAAAAACCGTTTGAGGACAGGAGGCAACGATAATTGTTCGAGTGTCGGCACTTCAGTCGGAATCGTTCGAAAAGCCATTGAGAGTGCGCCACGTTGATAAAAACAATTGACGCGGTAACGGGCGACACCCGTCACACCAAAGGAAAAGTCGATGTCACGATCCTGTTTAAGCTGCAGGTACATTTCCTCGGTAATCAGCGACTGAACGAACCCGTCGATGATGACCGGCTTGAGTTTATCCGTCCCGTAAGCAATCAATGTTCCATTGACGCGAAAGACGGGGGGAGACCCTGCCGTCAAATGGACGTCAGAAGCCCCTTTTTCTTTTGACGATCTGAGAATGTCTTCGATTTGTGCGCGTTCCATCGTACTCATTCTGATATCACCGTCCGTAAGATTTCTTCCGTCGTCGTAATTCCTTGGGCGACTTTTGTCAGTCCATCCGCTAACAGGAACCGTTGACCTTGCGACTTGACGTACATCGTGATTTCGCTTTCCGTCGATTGGTTCATAATCATCCGTCGCAATACTTCATCGATCATGACGACTTCCTGGATCGCGAGTCGCCCCCGGTACCCCGTCATGTTACAAGACGAACAGCCGCGTCCACGCATGACGGTCGTCGCTTCGATCCCTTCTTGCGCAAACAACTCTTGTTCGCGTTTTGAAAGGGGTTGGACTTCCCCGCAATCACGACAGACGCGACGGACGAGACGCTGCGCAATCAATCCGGTAACCGACGCCGCGACAAGGAATGGTTCAACTCCCATGTCAATCAGACGGGTGATCGAACTGATGGCCGAGTTCGTGTGCAACGTCGACAGGACAAGGTGTCCCGTCAATGAGGCCCGAATCGAAATTTCCGCCGTTTCAATATCGCGGATCTCTCCGACCATGACGACGTTCGGATCTTGTCGCAAAATCGAGCGTAGCCCACTCGCGAACGTCAAGCCGATCTTACTGTTCACTTGAACTTGATTGATGCCGTCGACTTGGTACTCGACCGGATCTTCGACCGTAATGATGTTACGGCTCTCATCATTCAATTCGTTTAGAGCCGCATACAATGTTGATGACTTACCAGACCCTGTCGGTCCAGTAATCAAGATGATGCCGTTCGGTCGTTTCAGCATCTCCCGGAACTGGGATTCATTGCGTTCACTAAATCCGATTTTCGAAATCGAGATATTCGAGTTCGAGCTGTCGAGAATCCGGATGACGACTTTCTCACCATAGACGGTCGGAAGTGTCGAGACACGGAAATCGTAGGCGAGACCATTATAGATGTACTTGATCCGTCCGTCTTGCGGCAAGCGTGATTCCGTAATGTCAAGCTCACTCATGACCTTAATCCGGGTCGTCAAGATGTTCTGAATTTGTTTCGGGTAGTTGTTCTCCGTCCGCAGCTCCCCGTCAATCCGAATCCGAATCGATAAGGAGGCTTCCTGCGGATCCATGTGGACATCGGACGCCCGTTGGGAAATCCCGTTTTCAAGAATTTGATTGACGAGACGAATGATTGGCGCATCTTCGCGTGTCACGACATCCCGCGTCGCATCAGACTCCATCATTTCATCGGATTCGAGTAACTCCCGGAGTGACGAATCGATATCGTAATACTTTAAAATCGTCCGGCGAATTTCATCGCGTGTCGCGATGCCGACTTCAATCATCAACCCCGTCTGAAGCCGCAGGTCATCAATCGCAATCAAATCGAGCGGATCAGCCATCGCAATGAATAAACGGTTGCCTTCCCGGTAGACCGGGACGAGCGTATGGCGCTGAGCAAGATCTTTTGAAATCAGCTTCGTGACTGCCACGTCGACCGGATAGTTATACAGTTGAATGATTGGTATCTTCAATTGATGATGGAGCGCTTCGAGTAGTTGTTGCTCCGTCAAATGCCCTAATCGTAAGAGCGCATCCCCTAATTTTTCAGTCGCCCGTTTGACCGTCAAGGCTTCTTCAATCTGAGTTTCCGTGACGAGACTTTCTTCAAGCAGCATCTCGCCGAGACGTTTCCGTTTCATTGCCATTTAGTTCGTCACCCTTCCGCGTGCCATGTATCTTCTTCATCAAGTACTGTCGGTCGCTGTTGTTGTTTTTCGTCAATCGTACTCGTAATCGCTGTAACGATTAGGAGTGTGACGATATATCCCGCAATGACGAACGGATTCGCCATCCAATCGAATTTGACGAGCATGTAAAGTGCTAAGACTAGTACAAGTGCCATCACCGAGAGAATGACTTTCGCACGTGCCGTCGCGATGAATGGGATTTGAACCGCAAACATCAAGCCACAAATAATCGTCGCCAGACCAATAATGATTCCGAGCTCAATTGCTAAATCTGTCCAGTTCATAGGATCCCTCATTTTCTATTGATTTTTAGCCGACTGCTGGTTCCGCTGTGTCACTTTCGGCGGGAGAAGCTGGATCGCCTTCTGTCGGAGCATCTGGTGTATCCGGTGACGTCGGTGTATCGGGAGTTGCCGGTGCGTCTGGACTTGTCACATCTGACTCAGGGTCCGTTTGATCCGTCGTCTCGGATTCAGGATCTGTTTGATCCGTCATCTCGTCCTGGTTCTCTTCAGCAGGTGGTGTGACGACCGGCGCTTGCTCCGCTTGACTGCTCTTCGTGACGATTGCCGGTGTCGCGGCATAAAAATCAAGTGCGACCAGCATTTTCTCTTCGCCTTTGTTCGACTTGATGATGCGGTACAGTTCAATCGATGTCCCTTCCGATCCGGACTGTGTATCACTTGTCGTTCCAGCAGATAGTGTCGCTGAATAGCGGGTGATCGTCCGGTACGGAATTGATTTTTCACCTTCAAGCACTGCTGTGACCGTTTCTTTGAACGGCATTCCCCGTAGTTCAAGCGTCACGTCACTACCATTTTTCATTGCGACAAGCTGGTAGTTCACTGCTTGTGTGTTCCGTACGGCAAAATCTGTTTTTTCATCAATTCGGACATCGTAGCCGAGTGTGATTCCCTCAGGCAATTGATCATGCGGCATCCGCTCGACGATTTCAAACGGTGTTTTTGCGAAAAGTTCATATAGTTTACTGCCGATATATGAAGCCGCCACACCGTCCATTCCGTATGTCTTCGTATTCATCAACTGTCCGGCTTTTAAGTCAACTTGTGTCATCGCGTCAACCATCTGTTCTTCGGCGACTGAGCGTGTTGTAAAGGACACCGAGGAAACGACCTCTTCCGTTGATGGAGATGTTGTCGAGACAGCCGGATCATAGTTGCCCTCTTCGAGTTGTTGTCCCATGTTCGTCAGCCATGCCTTAAATGCCGTCGTTTGTTCCGGCGTGTATACGACCGGTTGCGTCGACAAGAATGCTTCGACGCCCGGTTCGTCAAGCGTGACGTCCAAGTCGCCTCCCTTTTTTAAAGAAGCTGCTTCGACGGCCTCATCCACTTTAAACGTCACGAGCGTCGTCGGAACGGGAACAAGTTCTTCTCCCGTCCCAATCGTCAATGGCGTTTTGTTCGACCAGGTCGTGATGGCTTTTTGAACTTTCGGTTTTGCTTCTTCCCGTGTCATACCACTAACCGGAACAGAGGCAATCCGGGCACTTTCAGAAAACTTCTCACTGACGCTTGCTTGTCCCGTAAACGAAATCAGCGCAAACGAAGGAACATAGATTAAGGCAATCAAGAGGACTAAAAGAAGCGTATGTACTGCAAAACGTTTAGGATTTATCATCATCTGTTTCCTTTCCTTATGAAATAACCATTTCAGGTGTCTAGTATTTCCATTATAATGAATATTATGATGAAACATAAGTCCTATCCTGACAATAACTTTCATCATGTGTGAATACATACCGTTTTTCATTTTTGAATAGATAATTCATATTGAGTCAGATACGAGGTGAATCCATGCAAAACAAGCAACAAGGCTTTTCATTAATCGAAGTATTAGTCAGCATCACGATTCTTTCAATCATTTCAGTTTCACTCATCAGCATTTTTTCCCAGTCCTTATCCGCTTCTCGTGATAGCACGGAATTGACGTTTGCGAATTACCTGGCGAAAAACGCCGCTTCTTATATCGAACGGGAAGCCGTCGAAGCGGAGAACGGACCCTTCGTATTCGATACGCTTCTTGAACAGACGAAAGGCACCCCATATCAGAATGGTAGCTATACAATACCGACGCCGAACACGCCGTCATGTGGTGTATCGGCTATTTGTGACTCAATCTTCAATGATGCGGAAATAAATAATATGCCATTCGATGTTAAAATCAGTGTTACCCCGCATAAAATCGAAGGAATCGAAAATCCGAACCTCCTCGATTTATACGTCTATGTCTATCTCGACGGTCAACCTGACCCGATTACATCATTGAAAGGATCGATTACGAATGCGACGCTCAACCAAAGTTTTCCCGCAACAAAATGACGGATTTTCCCTCGTCGAACTGCTCGTTGCCATCGTCATCGCTGCTATTTTCAGCGGAGTCATCCTGACCGTCTTCATCTCCGGTACAAAGAGTTTTCAGGCGACGGGAATCATCAGTGAGCTCAGAAGCGAAGCCGATAGTTCGGTCGGACTCATTTTAAATGAAATCACCGGCTTCGATGCCATTCGCATCACAACAGCGAATGAGCTGTCTTTCTATAAAAAGACATTGCCTAGCCTTAACCTGGATTCCGGTCTACTCGAGCGAACGGACGGTTTCATTCCGTTCAACGCCAATGTCGAACAACAAAATGAAGTCACATCAACTCCAATCACCTATACATTCGCAACACAACGACTTGACGAAAACATACTCATCTACGAAGGTGCACTCGAAAACATCAATGATCAAACAGAAATCAAAAAGACCTTTACGATTTCAAGTCCCGAGTACGTCGACATCACGACCGGTGACTACCCGGGCAGATACGTCGTCCATGGCATTTTGACGATGACGCTCCGAATTCAGTCGACGGATAATGAAGAAACACAGACCTTGAATAGTACGATTGGATTTTAGTTCAGAAAGGACGACCCATGAAAAAATCTGAAGAAGGTTATACGCTATTGTTCGTACTCGTGACATTGACCGTCCTATCGGTCTTAGCAATCGCGACGATTGGTGTCAGCCTGCAATCGACACGATTGACGGAAATTCGCGAAACGAATATCGAAGTCGATACAGCGACGCAAAACGAGCTTGATCAAGCGATCGCAGCACTCCAACAACTCGTCGCAAAAACCAGTCAAGAGAATCCAACCAGTTCCTCAAAAGAGCTATTTGCAGATATCCCGAATAAAATCATACTCCCCTTGAAGACGTCGGCTCCTCTTGTTGAAGTTCAGTTAAATGAAGCCGCCTCGAACGTCCGTGTTAAAGCGTTCGATTTGACCGCTCACGTCGAAGAGACGAAAGGTGATCAACCGACGGTCAAAAAGACCTATACTCAACGGGTCTATTTATCAGCGATTCCTAGTTTTCTATACTATACGCTCGGGTCCGACAATCAAGTCATCTTAAATGGAGCACCACGAATCGAAGGGAACGTCTTCTCGCGGGAAGCACTCAAAGTTTCTGCGACGCCAAACTTCATCTATAACGGTCAGATAGGCCACTATACAGATAAGCTGGCCCATCCATACATTGATGGACAAGTTCGTGTTTTCCAGCCGCAAACTCAACCGCTTCTAACATGTACAGACTTTTTACCATGTGATGCGACCGTCTTTGATCCGACCACCAAAACGGATCTTGTTTCAACGAAAGATACGCTCGTTCCGTTCGATTTTGAATTTGCCCTGAATGATTTCTTAACGATTCCAAGTAACACACCACTCGCCTCCGTTCCGACCTACTTAAAGAGTCAATCAATTGAAAAATCGGTGCTGACAGGACCATTCTTGAATGAATTGAGTACGAAGAAACAAATCATCATCCCAGCTCCGACTGAGCAAAATACAGTGACGATTACCGATGATATCGTTAAAGAATCGCTCGAACCGTTAATCATCGACGGCAACTTGACGATTTCTTCACTCAATCCGATTACGCAACCGCTTGAGATTAAACGCCCAATCGTCGTCCTCGGTGATTTATTGATTCGGGGTAACGTCAGTTTTGCGACAACCATCTTCTCGACCGGTTCAAGCCGGTTAGATGATGCCAACATTCAAGGCATCACGAGTTCAACGAATCAAAACACTCTGATTTTACTCAGTAAAGGAACGTTAACGATCAATCGTGTCAATAAGTTTTCCGCACCTAAAACAACCGCACCGGACATGAATGCCTTTCTTTACAGTGATTCGCCTACCTTGAATCGCATTTATTCCGTCGGGTCGACGATGAACTTACAAGGCGGTATCTTCACAAAAGGACAGCTTGAGGTTAATGCGTATCGCGGGACGCTGGACTTACCGGAAGCGAACTACCCGGCAGACGTCACCGCGTTGACCACTTTGATGAACACGAAAAAATCTGCTGACGCGGTACAATCTCGTCTCCGCCTGAAATATGATGCGAGTGTCCTGAAAAATCCGACGTCGATGCTTCCACTCAGTCGGGCTGTCAAAATGTATGTCGAGACTCCGAAACGAACAACTCCTTGACGCTAAAAACCCCTCGACATTGATGGATGTCGAGGGGTTTTTTCATTGAAATGTTGTCGCACCATACGCTCGTGCCAACTTTTTGACTTTGGTCTTCTTGACTTCTGCACCTTGTTTTACCAACAACTGATAAATATCCTGTCGGTCTTGTTTGACTGCTTCATAAATCGGCTGATGCTTTCCGACGTTCGGATTTGCTCCTGCTGCCAGTAACTGCTTAATCACAGTCTCATTTTGATCGACCGTCGCATAGTAGAGAGGCGAATTTCCGGCTTTATCGAGCGCATTGATATTTTTTCGTGTAGCTTCTTTAATCAGTAAAGCATAAGCATCCGCAGGTTGGTTCACGCTCGTCGCAACATGCAGGACTGTCTGTTGTTGCTCATTCGTTTGCTCGACGGAAGCCCCCGTAGCAAGCCATTTCTTGACTACAGAAGCTGGTCCGAACCGGGCGACATAAAACCAGTTAACTTGATTTTTAACACTCGTGTCGTCCAGCAAAACGAGTGCTTTGTCATAGTCGAGTGCTTCTTGGAACTGCTGAATGTACTGATTCCGGTCTTTTGTCGATAAAGAAACGTGTTCGACTGCTGACGCAAATGCGTTAACATCTGACGTATCGATACTCTTTTCAAACGCTTGCTGGTTTCGCTGTTCGATCAACAAGTAGGTCGCTGCTCCAATTCCGATTAGAAACAGGAGAACGACGCTAATGATTTGCTTTTTCTTCACGTCATTTCCCCCGTCACTTAATAGACATCCGTATCTGGTGAAGTGCTCGAACCTTCAGAAGAAATCGTCACTTTAAAGGTCGCCGTCAACGGTTGTTTCTCCGTCGCACCGGTTTTGATGACTTCAAGGACCGATTGATCTGCTTTTAATGCCGTCACTTTGACACGTGCGACACCTGGGCGAATCGGTTTTAAGGCTTGCGCCGATGAATCAATCTTCACATACTCTTTTCCTTGAAGCACTTCCAACCGATAAAAACGCTCTGTCGCCGTCACGGGTAACCAGTTCAAGACAGGCTGCTTTTGAACATCCTGCATGGAAAGTGTTAAATCGTTCGCCGTCAAATCAGTTGGATTTTCACGTACCATGATTTTCGTGATGGCTTGTGTCGCTGTAAAATCTCGAAGTTTCAGTAAGGCGTCGACTGGACCAGCCGGTGTCCCCGTTATTCCCTTGACGGTGTAACCAGCCGCCGTTTGAATGAGTTCGATCGCCGGACTAGACGTCGAAACAGCGAACGGTAATCGAATACTCGGTGTAAAGGTCGCTGTGACATCTTGCGTCGTGTTGACCCATAACTCTAGGTTATTCGGTGTTACGGCTAGTTCCGGTAATTTAACTTCAATCGTATAGATTTGCGACTGTGCTAAATAGGTCGTGCTGCCGCTCGATGCCGGAACAACGGCTTGAACGGTCATTGTGCCTGGTTTTTTTCCTGTTAGCGATAACTCATCTGTTGTCAGACCGGTAGCCTCGACTAAATCGTTGTTCGTGACAAGCCATTTAATCGGTGCATCCGTCCCGGACAACATGGCTGCTTCGCCCGTCATCGCTTTCGTCTGTCCGACGTATAACTCGCTTGGTACACCACGGACGATCAATCCACCAAAGACATCGTTAATCGTCAACTTCGAAGTCGCGACTAACTCACGTCCATTCGCGACGGGGACAATCAATTTAATTTCCGTCGTTCCGATTTTCTTCGGTTCGATGATGCCTTGATCGTTAATCTTCGCAATGCTCGTATCTTCAATCGACCATCTCAATGTGCCGTACTGGCTGCCTGCCGGATTGATTTCTGGCAATACCTTATAAGACGGCGTGTTGATATCCATCCGGACAGCTGGAATTTTAGCTTCCGTCGCAAAGCGGGTCGATAAGGCATATCCTAGTCTCGGGAACGACTGGACATCGTTCGCAAGTGAAGTCGATTTATCGACGCCATTTTTTTTATCACGGTAAATGGTCTTCGTTGAAACAATTGTATTCTCTTTTTCATCGAAGACATGAACACCTGCCGCATCCTTCGCTCGTACTTTTACGGTAAAAGTCAGTTCCGACGGCTTTGCAATCCATAATCCTTTGTGGAGCCCTTCAATCGCTTCATCATATTCGATGTCCGGTACATTCCCCGTCAATGTTTGATTGACGATTTTCGCACCGTTAAGACCTGTTGCTGAGACGACTTCGACATTACTCGGGAAGTTTTCTGTAAACAAAATATCTTCCATCGTTACTGAAAATTGTCCCATGATGTAGCCGTTGTTACCGATTGCATCTTTTTGAAGCATCGGGCTTGTTTTGACCGTATACGTAATCGTTGCTGTTTCCCCTTGCGGAATCGTTGCCGGATCGATTGACCGTGATAACGTGAACGGAGATGAAGCGGATGGCTGAACGATTTGGACGGTACGTGTCTCAATCGTTTTCGCCCCCCGTTGATCCTCTGCTTCGATCCGGATTGTCGCGGTTGTTTTCCCTGTCAACTTAGCATCGAAGCTTTGGCTGACAAACGAATTGTTTTTTAGTTTATTATTTTCATACACTTTTTCATTGTCGATGTAGATTCGTGTCTTCAATTCCCGATCGCGTAAGTCATAGTCATTAACCTTATAAGATACCGTGATTGGTTCATTGTCTAAATAACTCGCTTGATTGGCTGGCAGGATATTTTTAATGAGCGGTTTATGATTCGCCCCGATAAAGGCGCGGTACATCGTGTTCGAGAACAGTTCTTTTTCCTGTTGTTGGTTGAACGTCGAGGTATGTCCTGCACCAGAATACGTCACATTGCCTTTTGTATACATGTAGTAATGGTTACGGGCATCGCCGATTGTGCGTCCGGCTGACTGATTCGAATCAGCCGTACTATTTTCCCGAATGTTGTACCACGGAATTAAATCGGGTTGTTCTAAATCAAGACCAAAGTATTGGTCATGGGTTGTTGCGATTGAGACTTCATCCGCTAACGTAAACGGATACGACGTCATGACACCGTCATTTTGTTTGACCGCCTTCCCTGACGTCCGCTGTGCTCCGTACCCCATGTTCGTGAAGTTCTTTTGTCCGGCAAGTCCGGCAAATTTCTTTTCCCAGAACAGTTCCGGATTCGCTGACTGACTTGGACGGAAAATCGTATCGTGGGACAACATCAGTCCTTGCCCGGTGTTCGTGAAATCAAGGATTGCATTCGAGGCCGCATCATTCAGCGACGCCGCTCCGTACGAATCTTGAAATCCAAAGATTAACATGTCGTACGTCGTATTTAAGTTTCGTGATGCGTACGTACTGTTAAATGTATCTGCCGTAATGACTTCGACGTTAAAATCATAGTACCCGGTTTCTTTCAATAACGTACCGGTGTTCATGAAGCCATTGATTGAACCCGTCGATCCACTGCGCGTCACCTGTAAGATTTTTGCTTCTGCGACTTGGTCCTTCATTAAGAAACTACCTGTTTTGTAGTCGGTCAGTCCGTCGCTACTCGACACACGGATCATCCAGTTCCGCGGTCCCGTGTAACTCGGGGCATCGAAATTATAGCTCAATGCCCCCGTTTTGGTAGCCGGCTTCTCATCAACCTTTTCCGACTCTTCAAATTGGTCATTGCTATCAAAGTCGATATACAGTTGCGCTAACTGATTCGTGTTCTCGAGCGTCGTCGTGTACATGAAGTCGATTGGAACGTTCGGAACAGCTGACTTCCCTTTATCGATTCCTGTTAATGACACACCGTTTTGTTTGACGGAAACACCTTCTAGCCGCGGACGGATGACCTTTTGAGTCTTTAACTTCGTCATGACTGTCTGAATATCCGTATATCGCATCAATGCATTTGATTTAAGATCTTTAAAGATGGCATTAAAATTGCTTGACGTATGTGTCAAGACATCTTGATGTAGAAAAACCGGCAGCCCTTTATTGACGAAGGCACTGACGATTTCATTTCCTTTTAACTTCGTGATGTCGTTCTCAATCTTACTCGTATTATGTGCTTTCTTCGTATCCGAGATTGTCATTGAATAACGGTCGGTTCCTGTGAAGACGGATGGATCAAAGACAACAGCATCAAACGCACCATCTAACGGAAAACGAGAAGCGTTCAATTCTTTGACCGTCATCATTTCAATCTCATAGCGGGTCGAATCGAGCCCGTTGAGCAATGAGGTGATTGTCGTATTTGGATCAATCCGGTTCGTCGTCGACCATGCATCCCGGATTTCAAGAATTTTCAACTTATCTGCCGCAGCAGCCTTCGTATGTGGTTCCTGTATATAACTAAAACTCGTAAAGATCAGTACACTGACTAAAAACAGACGTAACCACCGTTTCATCTTCCATCGTCTCCTCGTCGTAAGATCATAAAATATAGGACTATATTACCCCAACCTTAGTATACAAGGACTTTTAGCGTTTTCCCTTTTTTGTAAAACGTTGTCGCAGTATTTTTTCACGAACGACACTGATGAAGTAAAGAGATCCTGTTACGATGAGTGTTTGATTTGTTCCTTCGTATTCAGCGAGAAACGAATCGAGTTCTATGACATTTGCCCCATCCGCAGTCAGTTCTTCTAGCGACCGGGCTCGCGGAAAATCAAACGTCGTCTCCATAATCGTTGGTGTCACTTCCTGAAATTGTTTAATCATCGCAAGGCGATCTTTATCCCGCAGGATGGAGCAAAGGATGACGATTGGCATTGTTTCCTGTTTTAGACGGTCGACGAGCGCTTTAACACCTTCCGGATTATGAGCCCCGTCTAAGATGATGCGCGGCTCGCGCGAAATCGTCTCAAACCGTCCCGGATGTTTGGCGTTTCGGAGACCACGACGAATTGCCGTCTTCGACCAACCGAGTTTCTTTGCACAGATGACGGCGTTCGCTGCATTTTCGACTTGATGGTGCCCTTCGAGTCCAAGTCGTGTTTCGGGAATTCCTTCATACGTCGCCCATGTTCCGGTCGCATTCAGTCGGTACGAGACGATGGCTTCCTGACTCCACTTCAACGTCGCTGCCCGGTCGCCACAATAGGCCATCAACGGGACCGTCAATTCCTCTTGCAGTTTCCCGGCAATGACCGATGTTCCCCGTTTGATGATGCCGAACTTTTGAAGGGCAATCTCTTGGAGCGTATCTCCGAGAATCGCTTGATGATCGTGACCAATCGAGGTGATGATGGCAGCAATCGGTTGCTTCAGTACGTTCGTCGAGTCATAAAGCCCTCCGAGTCCGACCTCGTAAATGACGAAGTCTGGCCGAACTTGATTGAAATGATAGAAAGCAAGTGCCGTCAACGCTTCAAATTCCGTCACTGTACCAATCGTCGGCTCAAGCTCGGTCATCGCTTGCTTCACTGCATTTGCTGCCTTAACGAGATCCGCTTCAGCAATCGGCACTCCGTTCAGCATGATCCGTTCCTCGAACTGAATGATGTATGGGGATGTAAACGTCCCGATGTGTAACCCTTCCGCCATTCCCATCTCCCGTAAGAAGGCGACGGTCGACCCTTTCCCGTTCGTCCCCGCGACATGGATCGTCGGAACAGCATCCGGATCAATCTTTAGTTCTTCTAGTAACGCTTCCATCCGACTTAGTCCCGGTTTGATACCGAATGCCAGTAACCGTGACAACCACTCTAATACGTCTTCTCTCGTCTCCACTCTGTCCCCGCTCCTTTAAAAAAAGTGGCTCAAGGAAACTTGAGCCACTGTTGAAATTATTGAGATAGTTCGTTGATCCGCGCTTCGACTGCCGCACGTTTTTCGTTATAATCCTGTGCTTTTGCCTGTTCTTCTTCGATGACATGTGCCGGTGCTTTTCCGACGAAACCTGGGTTGTTGAGTTTTTTCTCGACCCGTTCGACTTCCTTCGTATACTTGACGAGTTCTTTGTTCAAGCGGGCGATTTCTTCTTCGATGTTGATTAAGTCAGCCAACGGAATGAACAATTCTGCGCCGGTCACGATGGCACTGAGTGCTTTTTCCGGTGCCGCCATGCTGCGTTCGACAAGTAATTCGGAAGCATTCGTAAACTTCTTCAAGTACGAGACGTTCGTCTCTAAGTCATGCTGTACTTGGTCGTCACTCGTCGAAATCATCAACTGGATTTGTTTTGACATCGGTGCGTTCACTTCGGCACGAATGTTCCGGACCGACCGGATAACATTTTGGACAGCTTCAAACGCAGGAACTGCTTGCGGGAAGTCGAGTGTCTCATTACGTGTCGGCCAAGCCGCACGCGTGATCGTTTCTCCTTGATGCGGCAAGTGTTGCCAAATCTCTTCCGTGATGAACGGCATGAACGGGTGCATCAGACGCATGATTTGGTCGAGCGTGTACGCAAGAATCGAACGCGTCGTCAATTTAGCGGCCTCATCTTCACCGTTCAGCGGTAACTTCGCCATCTCGATGTACCAGTTACAGAAATCTTCCCAGATGAAGTGGTAGAGGACTCGACCGGCTTCACCGAACTCATACTTATCGGATAATCGTGTCACATCAGCAATCGTCGTGTTCAGACGTGTCAAAATCCACTGATCGGCTAATGATTTTTCGCCCGTCAGATCGATTTCTTCATACGTCAGACCATCCATGTTCATCAGTGCGAAACGGCTTGCGTTCCACAATTTATTCGAGAAGTTCCATGTCGCTTCGATTTTTTCCCAATAGAAACGTAGGTCGTTTCCTGGCGTCGAACCTGTCGTTAAGAACCAACGGAGTGAATCGGCACCATATTTTTCGATGACGTCCATTGGATCGATTCCGTTCCCGAGTGATTTCGACATCTTCCGTCCGTCCGAGTCACGAATCAGACCGTGAATCAACACATCGTTGAATGGACGTTCGCCTGTGAATTCATACGATTGGAAAATCATCCGCGATACCCAGAAGGCGATGATGTCGTACCCCGTAACGAGTGTCGACGTCGGGAAGTATTTTTGGTAGTCCGCAGCATCCGTATTCGGCCAACCCATCGTCGAGAACGGCCAGAGCGCTGACGAGAACCACGTATCGAGGACATCGTTGTCCTGCTCCCAGTTTTCGATGTCGGCAGGTGCTTCTTTCCCAACGAACACTTCACCTGTTTCTTTATGATACCAGGCTGGAATACGGTGTCCCCACCAGAGTTGACGGCTGACACACCAGTCACGGATATTCTCCATCCAGCGGACGTAGGTGTTTTCGAACCGTTGTGGGACGAAGTTGATTTTATCCTCGCCCTGTTGTTCAGCAAGTGCTTTTTCAGCGAGTGGCTCCATCTTGACGAACCATTGCAGCGACAAGTACGGTTCAACGACTGCATCCGACCGTTCCGAGTGACCAACCGAGTGCAGGTGCGGCTCGACTTTAATCAAGACGCCCGAGGCTTTCAAATCTTCGACAATTTGTTTGCGGCACTCGAAGCGATCCATACCCTCGTATTTACCGGCGTTTTCGTTCATCGTTCCGTCTTCGTTCATGACGAGGACACGTGGTAAGTCATGACGGTTCCCCACTTCAAAGTCATTCGGGTCATGGGCAGGCGTGATTTTAACGACACCTGTTCCGAATTCCATATCGACATATTCGTCAGCGACGATCGGAATTTCTCGTTCGACGATCGGGAGCGTGATCGTTTTACCGACGAGGTGAGCGTAACGCTCATCTTTCGGATTGACGGCGATTGCCGTATCCCCAAGCATCGTCTCCGGGCGCGTCGTCGCGAGTTCAACGTGACCTGTTCCGTCCGTCAACGGATAGCTGAGGTGGTAGAACGCACCTTCGATATCTTTATAGATGACTTCGATATCGGAAATCGCAGTTTTCGTCGCCGGGTCCCAGTTGACGATGTATTCGCCACGATAGATCAAACCTTTTTCATACAGCTTAACGAATACTTCCTGGACCGCTTCAGATAAACCCTCGTCGAGCGTAAAGCGCTCGCGTGAGTAATCCAGACCAAGTCCGAGTTTCGCCCATTGCGCACGAATCGTTGACGCATATTCTTCTTTCCATGCCCATGATTGTTCGAGGAATTTCTCACGTCCCATTTCTAAGCGCGATTGTCCTTCTGCCCGCAATTTTTGTTCGACTTTCGCTTGCGTCGCGATTCCCGCGTGGTCCATTCCCGGCAAATACAGGACGTCGAACCCTTGCATCCGTTTCATTCGTGTCAGCATGTCTTGCAGTGTCGTATCCCAAGCATGACCGAGGTGTAGTTTCCCTGTCACGTTCGGTGGGGGGATGACGATCGTGTACGGTGCTTTCTCCGGATCTTGATCGGCTTTGAAATATTCCCCTTCCAACCAAAAATCGTACCATTTTTCTTCCGTCGCCTGCGGATCATATTTCGTCGGCATTGATAATTCCTGCATCTAAATCGCTCCTTTTATCCATAATAAAAACGGCTACTCTCGTCCTCATCTAAGGACGAAAGAAGCCGTTGCTCTTCCGCGATACCACCTTAGTTCACCCCGAAAACGGGAGTGCCCTCTAGCCCGCGTAACGTGCGGAATCCGGATATCGCTCGCTCGCGCTTACGATACCAGCTCGTGGGGTGACCTTCGTCAGGACACACTGTCACATCTCTCAGCCGGTGGATGTGTTCTCTCTTACAGTCTGTTGTCTGACTACTCTTCCCGTCAACGCTGTTTCCAAATTATTCTTTCCTTATTTTATCCGAGACGTCCATCACCCGTCAAGAACTCCTTAACGGCTAAATTCGACCTGGAGTTCTTTGAACGTCAGTTCAACGGCTTCAATCGTCCGTTTGATATCATCATCCGAGTGGACGGTCGATAAGAAGAGTCCCTCGAATTGTGACGGTGGGAGGAAGATTCCGCGCGCCGCCATCTTTTGATAGTACGAACGGAACATCTCGAGGTTCGATGTTTTCGCTTGTTCGAAATTTGTCACGGGTTGATTAGTGAAGAAGACACCGAACATTGCTCCGGCCCGGTTCGTCGTCAACGGAATGTTATATTTCGCAGCAGCCTGTAAATAGCCTTCTGCTAGACGATTTGCTTTTTGGTCAAATTCTTCATAGTGCTCCGGTTTTAATTGCGTTAAGGTCGCAAGCCCCGCTGCCATCGCAAGCGGATTCCCCGACAGGGTACCTGCCTGATAGATTGGACCTTGCGGCGCGATTTGCTCCATGATGTCACGGCGTCCACCGTAGGCACCGACGGGCATACCACCACCGATGACTTTACCGAGACATGTGATGTCTGGCGTGACACCGAAGTATCCTTGGGCACAGTTGAAACCGACACGGAAACCCGTCATGACTTCGTCGAAAATTAATAACGTACCGTGTGCTTCCGTGATTTCACGAAGCCCTTCGAGGAATCCGGCTGCCGGCGGGACGAAGCCCATGTTCCCTGCTGCCGGTTCAACGATGACACCTGCGATATCGTCACCATGTTTTTCAAAGGCAGTCCGGACAGCGTCCATGTCGTTATACGGAACCGTCAACGTCATGCTGGCGATTTGTGCCGGAACTCCCGGTGAATCGGGAAGACCGAGCGTCGCGACGCCTGAACCGGCTTTAATCAACAACGAATCGCCGTGTCCGTGGTAACATCCTTCAAATTTCAGGATTTTCGTTTTGCCTGTAAACCCACGCGCGAGACGTAATGCCGCCATCGTTGCTTCCGTCCCCGAGTTGACCATCCGGACGACCTCGACGGACGGGACACGACTGATGACGAGTTCTGCCATCGCTGACTCGATTTCAGTTGGTGTCCCGTAACTCCAACCGCGTGTTGCCTGTTCTTGAATCGCCGCCGTGACGATCGGATCGGCGTGACCTAAAATCATCGGTCCCCATGATAAAACGTAATCGATGTATTCTTTCCCATCGATATCGTATAATTTTGAACCACTTGCCCGTTCGGCAAAGATTGGTGTCATACCAACTGATTTATAGGCACGGACTGGACTGTTCACGCCACCAGGCATGAGTGGTAATGCCCGCTCAAAGGCAGCTTTTGATTTTGAGTTCTGATTGGTTAAGCTCATTTCGATCCCTCCAAGTAACGACAGATGTCTTTCGCGAAATACGTGATGATTAAATCTGCTCCAGCACGTTTAAAGCCAAGCATCGTCTCCATGACGATTCGTTCTTCATCAATCCAACCGTTGAGTGCCGCTGCTTTGACCATGGCATATTCCCCTGAGACGTTGTAGGCGACGATTGGTAAATCAATCCGCTCGCGCACGTCCCGAATGATGTCCATGAAGGCAAGCGCTGGTTTGACAATCATGAAGTCTGCCCCTTGTTCTACGTCAGACGTTGCTTCCCGGAATGCTTCACGGCGGTTCGCCGGATCCATTTGATATCCTTTACGATCACCTTCACCCGGTGCTGAATTGGCTGCGTCACGGAATGGCCCATAATAGGCAGAAGCGTACTTAACGCCATAACTCATAACCGGAATATGGCTGAACCCATTCTCATCAAGCCCTTGACGGATCGCAGCAACAAAACCGTCCATCATCGAGGACGGAGCAATGATGTCTGCACCAGCGCGTGCTTGTGAGACGGCTGTTTGGACGTGCAATGGAAGTGATGCATCATTATCGACCGTGCCGTCCGCGACGATACCGCAATGCCCTGTCGATGTATATTCACAGAGACACGTATCCGCGATGACTGTCAACTGTGGTGCGAGTTTTTTGACGAGACGTGTGGCTTCTTGAACAATTCCGTGATCATGGAATGCTCCTGTGCCTTGTTCATCTTTTAAGTGATCATGCGGGACACCGAACAGAATGATGGATTCGATGCCAAGCGCAACGATCTCGTTGATTTCTGCTTCGAGATGGTCAAGTGACAAGTTGAACACACCAGGCATCGAACTGACTTCACGCTTAATGTCTTCTCCTTCTGCGATAAACAGTGGATAAATCAAGTCTGATTTATGCAAATGATTTTCTCGTACGAGCGAGCGAAGTGAAGCCGTATTTCGTAAACGGCGGTGGCGTGCGAATTCTAATGTGTTCATTCCAGTTCCTCCTCTAAAATGCAGTCAATCAATCCGTCGAGCGTAAACGTCTTTGCGCTACGTAGAGGTCTCAGTCCTGCTCGTTGTGCAGCTTGTTCTGTGACGGGACCAATCGCGATATACGTCGCATGCGTTTGAAGAGCTAACGAAGCCAGTGCTTCGACGGCAGATGGACTTTGTAATCCGATATAAGTTGCGCCAGACAAACGTTCTCTCGGAATCTGTCGGATGTTCGTTTCATACGTCACGACTTCGGAGACGTCAGCTGCGACTAGTTGTTTTAAGCGTTCGAGTGGTTCTTGGCGCGACCGATTCCCACGGGCAAAACAGATCCGTTGCTTCGCCAATAGTTGATGTTGTAACTCGTCGACGAGCACATCACCCGTAAAAGCAGATGGAATGAAATCCGCGCTTCGACCTGCCTGTTCAAGAGCCTGTGCCGTTTTTGTACCAACAACAGCAATTTTCGTTTTTTGTAATCGTGGTAAATCGGCCTCGATTCGTTCGACGCCTGTCGGGCTCGTCACGACCAACCAATCAAGTGCCGGCGGCAATTCGAATGCAACCGGTACCGTCTCGATACTTGGTTCGTGAATGACTTCAATCTGTCGTTCCGCTAAACGCTGCACTTGCTGCGAGTTCGGTGGCCGACTCCCGGTCAGGACAAGCCGTTTATAAGTCATCCGGCAACGATGCAAGAATTTCGCGACCGCCGGCATCGAGTAACCGATCCGCGACGAGTTGACCGAGTTGCATCGGGTCAAGCGAAGTTTCGCGTTCGAGCAAGATTTGTGTCCCATCGACTGAACCGATGAAACCGACGAGTGTCGTCGATAAATCTTCGTTGATCGTCGCAAAACCACCAACCGGGACGTGACAGCTTCCTTCGATCGCGGATAAGAATGACCGCTCGGCAAAGGCCACTTTTTCAGTCATTTGATCATGAATTAAATTTAAAAGATCACGGATTTCCTGGTCTTGTTCACGGCATTCGATTGCCAAGATACCTTGACCGACAGCAGGAATCATCTCGTCCGTCGAAATGTATTCCGAGACGATTTCATCCGACCACCCCATCCGTTGCAGACCAGCTGCCGCAAGTAAAATCCCGTCGAATGGTCCTGTCTTCAACTTTTCGAGACGTGTATCAATGTTTCCGCGAATCGATTCAATCTTCAAATCTGGACGAAGTTTAAGCAATTGTGAGCCGCGGCGTAAACTGCTCGTCCCGACCGTAGCACCTTCAGGCAGGGTCGCAAGTCCGCCTCCTGTTGTTGTGATGAGCGCATCCCGTGCATCGACACGTGCAGGTGTTGATCCGATGATAAGACCTGCCGGAAGTTCTGACGGAAGATCTTTCATGCTATGGACAGCGAAGTCGATTTCTTCATCCAGCATCTGTTGTTCGATTTCCTTGACGAATAATCCTTTCCCGCCGACTTTAGACAATGTCACATCAAGGATGCGGTCCCCTTTAGTGATGATGTTTTTGATTTCGAATTCATATGGAGCACCCGCTTGTTTCAATTGCTCGATGACCCATTTCGTCTGTGTCATCGCTAGTTTCGAACTGCGTGAACCTACTATGATTTTTCGCATGCTAAAATCCCCCTGTACAATAATAAAGGGGCGGCACAAGTCCGCCCCATGCTTTTCTATTGTAACACAATTACAGCTTTGTTCACCGATTCACAGCTTTGCGTGGTTCAGAAGTTTCGTCTTGTAACACGACGTCTTCGACCGACGAATCAAACAGTTCTTCATCGAGTGCAAAGGTGTCCATGAACTGTGCAATGCGTTGTTCTGCATCTGGTTTTGCCGCGGCATCTTTAATGTATGAGAGCGGTTCACGTAATAATTGATTGATAATTGATTTCATGTGTTTTCCGATGACGGCTTTTTCACGGGCCGACATGTCCGGCAGTTTCCGTTCGAGGCTTTGCATCGTCTCTTGCTGAATTTTAAGCGATTGATCGCGCAGTTCCGTAATGATTGGAACGACACCAAGCGTCGTCATCCATCCTTCAAACTCAGCGATGGCAGCTTCAATCCGTAACTCGATTTTAGCCGCTTCTTTCATCCGTTCCGCCATGTTCTGTTGGACGATTGATGTTAAATCATCGACGTCATATAAATGAACACCAGGTAAGTCACCCGCTGTCGGCTCGATATCACGTGGTACCGCAATGTCGATCAACAGGAAGGGACGGTCACTGCGGAACAGTTGAGCAGCGGCGATATCTTCCCGCTTGATGATCGCCCGTTTGGCACCGGTAGAAGAAATGACGATATCAGCGCGAAGAAGACCACATTGCATTTCGTTAATCGAATGTGCAGACCCTTCGAAACGATTCGCAACTTCTTCTGCTTTCGCAAGCGTTCGGTTAAAGACCGTGATATCTCGCGCACCGGCCTCATACAAGTTCAACGTCGTCAATTCACCTGTCTCACCGGCACCGATGACGACAATTGATTTATCTTCAAGAGAACCGAGCAATTGTTCTGCAAGTGTCACGGCAGCAGCACTGACAGAAACGGCACTCTCCCCGATTCCTGTTTCAGCATGGGCACGTTTCGCAAGCGTTACCGCTTCCTTAAATAGTTTGTTGAAGACCGTTCCCGTCGTTTCTAATTTTTGCGCTGTAAAGAAACTTGTCTTCACTTGACCTAAAATTTGCGTTTCCCCGACGATCATCGAATCGAGACCACTCGTCACTCGGAACAAGTGCTTCATCGCATCAAACCCTTCATGGATGAATAAATACGGTTCAAGTTCTTCCATCGTCAAACCGAACCAGTTCGCAAGAAAACGTTTTGTATAGTAGCGTCCTGTGTGTGGTTGATCCGTCACGACATATAATTCGGTCCGGTTACAAGTCGACACGATGACGCTCTCGAAAATACTCTTTTCATCTCGTAACGCCACGACCGCTCCCTTCATCTCATGTTCCCCAAATGAGACTTGTTCGCGTATTGATACAGGCGCCGTCTTATTATTTAAACCGACAACTACGATATGCATGCGCTCTACCCCTTACGTCTAAAGATTTCATTCTCCTCTATCTTTTGTTCTCTACTCTACATTATAACCATTATAAAAAAGATTCCAATCAATTTATAAACTAAAATGAGTCAAAGTTGTGAAAAGTATTCTTTCATCCTATCCCTCTCTCGGATAAATCACAAACCCTCTGCTCGAATGTTTCAGCAGAGGGCTTATCGTTAGGATTTGGAAGAATCGGTAATGATTGTCGAGCTCTCGGTCTGCAAGTCGAACTGTTGCTGACGTAAACGATAAATACGAGCAATGTTCTGGATGACGACTTTGGAGACAGCATATGTCGGAACAGCCAAAATGACGCCGATGATACCGGCGATTTTACCGGCGACGAGCAAGACGATGATGATCGTCAACGGATGCACTTTTAACGTTTTCCCTTGAACATACGGAGAAATCAAATTCGATTCAATCTGTTGTGCGATAACGATCGTGATGATTGCATAAAGCGCCTTGATCGGATCATCGATGAATCCGACGATGACAGCAGGAACAGCCCCGATATATGGTCCAAGATACGGAATGATGTTCGTCACCGTACAAAATAATGCGAGTAACAAAGCGTATTGAATATCTGAGATGAAGAAACCGATTAACGACATCAATCCGACGCAGAGTGAAACGATGACTTGACCATTGACGTAGTGCTTAACCGTCACGTGCATGTCATGTAAGATGTTACGTGTTTCTGCCTCATAGCCTTTCGGTAAAAGTTTAACGACCGAGTCAGGAAACTTGTACCCGTCAAGCAGCATGTAGACGAGAATGAACGGAACGAGCACGACGATTAGAACCGTCGAAGAGATGACACCGAAAATGGTTCCGACAGATGCCGAAACGGACTTGAAGAGCGTTCCGATATATGACGTCGCTTCATTCGTCCACTCGTCAAACAATTCCGTATTGTGTTGAACCCAATTTGAAATAAAACGATTGTCCATCAATTGATCGCGTAGATTCAACGTTTGATCACGTAGTTCTACGACAAGATTCGGGATGCTCGTGACAAACTCCGTCACCTGTTTGACGAGGATTGGACCGATCAACGTAATGATAAGCGTCAAAATCCCGACAAAAGCGAGTAAAACAATCAGGACGGCAAGTCCACGTTTTTTGACACGTTTTTGTAAGGCATCAACGATTCCAAGCGTAAAGTAATAAAAAATTCCTGCAATGATAAGTGGTGGGAAAATTAACGCAAGCATCACTTTAATCGGTTGGAATAAAAACGAGATTTT
Source organism: Exiguobacterium sp. s127 (assembly GCF_018618695.1). Classification (NCBI taxonomy): domain Bacteria; kingdom Bacillati; phylum Bacillota; class Bacilli; order Caryophanales; genus Exiguobacterium; species Exiguobacterium sp. s127. The sequence continues at coordinate 502,307 of NZ_JACSMO010000001.1, read as the reverse complement.
CGTCCCGACCCAGATGACTAAGAAAATCGTTAGTATCCAAAGTAATGCTTTAAACCATTTGTTTCGAAGTAAGTCCACGAATAAGCCTCCTACAGTTTTCAATTCCGGTATAGCATATTTTTTAAAGCTGCTATTCCATTAATTTGTTATTATTTCATCTTTTTCATCAAGATTTACGCTGGATGAAAGCTATGTCCAAAAGAGAACTGGAAATAATCTTTATCTTTTTACAATATTAAGTATAGATACATCGCTATTTTTTATCTATATTATTTTCGAAATAATAAATTAAAAGGCAATGTTCATCTTGTGAACATTGCCTTTTACCTTCAATCAGTTGTACCTCTTACAAATGAGCATAAATCGCTTCCCATGCCGCATCGACACCTTCGCCCGTTTCTGAAGAAAACGGAATGAATGTATCTTGACCATCAAATTGCAGTTTCCGCTTGATGGCTGCGATTTGTTTATCCCGCTGACCACGCTTGATTTTATCAAGTTTTGTCGCGACGACGATGACGGATAAGTCATAGTACTTTAAGAAGTCGTACATGATGACATCATCTGCCGATGGTTCATGACGAATGTCAACGAGTAAGACGACACCTTTTAGTATTTCACGTGTCGTGAAATACTTCTCCATCATTTTTCCCCAGGCTTCCCGTTCCGTTTTCGAAACTTTCGCGTAGCCGTATCCGGGTACATCGACAAACATGAGCTCATCATTGATATTGAAGAAGTTCAACGTTTGTGTTTTCCCTGGTTTTGATGAAGTACGTGCGAGTGCCTTCCGCTGGACGAGCTTATTGATGAACGACGACTTTCCGACGTTCGACCGTCCCGCAAGTGCAACTTCAGGAAGAAGTGGTTCCGGATAATGCTCCGGATTGACACCACTTGTAATAAAATCTGCTTTATAAATTTTCATGTTACTCTCCTTTTAATGCATGTTCGAGTACTTGGTCCATCGTAGCGACCGGAATGAATCGAATCCCATCTCGAACGGTTTCTGGAATCTCATCGATATCGCGCGTATTGTCTTGTGGCATTAAAATCGTCGTCAATCCTGCACGATGTGCCGCGAGCGATTTCTCTTTTAGACCACCGATTGGTAAGACACGACCACGTAACGTGATTTCGCCTGTCATTCCGACGTCGCGCCGGACTGGACGTTTCGTCAGAGCAGAAATCAAGGCTGTCGCAATCGTAATCCCAGCTGACGGGCCATCTTTCGGTACGGCGCCTTCCGGTACGTGGATATGAATATCCTGTGTTTCATAGAAATTCGGGTCAATTCCAACTGCTTCAGCGTTCGCTCGTACGAAGCTGTATGCTGTCTGAGCCGACTCTTGCATGACGTCACCAAGTTTACCCGTTAATTGCAATTTTCCTTTACCTGGCGCAAGACTGACTTCAATCGTCAGTGTGTCGCCCCCAAATGCAGTATACGCTAAACCGGTCACCGCGCCAATCGTATCTTCTAATTCTCCTTGACCATACCGGTAGATCGGTTTCCCTAAGAAGTCTGGTAAATTCCGTTTCGTCACCGTGACACGTTTCTTTTCACCCATCGCGATTTGTTTCGCCGCCTTACGACAAAGCGACCCTAACACACGTTCCAAGTTCCGGACACCGGCTTCTCGTGTATACCGTCGGACGACTTCCTCGAGCGCGTCCGGTTTGACTGTTAATTGACTCTTTTTCAAGCCATGTTCTTTGATTTGTTTCGATAGCAAGTGACGGACCGCAATTTGTGCTTTCTCTTGCTCCGTATAACCACCGATTTGAATCAATTCCATCCGGTCAAGTAAAGGTCCTGGAATGTTCGAGACATCATTCGCCGTTGCGATGAATAACACGTTCGATAAATCGAACGGTTCTTCGATATAGTGATCAGAAAAGCTATTGTTTTGCTCAGGATCGAGCACTTCAAGCATCGCAGACGATGGATCCCCACGGAAATCATTCGACATCTTATCGATTTCGTCGAGTAGGAAGACCGGATTGTTCGTACCTGCTTGTTTCAGTCCACGAATGATTCGTCCCGGCATCGCTCCGATATACGTCCGGCGATGGCCGCGGATCTCTGCTTCATCTCGTACACCACCAAGCGATACACGGACGAACTTCCGTTCAAGAGCGGTAGCGATGGAACGTGCAAGTGAAGTCTTCCCGACCCCCGGAGGACCTGCGAGACATAGAATCGGTCCACGTAACGAATCCGTCAATTGACGGACAGCTAAATACTCGAGAATCCGTTCTTTTACTTTTTCGAGACCGTAGTGATCTTCATCGAGTTGTTCCGACGCCGCTTCGACGTTCAAGAAATCATCCGTCGCCTCATTCCATGGAAGCGAGAAGAACCATTCCAAGTAATTTCGAATGACACCATGTTCCGGACTCGTCGCCGGTACGACGGCTAACCGATTGATTTCTTTTTCAACGTTTGCAACGGCTGTGTCTGATAAATCGAGCATCGCTAGCTGTTCTTTATACTTCACAGCATCACTTTCAGCAGAAACTGCTTCCCCTCCGAGTTCTTGTTGAATCGTTTTCAACTGTTCCCGAAGGTAATAGTCACGTTGGGATTGTTCAATCGTTTTTTTCGTCCGTTCCCGCATTTCTCGCTCTAGCTCAACGACTTCGTACTCATGCTTCATGACATCGAGCAACATCAAGCCCCGCTCGACCGGATCATTTTCTTCTAGGAATTCTTGTTTTTTTGCAAGTTCAATCGGCAATTTCGACGTGATGTAATCCGTCAAAGAATCCAGGCGTTCATACGTTTCAAAACGACGTCGTTCGTCTGTCCCGATGCCTTTGATACGGGAGACGAGTTGACCGAATTGTTCTTTAATCAAGCGGACGAGCGCCTCTTGTTTTGCACCTTTGATATCGATTTTCTCAATCGGTTCGATGGCTGCTTGATACCCTTCATCCGTTTCACTGACTTGTTCAATCCGAACACGTTCCTTACCGATGACGCGGACGCGGACCGTATCATTGCCAAGCTCACTCATCTTCGCGATTTGGACAAGTGTTCCGATTGTATGCAGTCCGTCAACCGATGGTTCTGCTTCTGGGTCGCGTTGCGTCACGACGACCAAATCAATTTCATGTTCCTTTGAAGCGAGTAATGCTTTTAGTGAAACTGGTCGACCAACATCAATCGTCAAGCCGATTAATGGATAGGCGACGACGCCACGAAGTGGTAAAAGTGGATATTGTTTTGTCTTCATCAAATTCCTCCTAAACAAAAAAGGCTCGGAAAGGCGTACAAGTAGCCTCCGAGCCGATTTGTCACGGTGTTACGCCGTTTCTTTTTCTTTACCTTGTTCAATTGTACCATCTTTCAACTCAAGCGTCGGACCACGCTTACCAGTCAACGTTTCAGCTGTAATGATGACTTTTGCGATATCTTCACGTGATGGTATTTCGAACATGATTTCAAGCATCGTTTCCTCAATGATCGAACGTAAACCACGTGCACCGGTTTTCCGTTTGATTGCGAGTTTCGCGATTTCAATTAGTCCTTCATCTGTGAAGTCGAGTTCGACATCATCAAGTTGAAGCATTTTTTTATATTGTTTGACTAACGCATTTTTAGGTTTCGTCAAGATTTGGACGAGTGCATCCTCATCGAGTGGTTCGAGTGTCGCCATGACTGGCAGACGACCGATGAACTCGGGGATTAGTCCGAATTTTTGGAGATCCTCTGGTAATGCGGCAGCAAGAATTTCTTTTTGCGTAAAGTTACGGTTTTCAGAATCATTTCCGAATCCGATGACTTTTTTACCAAGACGACGTTTAATCGATTGATCGATTCCATCAAATGCTCCACCGACGATGAAAAGAATATTCGTCGTATCGATTTGAATGAATTCTTGATGTGGATGTTTACGTCCACCTTGTGGCGGTACGCTCGCAACTGTTCCTTCTAGGATTTTAAGAAGTGCTTGTTGCACCCCTTCCCCTGATACATCACGTGTGATGGAAGGATTTTCAGATTTACGGGCAATTTTATCAATCTCATCAATATAGATGATTCCTTTTTCTGCTTTCTCGACATCGTAATCAGCAGCTTGAATGAGTTTCAAGAGGATGTTTTCAACATCTTCCCCAACATATCCAGCTTCCGTTAAACTTGTCGCATCCGCAATTGCGAAAGGAACATTTAAGATACGTGCCATTGTTTGTGCAAGAAGTGTCTTACCACTACCTGTTGGTCCAATCATGACGATGTTAGATTTAGAAAGCTCGACATCATCTGCCCGACCACCGGCGTTGATTCGTTTGTAATGATTGTACATTGCGACAGACAAAGACTTTTTCGCTTTCTCTTGACCGATGACATAATCATTTAATGTCTCACGAATTTCATGCGGTTTTGGTACGTTCTTTAGTTCGACTTCTTCTTCTGTACCAAGTTCCTCTTCAACGATTTCATTGCAGAGTTCGATACATTCATCGCAAATGTAAACGCCAGGTCCAGCAACAAGTTTGCGCACTTGCTCTTGTGTCTTTCCGCAGAAAGAACATTTTAGCTGACCTTTCTCTTCGTTAAATTTAAACATAAAGGTCCACCCCTTTAACGTGGAAGTTGTATAGATACGTTTCGCATCCAATCTCACGTTTTACTATTAATGATTGTAGCACGAACAAGGAAAGTCTTTCAAATCTTGGACGAGCGTTTTACAGTTTGATTTGAAGATTTTGATAATGTTTGTCCTTGTTTGACCTATCGTACAAAAAAAACGACTTCAAGACCAGAAATAGGTCTTGAAATCGTTTAGTTCAGTTAAAAAACTTATTTCGTTTTAGCATTATCAACGAGAACGTCGATTGCTTTACGGAACTGGAGATCACCTTTAAGCGTGTCGAGACCACCTTGTGGCGCGAGCATCGTTTCAAGTTGATCAGCAGGGATGTTGTAGAGTTCAGACATCGATTGAAGTTCAGCTTGCGCTTCTTCTTCGTTCACTTCGATGTTTTCATCTGCAACAATTTGTTTCAGAACGAGACGTGCTTTAACACGTTCTTCTGCTTGTTCTTTCATTTCAGTACGCATCGCTTCTTCTGTCGTTCCAGTTAACTGGAAGTACATGTCGAGTTCGATACCTTGTGATTGAATGCGTTGTGTGAATTCTTGGACCATACGCTCAACTTCGTTGTCGACCATAACTGCAGGAAGATCAACTGTCGCGTTTTTAGTCGCTGCTTCAACCAACTCATCACGCATTGAAGCATCAGCTTCTTGTTTACGTGTGTTTTCAAGACGTGTACGAATTTTTGTTTTCAACTCATCAAGAGAAGAAACTTCTTCGTCCATTTCTTTAGCGAACTCATCTGTCAATTCAGGGAGTTCTTGTGCTTTAACTTCGTGGATTGTTACTTTGAATACGACTGGTTTACCAGCGAGTGATGCTTCATGGTACTCTTCTGGGAAAGTAACGTCGATATCTTTTTGCTCACCAGTTTTCAGACCGACCATTTGCTCTTCGAATCCTGGAATGAAGTTTCCTGAACCGATGACGAGTGAATAGTTTTCAGCAGTTCCGCCGTCGAATTGGTTGTCCCCATCAAAACCTGCGAAGTCGAATACGACTGTGTCGCCATTTTCGATGACGCCGTCTTCTTTTACGACGAGCTCTGCTCCACGCTCTTGCATTGTTTTGAGTTCAGCATCGACATCTTCGTCAGTGACGTCAGTTTCGACAGCTGTGTACTCAAGACCTTTATACTCACCGAGAGTTGCTTCAGGTTCGATGACGAACGTGATTTTAAACTCAACCGGTTTTCCTTTTTCGAGTGTTTCAACGTCGATGTTTTCAAGCGCGATTGGCTCGATACCTGATTCGACGACAGCACCTTCGATTGTATCTTGATACAAGATATCAAGAGCATCTTGATAAAGTGCTTCTTCACCGTACATTTTGTTAAACATTGTGCGTGGCATTTTTCCTTTACGGAAACCAGGTGTGTTCAAAGTCTTAACGACTTTCTTGAACGCTTGGTCTACCGCTTTATCAAATGCTTCAGCAGGCGCTTCATACGTGAGAACGCCGAGGCTACCTGATTGTTTTTCCCATTTTGCAGTCATGCTGAGTCCCTCCAAAATTGTCAATTAGCGTACATGTGTGTACAACAAGTCACATTATAGCACATCCATTCCGAGCATTACCACTGTTGAACGAATGGATTCCTCGCATTTCCTATATCGCCGTCTTCTCGTACGCTTTTCCCTCTTCTAACATCTGATGAGCACTATCGTATAAGTCACGCGCAAGTGTCCCGAGTTCTTTTTCGGGCACATCACGTTCGAACGTCATTCCAGCGAGTGCATCAAGCGTTTCAATCATCTCGACCGGATCCATATCGAATAAATCGACTTCCTGATTGAGGTGGAGCATTTGATGCCAGGACAACATTAGTAGCGCTCGAAAAGGATCGAGCCGTCTTAAGCTAAATAAAACTTCTTGCACTCCGAGCAGTTGCGCCTGCTGTTGTTCCAACCGTCTACGTAGCTGCTCGGCGGAATCGAATGTCACGTCAAGCTGCAAACGTTCGATTCGAAGCGTTAAAGGAAAACATGAGTCATCCGTCATTAATTGCGATAATAACGTATGAAGGACGATCAAACTTTGTTGTCTTACGTCCTCACCGATTGCATAAGAGGTGCAAAGATACCGTCTCAATTCAGGCGCCTTTTCAAGCGTCAGTCCACGTAACTGCTCGAATTGTTGTTCGTACGTTCCTGTTTGAAAAACGTTTATCCATTCCGCTTCCGACTTTCCGACCGATTTCCGCGTTAAAAACGATTCGTCCGAACGTGCTTCCTTGTCTGGTTCCGTTTGCCGTCCAAGCATTGATGCCGCTTCCTCCAACTTAACTGCTAGACCGTATGGTAAGTATGGTGAGGCTGTCCGAAGCGCGACACGAAGCGGGTATGCCTGTCCATGCTCAAAGAGGAAGAGCGCAAGCACTTGCTCAACTCCTTCGACTGTCAAAAACGATTCCGCTATTTTGATGAAGCGTTCTCGTTCTTCTTTACTCTCAGAAAAAGCATCTTGCATCGTATATACCCTATACAAAATGTCGTCATCACTCATCGCCACGTCATCGAGTCGCTTCATCCGTTCATCTCGCTCGACCCTCGTTATCCGTGCGAGTCGCATCCGTTCCTGTTCCAGCGGTCGTTCCATCCAACGGGATTCACTCATGCGCTCTCCTCCTCTACCAATCATTCTTATTTTGTGAAGGGATCGAGTCGTTCCGTCCAACTAGATATTGCGTCTTGCAGTCGTTGCCCTTGTTCGACTCCAAGCTGATTCAACGTATCGAGCGAGACGTCCGTCTCAAGAAGACGTGTCATCGACTCTGATTGATCGACATACTGCTTTAACTTATCACTCAAACTCTTTAGTTCGGCCGGCGGACTGTCGAGACTAGACAGACGCTCGTCGATTTGATCGAGCTCTTTCTCTAACTTTTGAACCGTCTCATCATTTTTCAGCTTTTCCATTTGTTGATCCAGTGTTTGTTCTGGATTTGCCGATTCGCGTGCCTTCTCCGCTGCTTGATCGAGCTTAGCCGAGAGCTCTGACGTGACACGTGATGTATCTTTCGCAATCGTTTGTAGTTCCGCTGCATAATCAACATTATTTTTCACTTCGACGACTTGTTGTTTTGCGTCGTCGACCGTATTCGTTATTTCGCTACAACCAGCTAGAGCAACTGTCAGAAGGAGGATTCCACCGATTCGTTTCCTCATTGTCCACATCCCCTTTTTAAGTTCATGATACCTTGATTATAATCGAAAATCATAATAAAAAAAAGAGACCGCCCTCGTAAGGGCAGTCTCTATTTTAATTATAGCGTCCCAAGAGGGATTCGAACCCCCGACCGACGCCTTAGAAGGGCGTTGCTCTATCCAGCTGAGCTATTGGGACGTGTCAACACGAATAAACTATACTAAAACAATTCTTTCGTGTCAATCACATTACAAAAAATCTTTTCTTAAAGCGTGCCCTCTAAATGTAAAGCATTAATCTGTTCACCTGTCAGATCGTAAAAATCAACGGAATACGCATCTTCTTCAAGCGTCAAAATCGCATACGTTTTTTCAGGACGGTGTCGCGGCATACGAATCGAACCCGGATTGATGAAGAGTTTACCATCCTTTTGTTCCGCTTTCGCCACGTGCGAATGACCATACAACACGACCTGTGCTGCTTTTTGATCCGCATGATGGACTAATTGATCGAGGCTGTATTTCACGTCTTGACGATGACCATGGACACATAATAGATTGACTGTGCCAAAAGGCTCAAGTACCTCATCGGCAAAATCGTTACCATAATCACAATTCCCTTTAACGACACGATAGGGATATAATGATTCGTCCATCCGTGTCAACTGTGAGTCTCCACAATGATACGCAACCTCTGCTTCCGGATGCCGTTCGACGATTGTCAGAAGTTCCGATTCGAGACCATGGCTATCACTAACGATTAACGCTTTCATCGTTGATCACTCTCCTAAAAAAGTAGTCAGTGCTAATTCAAGTTTTTTCAACGCATTCCCGCGATGACTAATCGCCGCTTTCTCATCTTTTGTTAACTCGGCGGCCGTTTGATTTCGAGATGGGACGATGAACAAAGGATCATAACCGAAACCATGCTCACCTTTCGCTTCGAATCCGATGAGACCTTCCATCGTACCGCGTACAGTCAACGTCTCCCCAGAAGGTTTCGCAAGTGACAATGCACAGACGAAGCGCGCTGTCCGCTCTTCGATTGATCGATTGCCCAATTTCTCGAGCAACAATGCATTATTCGCTGCATCTGATTTTTCTAGACCTGCAAAACGCGCTGAGTAGACACCAGGCGCCCCGTCGAGCGCGTCGACTTCGAGTCCCGAGTCGTCGGCAAGAACCGCGTGACCGAAGTAAGCAGCTGCTTCTTTCGCTTTCAGTTCAGCATTTTCTTCAAAAGTTACACCCGTTTCATCCGTCTCAGGTGCAGCTTCGTAATCCAGTAGAGAAGATACGTCATAACCTAGTTTCCCGAGCATCACTTCGAGTTCTTTCACTTTCCCGGCATTGCGGGTCGCGACGATGATTTTCATCGGTGTTCCCCCACTTCTTCTCCAACATACCACCACGAAGCACCTAATGCGTCTTGACCGGCACGCAGGAGTTCTTCAATACCCTTTTCCCCAAGTTCGAGCATATCGAGCATTTCCCGTTTCGAAAATGTCGCCTCTTCACCTGTCGCCTGCATCTCGACGATTTTCCCGGAAGAGGTCATGACTAAGTTTAAATCAACATCGGCTGCAGCATCCTCTTCATAACAGAGATCAAGGAGCAGCTCTTGACCGACCTTTCCAATCGAGACGGCTGCGATTCCTTCTTTGATTGGTGTATCCGTCAGTTTCCCGCTTTGAATCAGACCGTCTACTGCGAGGACGAGGGCAAGAAAACCGCCTGTGATCGCAGCCGTTCTCGTTCCGCCATCCGCCTGAATGACATCACAATCAATCCAGACCGTTCGTTCACCTAGTTTTTCTAAGTCGACGACAGCACGTAACGCCCGACTGATCAAACGCTGGATTTCCATCGTCCGACCTGTCTGTTTACCACGGACCGACTCGCGCGCTGTCCGTTGCGCCGTCGCACGTGGTAACATTGCATATTCCGCATTGATCCAGCCATGACGTTTCCCCCGTAAAAAGGGTGGGACTTTCTCTTCGACCGTTGCCGTACACATGACCCGCGTGTCTCCGACTGCGATCATGATGGAACCTTCCGCATGTTTATTCACGTTCGTCTCAAACGCAATCGCTCGCATCATCGTAGATTCTCGTTGATCGATTCTCATGTCGTTTCCTCCGTTCCGAGTACTAATCGTTTTGCTTGGATTGGTTGACTCAACCAATCGGTCGCGATCCGTTCAAAGGAACGCGTGTCACCTGTCGCATGATACACATGTTCCGGTATAAAATCATTTCCTGCTGCAATTCCATTGTAATCGAGGAGAGCCGCGACTTCGAGCGCCGTCTCGTCTCCTGAAGAAATCAATTGGACGTCTGGTCCGATGACTCGTCCAATGACATCTGCGAGCAGCGGATAATGGGTACACCCTAAAATCAACGTGTCCATGTCGTACGAAAGCAATGGACGTAATGTATTGGCGACGACACGTTCGACGTAAGCACCTGTCGTCTGTGAGGACTCGACGAGCGGGACGAACGGCGGACATGCAAGTGATTCGACAACAACTTGCCCTTCGACATGTCGTAATGCCTTTTCATAAGAATTGCTCTCGACCGTCATCTTCGTCCCGATGACACCGATTCGTTTCGATCGCGTTACCTTGACTGCCGCCCGTGCTCCTGGGTCGATGACGCCAATGACTGGAATCGTCAATTTTTCCCGTGCTTCTTTCAGGACGACTGCCGTCGCTGTATTACAGGCGATGACAATCAGTTTGACATCCTGCGCGACAAGATAATCAATCATCTCCCATGTAAATTGCCGGATTTCTTCTTCCGGTCGTGGTCCATAGGGACAGCGTAATGTATCCCCGACATATATGATTTGTTCATGAGGAAGCTGCCGCATCAGCTCACGCGCGACCGTCAAGCCGCCGACCCCAGAATCTAATACTCCAATTGGTTTGTTCACGTCATATCTCACCTTCCTATCCTCTATGGTAACAAAAAAGGACGACGGTGCAAGACCGGCGTCCGAGAATGTAGATAAAAGGATTACTGAGCAAGACCTTCGCTTGTCAGCATGTCTGAAAGAGTCGTGATTGCTTCAGAAGCATCGTCACCGTTTGCAACGATTTTGATGTCTGAATCTTTAGCGATACCGAGTGAAAGTACACCCATGATCGACTTAAGGTTAACAGTCTTTCCGTTGTACTCCAAGTTGATATCTGATTGGAATTTTGAAGCTGTGTTGACAAGTTGTGTTGCAGGACGAGCATGAATGCCTGAATCTGCGATGACTTTGAATGTTTTTTCCATGATTAAGAAATCTCCCTCCACTAATAACGTACTAGTGAGTCGTTTTCGAATATGTGAACTCATTATCAAATGATAACGGATTCGAATCGATTCTGCAAGGAATTTTTATAGGCTTTATCCCATGGAAAAGCATTCCCAGCACGATCGATTTGTACCATCGACGTTCGTCCCATAAACATCAGTTGCTCTTCGTCATCGAATGCCGCGTAATGGACGTCACACGAGGCTTTTCCGACTTGAACAGGATAGGCGTAGACTGCAAGCCGCGTCCGTGGATAAACTTGGCGGATGTAGTTACACTGCGCATCCGCGACGACGACGATTCCGTCATCTGCTAACGAGTAGCCTGTCTCTTCAAGCATCAACGTCCGGACATCCTCAAAATAGACGAACGGGACTCGATTGTTCATATGACCGTAGGCATCCGTCTCAGCGAAGCGAACCGCAACATCGAGTCTCGTCCCGTGTTTCATTTGACTTAACCACCCATCTAAATCTTCGATATAACTAGGTACACGCACGTAAATTCCCTCCTGAATATAAAAAGAAGGAGCAGCGCCCCTTCTTTTTTATGAATTAATTGCTAACCGCTTCTCCTGTACGACCTTCGTCGCTACCGAAGAATTTTTTGAACGAGTGTAATGTCGTCTGACGGTTCATTGCCGCAATCGATGTCGTAAGCGGAATCCCTTTCGGGCAGACCTCAACACAGTTTTGTGCATTACCGCATTGCATGATGCCGCCATCTTCCATCAATGCTTCCAGGCGCTCTTCTTTATGATAGGCACCTGTCGGGTGTGAGTTGAAGAGACGAACTTGTGAGATCGACGCCGGTCCGATGAAGTTCGAACGGTCATTGACGTTCGGACATGCTTCAAGACAAACGCCACACGTCATACATTTTGAAAGTTCATACGCCCATTGCCGTTTGTTCTCTGGCATCCGTGGTCCTGGACCAAGGTCATACGTCCCATCGATCGGAACCCATGCTTTTACTTTTTTGAGTGCGTCAAACATCCGTTGACGGTCAACTTGTAAGTCGCGCACAATCGGGAACGTCTGCATCGGTTGCAAACGAATCGGTTGTTCGAGCTTATCGACGAGCGCTGTACATGATTGACGTGGTGTCCCGTTGATGACCATCGAACACGCCCCGCATACTTCTTCAAGACAACCCATGTCCCAGTTGATCGGTGTCGTTTTTTCGCCTGCCGCATTGACAGGATTCCGGCGAATCTCCATCAATGCTGAAATGACGTTCATGTTCGGACGATACGGGACTTCGAAAGCTTCATCATAGGCTTTTCCGTCTGGTCCATCCTGACGTTGCACGATGAACTGAACCGGTTTTTGTTTTGTTTCTTGTTCGAGTGGTGTCGCCATTATGCTTTCACCTCTTTCTTCGACTTCTTGCTGTAGTCGCGTTTGCGTGGTGGAATCAGTGATGTATCGACTTCTTCGTAATAGATTTCAGGATGACCGTTTGTATAACGTGCCATCGTCGTTTTTAAGAACCGCTCATCATCACGCTCTGGGAAGTCTGGCTTGTAGTGGGCACCACGACTCTCGTCACGTTGAAGGGCACCGAGTGTGATCGCTTCCGCTAAATCAAGCATGTGATCGAGCTGACGGATGAAGGATGCGCCTTGGTTACTCCAACGTGCCGTATCCGTCGCCGAGATCCGCGTGAAACGTTCCCGTAATTCCTTAATCTTCGTCAACGTCTGTTCGAGCTTATCGTTATACCGGACAACGGTTACGTTATCCGTCATGACTTCACCGAGCTCACGGTGGATTTGATACGCATTTTCTGTCCCTTCCATCGCCAAGATATCATTGAATCGATCGATTTCAGCGATTTTATGCGCTTCAACGACCTCTTCCGGCATATCATGGACAGAAGTTTCAAGTTCGTTCATATAGGCAATCGCTGCTGGACCCGCAACCATTCCGCCATAAACGGCAGAGAGAAGTGAGTTCGCACCGAGACGGTTTCCACCGTGCATCGAGTAATCACACTCACCAGACGCGAACAATCCTGGGATGTTCGTCATTTGATCGTAATCGACCCATAATCCACCCATCGAGTAATGGACGGCCGGGAAGATTTTCATCGGTACTTTCCGTGGATCGTCACCAACGAACTTCTCATAAATTTCTAAGATACCGCCGAGTTTGACATCAAGCTCTTTTGCGTCTTTGTGTGAGAGATCGAGATACACCATGTTCTCCCCGTTGACACCGAGCTTTTGATTGACACAGACATCAAAGATTTCACGTGTCGCGATATCACGCGGGACGAGGTTTCCGTATGCCGGATATTTTTCTTCAAGGAAGTACCACGGTTTCCCGTCTTTATACGTCCAGACACGTCCGCCTTCACCACGTGCCGATTCGCTCATCAGACGGAGCTTATCGTCCCCAGGAATCGCTGTCGGGTGGATTTGGATGAACTCACCGTTCGCATAAATCGCACCTTGGCGATAGACCGCTGCAGCTGCCTGACCTGTATTGATGACCGAGTTCGTTGATTTACCGAAGATGACACCTGGGCCACCCGTCGCCAGGATAACGGAGTCCGCTGCAAATGCTTCGATCTCCATCGACCGTAGATTTTGACACACCGCACCACGACAAATCCCTTCTTCATCAATGATTGCGCGAAGGAATTCCCATCCTTCATACTTTTCTACCAAACCTTGCGCTTCAAACTTACGTACTTGCTCGTCAAGTGCGTACAGTAATTGTTGTCCTGTCGTCGCTCCCGCATAAGCCGTCCGGTGATGGAGTGTTCCTCCGAAACGACGGAAGTCGAGTAAACCTTCCGGTGTCCGGTTAAACATGACGCCCATCCGGTCGAACATATGAATGATTTTCGGAGCCGCTTCTGTCATTTTTTGAACAGGCGGTTGGTTCGCGAGGAAGTCGCCACCATACACCGTATCATCTAAATGCTGGTAGGGTGAGTCACCCTCCCCTTTTGTATTGACCGCACCGTTGATGCCGCCTTGGGCACATACGGAGTGTGATCGTTTAACGGGTACGAGTGAGAATAACTTTACTGGTACTCCTTGTTCTGCTGCTTTTATCGTAGCCATCAACCCGGCAAGCCCTCCACCGATGATGACAAGATTTTTGTTCGCCATGTTGTCAGTTCCCCTTTCCTTACAACACGCCTGCAAACGTTAAAATCGAGCGTACGCCTACAAACGATAAACCGATGAATACGAGGGCCGCCACATAAGACATCGCGCGTTGAGACGCTGGTGACTGTGTGATTCCCCATGTGATGCAGAACGTCCAAAGTCCGTTCGCAAGGTGGAATGTCGTCGCTAGAATCCCGACGATATAAAACGTGAGCATGAATCCGTTATCGACGATGTTTTGCATCATGCTTGCATTAACTTCCGTCCCCATTGCTGCCGCAATCCGCGTTTCCCAGACATGCCATGTAATGAACACGACGAGGAAGACACCTGTGAAGCGTTGTAAGACATACATCCAGTTCCGGAAGTATGTATAACGTCCTGTGTTCGCGGAACCTGTGAATGCGATGTAAACACCGTAGACACCATGTAAAATGATGGGTATGAAGATGACAAACACTTCTAGAAACAGTCGATACGGAACGTTCCCCACGAATTCCGCAGCCTTATTGAAGTCTTCCTCCCCTCGAACGATGAAATAGTTCGTCGTAAGATGAGAAAGTAAAAATAACCCGATTGGAATGACGCCGAGCAGTGAGTGTATTTTACGACTCACGAAATCACGATGATTCGCCATCCAAATCCCCCCTTTTGTTTGCCAATCAAACGTTGGCGCATTTTGGTAGAAAAGCGCTTTCATAAGGAAATTCGTCTTTTCATCACTTATTCTACTCCTGTCCTTTTTATAAGACAACCCGAGCCGTTGCATTTAACTGCAAATTTTTTCAGGAAAACAATGACCATCGAGAATTAGCTCGCTATAATAGTTTCAGAGATAGGAGTGAATCATCATGGAATCAACACCAAACACTGCGCCAACATTCGGCATCGAACTGATCCGCGATTACGTGTTAAGCGATCTACTCGGTAACGATTATCGTCAAGTCATCTACTGGGCAGGTAAGCGACTTGCCCGGCAATTCCCCGTGTTGAACGAGGACGAATTAATTCCTTTCTTCGTAGAGGCCCGTTGGGGTACCCTCTCCCTTACGAAAAAAAAGGGGACGACTTTTTCTTTTGAACTTTTACCACCGGAATCAACTAAAGCCGAGCGACCGACCGGCTATTTTCAACTTGAGGCAGGCTTTTTAGCCGAACAGGTTGCCAAGTTGAACGGATTTGTCGCTGAAGGATATGCTGAGATGGGGAAAGAGTGCGTACATATTACCATCCAATTCGATCCGAAAGATCCTCTTGATCGTTCGAACTGATACGTGTTTCTCTAAGACGATTCGTGTTAGCATGAAACTTTTTTCGTCACGTAATCGTATAAAGTAGTCGATCATATATTCGAGGAGGAATTACGATGTTCAAGAAATTAGCAGCAGACTTAACAGGATTCAGCGATATCGGTCAAGTCATTCATCCGGACGATTTTGATAAAGCCGCCGCCGACGATTACGTGCTCCATGAGGACGGCGAAAAAATTTATTTTTTAATCAAATCCAAAAGTGATGAGTACTGCTTTACGAATTTAGCATTGATTCACCTCGACGGGGAAAGCGCCGTCAGTTCAAAGCGTGTCCTCTATCGCTATCCGTACGCCCATTATCCGATTCGTCATGTCATGTTCGAAACAGCAGGAACGGTCGACTTGGATGTCGAGATCAAATTCGAAATCGGCGGAAAGCATTACTCGATCGACGTCGATAAAAAACAGCTCGAACATGTCAAAGACCTTTATAAAGCACTTCTTGCGATTGCTGAAAAGCAATATGAAGGACAAAAGATGCTCGAGTTCGCCAATAACTCGCTCAATCATTCCGTGACGATTCTCGGTGGCATCCGGCAAGCTGAAATGGATGTTCCACAAGCCTTTAAAGCATTATCACAAGAATCGTTTGATTGGTTAGAAGGACATTACCACCGTTGGAACCAAAAAGACTTCGGAGCGTTTTACGAAAAATATATCAACAACTAATTTCGTTAACGTAGAGCAACGCATCTTCAGATTCTAATGCACACCACTAGGGGACCTCCGTCAATCGGAAGTCCCCTACTTTCATTCTTCATTTTCTTGACTCAAATATTCCGCGACCGATTCAGCCAATTTTACAGGTAGACCGGCTTCCGTCAACTGTTCGATATTCGCTTTCTTTAAGCTGCGCATCGAACCGAAATGGCGAATCAACTGCTGACGGCGTTTTGGGCCGACACCCGGTATGTCATCGAGTACCGAGCGGGTCATCCCTTTCGAACGTAATGATCGGTGGAAGGTGATTGCAAAACGGTGAACTTCATCTTGCATGCGCTGGAGAAGATAAAAGGCACTCGAGCGCGGATGGAGTTCAATCAGTTGCCCACCTTCACCGAATAATAGTTGGCTCGTCCGGTGTTTATCATCTTTTTTGAGCGAACCGACGGGTAAATCCAAACCGAGCTCGTCTTGAATGACTTCCAGCGCTGCATTCAATTGTCCGAGACCCCCATCAATCAACACTAAATCGGGAAGACGTGCCCCTTCTAGCAATAAGCGACGATAACGACGACGGACGATTTCGCGCATCGATTCATAATCATCCGGTCCCTTGACCGTCTTAATCTTAAATTTACGATACTCTTTTTTAAGCGGTTTTCCGTCTTCGAACACAACGAGCGCCGAAACGGCGTCCGCCCCTTGGATATTGGCATTATCGATGATTTCAATTCGCGATAACGGATGAACATCAATCGCGTCAGCCAGTTCCTGGACTGCCTGGACCGTTTTCTTTTCATCACGCGCAATCAATTCAAACCGTTCTCCAATTGCGTTTTCGGCATTCTTCGTCGCTAGATCGAGTAACTTCCGCTTCGATCCACGGACCGGTACATGAACGCGAATTCCGACTGCCTCTTTCAATAACAGTTGATTAACGAGTGGCGGAACATACATCTCGCTCGGTTTGATATTCTTTTCGTAGAACTGAACGATGAAACTTTCTAATTCTTCCGCAGGTGTCCCGTAAATCGGGAACAGAGACACGTCTCGTTCAATCATTTTCCCTCCCCGTAAGAAGAAGACCTGGACACACATCCACCCTTTGTCGACGTAAATTCCAAAAACGTCACGGGACGTCAAATCTGCCGTAATCATGTTCTGTTTGTTCATGATGGAGTCGATGGCGCGGATTTGATCACGTAGTTCGCCTGCCCGTTCAAATTCCATCGCTTCTGCCGCTTCGCCCATCTTCGTCTGTAAAGATGCGACGAGCTCTTTTGTTTCTCCCGATAAAAAACGACGGATTTCTGAGACGAGTTCTTTCTGTTCCGTCTCTAAACCCTGAATTTCGCACGGTCCAAGACATTGTCCGATGTGGTAATAGAGACAAAGCTTCTTCGGCATCGGCTGACACTTACGTAGCGGATAAAGGCGGTCAAGCAGACGCTTCGTCTCGTTAGCGGCATACGCATTCGGATAAGGTCCGAAATAATGTCCTCCATCTTTTTTTAACTTCCGGGTCGTAATCAGCCGCGGATACGTTTCATTCGTAATTTTTAGGTACGGATAGGACTTATCATCTTTTAACATGATGTTGTATTTCGGATCATGTTTTTTAATCAGCGTCATCTCGAGGAGTAACGCTTCGAGTTCGCTCCCTGTGATGATATATTCAAAATCACGGATATCCGCGACAAGTCGTTCTGTTTTCAAATCATGCGCTCCTGTAAAATAGGACCGGACCCGATTCTTTAGATTTTTGGCTTTTCCGACATAAATGACTTCTCCAAATTCATTTTTATGCAAATAACAACCTGGTTCGTCAGGTAAGAGGGATAGTTTCGCCTTGATATGTTCTTGATGGCTCACAAAAATGTCTCCTTCCACCGTTTTTAGTTTTGCCTTATAGGGTAAACATCTTACAACGATTATGACACATGGAGGATAAAATATGCGTACATATGATTGCATTATAATTGGAACAGGCTCTGCTGGGAATCAAGCAGCTTATAAATTCGTCGAGAAAGGACTTCGCGTCGCGATAATCGAAAATTTCACTCCAGGTGGAACATGCGCTCAACGTGGGTGTGATGCAAAAAAAATTCTTTTGACTGGCAGTGAAACGAAAGATGCTGTCGAGAGATTGCTCGGTTATGGTCTTAAAGGACTCATCTCCATCGATTGGCGTCAATTGATGGAACGAAAAAATGAATATACACGTGCCATCCCGGAACAAACACGTGCGCGTTATGACGAAATCGGAATCGACTATTTCCACGGTGAGCCCCGATTCCTCTCGAAGGAACGGATCGTAGTCGATGACACTGAACTCGAAGCGAAACACTTTTTGATTGCCACTGGCTTACGACCACGCGAATTGTCGATTCCAGGAAGCGAACGCTTCTTGACGAGCAATGAATTTTTAGAATTACGAGATGTCCCGCGGCGCCTTGTCTGCATCGGCGGCGGATATATTTCATTCGAGTTCGCTCACCTCGCCCGCATCGCCGGGGCAGAAGTCACGATCGTGTTACGGTCCCGTCCTTTAAAACAGTTTGAACAGGAACTTGTCGAAGTGTTGCTCGAAGCGACTCAAGCACTCGGGATTAAAATCGTGCATAGTGCAGAAGCTGTCTCCTATCATGGCACGACGCTTCAACTATCAAATGATACGACGGTCGAAACCGATGTCGTCTTAAATGCTACCGGTCGCGTCGCGAGCGTCGACCAGCTCGACCTAGAAAAAGCAGGTGTCGAATACGAAGAAAAAGGCATCCATGTCAATGAATACCTCCAGTCGTCTACTTCAAACATCTTTGCTGCAGGTGATGTCGCGCTCAGTGGCAATCCTGCCTTAACCCCGTTTGCAGGAACCGAAGGTAGTCTTGCGGCACATAACATGATTGAAGGACCTTCTCGAAAACTGGAGTTATTACCGGTGCCGAGCGTCGTCTTTACTGCACCGAACGTCACGCAAGTCGGGCAAACGGAAGCGGCTTTGAAAAAAGCCAACATATCTTATCGCGGTCACTTGATCGATACCTCTTCCTGGCAGACGAATGTCCGCATCAAAGATCCCTTCGCGCGTGCTAAAGTACTGATTGGTGACGATGATCAAATTCTCGGCGCTCATTTCATCGGGGTTCACGCCGCTGAACTTGCGAACTATTTTTCATTCGCAATGCAACACCGAATCCCAAGTTCCGCTTTGCAACAAACGCGTTTCGCTTATCCGACACCCGCTTCCGATATTTCTTCGTTACTCGTTGATTAAATTTTTGTCAGGAGGTTCCGATGATTCGTTACGGCTATACGATCCTTTACATTGATGACCCCAAACAGACATTGATGTTTTATCATCAAATATTAGGTTTACCAATCAAAGCGCAGCATGGAAGTTATGTCGAATTTGACACGGGCACGACGACACTCGCCTTTAATACGAAAGAAGATGTACGAACGCTGATTGCGTACGACATCCTGGACAAGACCGGACCGCAGTCCCTCGAAATCGGATTCGTTACTGATGATGTTAAGGACGTATACGAACGAATCATCGTAGCAGGATTCCCTTCAATCCTCGCTCCAACGGTTAAACCGTGGGGACAAACCGTCGCTTATGTGCTTGACCCGGACGGTCACCTCGTCGAGCTTTGTTCACCGATGTCTTGACAATGCGCCGTTAGACAATCGTCAGCGACATCTTTCGGCGGGGATCGTCCCACTCGTTTAAACGAACGACCAAAAGAGTGCCTCCGTAGTTCAGGAGGCACTCTCTTTGCGGCGTATGGACAAACTCTTATGAAGAAGCTACAGCAAAGCTGCAGGGTCGCGACAGCTTGCAATCTAAAGCGTCTGTAAGCATGAGTTTCCTTCACGGTATGACCTAAAAAGCGTCACATTTCGTTGACTCCTACGGGAAAACGTGCGTTTTCAACGCACGTTCAGAGGCAGGCAAGACCCTGCTCGTTGTCCGTGAGGACCAAGGAGCAACGGCTTGCGCCTCGCCCGAGGAAAGCAACGAAAAAAGACGCTGGATCTTCCAATATCACGTTGTTTACAGTCTGAAAAAAGAGTGCCTCCGTATTTCAGGAGACACTCTCTTCTTTATGAAACATTCAACGAATTAGTTTGATTCAACGAATTCTTTTAATGCATCTTTAGGCATGAAGCCCATTGTTTTATTAACCGGCTCACCGTCTTTGAAGAGAACGAGTGTCGGGATACTTTGTACTTGGAACGCGCCAGCGATCTCTGGGTTAGCGTCGACATCAACTTTAACGATTGTTACGTCTTGCATGTCCGCATCGAGTTCTTCGAGAACTGGAGCGAGCATACGACAAGGTCCGCACCAAGTTGCCCAAAAGTCAACGAGGACGAGTCCTTTTTGTGTATCTTCTTTAAATGATTGGCTAGTTGCGTGTACGATTGCCATGAAATATTACCCCCTAAATTTTAGATTCATTTCATGTTTGCTACAGCAAAAGTGAAATCAACCTGTTTACTGATTTGAGTATAGCACAGCGATGTCGTTCGATAAAAGAAACTGCTCACGACGATTTTTACGCCGCCCACCGTGCAGAAAAAGAGGAGCAGAGGATGATTCCTCCGCCCCACTTTTTAAATTAATGAACGAGCATTTTCTTGAATTCTGCTGTCAATAATGGCACAACATCAAACAAATCTCCGACGATGCCATAATCTGCGACCGAGAAGATATTCGCTTCCGGATCTTTGTTGATGGCGACGATGACTTTCGCATTCGACATGCCTGCCAAATGTTGAATCGCTCCGGAAATGCCACAGGCGATGTAGAGATCCGGTGTAACGACTTTCCCCGTCTGGCCAATCTGTAACGCATAGTCACAGTAATCAGCGTCACAGGCGCCACGAGAAGCACCGACTGCCCCGCCAAGTAAATCCGCTAATTCCTGTAACGGTGCAAACCCATCGGCACTCTTGACACCACGTCCACCCGCAACGATGATTTTTGCCTCTGATAAATCGACCCCGCCCGTTGCTTTACGAATGACTTCAGAAACGATGGTCCGTAAATCTTTTAGTTCGACCGTTACTGCTTCAATCGATCCGTCCGAACTGCCTTCCGCTAACGGTTCGATGTTATTTGGTCGGACCGTAAACAGTGTTTTACCTTCTGTGACTTTTACCTTTTCAAAGGCTTTCCCTGAGTAAATCGGTCGGATGAACAACGCATCCGCTCCGCTTCCCTCGATTGATGTGACGTCACTGATTAAACCGGCTTCGAGCTTCGCTGCGATTTTGGGTGACAAATCTTTTCCGAGCGACGTGTGACCGAAGACAAGTACGTCCGGTGACATACGGTCAATCAGTTGCATGAAGACTTGTCCATAACCGTCCGGTGTATAGTGAAGAAGACGTGCGTCCTCTACGACGAGAACCTGGTTCGCCCCACGCGTCGCGAGTTGTGCCGCATCTTTTGCTACGTTTTCCCCAATCAAGGCGACGACGACTTCATCTGCTACAAGTTTCGCGGCCGCAATCGCTTCAAACGAAACATTTCGTAAATTACCATCACGTGATTCTGCAAGTACAAGTGCTTTTGACATATCGTTCATTCCCCCTTAGACTACTTTTGCTTCGTTTCGTAATAGCGTAGCGAGTTCTTCGACTTGTGTCGAGATCTCCCCTTCGAGCACTTTACCAGCGGCTTTGTTCGGTGGTAAAAAGCGTTCGACTGTCTCGAGACGTGGTGCTAGTTCATCTTCGTCCAGTTCAAGATCTGAGAGATCTAATTCTTCGAGTGGTTTCTTTTTCGCTTTCATGATGCCAGGAAGACTAGGGTAACGCGGTTCGTTTAACCCTTGTTGTGCCGTGACGAGTAACGGTAACGACGTTTTGATGACTTCCGTGTCCCCTTCCGAGTCACGTGTGACGACAGCATCCGTTCCGTCGATTTCTAACTTCGTGATCGTCGTGACATATGGTATGTCAAGCAACTGTGCGACACGTGGTGCGACTTGTCCGCTTCCCCCATCAACCGCTACGTTCCCGGCGATGATTAAGTCAACGTCTTGTTCCTTCAGATAACCTGCAAGGACTTCAGAAACCGAGAAATGATCCGCTTCTTCTACATCGTCCTCAATCGAAATACGAACCGCTTTGTCAGCCCCCATTGCAAGTGCTGTTCGTAATTCTTTATCCGCATCTTCCGGTCCTACTGTTAAGACGGTTACGACTCCCCCTTGTGCATCCCGCACCCGAATCGCTTCCTCGACCGCATACTCATCATATGGATTGATGATGAACTCTGCTCCGTCTTCCTCAATCTTACCGTTTTCGAGCTGGATTGCTTCTTCCGTATCAAACGTCCGTTTTAATAACACATAGATTTCCATCACTAGCTCCCCCTTGTCAACTTCTATTCACCATCATCCGTTGTATCCGCTTACAAAAAGCTTGTCTTGAAAAGGGCTTAACTCAGCCCTTTGATCAGCATTCGATGAATACCATGTTGCGTTTCCAATAAATCATATTTAAAGCCACTCGCCATCCAACTCGTGACGACTTCATCAATCGTCCCGAAGACCATTTGTCTCGCCAACCGATAATCCAGTTCGGCTGAGAACTCGCCTGATGCGATCCCATTGTGAATGACACGGTCAATTAAATGAAGATATGGTTTGAGGACGGTCGCAATCTTTTGCCGCATCTCTTGATTTGACTGCCGTAACTCGATTTGTGTGACGACGGCCAAATCATAATCGACGGATAGTTGCTCCAAATGTGCCTCAATCAATGCAGCGAGTTGTTTCGTCGCTGATTGATGATTCGCGATTTGAGCTTCTGAATACTCGATGAAACTCCCCATCTTCGCTTCGAACAAAGAGATCAACAGGTGTTCTTTGTTTTTAAAGTAAAGATAAATCGTCCCGTCTGCGACACCTGCTTCTTTCGCGATGGCTGTTACTTTCGCGCCATGATAACCGTTTTTTGCAATCACTTTGACTGCTGCATCAATGATGCGATCACTCTTAGACATTGTTCTTTTCATAAAAGATATCTCCTAACAAATAAAATGAATGATGGTTCATTCATATTTATTCTACCATGTCTTTCTTTACTGTCAACTGCTTTCTTCCAGCTGTTTTGCCCGTTCTTCTTCGACTAGGACACGGCGGAGAATCTTCCCGACAAATGTTTTCGGCAACTCTTGTCTAAATTCGTAGCGTTTTGGTACTTTGAACGATGCTAAGTTTTTTCGACAGAACTGATCAAGTTCTTCCTCCGTCACGCTCATTTCATCTTTAAGGACGATAAAGGCCTTCACTGTCTCACCTCTATACGCATCAGGTACACCAATCACGACAGCCTCTTTGACTGCAGGATGTTCATATAAAATTTCTTCGACTTCACGTGGATAGATATTAAATCCTGAAGCGATGATTAAATCTTTTTTACGGTCGACAATCCGGAAATAATGGTCTTCCCCCACATATCCTAAGTCCCCCGTGTGCAACCACCCATCACGCAAGACTGCCTGCGTATCTTCCGGACGTTTCCAATATCCCTTCATGACTTGCGGACCTCGGACAAGAATCTCACCAATCTCACCTGGTGCTGCTAGCGTCTCACCATCGGCTTGAACGATTTTTGCGATTGTGTCTGGAACCGGAATGCCAACTGATCCTGGAACGCGTTTATCCCAAATGCAGTTCGTATGTGTGACAGGGCTCGTCTCTGACAAACCATATCCTTCGACGATCCGTCCACCCGTCACACTTTCAAATTTCTCCTGGACTTCGACCGGAAGTGGTGCCGAACCGGAAATACAAGCCTCGATGGACGAAAGATCATATTTTTTCAGTTTCGGATGATTTAATAAACCGACGTACATCGTCGGTGCACCCGGGAACAAGTTCGGTTTTTCTTTATCAATCGTTTTCAGCACTTGTTCAATATCAAACTTTGGTAAGATGATTTGCTCATACGCATTAAAAATCCCAAAGTTTAAGTTGCAGGTCATGCCATACACGTGGAAATAAGGAACGACCGCTAATAATTTACGCCCATCACCGCGTGAATATTTATAGAACCAGTGCCCAATTTGTTCGACGTTCGCGCTTAAATTGAAATGCGTCAACATGACGCCTTTCGGTGCTCCTGTCGTGCCACCGGTATATTGTAAAACAGCAATATCTTCTTTTGGATCAATCTCGACCGGTTCAATCGGAGGGTGCTCTCGGTGTGCCAAAAAAGGAATGGATCCCGTCGTATCGACGATGATGTTGTTGTCCTTGCGTGATTTGATTGGATATAGTTTGTTTTTTGGAAATGACAGATAGTCTGCGATGCTCGTCGTCACGACCGTCGTCAAGGGCGTCGATGACTTGACTCGTGTCGCCTTCGGGTAGAGAAGATCGAGGGTGATGAGCATTTTCGCAGAAGAATCGACTAGAATTTGCTCGAGCTCACGGTCCGTATAGAGCGGGTTTACTTGGACGACTGTTCCACCGGCGTATAATACGGCATAATAACTCAGCATATACTGCGGGCAGTTCGGCAACATTAAACCGACACGGTCCCCTTTTTCGAGCCCAGCTTCTTGTAAAACGTGTGCTAGACTTCTTGCTTCTTGTCGTACTTCCTTGAAAGTCATTCGTTTCCCAAGAAAACTCAGTGCCCGTCGCTCTGGAAAATCATCTGCCGCTTCATCTAAAGCTTGGTACAACGGAATCTCACGATAGTCGATTGATGCGGGTACTTGCTCTGGATAATCCTTTAACCATACTGAATCCATTCAAATCCCTCCCTGTGACTGAATTACTATTCATTTTTATTATACGTGTTATTTCCCCTTTACGGCTACTATTGGCTAAAAAAAGTTAAAAAATTCCTCTTTTCATGAAGACGGGTTTTCTTATGATTAAGGACTTCATCAAAAAAAGCCTACCGTTCACAACATATGAACAATAGGCTTGAACATAACATTTAATTTTAGTCTGACCTCGCTTCATCTTATCGTGAAGGATACGTAAATCCTTCTCCGATGACTTCACGTACTTTATGAATGACGACGAAAGCTCGTGGGTCTGCTGCTTCGACAATTTGTTTTAGTGGCGCGAGTTGGCGTTTATCGACAATCATATAGAGCATGTCATTTTTTTGTTTCGTAAAATGACCATGACTATGGATGACAGTCGCACTTCTTCCGAGTGTTTCCGTCAGCACAGTCGCAATCTCTTCTTGACGGTGACTAATGATTGTGACCGCTTCTCGAACATTCAGGCCTTCGCTGACGAGATCAATCAAATAAGAGCCGATGATGATTGCAATCAATGTATACAGCATCGTTTCTTCACCGAATAAGAACCCGGACGCTCCGACAACGATGACATCGATGATAAACATCGAGACTGCAATCCCGAGGTTCAAATATTTATTCATCAGACGGGCGATGATGACACCACCACCTGTCGTCCCCCCTGCGCGGATAACAAGACCGATTCCGACCCCGATCAAAATCCCTGCGTAAACCGTCCCGATCAGACGATTATCTGACGAAGTCGTGAATGATGCCGTCGTCGAGAGGACGAAGGATGTCACCGCAACCGAGATGACCGAGTAAATCATCGTTTTCCGACTTAAGAAACGGTAGCCGATGATGAAGAGAATAGCGTTCGCAAGGAGCGAAACAAGTCCCGGATCCCAGCCATACAGGTAATAGAAGATGACCGTAATCCCAATTAATCCACCTTCAGATAAATCATTCGGTATCGTAAAGTAATTGACGCCAAATGATAAAATGGCGGAACCAACGATAATCCAAAAAATATCCTTCCACGAGATGGCTTGCATGGCTTCGAATGCACGTCGTCTCGTTTCATTTGTTGTTGTTTTTCTGACATTCATTCAATGTTCCTCCTTCATATGAAAAGTAGTCCTCACTCCATAAAAATTCCGCACTGAATGAAGTTCAGTACGGAATGATCACTTAGCAAAGCCAGTTCTTTTAATTCATAAAGATCCATAACAATCCGACGACTAAAAAAGCAATCGAGACACCAAACATAATTTTTGCTAACCGTTCTAACACAAGCTCACCCCACTAACGCAGAACCGATGACGAATGACATCCCAATCGAGAGAGCACACGCAATGATACCGACTGCGATGTTTCCTTTTTCGATTTCTCGGTCTACTGGGAGATTAGGTGTCAAGAACTCAAAAATCCAATAGGTCGAGATTAACAATAAAAATCCAAAAGCACTCTCTAAAAAAATTGCCCCGACACGTTCTTCACTTTGGACAGCGAAATGAACGATGTTTGCGAGTCCGATGATTTTTCCGCCTGTCGCTAGAGCAACAGCGATGTTTCCACTCTTGATATGTTCCCAGTTCCGATACCGTGTTGTCAACTCAAACAGTGCAAGACCCATGATAATTAAGAGACCCGCAACTGAATAGAGCGCCGTCGTATAGACGTAGACGTTTTCAAAGATGTTCATTCGCGTTTCCTCATTTCAATTCGATGATTGTCACGCCATGTCCACCTTCACCTTGACCACCGAGTCGAGACGTCTTCACGTGACGATTGCCACGCAAGTATTCCTGCACACCTTGACGCATCGCACCCGTCCCGAGTCCATGAATGACACGGATATGATCATAGTTCGACAATAACGCCTGATCCATGAAACGTTCCAGTTTCGATAGACCTTCTTCTACCCGTACACCGCGTAAATCGAGTTCGGCTGACGGAGACGATTGTTTTGTGATACTTGAACTTCCTGACCGTTTCGTTGTCTTCTGGGTTGGTTTGGCTGCTCCGATTTTAGCGAGATCACCGGGCTTGACGTTGACTTTCATGATACCGACTTGAACCGTGTAGTCGCCGTTTGAGTTTTGATTGATGATGTAGCCTTTTTGATTGAAGGTCGTCACTTTGACTTCTTCACCTTTAGCAAACGTCGGCGTTTTATCATGTTTCGCTTTTACTTTCGCAATCCGCTGATCTTGTAAGGTCGGTTTTGCTTGTTCGAGCTGCTTGCGGGCTTCAATCAATTCATGTTCCTTGACGGCACCTGCATCACGGAGTTCTTTCAGGCGTTTGATAATAGCCTCCGCCTCTTTTTGAGCGCGTTCGACGGCTCGTGTCGCTTTTTCTTCTGCTTTCGCTAAAATTTCATTTTTCTCCTCAAAAATTTCAGCTTGTTCCTGTTCGAACTGTTCGCGCTCTAATGTCAGTCGCTCTTTTTCTTGTTGTAGTTCTTGCTCGAGTGATTCGGCACGTTGTTTCGCTTCCTCGAGTCGACCAATCATCGTTTCGACAGACTGAGCATCGCTTCCGACTTGACCACGCGCTGCCTCAATCACCATGTCCGATAAGCCAAGTCGTTTCGAAATTTCAAAGGCATTCGAGCGACCCGGGACACCAATCAGTAAACGATAGGTCGGGCTGAGTGATTCGACATCAAATTCCATCGAGGCATTGACGACACCTTCACGATTATAACCATAAGCTTTCAGTTCCGAATAGTGAGTCGTCGCGGCGACACGTGCTCCGCGACACTTGACTTCATCGAGAATCGCAATCGCGAGTGCCGCCCCTTCCGTCGGATCAGTTCCTGCTCCGAGCTCATCAAATAGGACGAGGCTCATGAAGTCAATCTTCTCCATCATCGAGACGATGTTCGTCATGTGTGAACTAAACGTCGAGAGATTTTGTTCAATCGATTGTTCGTCACCGATATCTGCATAAATCGCATCAAAGACACTCAGTTCCGTTTCGTCGGCTGCCGGCACGTATAATCCGGACTGGACCATCAGTTGCAGAAGACCAATCGTCTTCAACGTGACGGTTTTCCCACCGGTGTTTGGTCCAGTGATGACGAGTGATGTAAATTCGCCACCTAAGGAAACGGTGATCGGGACGACATCTTCATCCGCAATGAACGGATGGCGCGCTTCTTTTAAGACGATTCGCCGTTCTTCATTCAAGCGTGGCTCGACGGCACGGATTTGATGACCATACAACGCTTTCGCCATGATGAAATCGAGTTCTGCCAACACATCGAGATTAATCCGTAATGAATCTCCGACGGCACCGACAAGTGCCGATAACTGGGCTAAAATGCGTTCGATTTCGGCACGTTCTTTGAGACGCGCTTCTTGGATTTCGTTATTTGCGGCAACGACGGCTTGTGGTTCGATGAACAGTGTTGCACCAGACGCTGATTGATCGTGGACAATCCCGCCAAATGCTTGACGGTATTCTTGTTTGACCGGGACACAATAACGGTCGTTTCGCATCGTGACGATGGCATCCGACAACATCTTCGATTTACTGCGTAAGACACCGTCGATTTTCGAACGGACTTGTCCTTCGAGTGAGCGCAGCTGACTTCTTAACGACCGTAGTTTGTCACTCGCAGAGTCTTGGACGACGCCTTGGTCATCAATCGCATGACGAATCCCTTGTTCGATTTCGACGAGCTTTGTAATTTGCTCGATTCGGCTGTCGAGTGCCGGCAATCGTAAGTCGGGATTGTCCTCGTGCAGCCGTTCTTGAAAAGCTTTCACTTGGCGTCCGGAGTAAACGACGTCTGCTACAGCCAACAATTCACTCGTCGAGAGGATTGAACCAATCTCAGACCGTTTGACTTCACTACGCACATCCGTTAAACCGCCGAACGGATAACGGTCGCGTAGACGATAGACCGTCGTCGCTTCCGTCGTCACGGCTAAGAGTGCTTTGACTTGTTCATAATCTTCTGACGGTTGCATATTTTTGACGAACTGTGCTCCGAGCGAGCTAGCCGTTTGTTTGATGAGTAAGTCTTTCAATTTATCATATTCTAAGACGCGTAATGCGTTAGCATTCATTTAATCCACTCCTAAACGTTTTCGATCAAAGAAGGCACGCGCCTCCTGCGCCGTCCACGTATTGATGACATCTGTTGGTTCCAAGTATGCTTTACGTGCATGGAGGACTCCAAGTTTCATGTCTTCTAACATTTCTGGACGGTGTGTGTCCGTATTAATCATGATTTTAACACCCGCTGCCTTTGCTTTCGCGAGCGAAGCCGCCGTTAAATCAAAACGTGCCGGGTTCGCATTCAGTTCAAGCGCTGTCCCTGTCTCTGCCGCCAGTTCAATCAGGCGATCAACATTGACGGCATAACCTTCGCGCCGACCGATGATTCGTCCTGTCGGATGGGCAATGAGTGAGACATAAGGATTACGACAAGCATTTTCTAACCGTTGCATGATTTCAGTTTCCGTCTGATCAAACTTCGAATGAATCGAGGCGATGACGTAGTCCATTTCCTGCAAGAACTCATCCTCATAATCAAGTGATCCATCCGGCAAGATATCCATCTCGACACCACATAAGATTGTCATGTCGGGATGTTTCTTACGCGCGGCTTCAATCTCAACACGTTGTTTGCGTAAGCGATCTATCGTCAATCCGTTGACGAACTTCATGTATTGGCTGTGATCCGTGATGGCCATCCACGAGTAACCGCGCGCAGCACAAGCATCGACGAGTTCTTCGACTGATAAGGTTCCGTCCGACCACGTCGTATGCATATGGACATCCGCTTGGATATCTTTTTCCGTAATCAGTCGCGTCAAATCTTGTTCAAACTCGTGGCGCCCGCTACGTAACTCTGGTGGGATGAACGGCAAGTCATACCGCGCGAATAATTCATCCTCTGTTTGTGGTTGGAACAAACCGTCTTTCGTCTCGACACCGTATTCCGAAATACTCTCACCACGTTCTTTTGCGAGTTGCCGCATCCGAACATTATGATCTTTCGACCCTGTGAAGTGATGTAACGTCGAGGCGAATGCTGCGTCGTCGACTAAGCGGAAGTCGACTGCGATATAGTTCGTATCGCGTTTTAAGACGACCGATACTTTCGTCTCACCTGCCGCGATGATTTCATCGATTTGCTCAAGCTCGAGTAATTGTCCTTTGACGACTTCTGCTTGATCTGTCGACAAAATAAAATCAAGATCCTTGCACGTCTCTTCCGCGCGACGGAAACTTCCGCCAACTGCGAATCGGATGATTCCTTCAAATGCCGTTAGTGTCTGTTCGAGTTCACTTACGATTTTTCGCATGACACCGTACGGTAATCGTTCCGGTCGTGTTTCAAAGGTTTCGAGTGCCTTCACGTATTTTTCGACTGTCTTTTTCCCGAATCCCGGCATCGCTTCGACTGTACCATCCTCCAGTTTTTCGGCAAAGGAATCTGCATCGATGACACCGACATCATGTAATTTTGCGAGTTTCTTACCTCCGAGACCTGGAATCTTCAGTAGCGCAATCAGACCTTCTGGCACTTCTTGTTCCAGTTCCGAGAGTGCCGTACTCGTGCCTGTCGTCCGGAATTCTTCAAGGACCGCCGCTGTTCCTTTGCCAATCCCTTTCATCGCTGTGAAATCTTCAATGTCCATGAAATCGTGTTCTGCCGCTTCTAATATACTTGCCGCCTTACGAAAGGCATTGATTTTAAATGGGTTTTCACCTTTTACTTCGAGATAAACGGAAATCCGTTCTAAATGTCGAATCGCATCTTGAGTCGTTCGCATCGTCAATTCTCCCCTCAAAAAAAGCCCCCAGTTAACGGGAGCGCGTTATTTTATCAAACCGACTTTCGTCATGAGCCATTCCGCTAATAACGGTGTATGTTGAATCATGAATGTCGCCAAGCTCGAATTCGCAATGGCATCTTGAATCGATTGGACTGGCGCAAAGGCTGCCAAAAATAGAATCAAGAACACGAAAATATACATCTCGATGAATCCAAATATACCGCCGAGTAAACCTTTCACTTGTTTTAACACTGGAATGTTCGTCAAGGAATCAAACATCGATAAAATCATTGATAAAATGATTTTTGTCCCGAAAAACAGAACGATGAACCAAAATGCTTTATAAAATACTTCATCTAACCCAATTGAGCTCGGAATTGAAAACATCGTTAAATCAATTCCAGCATCGTCGAGTGTTGATGGATATGGAACCCATAATTTAAATTTTGCAGCTAACTCATCATAAAACGAGAGTGCCACGATGAACGAGATCAACAGACTCAGTAAATGTCCTGCTTGCAAAACAACGCCTCGACGGACACCTGTCATCGTTCCTAATGCGAGAAATAATAAAATAACAAAGGTAATCATAGTTTAAAGTTCACCCAAATTCTTTTTGATTTTTACGTAATCACTACCAATATTGAGAGCCGCTAAAACGGCAATTTGACGAACGTCGAGTTGTGGTGCTTGGTCTCGAATTTCCCGAATTTTTGTATCGACGAGGAGACCCACTTCACGTACGTGTTCTGGCGACTCCGTCCCGACAATCGTATAATCATTACCTGCGATATGAATCGTCGTCCGGTTCAGCCCTTCTGAATCAGCCATTATTCTGTCCTCCTCAT
The DNA here is from genome assembly GCF_018618695.1 of Exiguobacterium sp. s127. Lineage (NCBI taxonomy): Bacteria > Bacillati > Bacillota > Bacilli > Caryophanales > Exiguobacterium > Exiguobacterium sp. s127. The sequence continues at coordinate 470,721 of NZ_JACSMO010000001.1, read as the reverse complement.
ACTTTGCTTCTTTCATATAGTACCATCATTTTTGAAATAGGAAAAGAAGTCCACCATCGGTCTAGAGGATGGTATGCTTGTTGTCTGAAAGGATGATCTATTTATGGGAACCGTCGTTTTAAAATTACCAAAGGATAAACAAGAAGTCGTTATTTCTGATTTTCAAGCTTCTCGTATCACATCGCCACCATATGCCCGCTTTGCTGCACGCACGAAAACCTGTGTCGTAACCATCTATAATTCAGGAAAAGTAATGTTCCAAGGCACAGAAGCTGAGGCGATTTCTGCCCGTTACGGAGCCCCGCTCTTAAAGAAAGCCCCTTCTACTGCGAGTGGACTGCTTCCGAGAGACTTCTCGACTTGGTCAGTCATCGGTAGTGATGAAGTCGGGAAAGGAGACTTCTTTGGTCCGCTCGTCGTCGTTGCCGCCTATGTAGATGCACAACAAATCGAGCTCGTCCAAGAACTTGGTGTGCGTGATTCCAAAAATGTCTCGGACATCGAAATCCGAAAGATTGCCCGCGACCTTCATGCCGTCATTCCGTACGAATTCCGAATCCTTCATAATCCAGACTACAATCGGATGCAGCGTACGATGACACAAGGAAAGATGACGGCACTTCTACACAATTCAGCGCTAGGTGGTCTGCTCGAAAAGCTCGAAGCCACTCCAAAAGCGATTCTAATCGATCAGTTCGCAGAAAAAGCGACCTATTATAAACACTTGTCTGGTGAAGTAAACCAAGTCAAAGAGAACGTTTATTTTTCGACGAAAGCAGAAGGACTTCATGTCGCTGTCGCAGCAGCATCCATCCTCGCCCGCGCGATCTTTTTGAAAGAGATGGATGTACTCAGTCAACAAGCGGGTACAGAAATTCCGAAAGGTGCAGGTGCAAAGGTCGATCAAGTCGCTGCATCACTTTTATTGAAACACGGTCCAGATCAATTAAAGAACTGGACAAAATTTCATTTTGCTAATACAAAAAAAGCGACACAATTAGCTGAAAAACGAAACCGACCATCATCCTAAGGAGTGGTCGGTTTTTAAATGGCTGACTCTTTTCCTTTCAAACGCCCTAACTCCGCGAGAAGAATTTTCGTTTCATTGAACGGGACACCTTCAGTCCCGATTCGCTCGATTTCTTCGTGTCCTTTTCCGACAATTACAACGCGTTTTCCTTCGAGCGCAATTTCAGCTGCCGCGAGCAAGGCATTTTTTCGATCTACGTGACAAGAAATGATTTTATCAGACGAAATATCCACGCTCAGTTCATCAATAATTTGTCTTGGATCTTCTCGTCTCGTATCGTGAACCGTGACTATAATTCCTGCACAATATTGTGCTGCAATTCGTCCCATTTCCTGACGTTTCGTCCGGTCACGTTCACCCGCTGCACTTAATACGACGTATAATGCCTCATTCGAAACGGATAGCGCTTCCAAACATTTTCTTAACCCGTCTGGAGTGTGCGCATAATCGATATAAATTTCCGTTCCTTCAAACGATAGCCGCTCGAGTCGCCCTTTGGGTAAACGAAGCGACGGGATATGTCGAATTAATTCATACATGTTGACCTCGCCTGTTTTCATCAATCCGATCGCGGCTGCTAAATTGGCCGCATTAAAGTTTCCGAGTAGCGCGATCGGGACTTCAGTAGTCGTTCCGTCAATTCGAACATTTACCGATTCCTCTCGCCATTCGACTACAATTGATGCTTCCGATTCTATCTTTGTCGAATACCACGTGACAGGAACATTTGCCCCGGCCCGCTCCATGACGTGACTCGCCGCGTCTTCCTCATTTAAGACGAGTCCCTTCCCGTCATTCCTCGCTACTTGTTGAAACAACATGCCTTTCGCTTCCGCATACTCTTCCATCGATTGATGATAATCCAAGTGGTCATGTGAAAGGTTCGTGAACGCCGCTGCGTGGAAGGATACACCTTCTACACGTCCCTCAACTAACGCATGTGACGATACTTCGAGCATGCAGTCCGTTACGCCATTGTTGACCATTTCGTGTAATAAACGATGTAAGATGACAGCTTCCGGTGTCGTATTTGGTGTCTCAAAACGTTGCCCATCAATCAGAGCACCTACCGTACTGATCATTCCCGTTCGTCTTCCGGCAGCTCGAAACAAGTCGTAAGAAAGTTGCGTCGTCGTCGTTTTCCCATTTGTTCCAGTAATACCGTAGACTCTCATCTTTTGACTCGGATGGTCATAAAAAAAATCAGCAATCTTTCCTGCTGCTTGTTTCGTATCCGGTAAGAGAATCGTTGGAATCCCTACTACCCCGACTTGTTTTTCAGCAAGAATCGCAACCGCTCCGTTATCTTTTGCTTCTTGTACATATTGATGCCCATCTACCGTATAACCACGAATGCAGATGAACAGGCTCCCCGGCTTCACTTTGCGTGAGTCCGTTTCAATGCTTGTAATCACTGGGTTTTCTTCAGTCGTTAACTGGAAAGGCGAAAGCAAGTCTGACAGTAATTTGTGTTGATGATTCATGGTGTTCGCTTCCCTTCTATGTTCAAAATCCGAATTTGATTTTGATCCATTCTAGCATTTTCTAAACAGTCTTCCAGTAATCTTCAGTTAAACTTCAGGTAAGTATGCTACAACTAAAGTTGAGGTGAAAACTATGACACATATATTAATAGCAGAAGATGAATTCGATATTCGTGAACTGCTTACGGAATTACTTGAATCAAGTGGATATAACGTTTCCTGTGCCACAAATGGGATGGAGGCATTAAAGTTATATCAGTCCGATTCATTCGATTTAATCATTTTAGATATCATGATGCCCTATTTTGATGGTTTTGAAGTCGCACGCAACATTCGAAAGCAATCACAAACACCAATTATTTTTTTGACAGCCTTGCAGGATGAGGAAAATCAAGTGAAGGGATTTGACCTTGGAATCGATGATTACATCGCCAAACCCTTCTCACTTCGGATTTTACTACGAAGAATTGAAGCGATCATCAGACGAATCCAAACGAACTCTGAAGAACAACTCTCTTTTCGAGAGATTACCCTATTTCCGTCAAGCTATAACGTTTTAATTTCAGGAATTCAAACGACGTTGACCCTCAAGGAATTTCAAATCCTTCATTTATTACTTGAAAATCCTGGACGAGTCTTAGAGCGCGAACAGTTGATTCAACAACTTTGGGGATTCGATGCATTAGGAGATACACGTTTTTTAGATACACATATTAAAAATTTACGTAAAAAAATTGATTTACCTTACATTCAAACCGTGAAAGGGGTCGGCTATAAACTTGAAGCGACTAATTAAACGTCCACGCATCACGGGAAAACTTTTTTTCCTGACGATGAGTTTGTTGATTGTGGCAGTTCTTTCGACGATTGGTTTTTTATATGCGACATTACCTTCTTATTATCAAAGTTATCGGGAAGAGCAATTTCACGCGACGATGGCTTCTCTTCAAGAAGAGAGCACGCATCTCTCGAGCGAAAATCTCCTTCCGCTGCTCGATCAGTTAACGGCAAAAGGGATTCGTTTTTCCTTATGGACGGAAGAAGATCAATTGTTATACGCACCTGGTTTTGGACGTGGACCGGTTCGACGAACTGCCAATACTTCTCCTGCTGGAATAATTCAAGATTCAATTCCGCTTCAATTAGTAGACCAAACTGTCATTTTAGATGTCGATCAGATGATTCAGCCAATCGATGAAGTGAAAAGCGTTATTTTAAAATTAGCGCCCTATATCGTCTTACCCTTGCTTCTGCTAGCAGGTCTTGCCGCCTATCTGTATTCGCGCATCATCTCACGCCCACTCTTAACAATTAATCAAGCAACAAAAGAACTGGCGAACTTGAATTTTTCCGTCCGAACCCATCATACTTCTGCCGATGAACTGGGTGATTTGTCACGAAACATTAACCAATTGGCGACTAAACTTGAAGTCACGATGGAGTCGCTTCAAACATCCAACGAACAATTGCGGTTCGAGTCCGAAAAAGACCGTAAGCGCGATGCGGAACGTCGTCAATTATTCCTCGCCATCTCACATGAACTCAAAACACCCGTCACCATTGTGAAAGGTCAAATTGAAGGAATGCTGTTAAACCTCGGTGCCTATCGTGACCGGGATCATTATCTAGCTCGGGCGGGGCACGTCATTGAAGATATGGAGCGACTCATTGCCGAATTGTTAGAAGTCGCTCGTGTTGAGCAAATGAATCTTCAACTCACACCAATTAACCCACTCACATTAATCAAGCATCAATTGCAACAGTTCGATCAGTTAATTGTCGATCGCAACCTCGACATCGTCCTCATAGAAAACGAGTTGACTGTTCAAACCGATGCCCAGTTACTTGAACGGGCACTCCATAATCTCTTGATGAATGCGATTTCCTATACCGCTGTTAATGGAACGATTCATATCGAGTTCGAACAAGGAGACGAGTTGACGTTGCGCATTACAAATTTCCCAACGACCCAAGATTCGAGTGAGACCGCTGCCTGGTTTAATCCTCTCGAACGCTCTGAGCAATCCCGAAATCGTATGCATGGTGGCAGCGGGCTCGGACTTTATCTCGTTCATCAAATCATGGAACGACTAGACATCGATGCTACTCTTCAAGGAAGTCCCAATCAGGTTCAATTTGCAGCACGGTTCAAATCAATCGTTTAAGATTTCCTCCTTGCCAAACACTAACTTCATTCGTTATACTCCTTTAAGTTAACTAGTTAACTTAAAGGAGGTTTTTTAATGTCATCCCAACAAGAAGATATTCTTGGTCAACTTTCAAAAGTGGCACGGCTCGTCAAACGAGATATCGACGCCGTCCTTGCCCAACATTCTTTGCACACTGGTCAATGGGCATTGTTAAAAGCAGTCTCCTTACTTGAACCGGTGTCGCAAATCACCCTCTCGAAATACTTAATCATCGAAAAACCAGCTGTCACGAAAACGGTCGTTCGCTTAGAAGAACTAGGCTTCATCTCTCGGAAATCCGTCGGACGACAACGCCTTGTTGAATTGACACCACAGGCAAGAGCTGCTTTCAATGGTATCGATGAAGCAGTCCAGGCAGCACATCGCTTGTTCCTAGGTGAACTATCAAAAGAAGAACAACATTCTTTAGAGATTTTGATGACCCGTCTGCTGGCGACCCACCGTCCTGTCGAACAGGAGGAATCTTCTTGAATCGTTTATTCCACCGTCACTATGTAACGACACTCGTCGTCAATCTACTGTTGTTCATCACCTTTTATTTACTGAATGCTTCCTTACCTTTACTGGCCGCACAACAGTTCAATGTTTCTCAAAGTTCGCTCGGTTGGGTCGTAACGGCATTCATTTTAGCAACGGTTTGTTCACGTCCTTTAATCGGACATTGGCTCGATCGTTATGAGCTCAAACGAATGTTACTGTTGTCCGCTACATTTTTCATGATTGTCAGTTGCTTATATCTCATCGTCTTACCGCTCGAATCATTCAGTCTGTTATTGATCATTCGTGTCTTACACGGGTTTAGTTTCGGAATGATTTCTTCTTCACTAAGCCTAAGCGTAACCACGCTGATTCCAACACCTCGTCAAGGGGAAGGAATGGGCTATTTCGTCCTCTCGATGAACCTTGCTTCCGTTCTCGGGCCGGTCATCGGATTGACGTTGATTGCACACGATGCGCTCGTCTGGTACTTCGTAACGATTGCCCTGCTTGCGATTTGTTCGTTTAGTTTCATCTGGCGTTTACCATTAACGAGTAGTCACGTTACAAGTTCCGCACCATTTCGTTTACGGCAGTCGTTATTCTTATCAAGTCCTGTCTTGCTTCTTGCAACTGTTCTTGCTGGTATTGCGATTTCAAGTACATCCGCGTTCATTTCGCTGTATGCAGATGCGATGGACCATGTCACTTATGCCTCTTACTTTTATGGCCTTGCTGCACTCGGCATGGTTGCCATTCGTCCTTTTGCCGGTAAGCGGTTTGATCGACGCGGACCAGCCTCTGTATTGGTGCCATCGTATGTTTTATACGCCGTCGGTTTTTTAGTACTCGGACTGTTCCCGACACTTCCCGGATTATTGTCCGCCGCCCTCATCATCGGAATTGGTTCCGCTTCGATTTTCCCAGGGTTACAAACCGTCATGTTGACCTATGCGGCTCCCGCACAAAAAGGCAAGGCGATTTCGACATTCTTTCTCGCTTACGATAGCGGGTTCGGAATCGGTGCTTTTCTTTTGTCAGGCATCGCCGCGAAAGTGGGTTACTCGAACATGTTTTTGATGTGTAGCCTCATCGTCGTCAGTAGTGGACTCTTATACGGTTATTTCCGTCGATCAACGTTGCTTTCAACTAAACAAAATATTGCTTCTTAAAGCGCTCAAGGAAAACTCTCCCGTCTAAAGACGCGAGAGCTTTTTCGGATCAACGTGCAGGAACGACCTCGCCTTCTGTAACACGTTTCTTCTCTATAAAACGCTGTTTCTTCAATTCAATGATATGATCGGCAGCGCGGGCGACTTCCGCAGAGTGCGTCACCGCGATGATGCAACGGTTAGAACGGTGAGCAAGTTCTTGAAATAGCCGAATGATGTCCGTCGCAGTTTTTTCATCGAGCGCTCCCGTCGGCTCATCCGCAAGAATGATTGGGGCTTCCGTCGCAAGGGCACGTGCGATGGCGACACGTTGCTGTTGACCTCCACTCAACTGCAGTACATTTTTTGTCGCATGGGCTTCGTCGATTCCGACCTGTTCAAGGAGATTTTGGGCATGTTTCTTTTTTCCTTTTATGCGTTGTCCACTCAATTCGAGTGCGACAATCACGTTATCCAATGCGTTCATATACGTCAATAAATTAAACGATTGAAAAACGGTCGCAGCATGTCGTGAACGATACGTCGTCAATCCGATTTTTCGAATATCGCGACCTTGATACGTAATCTGTCCTTCTGTCGGTGAATCAAGTCCACTCAACAGACTGAGAGCCGTCGTTTTCCCGGAACCTGATTCACCGAGAATTGCATAAAACCGTCCGGCCTCGAACTGCATCGAGACATCGTTCAAGATCCGTTGTTGCTTGCTTCCTGATGTATAGGCATAGGTGACGTTCGTCATTTCTAAAGTCGTCATAGTATTAATCCTCCCGTAATAGAATTTCTTTTGGATTCATCCGTAGTAAGGCAAGTGAAGGTAACAAGACAGATAAAAAGACGATTAGACTTCCAATTTCGATGACTTGAAGTAACGTCGTCCAATCAATCTTCGTTGTCATCTCTGTAATTTGTGGAATGCTATCTAACACTTGTTGTCCGCCGCGTCCACCCGGACCGCCAAAACCAGTCTGCGTTGCGACCGAACTAGCCGTTTCCGTCACCTCGCGGTTCAAAAGCTGATCTGTCATGAATTGTGATGTCATGCCACCTGTCGCATACGTGACAAGGAAAGCAATTGCCGCAATCGCAAACGTTTCAATTAGTAATTGCCCCATTAATTTCGAGCGTTTTTCACCCATCGCCAGTAAAATACCCATTTCTTTTCGACGTTCCCGGACGGATAATAAAATCAACAGCGCTAAAATCAAACCACCTGCGATACTAACAAGATAGACGACAGATTTTGAGAAGGACGCGACTTGTTCAATCGGTCCAACCATTTTTTGATAAGCAGCATCATTCGCATCCAGTGTGAACGTATCCCAGTCGAGTGGTGAGACCGCCATCGCTTCTTTTTTGAACGTATTGATTTCAGATGGATCTTCTAGCGCGTAGACGACACTCGATACACTGACCGTTCCTTCTTCAGTCGAGAAGCTCGCGAGTGTATCATTTGCAATGTACATCTGGTTCATCGGGTCCATGAAGCCTGCCGCTCGGAAATTCGCATCGGATGTCGCTTCCGTCGATGCCGATAACCCAATGATCGTCACTGTTACGGAATTTTCGGTCGTTGTCGATGTCAGCTTAAACGTATCCCCGACTTTGAGATCATTTTCAGTCGCTAAGTTTTCATCGATGACAACACTTTTTTCTTTAGCATCGGTAGTCAATGCTTCTCCATCCACGATTTTCAATGTACCGTTCGTGTATGTATCAAGTAGTTCCATGTTCGTCACACCATTTAAAGAGAAATCTGGCATCGTCATCCCTTCAGGCATCTCTCCCCCTCGCCCACCACCTGAGTTCGTTGATTCACTCTCAATCGGTGTGAGATCACTTGATGTCGCTGTCGTTTGTGCCAGGTAGTTGACGGACTTGACTTCATCTAGTTGTTCGATTGCTTCAACATCCGTCGTATCAATCGCTACTTCTTCTGGTCGTCCACGTTCACCTGACGCTTGTCGTTCCTGCATTTGCTTTTGTCGATCGACTTGTAGTGTCACTGTCGCCCCTAACTCTTTTCTCGCCTCTTCTCCCGCCGATTTAGCAGCATTCTGAATCGCGAATCCTGACAGTACGAGTGATCCGATTACCGTCAAAATAATCAACATGATCATCGTCTTTCCCTTTCGCGCTACAATACTTTTTCCTGCCCGCTTCAAAAAATTCATTTTTCGTGTTCCTCCTTTAATCTTCTAAGCTCATCTTATGCAACGTATCTGTAGTCTAGCTGTAGTTCGACTGTATCTTGAACGAAGAAACGGCCGAAACGCAAAAAAAACGAGAATGACAGTGACGTCATCCTCGTTTTAACTCATGTGATTCGATTGACCGGTTACGCACGAAGTTCTGCGTCGAACGCTTTTGTTAAAGCCGATACGACATGTTCGTGTGCTGCTGTGACTTCTTCATCGACCAAAGTCCGTTCCTTATTTTGATAACGGAGCGAGAAGGCGAATGATTTTTTGTTTTCACCGACGTTATCGCCCGTGTAGACATCAAATAATGTGACATGTTGTAAAAGCGGACCTGCTGCTTGCATGATCACTTGCTCCACTTCGCTTGCTGTGACCGATTGATTGAGGACAATCGCGATGTCGCGCGTCATCGATGGGAAACGGGACATCTCTTGATAGACGACCGGCTCTTTCGAGTGAAGTTTCATGGCATCGAGTTCAAAGACGTAGACTTCTTTTAAGCCATACTGCTCTTTCGAGAGTGCTGGATGCACTTGTCCGACGAACCCAATCGCTTCACCGTCCATCAGTACACGTGCCGTCCGACCTGGATGCATCGAATCGATGACCGCCGCTTCGTATGTCAACTTGACATTGAATGCCTCTGCTAACGTTTCGACGATTCCCTTGACAACGAAGAAATCCGTTTTGACCATTGTGCCATGCGCACGGTGTTGTTCCGCTAGTCCGACAGCGACTCCGGCGACCAGTTCTTGTTCGATCGGCAACGTCTCAAGTGACGCATCACGCTGGAGGTAAACGCTCCCCAGTTCGTAGTAAGCGAGGTCGGCATGTTGACGTGCGACATTGTGTTGCGCGACTTCGAGTAACCCTGGAATCAATGATGTCCGAAGTGTCGAACGTGCTTCGCTGATCGGCATCGCCAACTTAACGGGATGGAGATCTGTTTGTTCATTGAATTGCATCGCACGTTGTTCACTCGTCAGTGAGTACGTGATGGCTTGCGATAAACCGGCACCTTGTAAGAGACGACGGATTTGACGGCGATGTTGATTCCGTTTCGGCAAGAAACCGCGGCTCGCTTCTTGCGGTAAGCTCGATGTCAATGCATCATACCCATAGAGTCGTGCGACTTCTTCCGCGATATCAGCCGGAATCATCAAGTCTTGGCGACGTGTCGGTACACTGACCGTTAGTGCATCTCCTGATAACTCAACTTCGAGTCCAAGGCGTTCTAATAACTCTTTCATGACCGTACCTTCGATTTCCATTCCGAGACGATGATTGATATACGAGACACTCGCTTCGATTAAGTGATCATCGAGTTGAAGTGTACCTGCTTGGACCGTTCCAGCAAGGACTGTTCCACCAGCAAGTTCAGCAATCAATGCGGCTGCCCGGTCGAGTGCTAACAAGACACGACGTGGGTCGACCCCTTTTTCAAAACGTGAACTGGAGTCCGAACGTAGTCCAAGGACACGACTCGTCTTCCGGACAGATGTCGGTGCGAAATAAGCCGATTCGAGGATGATTGACGTCGTTGTTGCGTCGACTTCTGTATTTGCACCACCCATGACACCTGCAAGTGCGACGGGCTTTTCGCCATCTGTGATGACGAGCATCGAAGGATCGAGTGTCCGTTCGACTTCGTCAAGTGTTTGGAAGGACTCTCCCGTTTTCGCTTGACGAACGACGATTTGCTGCCCCAGTTTTTCAGCATCGAATGAATGAAGCGGTTGTCCTGTTTCAAGTAAGACGAAGTTCGTCACGTCGACGACATTGTTGATTGGACGAATCCCGTTCGCAATCAAGCGGTTTTTGAGCCAAAGTGGCGACTCACCGATGACGACATGTTGGATTTCACGCGCCGCATAAAACGGACATTCCTCCGACTCAAGTGTGACAGCAAGTTTCGTTTTTTCTTCATCTTCCGTCACGTCGATTGCCGGGAAAACAGCCGTCGTATTTAAGATACCTGCTACTTCATGCGCCACACCGTACATGCTCAAGCAATCAGAACGGTTCGGTGTCAAACCGAGTTCTAATACTTCGTCATGCAGACCAAGTAGTTCTAAGACGTCTTGCCCTGGTGTGACCGGCTCACGGAATGTATGAATGCCAGCTTGCTCATCTTCACGAATATACTTTTTCTCAAAGCCAAGTTCTTCAAGTGAACAAATCATGCCTTCAGAAACGACTCCACGCAGTTTAGCTCGCTTAATTTTAATGCCCGGAAGGCGTGCTCCGACACGGGCAACGATGACATCTTGTCCTGCTTCAATGTTTGGTGCACCACACACGATTTGGACCGGTTCTTCTTGTCCGATATCAACCGTCGTGATGTTTAGCTTATCCGCTTCCGGATGCTTTTCTTTTGTTAATACATGACCGACGACGATATTGTTCAAATCGGCGTCACGGACTTCGACACCCTCGACTTCGATCCCACTCTTCGTAATTAAGTCCGCCAGTTCCTCACCGGTTTTCTGACTGACGTCAACGAACTGCTGTAACCATTGTTTTGAGACTAACATCTGTTTTCCCCCTTAAAACTGTTCGCTGAAGCGAACGTCATTCGTATAGAAGTGGCGAATATCATCGACCCCATATTTCAACATGGCGATTCGCTCAATCCCCATCCCGAAGGCAAATCCAGACATTTTCGTACTATCATATTCTGCCATCTCAAGGACGTGCGGATGAACCATACCGGCACCTAAAATTTCAATCCAGCCTGTTTGTTTACAGATATTGCACCCTTTTCCACCACATTTAAAACACGAGACGTCGACTTCGACGGATGGTTCTGTGAACGGGAAGAAGCTAGGGCGTAACCGGATTTCACGTGCCTCCCCAAACATTTGCTTCACGAATGCTTCGAGCGTGCCTTTTAAGTCTGCCATTGAAATCGACTCTCCAACGACGAGTCCTTCCACTTGCATGAATTGGTGTGAGTGCGTCGCATCGTCTTCATCGCGACGATAGACTTTCCCTGGGCAAAGAATCCGAATCGGTTCACCTTTCGAAGCGAGCATCGTCCGCGCTTGGACAGGTGACGTATGGGTCCGCATCAGAATTTCATCCGTGATATAAAATGAATCTTGCATATCACGTGCCGGATGATCTTTCGGCAGATTCAACATTTCGAAGTTGAACAAATCTTGTTCGACTTCAGGTCCTTCTGCAATCGTATAACCGAGTCCAACAAAGATGTCCTCGATCTCGTCCGTGACTTGTTGAAGCAAATGCGCTTGTCCGACTTTTTTCGGTCGACCCGGAAGTGTCACGTCAATCGCTTCAAGCGCTAGTTTTGCGTCCATTTCTTGTTGCTTGACGTCTACTAAACGTTGCTCGAGTTCTGTTTGGATGACACCACGAACCGCATTTGCGATTTCACCGACGACCGGACGTTCTTCTGCTGATAATTTTCCCATTCCACGTAATACTTCTGTGATCGGACCTTTTTTTCCGAGATATTTGACACGGACATCATTTAATTCTTTTTGTGTACTGGCTTGATTCACGAGTTGTAACGCTTCGTCGCGAAGTGCCTCTAATTGTTCCCGCATGCTCGTCACTCCTTTTTTTCAAATAAAAAACGCCCCTTCAGCAAATGCCGAAGGGACGATTTAATTAAATCGTGGTACCACCCTTGTTCGACTTGAATCCATCAAGTCCTCAAGTAGCGCGATAACGGGCGCTTCCCGTCACGATCTCTCGTGCGACTCCGGAGTGAATTCAGCTAGCGGATTCGTAAAGAAGCTTGCAGTCTAAGGCTTCTTCTCCCTAATCGAATCGTTCTCTAACCTACTCTGTTCCATCAACGTCTAATTAAATGTTCTACTGTAACTCACTTTAGCATGAACGCTTCAGTGATTCAATCGACCGGAGCAAAATGATACAGTAAAATTCCTGCTGCAACGGCTGCATTGAGTGATTCCGCTTTTCCGCGAATCGGAATGTAAGCACGTCCATCACATTGGTCGAGCAATTCCGGTGATACACCTTGTGCTTCATTCCCGATGATGAGTCCGATTGCACCAAGATTTTCGACTTCTGTATACGGATTGGCATTGCGTAGTGCCGTTCCAAGAACGAACACTCCCAATTCATGCAAGTCTTGAATCGCTTCATCAAGCGACATCATGATGACCGGCAAGTGGAAAATCGAACCTTGTGTTGCGCGGAGGACTTTGCTGTTATAGACATCAACTGTCCCGTGACCAATGATGACACCATCGAATCCAGCCGCATCGGCTGTCCGAATCATCGTTCCGACATTACCCGGGTCTTGCAGACGATCGAGTAATAGGTAACGGCCACGCTCTAAGCGCTCTGTTTGCTCTTTCATCTCACAAACTGCGAAAATCCCTTGTGTCGTTTCTGTTTCTGACAAGACTTTGGCAACTGATTCGTCAATTGTGATTAAGTCAGCCGCATTTTTCTTCCAAGAACCCGGAACTTGAACATCCTCACGGACAATCAATTCTTTGATGATTCCAGCACGAACAGCCTCTTCAACGAGATGCTCTCCTTCAATGAGGAAACGTTTTGTCTGAAGACGTCCTTTTTTTGTTAAAAGCTTTTTCCATTGTTTGACGATCTCATTCTTCGTAGAAGAAATATGTTTCATGGTTTACCCCTCGTAAATCGCTTGGACTGCTTGCGTATCTAAACGTTTCGTAACGGCAACGATTAAATCGACTGCTGCTTCGAAATCTGCTTTATGCATAATGGAAACGTTCGTATGCAAGTAACGAATTGGTACTGTCAATGCGAGCGAAGGAACTCCTGTGTTCGATAAATGGAATTTCGCAGCATCCGTCCCACCACCCGGTGTTAGGTCCAATTGATATTTAATGTTTTCTTCTTTTGCGACACCTGTGACGAAATCGATTAATCCACGGTGTGCGATCATCGTCGCATCAAACATGATGACTTGTACACCTTCTCCAAGTTTTGACAATGCTTCGCGATCCGTCATTCCTGGTGTATCACCAGGGATTCCTGTGTCAACAGCAAATGCAATCGATGGATGAATCAAGTTCGCAGCCGTTTGCGCGCCACGAAGCCCAACTTCTTCTTGCACCGTTGCTCCTGCAAAAATCGTGTTCGGATGTCCTTCTTCTTTTAAACGTTTGATGGCTTCAATCGCAATCGCGCAGCCAATCCGATTGTCCCAAGCTTTTGCCATCAAGAAATTCTCATTTTTCATCACAGTAAATTCGCAATGTGGAACGACCGTATCTCCTGGTCGGATTCCCCAACCTTCGACTTCTTCTTTTGAAGTAGCACCGATATCAATAAACATTTCTTTAATATCGACTGGTTTATTGCGCGCTTCCGGTGGTAAAACATGAGGTGGTTTCGCACCGATTACGCCTGGAATGACTTCTCCAGATGATGTCACAATGTTCATACGCTGTGCCAGAAGCACTTGTCCCCACCAACCACCGAGTGGTTGGAAGCGAAGAAACCCTTTTTCATCGATCTTCGTTACCATGAATCCAACTTCATCCATGTGACCGGCAATTAAAATACGAGGCGCATCATCTTCTGCCCCTTTGTGTTCCGCGAATAAGCTACCTAACCCATCTTGATGGAATGCTTCAGCGTGAGGTTCTAGATACTCCCGCATGAGCTGGCGTACTTCTTTCTCGTTCCCGGGTACTCCTGTTGCATCCGTTAGACGCTTCAACATATGTAATTGTTCATTCATCTGATTTCCTCCTCAGTAACCGTTGTCTTGGCGAACATGATTCGCCTCGTTTTTTGAAACATAAGCCTTGAAAATCATTTCTTGTGTAAAACCAAGTGTAGCACCTAATGCTAGGTATGCACCAATTAAAACATCGTAACTTTGTTCTGTTCTTGAAATCGCGAACACATTTGTTTTATTGTAAACATCTAAAAACGCGTCTGTCGCAGTCAAGTAATAATCCCCTTCAACGAATCGATCTTTCTTATAATCAAGAGCTAGACCGAGCGATAGGAGGAAATGGACGCCATCGACATATTCCTCAAGAATCGTAACTTGTGCTGATGGTCCCTTTGTCGACCAGAATTTAAAGCAACGTGTTTCATTCGCCAGTTCGCCTAACTCTACTAATAGGGCAAGCAACCGCTCATCAAACTGATTCCCGGTCAAATTATGTTCTGACTGGATTCGTTTATCTAACTGTTCCTGCATCTCAAAAAGTGTCAACCAGTCCATCTTAATTCTCCTTCTATCCAAAAAAATAAAACGTAGACATAAACTTCTGCCTATCACCTATTTTAGCATTCCTCAAAAAAAAACGCCGGAGAATTAAATTCCCCGACGAATTGTAGAACTTAAGCGTTCAATTTTGCTTTTGCTGAGTCAGCAAGTGAAGCAAATGCAGCTGAATCTGTAACTGCGAGGTCAGCAAGCATCTTACGGTTGATGTCGATACCTGCAAGTTTGAGACCATGCATCATGCGGCTATAAGAAAGACCGTTGATACGTGCAGCCGCATTGATCCGAGTGATCCAGAGGCGACGGAAGTCACGTTTCTTTTGACGACGGTCACGGTAAGCATACATGAGAGATTTCATGACTTGCTGTTTCGCTACCTTGAAGAGTGTATGTTTCGAGCCGTAATAGCCCTTAGCTAATTTGAGTTGTTTTTTACGACGTTGACGAGTCGTATATCCGCCTTTTACGCGTGGCATATAAATTCCCTCCTAAATCTGTGTACGATTGAATAAATTACTTCGCGATCATGTGACGGATGCGTTTGAAGTCACCCGATGATACCATGCTAGCTTTACGTAATTTACGTTTCGCTTTAGTTGATTTGTTACCGAATAAGTGGCTTGTGTAAGCACGACCACGTTTCAATTTGCCAGAAGCAGTACGTTTGAAACGCTTAGAAGCACCGCGGTGCGATTTCATTTTAGGCATGAGAGATTCCCTCCTACTTCGATTCGATTAGTCTTCTTTCTTTGGAGCAAGCACTAAGAACATGCTGCGTCCTTCCATCTTCGGTCTCTGTTCAACTACACCGAACTCGCTTAAATCCGTAGCGAGACGTTCAAGGACACGTCTACCGATTTCCGAGTGAGTGATGGCACGTCCGCGGAAGCGAATACTCGCTTTCACTTTGTTACCATTCTCCAAGAATTTCTTCGCATTACGGAATTTCGTTTGGAAGTCATTCTCCTCGATTGTTGGGCTGAGACGGACTTCTTTCATCTGAATCACTTTCTGATTCTTCCGAGTTTCTTTGTCCTTCTTTTGCAACTCGAAACGGTATTTACCGTAGTCCATGATTTTACATACAGGCGGCGTTGCTTGTGGTGCGACCATGACGAGGTCAAGGTCAGCTTCCTCAGCGAGACGCAATGCCTCAGTGCGTGATTGGACTCCAAGTTGTGCACCATCCGCTCCGATAAGACGAACTTCTCGAGCGCGGATGCCTTCATTGATTAACAGATCTTTGCTAATGGTTAGCACCTCCATCGTGCAGAGCACGAAAAATGAATGATATAAAACGCTATAAAAAAAGCGTCGGCAGTTTTTCCCGCCCACACTCATAAAGAATACAATAGTCAGAGAACACTCTACTATCACATATCATCATGATGGACCAGCACAGCAACCTGTACATGGTGAGAAGCGGGATGCTTCTGCTTTGTTGTCATTTCACTTTGCTATCATAGCACTTACTTTCCCGTGATGTCAAGCCGCTTTATCAGTTCAATTAGCACGTTGCTCACATACTTGATTATAATAGCAATCCTAAGTTCGTTTAGCAAGAAGTTTCTGATTAGAAATGAATGGGTAAATTTATCTTGTGCTAAAAATTATTTATTTGAATAGTGCTTATTTCTTTATTTAGAATGATTATTGTTTTATAATTGTTTTAATCTTACATAAGGGGGAGTTAAAATAATGAATGAAAACGAAAAGAAATTAACGACGAATCAGGGTGTGCCGATTGGGGACAACCAAAACTCACGTACAGCTGGACGTCGCGGACCTACTTTATTAGAAGACTATCAATTAATCGAAAAAATTGCTCACTTTGACCGTGAGCGCGTACCGGAACGCGTTGTACACGCACGTGGCTTCGGCGCACACGGTGTCTTTAAAGTAAAAAATTCGATGAAAAAATATACAAAAGCGGCTTTCCTACAAGAAGAAGGAACGGAAGTCCCTGTCTTTGCCCGCTTCTCTACCGTCATTCATGGTACACACTCTCCTGAAACACTCCGTGATCCACGCGGCTTCTCTGTTAAATTCTATACAGAAGAAGGAAACTGGGATTTCGTCGGTAACAACTTACCGGTCTTCTTCATTCGAGATGCAATGAAGTTCCCGGACATGGTTCATTCATTAAAACCGGATCCACGGACAAACATCCAAGATCCTGATCGTTACTGGGATTTCATGACACTTCGCCCTGAATCAACGAATATGTTGATGCACCTCTTCACAGATGAAGGAATTCCAGCGAGCTACCGTAAAATGCGTGGTTCTTCTGTTCACTCATTCAAATGGGTAAACGCACACGGTAACACGGTCTACATCAAGTTACGTTGGGTACCAAAAGAAGGCGTTCATAATTTATCTGCCGACGAAGCAACCGAAGTACAAGGAAAAGATTTTAATCATGCGTCTAACGATACATTCCAAGCTATCGAAAATGGCGATTTCCCAGAATGGGATCTTTTCGTCCAAGTACTCGATCCTGCTGATGTCGAAAACTTCGACTTCGACCCACTTGACGCTACAAAAGACTGGTTCGAAGATGTCATTCCATTCCAACACGTCGGAACGATGACATTAAACAAAAACGTCGACAACTACTTTGCTGAAACGGAATCAGTCGGTTTCAACCCAGGTGTCCTTGTACCGGGTATGTTACCATCTGAAGATAAACTACTTCAAGGCCGTTTATTCTCTTACTCCGATACACAGCGTCACCGGATTGGACCGAACTATCAACAGCTTCCAATCAACTGCCCGTTCGCTCAAGTCAACAACTACCAGCGTGATGGTGCAATGCCGTTTAAGCAGCAAACAAGTTCAGTCAACTACGAACCAAACCGTTACCAAGATGAACCGAAACAAACACCTGAGTATACGGAAGACACACAACCACTCCATGATGACATTCATGGCCGTCTCGAAATCGAGAAAACGAATAACTTCGGCCAAGCTGGTGAAGTCTACCGTCGTATGACGGAAGAAGAACAGATGGCTCTTCTCAATAACCTTGTGAATGACCTTCAACAAGTACGTCACGAAAACACGGTCTTACTCGCAATCTGTAACTTCTACCGTGCCGATGCGTCACTCGGTGAAAAGTTATCGAAAGCATTGAACGTCGACATCAAACCGTTCTTGCAACAAATGCAAAAATAATAAGCCATATAAACGAACAGCCTACTCTTGAATCGGGAGTGGGCTGTTTTTAATTATAGAAACACTACTGACAGAAGACTTTTACATAGGATGACTAGTTCTTCTTTTTGCAGCAATCACTTGTCACGTTTCGCTTCAATATGGAATTTATATGCTTCATGGGACAAAATTGAACCGTTCTGATGTCTCTACTGAAAAATCATTCAACTTTGAATAAAGTACGACTTGCCCTACTTTGACTTCTTTGATTTTATTTTTACGAAGATTCAGCTTTTCAGCATCCGTAAATCGATTATAGACGGGTTTAAATCCATTACTTTGATGTGGTTGCATCTGGATCGCACGATCTGTATTTTCAATTTTATTACCTTTGATGATTCCACCAACGACACCGCGTCCGAGAATCGCGATCGCCTTTCCATCTGCTCGATGAACGTTTCGGATTGTATTCATTTGAACGATCGCCTTCTCCCAATTCATCATCGAAATCGCGTGATCTTTCGTACCATCAATCGTATTGTATTCAATTCGAATATTCTGATGTGGACGGTCTTGCGAGTACTGGTGGGTACCGATTGCGACATTTATGTTTTTGAACGTATTGTTTCGAATCACAATATTTTGATTCGGTGTCCGATCCTGCGCAGACCACTTCCATCGAAATCCTTGTGTTACCGGATCAGGTGTATCTAAATTAATTGATTCATTGGGTCCCGTATTTTTAATCATCGTCGCATTGATGAATGCCATATTTTCTATCACAGCATGATTCGTTGCATCTAACTCAATCGCGTGTGAACCGTTTTGGTTACGAATCGTCAGTCCACCGATGTAAAGATTCGCGTTATGGGCGATCGCAAAGGCTGCGCCTCTAGCGAGATGACTTAAGTCGATTTGTGCATTGCCCTGACCTTCAATCGTCACATGGTTCGAACCGTTGTATTTTCCGACCGTTGTCTTCAGACGCAAAACGGATGGTGGAACGAGGTCGAAGACACTTGTTGTTGCTGCGATTTTCGTCGTCCCGGTATCGAATGTCTTTTTAATGATGACACCATCTTCTAGACGAATCGTTGTATTCGATGGAACCCCCACACGAATCGGCGACAGATACGTTCCTTTCGCTAAGATCAGTGTCCCGCCACCTTCCGCCTCAATTTTTTCTAAATAAGACCGCAACGTATAATAGTTTTTTGTTTTTTCATTATATGTCGAATACTTTCGTAAAACAGAATCAATCGGCTCTGTCCGAGGTGTAATCCGGTATGTTTTCATACTTTCGACTCGTTCGATGTCCGGCGCAATGAAGGTAAACGACATCGCACAAAGACACACTAAAATTAATTTCTTCAACCGTTCCACCCCTCTCATCCATGTATCGGTCGTTTCTCAAAAACTCTGTAGATACAAAACGGGTGGACTCGAAAATTTCTCCAAAATCCATCGGGTTAAGCTGCGATTCCTCCCGGATGCAAGAAAAAGCCAGCCTTCCCGTGCCCGTGACGGACAGGAAAGCTGACTTGTGTCGTGCTAACCGATTCAGCTTATTATTGATTACTTCGAACGGTTGGCAATCTCTGCTTCTAAATCAGCAACGAATTGCTCAAGCGAGGCATTGCTTGAATCTTTCGAGCCATAACGACGGATGTTGACTTCCCGTGACTCCACTTCTTTATCCCCGAGTACGAGCATGACCGGGATTTTGTTCATCTGTGCTTCACGGATGCGGTAACCGAGCTTCTCATCGCGGAAGTCCGTTTCAATCCGGATCCCTTTTTTCAAGAGCATCGCTTTAATTTCACGTGCATAGTCTTCCTGTGCCCGTGAGACCGGAATCAATTTGACTTGGACCGGTGCGAGCCATGTCGGGAATGCCCCTTTGTATTCTTCGATCAAGTACGCAACGAAACGTTCCATTGTCGAAACGACACCACGGTGCAAGACGACCGGACGATGGTCTTGTCCGTCATTTCCTTTATACGTCAATTCAAAGCGCTCCGGTAACAAGAAGTCGAGCTGAACTGTCGACAGTGTCTCATCCTTACCGAGTGCTGTCCGGACTTGAACATCGAGCTTCGGACCGTAAAACGCGGCTTCACCTTCTGCTTCGAAATATTCCAGTTCAAGTTCATCCATCGTTTCTTTCAACTCACGTTGCGCCATTTCCCAAATCGCATCGTTGTCGAAATACTTTTCCTTATCTGCCGGGTCACGGTAAGACAGACGGAATTTATAATCGGTAATCCCGAAGTCCGCGTAGACTTCTTGAATCAAGTGAACGATGGCTTTAAACTCATCTTTCATTTGATCCGGACGGACGAATGTATGCCCGTCGTTTAGGACCATGTAACGCACGCGTTGTAGCCCCGTCAGTGCACCTGACATTTCATAGCGGTGCATGCCACCAAGTTCTGCGACACGGAGTGGTAAGTCACGGTATGAGCGTGGCTCATTTTTATAAATCATCATGTGGTGCGGACAGTTCATCGGCCGAAGAACGAGTTCTTCATTATCCATCTCCATTTTCGGGAACATGTCATCTTGATAGTGATCCCAGTGACCTGACGTCTTATACAACTCAACTGAACCGAGCACAGGTGTGTAGACATGTTCATAACCCAGTTCGAGCTCTTTATCGACGATGTACCGTTCGACAGTACGACGGATGGCCGCCCCTTTTGGTAACCACATTGGTAACCCTTGACCGACGTCTTGCGATGTGAAGAACAAATCAAGTTCTTTTCCGAGTTTCCGGTGATCACGTTCTTTTGCTTCTGCCAAGAAGTGTAAGTGTTGTTTCAGTTGGTCTTTTGTTGCCCAGGCTGTCCCGTAAATCCGTTGCAGCATTTTATTTTTTGAATCACCACGCCAGTAAGCACCTGCGATGCTCATCAATTTGAAGACTTGCAGCTTCGCAGTCGCCGGGACGTGTGGACCACGGCATAAGTCGAAGAACTCGCCTTGGCGATAGAGTGTCAAATCTTGATCGGCTGGAATCGATTCAATCAATTCGATTTTAAGCGGGTCATTCAGTTCCTTATAGATGTTTAAAGCTTCATCACGCGAAACGACTTCTCGTTCAATGGACAAGTTTTCTCCCGCAATTTTATTCATCATCTTTTCGATGACCGGAAGATCTTCTTCTGTCAAACGACGTTCCATATCGATGTCATAATAAAAGCCGTTTTCAATTGTCGGTCCGATTCCAAGGTGAATCGTTTCATCCGGGAAAAGACGTTTGATCGCTTGCGCCATCAAGTGCGCAGACGAGTGACGAATCAAATCGAGTCCTTCTTCTGAGTCTGGCATGACGAGTTCGATGACACCGTCTTTTTCAATCGGACGTCGGTAGTCGATGACTTCACCGTCTAGTTTTGCGGCAAATGCCTTTTTACGGAGTCCTGGACTGATGGAAGCCGCGACTTCTTCAGCAGTTGTACCGGCTGCGAATTCTTTGACCGCGCCGTCTGGAAATGTAAGAGCAATAGTTGACATGACTGTTTCCCCCTTAAATTAAATAAAAAAAAGACCCATCCCTCTAAAAAGGGACGAGTCTTCATCTCGTGGTACCACCCTCGTTCCCGAACATGTTTCCATGTACCGGCTCGAACACGCGATAACGGGCGTGAGACGCAAACGGATTAGCCCCGTCTGTGCTATGAGGGAGTAAAGAAAACGAATAGAGTCCATGAGAAGCTTTCACCATCCTTCTCTCGCTTGTTTGGTCCAGTTCGTCCTTCGTATCCTCAATCTTTGCAAGTCACTATACTGATTGTGCACTAAGTATAGCGAAAGATGAAGTTCTTTGACAAGGAAAATTAATAACGCCGGCGATTTTCACCTAAAAATTCGACTGGATTCGTCGTCGTCCGGATGCGTTCCATCAATCGCATCGCTTTCAATTTATCTCCTTGATCATTCGTAATCCCGAAATGAAGCTCGAGTTCATCATAGGATAAATTCGAACTGAACAATGTCGGCAAGCGATGCATCATCCGGTACTGCAAGATGATCCCGAACAGTTCGTCCCGAACCCACGGGCTGATCGACTCTGCCCCGATGTCGTCAATCAATAAAACGGGCACCGTCTGAAAACTCTCGAGGAACGTATCAAAACTATCGGACCGGATTCGGCGTTTCGCTTCCGAGACAAATCCCGGCGCATGGACAAGAATTGTCGCAACACGCTCTTTTTTGAGCGCATTCCCGATTGCCGCGAGCAGGTACGTTTTCCCGACACCGAAACTCCCGTGCAGATACAGTCCTTTGACCTGCTCTTTCGAACGAATCGTATTCAAAAATTGTGACGCTGCCCGCAAGGCAAGTTTTCGATCCGTCGTCGTCAAATCAAAGTCACTGAAGTTCGCGTCCCGTACTTCATCCGGTAAAAACAAACTTTTGAATTTTTTCTCGAGCGCCCGTTCATTTTCAAGATCTTTGAGTGCTTGCGTTTTTTCATAAGCGACCATGATTTGTCCTTTTTCTAAATGCAGCACGGGCTGATAGCCTTCGATAACGGCTTTTTTTTCAATCACTTGATGACCGTCCATCTGCTCGGCATATTCATTGAGCTTTAACATCCCTCGCTCAATCGTCCGTTGATCAATTTCAGGATGTGTCCTTAAAAAGACGATGACACCTGGATGCGATAGGACTCGCTCATGAATGGCGCGCACGGATGCTGCGACACCTGGACGATTCAAGATTTTTTCAATCGATGATTGGATATGTTCCATCTCACTACTCCTTTACTTCCCCTTTAGTTCACGCAGAATCCGTTCCATCTCTGCATCATCCGGTACTTCGGATTCAAAACTCGCTTTTTTAGTCGCTTCATATTTTTGTTGTTTCTCTTTTTCTTCTTGTAGCCATTTCGGATTCGGTCCAGTCGAACTCGGACGCCCTCTTCTGCCGCCAACCGTTTGGCGTGACCGTTCTTGCTTTTGATCCTGTTTCTTTGCGATTAATTCGTCTTGGTCTTTTGTTTTCGCTAATGCTTCTGCTGCTGTCGCGTAACCTTTCTGTTTCCAATCGTCGACAATCGACAGCAAAAAGTTTTTACTGAAGCGATTGTCCTTTTTCATGACAAGTGCGTAATAATAGGCAGCATTGACGATTCCCGACGACATTTCATAATCGATGATCAATTGCTGAATCAATTCTTCATCCCGTTCAGAAAGTGACTTCACCTTACGTAACTTCGCGACATAGTGCTTCGGATGAGTCCCTTCCATCGTCTCACTTTCACTTAAATCACCGACTTCGACTTCTTCGAGGACAGCGACCTTCGCTTTTTTATCACGACTGAGCTTTTGTTTCGCCGATAA
The DNA here is from genome assembly GCF_018618695.1 of Exiguobacterium sp. s127. Lineage (NCBI taxonomy): Bacteria > Bacillati > Bacillota > Bacilli > Caryophanales > Exiguobacterium > Exiguobacterium sp. s127. The sequence continues at coordinate 447,432 of NZ_JACSMO010000001.1, read as the reverse complement.
CATCATCTGTTTACAGCGCTCTTGCTTCTCACTGTCCGTCATTGGTAGGTACGCTTCATGCCGGAAGCGGGCATTCAACAGTTCCGCCATCAAGGTTTCATTCGACTGTGTGACGTAAGCTAGCTTCAGCAACAATTGGTCAATCGATTTCGTATAAAAGCTTCTCGGGAGAAAACGATCGGTCTGACGCTTCATTTCTTCTAAGTCGAATGAATAATCAAATTCATAGGCGGCACGTTCTTGTTTCGCATACGATTTTGGTTGATGGGCAGAAGCAAGTCCTGCTTTGACATCAAACACTTGATCAAAACGAACCGTCCGGTCAACGACATTTTTCGGTAGCTGCTCCGTCCGAAAACGATTTTGAAGTGCTCGAAAGCGGATTTCTCCGACACGATAAAACAGTAAGCTTGATAAGACACCATCATTCAAGAACGTATTCGGTGCTAACGGGACGCGAATTTGATAAACATAACGATAGGCAGCTTGTTTCGCCTCAAATGTTCGAATCAATCCAATTCCTTCGAGCTTAAAAAGCTCCTCTTTAAATTCATCAACAGAAAATCCTAACAATGTTCCTAGTTCTGCATGTGAGATATATTGTGATTTCGTTTTACCAGGAATCATCTCACTCCAAAACGTTTGGTACAGACCAAGAGCTTTTACACCGATGATCGGCTGATATAAATAATAGAGGGATTGATAAGCTTCACGATCGACGACACCATTACTCATGATTAAACATAAGTCCGTTCCCGATACATCACGTTCCAACATCTGTTTCGTCCCTTCTTTCGTGAGAAAAAGAGAGGTGCGTTCTGACCTACAGACGACCTCTCCTCGATTACGTTAAATTTTCACGTTCATTTTCTTGATGGCGTTCCATTAGTTCAGATAACTCTTGGAAAAAGACATTGATGTCTTTGAATTGTTTATAGACACTCGCAAAACGGACGTAAGCCACTTCATCAACAGAAGCGAGTTCATTCAAGACGAGCCGGCCGACCTGTTCACTCGGAATTTCATGTTGTGCCGTTGCCCGTAAGGCTTTTTCGACACGACTGACGACCGTTTCGAGTTGCTCAATTGAAATCGGACGTTTTTCACATGCACGGACGAGTCCACGTAAAATTTTATCACGATTGAATTCGTCACGGGTCCCATCCTTTTTCACGATGATGAGTGGTGTTTGTTCAATCATCTCGAATGTTGTAAAACGATAACCACATGATTCACATTCACGACGGCGCCGAATCGAGCCAAAATCTTGCACAGGTCTCGAATCGAGAACCTTCGTCCCGTTATAATTACAGGCTGGACAACGCATGCCGCACCTCCGTTCACGTAAATTCTTTTGTTCCAATCATTTTCAATCGGTATGTCGCATCTAATTCTTGATAGATTGTTTCAATCCATTGCTCGAGGTCCGGACCAAGTAATCCTTCGCGATGCAAAAATAGATCAACAGCTGTTCTACCAGAACCGACCATGATGACTGTCGCTAGTCCATCTAACCCAGTTCCTTGAAAAGATAATTCTCCTCGTTCAACATCAATTCGTTTAACGGTTCCGTGTTGCTTCGCCACGACAGTCTCAAGACCTGTAAACAACATCTCGGGAGTCGCAGCATAATAGTGCGTTCGTAATTTTTCGTTTTTATGCGTATCAGACGTTTCAAGTTGTTTTTGCAAACGTTCTTTAAATCCCATCCGCCATCACCTTTTCTGTTTTCTTCTACTATTAAGAATAACAGACGTCAGACATATTAAAAAGCCCTCGCCATAAAGACGAGGGCTGGTAGTTCGTGTTTTTGTCAGTTAACGTGCTGAATCGTAGCTGCCGGAACTTTAACTGGTCCCATGCCACGCGGAATTTCGACATTTTCACGGATTTTTGCATCTAATGCGTCAGCGATATAATTCGCTGCGATTGCTGGATCGATGCGATCCCCACACGTAAAGACATCAACTGATGCATATCCGTGTTCTGGGAAGCTATGAATCGTCAAATGCGATTCAGAAATGATGACGACGCCGCTTACTCCGTGTGGAGCAAACTTATGGAATGCGACTTCGCGTACCTCTGCACCTGCTTGAAGTGCTGCGTCAACGAAGAGTCGTTCGACAAACTCCATGTCGTTTAATTTTTCAGGATTACAATCCCAAAGTTCTGCAATAATGTGTCTTCCCATAGTATCCATTAGTGGATCCCCCCTACATTCAATGGTCTTCAAAGTATAGTCATGATCACTTACTTTGCGCCTGAGTCTTTCGCACCCACGGGGGAAAGTTAGTCCAGAGAGGTCCTAACCCTTTAAGCTGCGATTGCCAGACCGATTGAAGTTCACGATTTGAATTATAGCGAGTATCAAAAAGATACACAAGGATAAATTTTAAATTTCAGCGCCTATTTATTAAAAAACCGCTCTATCTGTTGGTATAGAGCGGTTTAAAAAATATAAATTATTTTAATTCTAATTCCTTTTCAACCGTTGTTGCCTCAATATGTGCTCCAATCATCTGAACGAGATCGACGACACGACATGAATATCCCCATTCATTGTCGTACCAAGCAAGCACCTTCACTTGGCGTCCACCCATGACCATCGTCGATAGGCCATCGACGACCGTCGAACGGACTTCCCCGTTAAAATCAATCGAAACGAGCGGTTCCATCGTCAACCCTAGAATCCCGTCTAACGCACCATCAGCTGCTTTCACGAACGCTTCATTTACTTCTGCGACCGTCGTATCACGACTCACTTCGACGACGAGGTCAACGAGCGACACGTTCGGTGTCGGAATACGGAGCGCAAGCCCGTTCAACTTCCCTTCGAGATGCGGTAAAACGAGCGAAATGGCACGTGCCGCACCAGTGGATGTCGGAATAATCGATGATCCACAAGCCCGTGCCCGACGTAAATCCTTATGTGGATTATCAATATTATTTTGATCATTCGTAAAAGCATGAATCGTCGTGACGAGTCCCGTCTCGATTCCGAATGCCCGATCGATGACTTGAACGACAGGCGCAAGACAATTCGTCGTACAAGATGCATTCGAGACGACATGATCGTTCTCATGATCGTACATCGCATCGTTGACCCCCATTACGATTGTCCGAATGTCCCCTTTCGCCGGTGCCGTGATGACGACTTTTTTTGCTCCCGCCAACACATGTTTACTTGCGCCGTCTTTCGAATTGAACTTTCCTGTTGCTTCGACGACGACATCAATCTCAAGTTCCCCCCACGGTAATAACTCAGGATTACGTTCGCTGACGATTCTCACGAGTTGTTCATTAATCATCAAACCACCCTCGACAATCTCGACCGGGTATTCAAACTTTCCATGGACCGTATCGTACTTAATTAAGTGCGCGAGTGTTTCCGGTGGATAACTTGCATTAATTGCGACGACCTGACTTTTCCCCTCAGCGATTAATCGACGGAACACCATTCGACCAATACGCCCAAACCCGTTAACTGCCACCTTGACTCCCATGTGCGGATCCCCCTTCAATGTGACGGATAATGCTCCGTTTACAGATAGAACTATATCATGAAATGTAAGCGATTTCATTATGTAACCCAAAAAAAGTTGAGAGAAGTCATCAACTTCTCCCAAAACGATACTTCTGCTTCTTTAATTTTGTTTCGCTCCAAACCTCAACGCGTGACAGGTAACGTTTTTAACCACTGATCGATTTGTCGGTATAACGCTTCGACCGTTCCTTCGTTGACCAACACATAGTCGGCGAGGAGACGTTTCTGTTCAATATCGAGTTGAGATTGCACACGTGATTGCGCTTCCTCCCGTGACATTTGATTGCGTTCCATCAAGCGATCCAATTGTAGATAAGCGTTACAATAGACGACCACGACTTGATCGACAAGCTGTTTCCAATCTCCTTCTAATAAAAGCGGGATATCAAAAACAACTAAAGATTCTTCTTGCTGTTCCAATTCGTCTGCCCGGGCGAGCATCTGTTGTCGAATCTTCGGATGCATCAACTCATTCAGTAAATTCCGTTTTTCACTATCGTGAAAAATAATTTCACCAAGCTTGGCTCGGATTAATATCCCCTCTTCAAATGCTTCCGGAAAGGCAGCTTTCACATCTTGATAAGCCAGTCCATCCGGTTCCATGACTTCCCGCGCGATCAAATCAGCATCGATGACCGGAATCCCATTCGTTTGTAGATACGTCGCGACGGTACTCTTTCCCGTCGCGATTCCTCCCGTCAAACCGATTCTCATAACGCGACCTGCTGACAGTTCGGGCAGAAGTGTGTCCCACGTCCACCAACCTTGATTTTTTCAATCGCTGTCCCGCAACGCGGACACGGGACACCTGTTTGACCATACACAGCAAGTTGCAGTTGAAACTCCCCTTTTCCGGATGGCGAGACATAACTCCGAATCGTACTGCCGCCACTTTCGACGGCTTTTTGTAAGACATCAACACCTGCGACGTGAATCCGCGAAATATCGTCAAGCGTCAAGGCCCCTGCTTTCGTTAACGGATGAATCCGTGCCGCGAACAACGTCTCATCGACATAGATATTCCCAAGTCCTAAAAAGATCGATTGATCGAGCAATGCTGTCTTGATCGGGCTGCGTTTTTTACGAATTAGATTTTCGGCTAAGACTTCCGCCGTGAACGTCGGATCAAACGGTTCCCGCTCGAGTTGGGCAAGTGGTGGGACCTGCATCACGGTCGCTTTTTCCCGCAGCTCCATCGTCCCGAACTTTCGGACGTCGTTATAATGCAACTCTGAGCCGTCTGTGAATCGAAAGATGACATGAGTATGCTTATCTTTTTCAATCGCTTGGGGATACGGAAAATACTTCCCTTCCATTCGTAAATGACTGACGAGATAAAACTGTTCAAATGCAAATAAAAGAAATTTCCCACGCCGTTCGACCCGTTCGATCCGCTCTTGCTTCAAAGCGTCGACAAACGGTGCAACTTCCATTCCCCGGATCATCTTCGGATGGAAGACCTTCACAGAAGAAATCGTTTTTCCAGAGACCGTCCGCTCCAGATTGCGTCTGACGGTCTCGACTTCAGGTAATTCAGGCAAACTAGCTCCTCCTCTAACAGATTATTTCGTTTCGTACCATGAATGCCCCGCATCCCCGTCAACGCGTAACGGCACTGACAATTCGACCGTCTGCTCCATCGCTTGTTTGACGAGTGCTTTTAAAGCGTCCAGTTCTTCGTCTGGTGCTTCAAATATCAATTCATCATGTACTTGAAGCAATAAACGCGCCTTGAGTGGTGACGCTTCAAGCGCAGCATGGACATCGAGCATCGCTTTTTTGATGATATCTGCCGCCGATCCTTGAATCGGTGTATTGATTGCCGTCCGTTCTGCAAAACCACGTAAGTTAAAGTTCTTCGAATTGATGTCCGGAATATTACGACGCCGGTTCATCAATGTCTCGACGAATCCATTCGCGCGTGCTTTCTCGATTGCAGCATCCATGAATAACTTGATTTGCGGGAACAACTCAAAATAACGATCGATGAAGTCTTGTGCTTCTTTTCGACTGATGTTCAAATTTTGTGAGAGTCCGTAATCACTGATACCGTAAATGATTCCGAAGTTGACAGCTTTCGCTTGGCGACGCATGTTTCCTGTCACATCACCCGGATCGACCGAAAAAACACTACTCGCTGTTTGCGTATGAATGTCAGCGTCGTGCAGGAATGCATCGACCAGCGTTTTATCTTCCGACATATGCGCCATGACACGCAACTCAATTTGTGAATAGTCGGCAGCGTACAGTGACCATCCGGCTTGACTCGGAACAAACGCTTTACGAATCTTACGTCCCTCTTCAATCCGGACAGGAATATTTTGCAGGTTCGGGTTAACGGAACTGAGTCGTCCTGTTTGGGCGATCGTCTGAGCGAACCGCGTATGGATTTTCCCATCTTCTTTGATGACTTTTTGTAACCCTTCGACATACGTCGATTGGAGTTTTTGCAGTTCACGATATAGCATGATGTGATCGATGACCGGATGGAGTGGTCTTAACTTCTCTAAGACATCTGCTGCCGTCGAATAACCCGTCTTCGTTTTCTTAAAGGCGGGAAGTTCGAGTTTTTCGAACAGGATGACGCCGAGTTGTTTCGGTGAGTTGATATTGAACGCTTCACCCGCTTGACCATAAATCAATTCCTCAAGATCCGTTAAGCGTCCTGCAAGATCATGTTGCATCTCTTGCAACGTCGCGACATCAACACGGATGCCGGTCCACTCCATTTCAGCAAGCACACCTGACAAAGGACGTTCGAGCGTCTCATACAATTCGAATTGTTGGTTCGCTTTGAGCTCTTCTTGTACTTTCGGGAACAACCGCTCAATCATCCGTGCTTTTTCTGCCAAATAAGGATGCAACAGTTCGTCTGTCGGCACGCTACGCTTTGCACCTTTTCCAAGGACGGCTTCTTCACTCGGCGCCATCATCGCATAATGACCGGCAATCGACGCTAGTGTCGTCCCACCGCTTAAGTTCAATAAATATCCAGCGAGTAACAAGTCATCGAAGGCTTGCAGTTTTAAACCATGTTTCCGTAACGCAAAAGCAGCTTGTTTCGCATCGAGACAGATTTTTTGATGGTCCGACTCGATCCATTCGCGAAAAGCAAGATCCTCGACCAATTCACGAGAAGCGACATAAATTTGATTCGGTGTCGCGATACTAAAACCGATGATGTCTTCTTCCATATAGTCTTCGCGCAACTGCTCGACGACGAGGACAGCATCCTGCACGTCTGAAGGAAGTGTCGTAATCGTCTCGACGTTCAATTGTTCCTTGTCCTCTTCCTTGATGACAGGAGCAAAACGATTCGTTAACGATTTAAACCCGAGCGATTGGAACAACGAATACGGTACTTGTGTGTCGACATCACTGATTTGTAAATCAGGCAACGTGACGTCGAGCGGGACATCGAGTTTGATTGTCGCAAGTTCTTTCGACAACCGGGCAAGGTCTTCGTTCGCGATGACCTTCTCTTTTTGTTTTCCTTTTAAGTCTTCGACATGCTCATACAGTCCTTCGACTGAACCATACGCAGAAATTAATTTAATCGCTGTTTTTTCGCCGATACCAGGAATCCCGGGAATGTTATCCGATTTATCACCCATCAGCCCTTTTAAATCAATCATTTGAATCGGCTTCAGTCCACCGTACGTCTCGGCAAACAAGTCTTCCGTCATACACTGAACGTCCGTGATACCGCGCTTCGTGATCAATACCTCGACTTGATCGGTGACGAGTTGAAGTAAATCTTTATCACCCGTGACAATCCGTGTCCGGTCTGCCGGCATCGTCCGCGCTAGGGTTCCAATCAAATCATCTGCTTCATAACGATGAAGCTCCATCATTTGAATACCGAGCGCTTCACAGATATCACGTACAATCGGGAACTGCTCCCGTAGTTCAGACGGCGTCTTTTCCCGACTTCCCTTGTATTCTTGGTACACATCGTGGCGGAACGTTTCGCTCGAAGCATCAAACGCGACTAACATATGCGTCGGTTGCTCCTCTTCAAGTAATTTAAGTAACATCATCGTAAAGCCGTAAGCGGCGTTCGTGTTACGTCCTTGTGCGTCCGTCATCGGCGGCAAGGCAAAAAAGGCACGATACGTTAGTGAGTTTCCGTCAATCAATAAAAGTTTGTTTTCCATCGTCTCCGCTCCTTTGGAAGAATTTCTGTTCTTATTGTATCACTCTACACACATTTGTTCGCTAAAAACGCCATAAAAAAAGACGATTGGCTGTGAAGCCAATCGCCTTGTGGTGTACGACATGGGAGCTGAACCAGTCGTTCCACAGATGATGAAGAAGGTATCTTTAGCATACAATCGCTCTGTAAAGAGAATATGAACTCACGGTGAAGTTCAGCCTTTTTTCGGTAAACGTATCGTAAAGGTCGTTCCTTGTTGCTCCTCCGACTCGACATCAATCGTTCCATGATGCAAATCGATGATGTGTTTAACGATGGCAAGACCTAACCCTGTCCCACCTGAATTACGACTTCTCGCTTTGTCAATCCGATAGAAACGTTCGAAAATCCGTTGCGTTTCTTTCGGATGTATTCCGATCCCGTCATCCTTGATTTGGAGCGTGACCATCTCTTCCCCGTCTTCTAAGCTGACCCAGACATTCCCACCATTCGGCGTATAATTCAAAGCATTGGCAACTAGGTTGACGACGACTTGTTTCAACCGATTCAAGTCTGCCCGGATGAAGACTTCCTCTTCCGTCTCGATATGGATCGTCATCTCTTTTTCTTGCGCCTTATGATGCAGCAACGCCTCTGTCTCGTTAATCAGACTCGTCACATCGACAATCGTCGTCTCAAGTTGATAGTTATCTTGTTCAAGACGCGATAACTCCAACAAGTCCTCTACTAATGTCTGCATCCGCTCAGACTCATCGTGAATGATATTCAAAAATTGTTCGCGGATTTCCGGTACGTCTTGCGCACCATCAAGCAAGGTTTCCGCAAATCCTTTAATCGATGTTAATGGTGTCTTTAACTCGTGGCTAACATTTGCGACGAAGTCTTTCCGCATCTGCTCCAGCTTCTTGATTTCCGTGATGTCATTGAAAACGACGGTCGTACCTTGGACACGGCCATTCTTACCGAAGATTGGTGCCGCACTGACCATGAACGTCCGACTATTGATTCCAAAGCGGACACTCGATTGTTTCCGGTTCGGTTTTTCCGTCAAGTAAACATCTTCAATGACTTGACTCATTTTCTCATTTGGCAACACACGATAATACAGTTGACCATTTGATTTACCATGAATGTTGAACATTTCCCGATACGTCCGATTGACGAGGAGAACGTAGCCTTTTTCATCAATCAACATCAGACCGGCACCCATGTATTCAATCAACGACTCAAGTCGCGCGCGTTGCATCGCTTCACCGGACGAAGCATTTTCTAAGTTGCGTGCGAGTAAATTGATCGACTTCCCTAAGTCCCTTGATTCATCTGGTGAATTTAACTCATAGACACGGGATTTATAGTTTCCGTGCGATAGTTCACGCAAAACTTCCGTCGCTTCCGCTACAGGACGTAAGAACCGTTTCGTCGAGCTGTAGACGGTAAAGAAAATCATAAACAAGGAGACGATGAGCGAAAGAACGATCACCGTCCAAATGCGTGAGTAGATGACATCTAAGTCTTTCGTATAACGAATCAAGCTGAGGTACACTTCATTTCCACTAGCTGTCTGGACAGGTTTCGTAAACTGGAGACTCGTATCATCGGTCTTCGATTCGAACGTACCATCCACCGGAATCGCTGAGAAATTGATTGCCCGCACATTTAATTTCGTAACATCAACGGGTGTCCCAGCAATGATTTCTCCCCGTGAGTTAAATAAAATCATATCGAAATGCGATTCTGCGTACAATTGGTCGACATACGCAGCCATCTCTTCTAACGATCGACCTTGTAAAATCGTTTCAACGAGTGATGTTTCATCCATCAACTTTTCTTTTTCGTTATTCACATAAAACTCTTTAAACGATTGTCCTAACAAAAAACCAAGCGCAATCAGCACAAGACTGATGAAGGACAACATTTTTAGTATGAATCGTTTTCGGTATTTGCTCATTCCACTTTCGGCTCCTCCATCTTATATCCGAGCCCACGGATTGTTTTAATATAGATCGGTTTTTTCGTATTCGGTTCAATCTTTTCACGTACGTGACTGATATGCACATCGACAATTCGCGTATCTCCGACAAAATCATAGTTCCAAATCGCAGATAGGAGTTGATCACGTGTCAAAACCCGACCTTTATTTTTAGCGAGGTAAACGAGCAACTCGAACTCTTTTGGTGTGAGCTCTAGGCGTTCCTCTGCTTTGAACGCTTCATAGTTATCCGGAACGATTTTGACGTCCCCGATTAAGATCGTTCCATCCGTCGTTTCTTCCGTCGCGACTTGCTGATTCATTCGGCGAAGAATCGCCTTGACACGGGCTACGACTTCGCGCGGACTAAACGGTTTCGTCAAATAATCGTCTGCTCCGAGCTCAAGTCCCAGCACTTTATCAAATTCGTCATCTTTTGCCGTCAACATCAAGATTGGCGTGTTGATTTTTTGTTGGCGAAGTCGTTTACAGACTTCAAGTCCATCCAGTTCCGGTAGCATTAAATCGAGTACAATCAATGCGGCATCTTGCTTTTCCGCTAATTTTAAACCGGACATGCCATCGTGGGCAGTCTCTACAATAAAGCCAGCTTGTTCTAGATTGAATTTCAAAAGTGTAGCGATCGAGAGTTCGTCATCAACAACAATTATTTTATCTTTCAAAACAGTCGGCCTCCTCGGCAAATCTCATCTTCGAATGCGGAATTCATTGGAATCCACTTCTTCTGTCTTCATCTTAACGACTTTTCCTACTGAATCACAAATCTTTCTTACCTTTCTTTACACAATCTTTAAGGTCAAGCTACGTCGAAAGTCAGATTTCCGTGTAAAAGCCCATCAATTCGGGAAACAATACTGTATCGTCAATGAATCTGGAGGAATAGACATGGAATGGAACAGCCCTTTACTCGCTGCATTTACCGCATGGTTTATCGCACAAGCCGCAAAACTCGTCACAGGTGTCATCAAGAATAAAACTTTTGATCTTGAAATCATGTTCGCGTCAGGCGGCATGCCAAGTTCACATAGTTCGACCGTCGTCGCCCTCGCCGTCGTCATCGGCTTCCAAGAAGGCTTCGGTTCGTCGCTGTTCGCTCTCGCGACCATCTTTGCAGTCATCATCATGTATGACGCGACAGGCGTCAGGCAGGCTGTTGGGTTACAGGCAAAACTACTGAATGACTACTTCAAGGGAATCCGTCATGACACGCCACTATTAAACGAATTAGTCGGACACACGGAATTCCAAGTATTCGTCGGCATGTTGCTTGGTTTAGCAGTCGGTTTCCTATGGCCCGTCCTTTTCTTTTAATTCAAAGTACAGGAATGTTGGAGAATTCTTCAAAAATTGAATACCAAACTCAACATTAAAATACAAACTGAGCACTCCTTCTTTCTGAAGGAGTGCTCAGTTTGTAGATAAAACGGAAAGACAATCTTCCATAGAAAATTCTCCATCTTCGTAACAAATTTTCTATAACCTAAATAGCTGACTAAAAGCGAGGATATCTCTCACAAAAAAATGATTGTTGGAAATGCCCATCAAAATGGGTACTTATGGTTTTAGTATCACCTTAATGCAACCGTCTTCGTGATTATTAAAGGTTTTATAAGCTTGTGCGGCGTCTTCTATACCAACCTTGTGTGTAATAATATCAGTCGGGTCGAACTCCCGATTAATAATTTTTTGAAATAACCCCGGCATCAAATGGACAACCGGTGCCTGTCCCATCTTCAACGTAATATTTCGCGTGAAAAAATCGCCAAGCGGGAACTGATTGTATTTTTCTGCATACACACCTGTTAATTGAACGGTTCCGAACTTACGAACTGCATCTTTTGCAATATTGATGGCACTCAACGTTCCGCCCTGCAATCCAATTTTTTGTTCAACCTTTTCAAGCGAAGACATTTTTCCATCCAGTCCAACACAATCAATGACAACATCTGCTCCACCTTGCGTCAACTCTTTTATATACTGTCCAGTTTCTTGATGATCTTGTAGATTTACAGTCTCGACATGGTTTGTCATCTTCGCATGATTTAAGCGATACACTTGTTGATCAACAGCGATCACTCGCTTCGCACCCTGCAACCACGCAAATTTTTGAGTCATTAATCCGACCGGACCGGATCCGAGAATTACGACGGTATCACCTTTTTTCACTCCACTATTCACAACACTCCAATATGCAGTTGGAATAACATCGGATAAAAAGAGTAGAGCCTCATCTTCTAACTCACATGATTCAGGAATAACGAGTGGCATGAAGTTTCCGTAAGGCACTTTTAAATATTCCGCCTGACCACCGGGATGGTCACCAAACGTTTCCGTAAATCCAAAGTATCCACCTGTATCAACGTGAGGATTCCCATTCGAATTATCACATTGACTTTCCATATCATGCTCGCAAAAGAAACAATGACCACAAGCAACGTTAAATGGTAAAACGACTCTGTCTCCTCGTTTTACCTTTGTTACTTCAGGACCTACTTCTTCAACAATTCCCATTGGCTCATGACCGATGACATAGTCTTTTTTTGCCGGCATCGTTCCTTGGTAAATGTGTAAATCCGAACCGCATATTGCTGTCGATGTAATTTTAACAATAATGTCATCATTCTTTTCAATCGATGGATCTGCTACATTTTTTACTTCAATATTCTTTGCCCCTTGATAGGTTACAGCCCGCATGTTGTTTCCTCCCTTTACTGAGAAATAATATGCAATGAACGTACCTTCCATTTATACCCTACTTAAAAAATATTAATACACATTCCTTGTATTCGTTTGATATGTTCCTTAAAATTTCTAATGCCTGATTGTACATCTACTCAATATATGCGAACGATTTATAAAGTCTGAAATTATTCTGATTGAGGAACGATATGACATCCTCCGTTCAAAATTTTACGTTCCTACTAAGGCAGCTACATTCCTTTTAACGCAAACACCACGCCTTCCCGAAACAGTCAAGACTGTCTAGAAAGGCGTGGTGTTGTAATTTCACATTCATAAAATCGTCAGGACAGATCGAACGGTCTCCGCCGAACGGTCAAGCGATTGTTGTTCGTCTTCTGTCAATTCAAGCTCGATAATCTGTTCAAGACCATTCCCACCGATGATCGTCGGAACCCCAAAGTATAGATCGTGATAGCCATACTCTCCTTCAAGATACGCGATGGCTGGTAAAATCCGTCGCTGATCTTTTAGGATTGCCTCTACCATCTCAACGATGGCTGCTGCTGGCGCATAGTAGGCAGAACCGTTACCAAGTAACTGGACGATTTCTCCGCCCCCTTTACGTGTCCGTTCAACGATTGCCGCGAGGCGGTCGGCAGAAATGAGTTTCTCGACCGGAATACCACCGGCTTGTGAATAGCGAAGTAACGGTACCATGTCGTCTCCGTGTCCGCCGAGGACAAATCCTGAGACGTCCTTGACGGAAACATTCAACTCCATGGCGATGAACGTCCGGAACCGTGCCGTATCGAGCACACCCGATTGACCGATGACCCGCTCTTTCGGAAATCCTGACTCCTGAAAGACTGTATACGTCATCGCATCAACCGGATTCGTCAACACGATAATGATCGATTCCGGTGCATGGCGAACGATTTCTTTTGTCACCGATTTCATGACAGTTGCATTCGTGCTGACTAAGTCTTCCCGACTCATTCCCGGTTTCCGCGCGATACCTGCCGTAATGACGACGATATCTGAGTCACTGATGTCCTTGTAGTCAGACGTTCCTTGAATCCATGAATCAAATCCTTGAATCGGAGCCGTTTCCTGTAAATCAAGTGCTTTGCCTTTTGTCGGATCTTCCAGTTGCGGCATATCGACGAGTACGATATCTCCAAGCTCTTTTTGAGCAAGATAAAGTGCCGTCGTCGCTCCCGTAAATCCACTACCGATGATTGAAATTTTCTTCCGCTTGTTCATCTTCCCATACCCCCTCTAATCCGAGATTACATGTTTTTGATGAGTTCATCCGCGAATTCAGAACATTTCACTTCTGTCGCGCCATCCATGAGACGTGCGAAGTCATATGTGACCACTTTTTCTTCGATTGATGTTTCCATCGACTTGATGATTAAATCAGCCGCTTCGTTCCAGCCAAGGTGACGGAACATCATTTCTCCTGAAAGAATGACTGACGATGGGTTTACTTTGTCAAGACCAGCATACTTCGGTGCAGTACCGTGCGTTGCTTCGAAGATTGCATGTCCTGTGATGTAGTTGATGTTTGCTCCAGGAGCAATTCCGATTCCACCGACTTGTGCTGCAAGTGCATCTGAAATGTAGTCTCCGTTTAAGTTCATTGTCGCAACGACATCAAACTCTTTTGGACGCGTGAGAATTTGTTGTAAGAAGATATCTGCAATTGAATCTTTGACGATTAATTTGCCAGCAGCTTCAGCTTCAGATTGTGCTTTGTTTGCTGCGTCAACACCTTCTTCTTCTTTGATGCGGTCATACTGGTTCCATGTGAAGACATGCTCTGCGTATTCACGCTCAGCAAGCTCGTATCCCCAGTTTTTGAAAGCACCTTCTGTGAACTTCATGATGTTTCCTTTATGAACGAGCGTCAATGAAGCACGTTTGTTTTCGAGTGCATATTCGATTGCAGCACGGACGAGGCGTTCTGTACCTTCTTTTGAAATCGGTTTAATTCCGAGACCCGATGTTTCTGGGAAGCGAATTTTGTTGACACCCATTTCTGTTTGGAGGAAGTTAAGTAATTTTTGTGCACCTTCGCTACCTTCTGCATATTCGATTCCTGCGTAGATGTCTTCTGTGTTTTCACGGAAGATGACCATATCAGTATCTTCAGGACGTTTAACAGGTGACGGAACACCAGTGAAATAACGTACCGGACGGAGACATGTGTACAAGTCGAGTTCTTGACGAAGGGCAACGTTCAGTGAACGAATTCCACCACCGACTGGTGTCGTGAGTGGTCCTTTGATTGCGATGATGTGCTCACGGATTAGGTCAAGCGTTTCTTCCGGAAGCCAGCTACCTGTTTTATTGAATGCTTTTTCGCCTGCATAGACTTCTTTCCATTCAATTTTCTTTTCGCCGTTGTATGCTTTTTCGACTGCAGCGTCAAATACGCGAACTGCGGCATTCCAGATATCAGGTCCAGTGCCATCACCGATGATGAAAGGAATGATTGGAGCGTTAGGTACGTGCAATGTTCCGTTTGTTACCGTGATGTTTTCGCCTTGAATTGTAGCCATGTGTAAAATCCCCCTTGAATAATAGTTAACGTCAAAAAGCAGGAGAGGATTGCTCCTCTCCGTCGCTTAACGTTCGTTCATAGACACGTATGTCCGGTGCGTTTCACCAATATAATCTGCGCGTGGGCGAATGAGGCGATTGTCACTATATTGCTCTAAAATGTGCGCTAACCAACCTGACATCCGACTAACAGCAAAGATTGGTGTAAACAATTCTGTTTCAAGACCAAGTGCATGGTACGTAGAAGCAGAATAGAAATCAACATTTGGTTTCAATCCTTTTTCCGACTGGACGATTTCGTCAACCTTAACTGACATCTCATACCATTTCGGCTCCCCGATTTGAGCAGTCAATTGACGGCTCATCTCTTGAAGGTGCTTCGCGCGTGGATCACCATCTTTATAAACACGGTGACCGAAGCCCATGATTTTTTCCTTGTTCTTAAGTTTATTATGAACATACTCGTCAACCTTTTCAACCGAATCAATTTCAGTCAACATTTTCATGACCGCTTCGTTCGCTCCACCATGAAGTGGACCTTTAAGTGCACCCATTGCTGCCGTCACACCTGAATAGACATCAGAAAGTGTCGCGACACAAACACGTGCTGTGAACGTCGAGGCGTTCAACTCATGGTCGGCGTGAAGCACAAGCGCTTGGTTGAATGCTTTTTCAGCAACTTCCGTCGGCTCTTCACCTGTCAACATATACAGGAAGTTCGCAGCGTACGAAAGACCGGATTTTGGTGCAATCGGATCGTACCCCTTCTTGATACGCGCGTACGCCGTTACGAGCGTCGCGATTTGTGCTTGGAGTTTGATGGCTTTAGCGTAGTTCGCCTCTGTCGACATATCTTCAGCAGACTCATCATACAATGCAAGCTGTGATAAAGCAGTTCGGATGGCTGCCATCGCATTCGCTGTTTTCGGAGCTACTTTTAACGTCTCAAGTACAGCCGGTGCAACTTCTGCTTCAGTAATTAAAGCTTCTGAAAGTTGCTTTAACTCATCTTCTTTTGGCAAACGATCGTTCCAAAGTAAGAAGACGACTTCTTCAAATGAGGCGTGCTCCGCCAAATCATCAATTGTATAACCACCATACGTCAACTGACCATCGATAATCGAACTAATCTTCGATGCTGTCGCGACGATTCCTTCTAACCCTTTTGTTTGAGTCATGTAAAAATCCCCCTTTTTTTCCCCCAGAAATTTAAAACGCTTTCATTTCCGTATTGAAAAAAAGACGTCTACTCAAGAAATCCCCTTGCTGAATCGCTTGTTCTTGAATAGACCATCTTGTTTCTGTCCTTAGTATAAACAAAATTAACCAAAAAGTGAACGAACTTGCATACTATTATCAAAAAATTAATTCGTTTGCGTTCATTTAAGTCACTTAGCCACTAAATGCTTTTGATATAACATCCCACATTCCAATGACGAGTGCAGCGATTCCTGCTCCTATCAATGGACCTACGGGAATACCTCTGAATAAACCGACCGCAAGAATTGTTCCGGCAAGCAGTGCCGTTGTGACGAGTGGATCTTCCTTCATCAAACCGACCCCGTGGGCAGCAACGATTGCGACGAATATTCCCGCTAAAAATGAAATGATTCCGATATGACCCCGGATGCTGTTTAACAATTCCTTAAACCCGATGTCCCCTGCCGCAATCGGCACGAGAATAGCAGCCGTGATCAATGTCACGCCCCAGGTGATTCCCTTCGCCTGCAACGATGGGAAGAGGCGACTATCTAATCCAATCGCTTTGACGATTAACAAGAAGGCAGCTGCGATGATGAGTGACTTATTTTGCGCAATGACTCCGATTAAAACGAGACCAATTAAAAAGAGATAGGCTTCCATGACGACCCCCATGTTTCGAAAAAACGGACATGGCTTTCGCCATATCCGTTTCATTGATTATGCGTTGTACAATTTCCCTGTCAATGGATCGATTGAAATCATTTGACCATCTGTAAAGATTGTCAAAGCATTTTCAACACCGACGATGACTGGTTTGCCGAGTGAAGGACCTACGATCCCAGCATGGCTTGTCAATCCGCCATCTACTGTGATCATTGCAGCTGCTAACTCGATTGCAGGCATCATGTCACGATCGGTTGAGTTCGTAACAAGAATCATACCTTTTTTTGCTTTCGCGTTTGCTTCTTCAGCTGTGTGCGCGATGACGACTTCGCCAACGACACCACGTTCGCCGATTCCGCGACCGTTCGCGATTTCTTTACCAACGATATGAATTTTCAACATGTTCGTTGTACCGGCAGTCAGAGCAGGGATCCCAGCAGAGATGACGACGAGGTCACCGTCTGTGACGAATCCAGCATCTTTTGCTGTATCGGCAGCAAGTGTCAACATATCATCCGTGTTGTCCGAGAGATGATCAACGACGATTGGGTACACACCCCAGACGATATTCAACTGACGCGCAACACGCGCGCTTGGTGTGACCGCAACGATGTTCGCCTCTGGACGGTATTTTGAAATCCGTGATGCCGTGTAGCCTGATTGTGTCGGCGTCAAGATTGCTTTTGCGTCCAAGTTGATTGATGTATGCGTAACCGCTTGAGCGATTGCATCCGTCACCGTGTGCTCACTACGCGTTTGACGATCTTTCAATAATTTTTTGTAGTCAAGCATTTTTTCTGTCCGCTTCGCAATCGTATGCATCATTTGAACAGACTCGATCGGGTAATCCCCTGCTGCTGTTTCGCCTGAAAGCATGATTGCATCCGTTCCATCAAGAATCGCATTCGCGACGTCTGATGCTTCGGCACGTGTCGGACGTGGGAAACGTTGCATCGAATCAAGCATCTGTGTTGCTGTGATGACTGGTTTACCATAGTGATTACAAATTTTGATGAGGTCTTTTTGAGCTGGTGTTACTTCTTCAGTCGGAATCTCGATTCCAAGATCACCACGTGCAACCATCAAACCGTCTGAAATCGCGATGATTTCTTCGATGTTGTCGAAACCTTCTTGATTTTCGATTTTCGGGAAGATTTTGATGTGGCTCGCGTTGTGTTTTTCAAGTAATTGACGAATCGCCACAACGTCAGACGCACGACGGACGAATGAAGCAGCGATTAAATCGATGTCACTCTTGATTCCGAACTCGATGTCTGCGATATCTTTATCTGTCAAAGCAGGTAGGTTAACTTTTACGTTCGGTAAGTTAACACCTTTTTTCGTTTTGATGATACCTTCGTTTTCGATGTCACAAAGAAGTTCACGGTTCGCAAGTTTCTCCGCAACACGAAGTCCGATTAATCCATCGTCTAACATGATCATCGAACCGACTTCGACATCATCATACAAACCGTCATATGTCACAGAGAATTTATCTGCTGTACCGACGATTTCATTTGCATCACCGCTGACGACGATGACTTGTTTGCCACGGACGAGAAGCGCTTTTCCTTCTTCAAACGTATGCGTCCGGATTTCAGGACCTTTTGTATCTAAAAGGATTGTTACTAATTTGTTTGCTTCTTCAGCTGCGCGACGGATATCCGTGATTCGTGCGCCGTGTTCTTCATAGTCACCGTGTGAGAAGTTCAAACGAGCGACGTTCATTCCTGCTTCAATCATTTCTGGAAGACGTTTTTCTGACGCCGGTCCAATCGTACATACAATTTTAGTTCTGCGCATATTCCATAAACCTCCTACAATGTTTGGCCGTTTGTCAACAGTGCCAATAAACCTAACCAAAATGACCTCAAGTATTAAAGATATATTAGATTGAGAGTTGTTTCGACAATTCTAAGATATCAAGATCGAGTACATGTTTGTTTTCATCTAATGCTTCGTCAATATCAAGATCCATCATTTTACCACCCCGAACGCCAACAACACGTCCCTGTTTACCTTCAAGTAAAATGTCGATTGCGTAAGCGCCCATCCGGCTCGCAAGTACGCGGTCAGCAGCTGTTGGCGCTCCTCCACGTTGAACATGACCTAACACGGTAACGCGTGTATCAAGCCCTGTTTCTTTCGCGATTTGATCCCCAACATCTTGCGCCCGACCTGCACCTTCAGCGACGATGACGATCGAGTGTTTTTTACCACGATTGACACCACTTTGAATACGATCGAGGACTTCTTTTAAATCTTCTGGACGCTCTGGAACAAGAATCGACTCCGCCCCACCTGCTAATCCAGCATAGAGTGCGATATCTCCAGCATCACGACCCATTACTTCGATGACATATGTCCGTTCATGCGAAGATGCCGTATCCCGGATTTTATCGATTGCTTCGAGCGCTGTATTGAGCGCTGTATCAAATCCAATCGTATAATCCGTTCCTGGAATATCATTATCAATCGTTCCCGGAAGACCGATTGTCGGGAAACCAAGTCCCGTCAGTTTTTGAGCACCACGGTACGACCCGTCGCCACCTACGACGACAAGTGCGTCAATTTCGAACTTCTTCAAGTTGACGACTGCTTTCGCACGTCCTTCTTCTGTGCGGAACTCAGGACAGCGAGCTGAACGAAGGAATGTTCCTCCACGCTGAATAATGTCCCCAACTGACCCAAGGTTCAATTGGACGAGATCTCCATTGATTAAACCTTGATATCCATTGTAGACACCAAATACTTCTAGGCCATGAAAAATTGCTTTACGTGTAACAGCACGCACCGCAGCATTCATCCCGGGTGCATCTCCACCACTTGTTAAGACAGCAATCCGTTTTAAACTCACGTTAATCACCTCTCTATTAATCTGAATCTAAAATAGCACGTTGTTTTCTTGTTTTACAACAGGGCAGATTGCATAAACTTGAACAGACAGTTTGTTCAGCCTATCACGAAATAAGGAATCCCAACCATGATAGCGATTACATGCCCCTTATGTGCCAATCCGGTGATATTTTTCTGTGCGCTTCTCAATCAGCTGTTCTGATGTTAACTGTGTAAGATATGCAAGCTTCTGTTCTAGTACAACTTTTAATTTGTCCGCCTGTAATGAAACATCTAAGTGTGCTCCACCAATGACTTCAGGAATGATTGCATCCGCAATCCCTAGACGCAATAAATCGGGTGCAGTAATTCGCATTGATTCCGCCGCTTGTTCTGCAAGACTTGCATCTTTCCAAAGCAAAGCAGCTGCACCTTCAGGTGATATGACAGAGTACGTTGAGTTTTCGAGCATCAACAGTTCATCACATACACCGATACCAAGCGCTCCACCAGAACCGCCTTCGCCAATGACGATCGAGATGATCGGCACTTCCATGCCAGCCATTTCAAAGAGATTTTTCGCGATCGCCTCGCTTTGGCCGCGCTCTTCCGCTGCACGACCCGGGTAAGCCCCTTTCGTATCGATGAACGTAATGATTGGACGGTTGAACTTCACGGCTTGTTGCATGAGTCGGAGTGCTTTTCGATATCCTTCCGGATGAGGCATTCCAAAGTTTCGGCGGATGTTTTCCTTCGTATCCTTACCACGCTGATGGCCGATGATTGTTACAGGCCGACCGTTCAGCATCGCGATTCCACCAACGATTGCAGCATCATCATATCCATGCCGGTCGCCATGAAGTTCGATGAAGTCGTCACAAATCCGCTCGACATAATCAAGCGTCGTCGGTCTTTCAGGATGACGTGCCAACTGCACACGGTTCCACGCTTTCATATTCCCATAAATATCGAGTTCTAATCGACGTAATCGTTCTTCGAGCAAATTCAGCTCTTCTTTAAAATCGAGACCTTGCGTTTCCGCCATGTCGTGAAGTTCTAATATTTTCTCGCGTAACGCGATGACTGGTTGATCAAATGGTTGCATGATTTGTTCCCTCCGCGTGCATCATCAGAATTCGTTTATAGTAGGTCTTCAAATCGTGTCGTGATACGACATCATCGAGTTGACCCGCTTGTAGTAGAAATTCCGACGTCTGAAAATCTTCCGGCAATTTTTCTCGAATCGTTTGTTCGATGATCCGTCGTCCTGCAAATCCAATCAACGCACCCGGCTCTGCAATGTTGTAGTCTCCAAGCATCGCAAAACTAGCTGAGACACCACCTGTCGTCGGATGAGTCATGCATGAGATGTAGAGGAGTCCGGCATCCGAATGTTGCTTCAGGAATAAACTCGACTTCGCCATCTGCATTAAACTGACCATGCCTTCTTGCATCCGTGCCCCACCTGAAGCAGAGAAAATCGTTACAGGCAATCGGTGTTTCGTTGCATACCGGACTGCTTCTGCAATCGCTGCTCCAACTGCCGCCCCCATCGAACCCATCCGAAAGCGTGCATCCATCACACACGCAACGAGTGGATAACCATCCACCGTCCCGACACCACAGACGATGGCTTCTTCAAGACCTGTCCGCACTTGATCCCCCTTCAATTTTTCTGGATAATCTTGAAATTGAAGCGGGTCTGCTTTTACGTTCGGAAGATCAAAATATGTGATGCTACCGTCATCAAATAGTTGCGAAAACCGTTCCTGCGCCGTCAAAGGATGGTGATATCCACATGTACAGACACGCAAGTTGGCTTCAAGTTGTTTCGTATATTGGATTAATTTACATTTTGGACATTTCGTCATCAGTCCGACTGGGACGTCGACCCGTTGCTCTTTCGTCGTCAACGTCACGAACTTTTTAGGTTTTCGAAAAAATGCTTGCACGTTAGTTCCCCCTTGTAGTTCCTAAGAGCGTTTCAGGAGTGCTTCCCGTTCCGCTCGCGTATAGAGTTCCCCTTGACCAAAACTTTGATAAAATGCATTCACTTGTCTCCAAATCCGCTCGAACAAATCATTTTTCACCGTATTGATCAACGTTTCTCGAAACGCAGTATCTGAATCGAGATGTTCTTCCAGAAACGTATGATCGTCCAACTGGGCAATAGCAGATTGTTCAAGTAAGCGAAGTGTTCCTGCTAAATCTTCAAATTTCGAGTCGCCGGTCACTAAAAATTGGGCAATGATTTGAATATAGGTATGGTCGTCACGATTTAAAAGAAAGCTTCCTCCACCATGTCTCGTCTCGATGATTCCGAGATAAGCAAGCGTTCGCAATGCTTCCCTGACGGACGGTCGGCTGATTGCTAGTCGCTCAGCCAACTCACGTTCAGATGGGATCCGATCTCCCGGAACTAATCCATCCTGCTCAATCATCAATTTAATTGCCGCGATGTTCATTTCAAAAGCGTTTCGCTTTTTCTCCATTTTTACGGCACCACCTTTCTGACGTACCCGTCATTACATAAAATTAGGTGGCATTGGTCAGACCAATTACCCCTTATTATAACAAATCTTATTACCTACTACTAGTTTGATCGGGGGACATTTTTTAAGATGATGTTCGTTTCACCAAATTGAATCCGTAATTGCGCGAACAGCTCTTCTTCATGACGAATCGCATATAAACCCGGCAACGTCTTTGTTTCGTTCGTGTCAGCATAGCGGACGACGACCGGAATGTCACCCGGTGCGATTTCAAGTACACGTTCAAGAGGAGCCAGCTCATTTTTAGAAGGTAACTTGATGAACAAGACATCTTGACCAAGCGGACGTAACCGCTCTAACACGAACTGCCGTTCACCTGCCCGGTCTTGCACCTTCACTTCGATCAACAACACGTTTCCGACATACAACGATCGTTTATACATGTCGTACTGTTTCGGGAAAATGACGACCTCTTCGTTCGAATACCCATCAACGGCTTGCATGACGCCCATTGATTGTGCACGCTTCGTCTTAAATTCCCGCAGCTGCTCGATATAACACACAAGATAGACGGATTCTTCCATCTCGCTTGAAACATCATGAAAGTGCGTCGTCTCGACTTGGGGTGTCATCGCTGTCATCAAAGGTGAGTAGGTTAACCAGAATCCAAGTGCTTCACGTTCGAGCCGCGCCCAGTCCGTCGCAGTACGTGTGACGGCTTTTGTCGTTGCCCGCTTACCGAGGCTTGCTAATTCGTCCGGTAACAACGTATTCGAAGCCATCGTAAAGTAATCAAGGACTTCTTGTTCCGCTAATCCCCGGTCGCCATGTGTCGCACGGTCGAATGCTCCACCATAGAGTAACAATTCGATTTTAGCGCGTTCTTTTTTTCCCCAGCCGACGGTCGTCAGTAACGTCGAAATTGTCTGCGATGATTTCGCTGCTTCTTTCAAAGCTTTGAAATCGCGTTCCGATATTCCACGTAACACTTGAATCCCGAGTCGGATGCCTTTTCCTTCCAGAGTCGAACGATAGTCTGAAATCCAAATATCAGGTGGTAAAGCTGGCAAACGCTTGTCCCGCATCGCCCGGACAAGTCGTTCCGGTTGATCGATCGACACAAGGGAAAAAACTTGTGGATAGTGAGCTTTCATATAACCTAACGCATAACTAATCTTCGTATAGGCGACTGCGTGACTCCGGTTAAAGCCATAGCCCGCGAAACGTTCGATTTGATCATACAGTGTCTCAGCAGTCGTTTGCGCAAGACCATTCTGAACGGCACCTTCTAAAAAACGCACTTTCTCTGATTCGACCGACGCACTATTTTTTTTCGATATCGCCCGACGTAATAAATCTGCTTGCGCCAGTGTAAATCCGGCGACCCGACGCGTGATTTCCATGATTTGCTCTTGATAGACGATGACACCGTATGTCGTCTCTAGTACTTCCGCTAAAATCGGATGAACCGTTTGATAAGGTTGTCCCGCCTTTCGTTTCGCATATAGATCGATGAATTTCATCGGCCCCGGCCGAAAGAGTGACATCGTCGCGACTAAATCTTCAAAACGGGTCGGTTTGACTTCACGTAACGTCTGCTTCATCCCGTTCGATTCAAACTGGAAGATATAATCCGTATCCCCTCGTGCAAATAAACGCAGGGTTGCCGAATCTTCTTCCGGAAGCTCTTCCATCGAAAAATCGGGACGTTCCCGCCGAATCAACTGTTCCATTTGTCGAAGACGCGTCAAATTCCTGAGTCCTAGTAAATCGATTTTCAAGAGACCTTGTTGTTCGAGTGCTTTCATCAAATATTGGGTGACGAACCGGTCGCTCGATCCTGTATCGAGCGGCGTCGTCTCAATCAAGTCTTCCGAGCCGATGACGACACCGGCTGCATGAATCGACCGCTGTCTTGGCAATCCTTCGATTTCTTGGGCGAGGTGTAACAATTGGCGCCGCTTCTCACTTCCGGAGAACCAGCGGTAGATGGTTTGCTTTTGTTCGATTCCTTGTAAGGTCGTTTCTTTAGCGATTTGCTTCGCCGCAGCATCCGTCTCATCTTTTGAAAACTCGAGGACACGGGCGACATCTCGAAGTGATGCTTTTGCACCAAGGGTCGACAACGTCCCGATTTGACCGACGTGACTTCGACCATATCGGTCAACGAGATAATCCAGTAGCTCCTCGCGGCGTTCGTCCTCAATATCGATATCGATATCCGGCATCGTGATGCGTTCCGGATTTAAGAAACGTTCGAACAGCAACCCATATTTCAACGGATCAACCGTCGTAATGCCTAATGTATAACTGACGAGCGACCCGGCAGCCGACCCACGCCCGGGACCGACACGAATGCCGACCGCTTTCGCATGCCGTACTAAATCCTCGACGATTAAAAAGTAGTCAGCAAATCCAGTTGTTTCGATGACGTCGAGCTCGTAACGGAGTCTCGCCTCCGCAGTCTCATCAACTAGACCGTGTGCCAGTAATCCGTCGCGTGCAAGCTGACGTAGTTTCCCCATTGAGTCATCCGCGACACGTGGCAACGGTCTCGACTGTTTCGGTAATGTAAGTGTTTCTTGCGTCTGCGCCCACTGTTTCAAGAGACGTTGTTCGTGCTCGGTAAAATGTTCGCGTAATTCTTCATCCGACTTGAGATGTGCTTGTCGATTCACTTTTTGTTCTTGAAACGGTGTCCCTTCGTCAATCGCTCGGAGTGCCTGGTAGGCATCTGCGTCGTCACGACGCAAGTAGCGGACAGGATCGATCGGGATGGTTTCCAGTCCTAACTCTTGGGCAACTACCCGGTAACGCTCCCTGCTGTCCCGTTCGACAGTCGAGCGCGCCATTTTCACACCTAAATAGACCGTCGCATTTTTGGCATACCCCATCCAATTCACGACTTGACGCCGAAGTCGCGTTTCATCTTCTGTCGCTTGACGTTTCGGCTCAAGGATTGCGATTAATTCGCTGCACTCCTCTGTTTCCTGTCCACTGGCTAATCGGTATAACATCTGTAATCCCCGACCTGTTTTGGCGTACCATAAAATATTGAATTCATCGATTTCCTTCATGTCTTGTTCATAACCGACGACCGGAAACAAATCCCGTTTTTGACATTCAGAAACGAACGCCGGAACCCCCGTTAGTGTCGTCTCGCAAATCGCCGCAGTTGAGGCTCCCCTTCGCTTCAACTCGTCGAGATACGGTGATAGACGAATCATACTCTGCAATGGGCTGTAGGCCGTTCGTACGTTCAATTGCATCATATTTCCTCCCTCCTTTTCTACTTCTTTCATCCATTATAAGTTTTTGCATGGTAAAAGTTTTCAGAACATTCATATCTAGCGACTCCTGACTATCGCCTTCTTACTCAATATTCGATACAATAAGTATAGAAATATCATGACGCGGAAGGAAGGAGTGTTTCTGATGATTTTAAATCGTAGCCAGATTGCCCGTGAAAAAGTCGAGCAACTCAAACTCGGTGTCACTGCCTTTACTGAAACAGAAGAAATCGCCGAACGCATTCGGAAGTCTGTTAAAGAGTTAGAACTCAATGTCATCGAAGACCATACAGAACGCGGAATTTGGTTTATTCCGCAAGAAGAGACAACGACGCACTGAGATCACAAAAGGCTGTCCGCTATGTATCCGAATTTGGATGATAGCGAGCAGCCTCTTTTCATTCGAAGCGGAAGTCTCGTGCGACTGCGTCGAGACGGGCGACGACTTGATCCACTTCTGACAAGTGATCGATTGTCGCGCCGGACGCCATCGGATGTCCACCGCCCCGGAACTCCTTCGCTACTTCGTTGATGACGGGTCCTTTTGAACGAATACGCACGCGGACCTCTTTTTCCGTCTCGAGGAATAACGCCCAACTCTTCATTCCTTTAAGACCGGCAAAACTATTGACGAGCAACGAAGCTTGTTCGACCGTCGCATCGAAACGTTTTAACGTCTCTTGCGTCAAGACGACATAACCGACGCCTGCATCCGTCAACTGGATATGTTGCAGGACATATCCTTGCAAATGAAGTGCAACGAGTTCCGTTTGATACATGTTGCGATAGAGCCAATCTGTATCGATTTCGAGATCAAGCAGTTGTGCTGCGACGGCAAACGTTTTGCTCGTCGTCCCTCTAAATTGGAAGCGTCCTGTATCCCCGACGATTCCTGCATAAAATTGAATCGCCGCTGCCGCTGGGATAGGATATCCCCAGTCATTCAACAGATGGACAAGTAATTCCGATGTCGAACTGACGGTCGGATCGACGAGTTGGACTTTTGCATAAGCATCTTCGTCCGGGTGATGATCAATCTTAATGACGTGACGCCCTGTCATCGCAACATGACCGTCGATTCGTGCTTCATTCGCCGTATCTAAAATGACGACGAGTGCTTCTTCATACATTTTCGGTTCCACTGCGTCGAGCTTCCCCATGAACGATAGGGAGTCTGCCATCTCACCGACGGCGTAGATTTTTTTCTCCGGAAATTGTTGCTGCAAAACTTCACGTAACCCGAACTGGCTTCCAAGCGCATCCGGATCCGGTCGTTCATGCCGATGAATAATAATCGTCGATGCGTCTTCAATCAATTGTCTGATTTGTTCTTTCACAGTGCACAGCTCCTCTAAATATTGATATGATACAAACAGATACGAAAAAGAAAGGAAGGTCATCCCCATGCAATTCGTTCTAATCTTGTTAATCGTCTTGTCGCTAGGAGGCTATTTACTCGCTAAGCGTCGTGCATTCCATACGAAGAGTACGAATCGGAAATTTTTATTTAACACCCAAGCAAGCATTTGGCTCAGCCTATTCGTCATCTTGTTCGCAGCCAATCAATTTCTGTCTGGCGACGGATTGACGACGTTGACGGGTAAAATCGTCTGCTCGATTTTAATCGCAGTTGGTCTCGCCTCATTCATCGCTGGTTTCATTCGTTATCGAAAAATTTACCCTTATGTTGTTCGCGAAATGGAACAATCGTAAAAAAGACGGATTCTCCGTCTTTTTTATTTGGTCATTTATCGGTCGATCAATTGTGAGGTCACAAGTGCCTTCGCAACAATTTGGGTTCCTTGGTACATCTCGACGTCGACTTTACCGAACTTCCGGCCAACATCAAATACATTTGCCCGAATCGTAATCGTACTTTCAATCTGGACCGGCTTGATGAAGTAGATGCTGACATTTTCGATGACGAGGTCACCCTTCTTCATATGCCGTAACATCCGTGTCGCACCCTCGACAAGCAGCGTCGTCAGGACGCCACTCGACGCCGTCCCCATGAAATTCGTCATCTGCGGTGAGACTTCAAGCGACAGGTACTGCCCACGATCATCTTCCGCCGTCTTAATTTGCCCTGTAATCAAATCATCAAACGTTTCGCCGACTTGCGGCTGACGATTTGCGAGTTGGAGTGCCTTCAAGACATCTTGCCGACTGATGATGCCTAGCAACCTGTCGTACTGGTCGATGACCGGCAACATTTCGATCCCTTCCCAAACCATCTGGTGCGCCGAGTTCGTTACGCTCGTCCGAATACCGACCGTGATCGGATGGCGGGTCATGACTTTTTCAACCGGCCAATCATGCGGTCGGTCAATGATGTCTTTCGCCGTGACAACGCCGACGACCTTCATCTGTTCATCGATGACAGGATACCGATTGTGTTTCGTCTGTTCGTTCAATTCATGCCATCTTGAAATCGGGTCGTTCGTCTGTAAATAAAAGGTATCATGCAACGGAATCAAAATATCGGAAACGAGCAAAATCTCTTTTTTGATCAGGCGATCATAAATCGCCCGGTTAATCATCGTCGCAACCGTAAACGTATCGTACGACGTCGAAATGATAGGAAGTTCCATTTCATCTGCCAAGCGCTTCGCATCTTCCGTCGTATCGAAACCGCCTGTGATTAAGACTGCCGCTCCCGCCTCGAGAACCAGTTCATGCGCCTTCTCTCGGTTACCGATAATGACGAGACTATCGACGTCGATGTATCGCATCATCGCCTCTAACTTCATCGCACCGATAACGAATTTCGTTAACGTCTTGTGTAGACCGTTCCGTCCGCCGAGAACTTGTCCGTCAACGATGTTGACAACTTCTGCAAACGTCAGTTTTTCAATATTTTCTTTCTGTTTTTTCTTAATGCGAATCGTCCCGACCCGTTCAATCGTCGAAACAAAGCCTAGATTTTCGGCTTCTTTAATCGCACGGTATGCCGTACCTTCCGATACCGTTAAATCTTTCGCAATCTGCCGGACGGATATTTTTGCGCCAACATCGAGATCTTCAATGTGTCGGATGATCTGTTCGTGTTTCGTAGGCATGCTGTATCCCTTCTTTTTCCTATATTCTACTCTTCTGTCATTATACTGTACTACTCGAAAGAATGAAAAGTGTACTAGTCCGATTTGCGAGAAATGTTTTCCAAAAGCAAGGATGTTATACTGAAAAGTGACTATAAGAGAGGTGGGAATAAGATGTTAGAACGTACGAATCAAATCAGCCAAGTATTAAAAGAATCAGGCATCGATGTCGCCTTGATTACTTCAAAAGCCGGTGTATTCTATTTTTCTGGTGTCTACGCTGAACCACACGAACGTGTCATGGCCGTCATCGTTGACGCGAATGGAAAACGAGCACTCTTCTGCCCAGCACTCGAAGCAAGTATCGTAGCAGCAAGTCCATGGGATGGTGAAGTCGTCACTTATGCCGATCATGAAAATCCATTCGACAAAATCGCGCAATTGCTCGGCTCGTTCGCCGTCTCAAACAACCGACTCGGGATTGAAGGGGAACACATGACGTTCAGCCGTTTCAAAGAGCTTGAGTCTCGTTTGGAAAATGCAGCAATTCTCGATATCGGAGATAAGCTCCAAGCATTACGCCTCCAAAAAGATTCAGAAGAAATCACGATTTTACGCGAAGCCGCTCAACTCGCAGACGAAGCAATCGAAATCGGGAAAAATGCAATTCGCCCCGGCGTAACTGAAATCGAAGTCATCGCACAAATCGAATTCGAGATGAAGAAAAAAGGCGTCCGCGAAATGTCTTTTGATACACTCGTCTTATTCGGTGCAAACAGCGCTGATCCGCACGGTGTCCCTGGCGACCGCGTCATTAAAGAGGGCGATTTCGTTTTGTTTGACCTCGGTGTCGTTTGGAAAGGATACTGCTCTGATATTACACGGACGTTCGTTTATGGAACTCCGAGCGCGGAACAGGAAAAAATGTATCAAACTGTTTTAACCGCGCTTGAAGCAGCGACAGATGCGAGTCGTGTCGGCATCACACTCGGTACACTCGACGAAGCGGCACGGAACGTCATCGACCAGGCTGGTTATGGCGAATACTTCACGCACCGCGTTGGTCACGGTCTCGGAATCGACGTCCATGAATTCCCGTCACTTGCATCGAATAATCTTCTGACAGCTGAGCCTGGTATCGTCTATACACTTGAGCCTGGCATCTACGTCCCTGACGTTGGTGGCGTTCGAATCGAAGACGACATTCATTTAACAGCAGACGGTCCAGAAGCATTGACGCGCTATCCGAAACACTTACAATCAATCGAAGCCAACTAAACATCTACTAAAAAAGGTTAGCTCACCCGACTGAATTCTTCGGATGAGCTAACCTTTTTTTATTTTCGCGACTGATGAACGACGTTGACGCCACCTGTCACATCGAGAATTGCACCCGTAATCAGACTCGCATCTTCTGCAAGTAAAAATGAAATGGCGCGGGCGATATCGCCCCCGACACCGGTCCGGCCGACAGGCGTTTGATCGTCTGCGACTGCTTCATCAATCCACTTCGTCTTGTTGTCTCCGACGATGTTTCCGGGATTGACCATATTCGCCGTAATCCCGTACTCCGCCTCTTCTAACGCAACACTTTTCGTTAAGCTGACCATCCCACTCTTCGCAGCAGCGAAAGCAGCTCGATAAATCCATCCTGGTGCTGTCGCACTTTCCGGAAAACCATATGTGATGACACGTCCATAGCGTTGCTCCCGCATGATTGGAATCACTTTCCGTAGTAACCAAAAGCTCGCCGTCAAATTCCCTGCGACGACTTCGTCCCACTCTTCGTCTGAATAATCGACGAGTGATTTCCGTTCAAAAATATACGGTCCCGCATTAAGTATCAATGCATCAATCCGCCCATGCTTTTCCATCGCTTCATCTACTGCTTTAAGCAATTCGGTTTGTTTCGTCACATCTGCTTGAATTGGATAAAGACGTTCATGTTCAAACTCCGGCTTCGATCGGTGCAATGCTGTCACATACCATCCTTCGTCTAACAGACGGCGTGTCACCATTTCTCCAAGCCCTTTCGTTCCTGCTGTAATCAACGCGTGCCTCATCTTGGCATCGCCCCCTTTCACCTTGTTCTATCTTACGATGTTCACGTTTGAAGAACAATTTTTAGAACTCTAACAATGTTCAACACTTTCCATTTGTGGGAATGGTATAATAAGGACGTAGTATCAGCCGAATACGAAGGGATGGATTCATCATGGCAATCGTATATCATAACGTACTAGTAGCAGTTGACGGATCAAAAGAAGCAGAACGTGCATTTGAGACCGCAATCGACGTCTCACTTCGAAATGACGCCAAGTTAGTCATCGCCCATGTCATCGATACACGGACGTTCGCGACTGTCGAAGCATATGACCGCACAATCACAGAGCGTGCCGAGTCTTATGCAAAAGAATTATTAGACGAATATGTCAAAACGGCGCAAGAACGTGGAGTCAAAGATGTGGAAGTCGCAATCGAGTACGGTTCACCGAAAGTCACGATTGCGAAGAAACTCGCTCCAAATCATGATGTCGATTTAATCATTTGTGGTGCGACCGGCCTGAATGCCGTCGAACGTTTCTTCATCGGTAGTGTCTCTGAAAGCATCACACGTTACGCCAAATGTGATGTTTTGATCGTCCGTCTTTAATTGAATTCATTATTTTCTCCGCACCTTCTCACGAGGGTGCTTTTTTTCGTAAAAAAATCCATCGAGCCGATGCCCGATGGATAGATGTGCTTATTTAAATTTAACGGTGACGTTACGACGTCCCCAGCTGAATGCTTCTGAGCGCGAGTAGTACAAGATATCAAGTTTTTTTCCCTTGATGGCTCCACCTGTATCCGCTGCCGTGTACGTACCTTTTAATTTCCCTTTATAATACACTTTGACCGTCGAACGAAGCGGGATGACACGCGGGTCGACCGCTACGACTTTTTTCTTCGAACTCTTGATGTTCCAACCAATCGCTGTCAAGTTGCCACTGCCCGGATCGTACGGCGTGTAAGCTGTCGCACTGACGTTTGTTAGTGTTTTCCAACCGCTTGACGATTGTTTTTTAGAAGACGAGCTCTTGACGACCTTTGAATAACGTGCGCTTAAGTATGCTGTTTTTCCTTTGTAGCTTACTTTGTACCAGTTACCTGTTTTTGCTTTGTACGGTAAAGTTTGATTTTTATAAAGAAGACCTAATTTTTTCGATGACGTGGTTGCTTTTTGACGAACAACTAGGCTATTGACCGACGATTTAACATTCTTTTTAGTAGCAGCTTCTGCTTGAAGACCTGCAAACGAACTGAGTGCTAACAACATTGCTAAAACACTAGCGAGTATTCGTTTCATCATGTAATCTCTCCTCCATAATTGTTCCCGATTTGTTAACTGAGATTAATATACATGACAAAAAGGGGCAGTGCCGTTACATATAGACCACAAAAAAATGTCGTTACTATTACTATTATGTTACAAAAAGCTCATATTCATGTTTTCAAACCTTATTTACGACTTATTTTTGAAATGAAGACAGATTTCAGAACGTTATATGACAAAGACTGTAACATAATTAAAAAGCAAGAACAAAAGTTCTCGTTAAAAAATCATTGTTTTAGCTTTATCAATACAAAAAAAGACCGGACATGATGTCCGGCCTTCGTGTAGATAAACTCTTATGAAACGTGAACATGCGATATCGAGGCGGATTGCGCTCTAAAGTGTCTGCATGCTGGATTTCCATCATGGTATTCCTTAAAAAGCGTCACGTTTCGTTGACTCCTACGGAAAAGTGCGTGTTTAACGCACGTTCAGAGGCAGGCAAAACCCTGCTCGTTGTCCGCTAGGATCCAAGGAGCAACGGCTTGCGCCCCGCCCGAGGAAAGCAACGAAAAAAGACGCTTGATCTCCCGATAGCACATTGTCTACAGTCAGAAGACCGGACATGACGTCCGGCCTTCTGCATGTTAGTACTTATGCATTTTGTTCAATCAATCCACCGACACGAACTGTATCACGTGCGATCATCAATTCTTCATTCGTTGGAATGATGATGACTTTGACTGGTGAGTGCGGGTAGTTGATGAAGAGTTCTTCTCCACGCGCTCCGTTGTTAAGCGATGGATCCCAGTAGACGCCCATGAACTCGAGTCCACGGAGAACACGCTCACGAATCGAATCAGAGTTTTCACCGACACCTGCCGTGAAGATGATGGCATCGACGCCGTTCATCTCTGCAGCATATTGTCCGATGTATCCATGAATCCGGTTCGCGAAAATACGAAGTGCCATTTCAGAACGGTGGTTTCCTTCTGTTGCTGCTGATTCAACATCACGTAAGTCACTTGAAAGACCAGATAATCCGTAGATTCCTGATTCTTTGTTCATGACGTTCAAGACGTCTTCTGCCGACTTCCCTGTTTTCTCCATCAGGAACGGAATCAAGGCCGGGTCAAGCGAACCAGAACGTGTTCCCATCGTAATTCCTTCAAGTGGCGTGAAGCCCATCGTCGTATCGAGTGACTCACCGCCAGCAACTGCTGCAATCGATGCCCCACTACCGAGGTGACAAGAAATCAAACGAAGGTCTTTAAGCGGACGTCCGAGCAATTCAGATGCACGTTCCGTAACATATTTGTGGCTCGTACCGTGGAAGCCATATTTCCGAATGCCGTATTCCGTATAGTATTCGTACGGAAGGCTGTAAAGGAAGTTTTCTTCTGGCATCGTTTGGTGGAAGGCCGTATCGAAGACAGCCACTTGCTCGACTTCCGGTAAGATTGCTTGGAACGCACGAATCCCAATCAAGTTTGGTGGGATGTGGAGTGGACCGAGCTCTGTATAGGAATCGATATCTTTAATGACATCTTCCGTAATCACGACAGAATCCGCATACTTTTCTTTACCATGAAGTACACGGTGTCCAACACCTTTGATTTCATCGTAAGAAGAAATGATGCCAAACTCCATCAACTTTTCAAGTGAGAGTTCTACTGCTTCTTTATGTGTTGCAAGCGGAAGGACGTCTGTATACTTTTGTCCTTCACCATATTTAATCGTAAAGATTGCATCGTCTTTCCCGACACGCTCTACTAAACCGATTGCTACTAACGTTTCACTCGGCATCTCAAGTAGTTGGAACTTAAGCGACGAACTACCAGCATTTACCGCCATAATTTTTGCCATGATCTATTTTCCCCTTTTCCATTCAAAATCAGTAGACATTCACATCTGTGTGGGTGTTCTATTTTTTCTGTCTTACATTAGAATAGTCAAATTAACAATAGAATTCAATTACTTTTCACTTTTCATTTTAATTCTGTATTAATCCATTCATCAATCTGTTTCACCATTCCACCAAATGCACGTGCATCGGTGAATGACGGGAGTTCAGCAAGTAATGCTTGTTTTGGCATCGTCATTCCCGCTAGGTGATTTCGGACGATTAAATAACTTTTTGCTGCCTGTTCTTGCTTGAACATGGTTAATGGCAGTTGCAAGATGCCGACGACATGTGCCTTCGTCTCAAAATACTGCTTCAATTTCCCTTCCGTATCGTGCTCAAATAATCCATTCGGGATGACAAAGACACCGAATCCGCCTGGTTTAACATAATTCATCGCCTGTTCAATCAAAAGAAAGTGGCTGTAACTCATTCCTTCTTCTCGTTTTAACACATACTCTTTTGATACTTCTTCGTCCGGATAGTAACCAATCGGCAAGTCTGCCATCGCGAGATCGACCGGATCTAACAGTAGAGGACGGAGTGCATCTTGATGCGTGTAAGTGACGGGATAATTGAGTAATTCCGTGATTGAAGCCGATAACCGGACTAACGTTTCATCGACTTCGACTGCTTCTGCTGCCGTCCCCGTCGGAAGTTGACTCATGACGGCATGAAGCATCCCACCTGTTCCACTACCAAGATCAAGTAACCGAGCGTCGTCCTTCTTGATTAGTTTCCCGATTAAATAACCTGCAAACAATGCAACGCTGTCCGGTGTCGGCAAATGATTCGGTTGTGCCTGTTTCATTCCTTCGAGAACAGCAAGCGAAACAGATTTCCGAATGACTTCTGGATCGACTTTTTCAGTATGGCGGTCATTTAAGCGATCAATGACCTCCGTCAGCGCCTCTAAATAGGGCATATCAAGGTCGCGTTCTAATTTTCTCGTTTGTTGCGTTAGTTCCTTATATAATTTTTCTAATGCTTCCATCGTCAGTTCATCCTTTCAAAACGAAACGGCCCCCCATATTTCCTGGGAGCCGTTCTTCTCATTACATCCATTGTATCTGTTTTACGTCGTTTGTAAACTATTCTTACTTCGCAGCTTTTGCTGCGGCGATCGCCGCATCAAAATTCACTTCGTCTGTCGATTCTGGCATATATTCGACATAGACGACTTGATTTGCTGAATCAATAACGAATACCGAACGAGCTAGCAAACGAAGTTCTTCAATCGCGACGCCATAGCTATGCCCAAACGATAAATCACGGTGATCCGATAATGTTACGACATTATCAAGCCCGCTTGCGGCACACCAGCGACGTTGTGCGAACGGAAGGTCGTTTGAGATTGTCAACACTGTCACGCCATCGATTTGTGCTGCTTCTTCATTGAACTTACGTGTTTGAGCGTCACAGACGCCCGTATCGATCGATGGAACGACGCTAATCATACGAATTCCTTTGTATGTATCGCGCGAAACCGGCGAAAGATCGTTAGCGAGTACCTCGAAGTCTGGTGCTTGTTGTCCGACTTCAACTTGTGTACCAAGTAATGTAATATCATTTCCTTTAAACGTTGCCATGTGTATTCCCCATTTCCCCATGTTGTCTTTCAAATGCATTTTCAATCTTACTATAGGAAGGTTCGCCTTATAACGCAAGCTTTCTGACGAACTTCCTAGCTATCGGTTCCCGATTTCTGAAAAAACAGTTATAATGAAAGAGTACATGAAACGCTTTCAAGGGGGAATTGACCATGGCTCGAAACAATGTCTACCTGTATTACCGAAATAAACAAAGACACGAGACGCAGGTACGTAAATTAGTTGAAGTCGGCAAGCGATACGGATTGAATGTCGTCCAGGATCATAAACAAGCAAATATCATCGTTTCAATCGGTGGTGACGGCGCGTTTCTTCAAGCAGCTCGCTTTACAGGCTTCCGTGACGATGCCATCTATGTCGGTTTCGCAGAAGGTCCAAATTCCTTTTACTGTGACTTCGACATTAATGACCTGTCCTCCGTCGAAGCCATTTTCAAAGAAACAGGCGATCGCGTCTCGAATGGCGAAATTGAAGTCCGACGTTATCCATTGCTTGAAGCATCGATCAATGGCGGGCCAGGTATGCTTTGCCTCAATGAATGTTCCGTTAAATCGAGCATCATTAAATCACTCGCAATTGAAGTCTACATTGATGGATTCTTATTTGAAACGTTCCGTGGCGATGGTATGGTCATTTCGACGCCGACCGGATCGACCGCTTATAACAAGTCCTTGTCTGGTGCAATCGTCGATCCATTGATTCACTGCCTCCAAGTCAGCGAAATCGCATCCGTCAACAATAACCGCTACCGGACGCTCGGATCGGCTTTCCTCTTGAACCGTGGTCGTAAATTATCGCTTCGCATCATCGAAGACGGAAACGACTATCCGATCATCGGGATGGACAATGAAGCGTTAAGCTTAAAACGAACGGACTCCGTCGACATCCAATTGTCCGATAAAGAATTAAAAACCGTCAAATTAACAAACAATACATTTTGGCATAAAATCCAACGGTCATTCTTATAAAACAAACAAAAACTTCCCTGTCCACCAAGGACAAGGAAGTTTTTTTATCACCTAAGGAACGTACAGAAAAGAACGTCTTGAATCGCTTTAAACCGCGAAAAGCGGATCATCGGTCATTTGATTGATAGAGGACGGAAACGTTCATCCTCGACTCCGAGGGGAAAGGAAGCGCGTCCGTCACAAGGGGTGGTGTTCATCTGACTATGAGTCATCCCCTTTTGAGGGTTTACGGAACGAACGCAACCTCTTAAGTCGTTGTCAAAGATGCTTCCTGGCGATAGACCGTTTTTCCTTGTTGTACCGTTTCGACTAGTCGATTCGTAAGAATCTGTTCATCTGCAAGACGATAAAAATCTTCTTCGAAGATGACGAAGTCTGCATCATATCCAGGCAATAACATTCCTTTTCGTCCATGTGTCTCTGTTGCGACATGTGGATTTTTTGTGAATAATAACAATGCTTCGTACATTGAAAGAACTTCGTTCGATTTATTAATCCGCCCTGCTTTCCCCACGGTCGCTGCATAGAGCGCTCGGCGAACATCGGGATTTGAAATCGGCGCGTCAGAGCCTCCACACATTAAGGCTCCTGTGCCCGCTAGCGACTTCAAGCGATAGGCCGAGTCGAGACGCTTCAAACCGAGACGTGCTTCAGCAAAATCAGCATCATCTAACAAGAAGACCGGTTGCACATCAATTAAGACGGGCAACTTCCGAATCCGTGCCAATAATTCAGGTCGTACGACCGTTGCGTGAATAATACGATCGCGCGTCCCTTTCGGAGCCGGATACTTTTCAAGCACATCCACGAAACGTTCGATTGCAAGATCTCCGATGACGTGCGCCGCGACAGTAAAACCGTAACTTCGTGCTCGCTTCACGAGTTGTTCAAGTTGGTCCTGCGAGTGAACTTCAATGCCACGCGTCGTCGGGTCGTCCGAATAGCCACGATGCAATAATGCCGTTCTTCCACCGAGGGCACCATCGACAAATAATTTTATCGCTCCAATTGAGAGCGTGTCAGGGAGAACAGGGTTTGCTTGAATGAATTCATCAAGGACGAGATGATGCACGAGAAGATGGGCATGAAAACCCGTTTCTTCCGTCACTTCTTTATAAGCTGATAAGACTTCGTTTAATGCACCGTGATAAGATAAATCCTCTGTATGTGCCGCCACGATCCCATGACGATATAAGTCTTTGATTGCCGCGCGCAACGATGATTTGTTTCGTTCCGTCGATCCTGCTTGCAACGCATAGAGCGGTTCCATTGCTGCATCATAAAGAAAACCATCTGCTTCCCCTGAATCGAGCAAACCGATTTTCCCACCCTCGATGACCGTTGATGCTTTATATCCCAATTGTTCAAACAATACGTCATTGACGAGTACCGTATGCCGATCCGTCCGCTTTAGTAAAGCTGGTTCTGTCGGGAACAGTTGATTCAACCAAGCTTTTGTTGGCGCTTGATCTAGCTTGGTCTCGTCGTAGCCTTCTGCCACATGAATTCCATTGATCGCTTCTGCTTTTAAAAAGGCCTGTCCGAGTTCTTCTAGCGTCATGTAACGCGAAGCATCGACACGACCTATCGCTTCGCCATATCCAATGAGGTGGATGTGCGCATCGGTAAAGGCAGGATAGACGGCTTTGCCATTCAGATTCTCAATCGACTCGACGCGTTTACCGAAACGTCGCCGTAACTTCCCCTCATCCCCCATGGCTACAATCCGACCTGCTTCGATAAACATCGCCGGATGAACATCATGTTCATGCGCCATCGTTCGAATGATTCCGTTTACATAAAGTATTCCCATCTTAATCGCTCCTTTTTTTTACGAAAACAGGGTGACCGCGGCGGCCACCCTGAGTTGTCAGTGATGATTACATATGAATCGTTTCTTGCTTGGCACATGCTTGTTTGATTCGTTCAATTGATTGTGGATCAAATTGTTCGAGGACACGTTCCCCTAGTAAAATCGCACGTTCGTAATCGCCAGCGAGGAACTTCGTCTCAGCAATCGTCAACGACATATGTATCTCATTATCATTGCGACGGAAACGATTCGCGTACTGGACAAGTCGTTCTGCATAAGTGACTTCGAACACTAATGTATCTATCCGTTCTTGCAATTGTTTAAACGTCAACTTGACATCTTCGCTTTGCGAAACGATGTAACCGACATTAAACGGAATCTCCTCAAAACGTGCCTCGAGCGTCTGTAACGAACGACTCGCTGTTTGAAGCGCTTCTTCGACATCTTGCGGCATCTTCGGTAACCCGAGCCGTTTTAATCGTAACCGGGCACTAGAGAATGCATGACGCCATTCATTGATGCGTTCGCGTACTTCCAGCTCTTCTTTGCGTAGTGCTTGGAGTTCGATACTGAACCGTTCGTATTGAATCGTTAATTGTTCTTCCAGCCGAATGGCATCACGCATCTGATCTTCTAACATGCTGAACGGAATGATTCGGCTAGCGATGGATTCGTCTAAATCCTTCGCTGCCCCAAACAACATCTCTTCATCGCGCTGAATCGACTCGTAATGCTCTCCTAAGTCAGCTGAAATCTCATACTGTTCACGGAGCGAACTAAATTCTTGCGCCAATTGGTGGACTTTTTCACGCATCCGCAGTGCTTTTTGTTTCAAGACTTGATTTTCTTTTTTCACATGATGACGCGCGTCGACTTCACGACGGAACGTATCGTACATTTGGTCGACATCAGCCGAAAGTTGCTGGACGCGTTCTTCTAAATCGTCCATTTCTAGAAATTCAAGTTTTTTAACTAGGTTGAGGCGTGTTTCCTCAAATCGTTTAATATCCGACTGCATGCCAAGCGGCTCAAGCGGATAGCCATCCAGCGTCATTTCATTATATCCGGCGCTCAATTGGTCGATTCGTTGACGTAACTCATGTGCCAGGACTTTCCAATGATTCGGAATCACTTCGACTAATTGACGCGTCTGTGCGACTCGTTCTTCAAGCTGAAGGCTTGTTTCATACGCTTTCGTCACTTCACCTGCTTCCTCAAAAGCAGACATTTCTGTACGCAACTGATCGATTTCTTCACTGCGTTCTTCAAGTTTCGCTAATGCCGGACCAAACGACGTCGCTTGTAGGAGCAACGATTTACGGACTTGACCTGAATCTGTCTCACCTTGCGCTTTCAATGAAGTCAATGCAGATTGATTATTTTTAAACGTCTCCATCTCACGCAGCATCTCATCGATTAACCCTTCAAGCTCACCGATTAATTGTTCCGTTACTTCTAAATCATTCTTGACGGCAAGGAAATGATATTTATCGAGCCCTTCTTCCGCTCGATACAATGTTTCATCGATTTGCGCGACGTGGACTGTCAACAGTTCCTCCCAAGCCTGATGCCAGGAAGTGAATTTCGTCTCCGTCTCGCCCGCCATCGGAAGCTGCTTTAATTCTTGTAGCTCCTTCGGAATTGATGCGCTAATAATCCCCTGTTTGCGCATATCTAGCTCGTCAATTTTTGTATAATATTTTTTTCGACTAATCATGCTAAATAACATGACGAGTAATACGATGACGATGACACCAATCACCCATGCCCACATTTGTCACGACCTCCACCCTATCAAGCGATTCCATTTTTCAACAATTTCGCTTTTAATCTTATCCTTATAATAGTATAGCGCAACCGATTTGCATAGATTTACTAAGGCTTTTCCTGATTTCTTCCACAGATTACAGCGTCTCGCCGAGAAATCAATTGTTTGTCAGCATCTTTAAAACTCGGGTAAGATAGATTAAATATGATTTTTCAGGAGGAATCTTAATGATGTTTGAGACAACGACGTATGATGGTGACCGAACAAAACAATATGACATGCTGAATAAGCAACTTGATGCTTTACTGACTGGAGAAACGAATCAAATTGCCAATCTTTCAAATGCGAGTGCGTTACTTGGTCAATTTCTCGATCGAACGAACTGGGTCGGCTTCTATTTAACGGACGCAGAACAAAATCAACTCGTTCTCGGGCCATTCCAAGGCTTACCTGCTTGTGTCCGGATTCCATTCGGTCGTGGTGTCTGCGGTACAGCGGCAGAAGATCAAACGACACAACTGGTCATGGATGTCCATGCTTTCCCAGGCCATATCGCGTGTGATGCGGCAACGAATTCAGAAATCGTCATTCCATTAATTAAAGATGGAAAAACGATTGGTGTCCTCGATATCGACAGTCCTGAACTGAATCGTTTTGACGAAACCGATCAAGCCGGCCTTGAAGCCTTTAGCGAAATTCTTCTTCGTCATATTTGATTGACAGCAGGAATAAGCAGACGTATACTTGTAAAAGTGCAGAAATGATAACGATAGCGGTCAAATCGCTTGCGTATCACATTTCATGACTCGGCTTTGCCGGAGGGGCATCGTGTAACTTTGCTATCAAGCGAGGGTGCCACACCATGAAATGGGCGTAACGTGGGTTTGATGGCGTTATTATTTTTATGCAAATAATAACGAACACTAAGGAGGAGTCTTATTATGGCTCGCTATACAGGTCCAGCTTGGAAACTTTCACGTCGTCTCGGTATATCTCTTACTGAAACAGGAAAAGAAATCGCAAAACGTCCGTACGCTCCAGGACAACACGGTAACAGCCGTCGCAAAATGTCTGAGTACGGTCTTCAACTTCAAGCGAAGCAAACGCTTCGTCACATGTACGGAGTAAACGAACGCCAATTCAACCGTATCTTCAACGATGCTGGCAAAATGCCTGGTATCCACGGTGAGAACTTCATGTTCTTACTTGAAGCACGTCTTGACAACGTCGTTTACCGTATGGGTATGGCTCGTACACGTCGTGCTGCTCGTCAGCTCGTCAACCACGGTCACATCCAAGTTGATGGCGCTCGCGTCGACATCCCGTCGTTCCGCGTGAAACCAGGTCAAACGATCTCAGTTCGCGAAAAATCGAAGAACTTTGTCGTTATCAAAGAAGCACTCGAAGTTGCACCAGCAACTAAAGACTTCGTTACTTTTGATGCTGAAAAGCTCGAAGGAACGTTCGTCCGTCTTCCAGAGCGTTCTGAATTGAACGATCAAATCCAAGAACAACTCGTCGTTGAGTACTACTCACGTTAATCTGTTGTTTTTAGCACTCACTTCGGTGGGTGCTTTTTTTGTGTCCTTTTAACATTTTTTAAAAATAGTAGTTGCATCATTTTCTTTTTGTGTTAACCTTTTATTTATATTGGTTAACACAAAAAAAAGAAAAGAGGCCCTCATCCATCATGAAAACAAAAGATCTTACATTTACTGCACTCGGTGCTGCAATCATCTCAGCCATTAGTTTACTACCACAACTTCAACTCGTCGGACCTGTACCGATCACACTCCAGATGCTCGCCATCATGACGGTCAGTGCCATTCTCGGTGCGAAGCGCGGCGGGCTTGCCGTCTTGATTTTTTTGCTGCTCGCTGCTGCCGGATTACCACTTCTCGGAGGCAAAGGTGGTCTTGCGCCGTTCGTCGGACCGACCGTAGGGTATTTAGTCGCCTTCCCGATTGCCGGCTTCTTCATCGGCTATGTCGCCGAACGAACGACTCGCTTCATCCCATTGTTTTTTGGAATGGTCGTTTTCGGACTCGGTCTCGTTTACTTACTCGGAACATTCGGTTTAATGCTCGTCCTACATTTATCATTCATGGATGCCCTCGTCATTAATGTCCCGTTCATCATCGGTGATACGCTAAAAGCGTTACTTGCCACGACGATCGCCGTTCGTTTATTACCACTCCGTATTTTTAGAACAGCCTAAGCAAAAAGAACGCTGACGAGCATTCGTCAGCGTTCTTTTTTGTTATATCACTTACGCATGTTCAAGTACGAAGTATTTCTTTTTCCCACGACGGATGATCGTGAAGTCACCAATCGCATCTTGCTTCGTGATCTCTTTCGTCAACTCTTGTTCACGGTCTCCATTGATGTAGATTGCGCCATTCGTCACGTCTTCTCGCGCTTGACGCTTCGACGGACTGATTTTCGCTTCGACGAGTACGTCGACGAGATTCGTTGCTTCACCAAGCGTAAAGCGTGGCATCCCTTTAAAGGCATCTGCGATATCATCTGCCTTTAATGATTTGATGTCACCACTGAAGAGTGCTTTCGTGATTCGCTCCGCTTGTTCAAGCGCTTCGCTGCCATGAACGAGTTTCGTCATCTCTTCTGCCAGGCGGCGCTGGGCAATCCGTTTTTCAGGTGCCGTTTCCACTTCCGTTTGCAATCCTTCCAGTTCTTCGTGTGTCAAGAACGTAAAGTAT
This sequence comes from Exiguobacterium sp. s127, assembly GCF_018618695.1. NCBI lineage: Bacteria > Bacillati > Bacillota > Bacilli > Caryophanales > Exiguobacterium > Exiguobacterium sp. s127. The sequence goes on along the minus strand of NZ_JACSMO010000001.1, from coordinate 404,879 downwards.
TTCAGGAATTTGACGACATCAAGGTCATCGACGTTGAACCAAAACTGGTAAAACTCGTACGGTGTCGTTTTTTCGGCATCGAGCCACACTGCCCCGCCTGCTGTTTTCCCGAATTTTTGCCCGTCTGATTTCGTGACGAGTGGTACAGTGATGCCGAATGCTTTCTCTTCATGACCAACGCGTCGGATCAGTTCCATCCCTGCTGTAATGTTTCCCCACTGATCACTTCCGCCGACCTGGAGTCGGCACCCTTCGTTTTCATAGAGCTTTAAGAAATCAAATGATTGCAATAGCATGTACGAAAACTCTGTGAAAGAAATCCCGTTCTGAAGGCGTGAATCAACAGAGTCTTTCGCTAGCATGTAGCTGATCGGGAAGTGTTTTCCGATATCGCGTAAGAAATCGATGATCGTTAAATCTTTTGTCCAATCCAGGTTGTTCGCAATCGTCACAGGGTTTTCGCCATCCAGCGGTAAAAAGCGTGATAATTGCCCTTTGATGCGGTTCGCAAATTCTTCGACGATATCCGACGTGTTCAGTGATCGTTCTGTCGACCGCCCACTTGGATCTCCAATCATCCCGGTTGCGCCACCGACGAGACCGACCACGTGGTGCCCCGCTTCTTGGAAACGGCGTAGAACGAGAATTGGTAACAGGTGTCCGATATGCAATGAATCTGCTGTCGGGTCGAATCCCGTGTACAGTGTTGTCGGACTTGCCAGGAGTTCTTTAATACCTTCTTCATCTGTCATTTGGCTGATTAGGCCGCGAAACTCTAAATCCTCAAGTAACGTCATCTGTTTTCCCCCTAAAAAAATTGTATAAAAAAACCGCCCCTCCGACTGAACGAAGGGACGGAATATTCCGTGGTACCACCCTAATTGCATGCAACACATGCCACTTAGATCGTCGATAACGGGACGGTCCGCCTGATTTCTCAAGAAGCTCCTGGAGACGTAATTCATGAACACGCTATGTCCTAGTTCGCAGCACCACTAGGTCTCTGATACAGGGAGCGTTCCATTACTAATTCCAATCACAGCTGATTTTTTCGTATATTTTTCATAAGATGTTTTCATGATACGTCGAAGTAGAATCGACTGTCAAGAGACATTGTCACGTTTCAGTTGTGGTATAATACGTCTATCTGTGATTTAATGTTAATTTACACCCAAGTTTAAGATGTAAAGGAGATCATTTATGCGCGAGAACTGGTCCAAGTTTTGGAATCATCCCCGAACGAAAGCCGTTCGGCACTGGTCGAATATCACATATGACGTATCTTGGAATATCATTTTATTCCTCATCATTGCTGTCCTACTGATTGGGAGTTTTTCTGTCGGTGCAGCAGGCGGCTATTTCGCTTCGCTCGTCAAAGATACAAAAGCACCAGAATTAACGGAAATGAAGCAACAAGTTAATAGTTATGCCATTACGAGTGAAATTTACTGGGGCAGTGGCGAAAAGTTGACGAACATTTCAACAGATGAAGAACGTCAACCGGTCAACATCAAAGAAATTTCACCTTACCTGCTAGACGCTGTTCTTTCGACGGAAGATGTCGATTTTTATGAACATGATGGCGTCGTACCGAAAGCAACACTCCGGGCAGTCTTACAGGAGTTAACGAACTCGTCTTCTCGGACGGGTGGCAGTACGTTGACACAACAATTGATTAAAAACCAAATTTTAACGAATGAAGTTTCATTCGAACGGAAAGCAAAAGAAATCATCTTAGCACTTCGTCTCGAAAATGCGATGACGAAGGATGAAATTCTACAAGCCTATTTAAACGTTGTCTCATTCGGTCGAAACTCTCTCGGACGAAATATTGCCGGAATCGAAGCCGCCTCTCGTGGTGTCTTCAATAAATCCGCGAAAAAACTGACATTACCACAAGCAGCCTTCTTAGCAGGGATTCCGAAAAACCCGTATTATTACACACCCTACCTTCAAGGTGGTGTCGTCAAAGAAGATTTGACAGCAAGTACGAACCGGATGAAAACTGTTCTAAAACGGATGTATGTCGCAAAAAACATTACGAAAAAGCAATATGAAAAAGCCGTCAAATACGATATCACAAAAGACTTCGCCAAAACGTCAACACGTTCGCGTGATACGTACCCGTACGTTTACGATCTTGCTGAAAAAGAAGCCTTGAAAATCATGACGAGCTATTTCATGAAAAAGGATGGCGTCAAAGAAGATGAAGTAAAACCATCCGAACTCGCAGAAGTCAAAGCGAACTATCAGGAACAGGCTTTAGTTGCCATGCGTCAAGGCGGATACAAGATTCACTTGACACTTGATAAGAAAATTCACGAGGCGATGCAGGCACCAGCTAAAAATGCTGCCAACTTCCCTGCTTCTCCACAATACACGCAAGTCGTTGATCCAAAAACGAAAAAAACGGTCTCGAAAAAAGATCCAGAAGAAACAGCTGCTGTCATGATTCAAAATGAGACAGGTCGTATCTTAGGCTTCGTCGGTGGACGTTACACGGATGGAACGGCGGATGATTTCAACCGCGCGTTCCAGGCAAAACGTCAAATCGGTTCGACAGCCAAACCAATTCTTGTTTATTCGAACGGTATCGAAAACGGCTTGATTACACCGGCTTCGACCGTTAATGATGAAAAGTATTATTATCAAACGGTTCCACGTCAACCAGGTGACAACCCAATCAACAATGAAGGCGGGCGTTACCGAGGTAATGTGACGGTCCGTGAGGCATTGGAACTTTCACTCAACGTTCCAGCCGTGAAGATTTACGAAAAAATGAATATGTCGAACTCGATTCAAAAACTAGTCGACATGGGTATTAAAGTTCCTGACAGCATCCGGTACGCACCATCTGCTGCTCTTGGAACGATGGAAATCACACCGGTTGAGCTTGCTGGTGCTTATGCGATGCTCGCGAACTACGGTGAATACGTCGAACCGTATATCATCTCGAAGATTACGAAAGACGGGAAAAGCATCTATAAAGCTAAATCGAAAAAAGAAAAAATCTACGAAGAGCGTACGGCTTATTTAACGCTTGATATGATGCGTGGTGTCTTTGATAACGGAACAGCTCGTTATGCGAACTCGTTATTAAAAGTACCTGGCGATTGGGCCGGTAAGACCGGAACGACGAACGAAATTAAGGACTCTTACCTCGTTGCTTCAACACCAGGGGTTACACTGGCGGTTTGGACGGGGCATGATCAAAACAACTCATTGATGGGTGCAACGACATATTACCAACGTACCCAGAACCTGTGGGCACAGATGGCAAATGCAACGTATGCTGCGAACAACAGTTACTTCAAGTCAGGTGCACGCTTCAATCAACCGGCTTCAGTAGACGCAGATGACTTCAAGAACTCAGGTTCATTCAAAGAAGAAGATAAAAAGAAAAAAGAAGCGGAAGCGAAGAAAAAAGCCGCTGAAGAAAAGAAAAAAGAGGCCGAGGCAAAAGAAAAAGAAGCAGACGCGAAGAAGAAAGACGACGCTGAAGCGCAAGCAAAAGCTGACGCTGAAAAGAAAGCTGCTGAAGATAAAGCAGCCGATACGGACGCGAAAAAAGCGGCCGATGCCAAAGCGAAAGCTGATGCAGAGGCTAAGAAAAAAGCGGCTGACGACAAGGCGAAAGCCGATGTGGAGGCTAAGAAGAAAGAAGCAGAGGCGAAGGCTGATGCTGAAAAGAAAGCAAAAGAAGACGACAAAAAAACTGAATGAAGCCATTCAAAAAAACGAAGTTCACGTAACAGTGAACTTCGTTTTTTTGTTCATATTAAAAAACTACCAACGAAGCATCGTTGGTAGTTCAAGAACAGTCAATCCTATACGTCACTTACTCTGACATCATTCTTCCATCGTCGAGAGGTCACCCGCTTCAAGATTTAGTTCCCACGCCTTCAAGACGCGGCGCATGATTTTACCGCTCCGGGTTTTCGGAAGCTTGTCTCGGAAGTCAATCTCACGTGGCGTCGCATGTGCTGCAAGCCCTTCTTTGACGAACGCCTGAATTTCTTGTTTCAATTCTTCAGTCGGTTCATAGCCGTCTCGTAACGAAATGAAGGCTTTGATGATTTCACCACGTACTGGATCCGGTTTCCCGATGACACCGGCTTCTGCAACTGCCGGGTGCTCGACAAGACGACTTTCAACTTCGAACGGTCCCACCCGTTCTCCTGCCGTCATGATGACATCATCGACGCGTCCTTGGAACCAGAAGTATCCTTCATCATCCATATATGCAGAATCTCCTGAAACGTACCATCCTTTGAAGAAGTATGATTCATACTTTTGTGGATTATTCCAGATTTGCCGCATCATGGATGGCCACGGTGTTTTCAAAGCTAAATTGCCCATTCTAAACGGAGGTAACTCATTCCCTTGATCATCGATGATTGCAGCTTCTGTCCCAGGAATCGGTTTCCCCATCGACCCTGGTTTGATGTCCATCGATTTATAGTTGCAAATCATCATTGCCCCTGTTTCCGTCATCCACCACGTATCATGGATGCGTTGGTCGAATGCTTCTTTTCCCCAACGAACGACTTCTGGGTTGAGCGGTTCTCCGACGGATAACACGTGCCGTAAGCTCGACAAGTCATGTGTTTGTGCGACGTCTGCGCCGGCACCCATCAGCATCCGGAATGCGGTCGGTGCACTATACCAAACCGTTACCTTGTATTTTTCAATGACACTGTACCAAAACTCCGGATTGAACCGACCACCGACGATGACATTCGTCGCACCATTTAAGAACGGGGCAAAAATCCCATAACTCGTCCCCGTCACCCAGCCCGGATCTGCTGTACACCAATAGATATCATCTTCCTGAAGGTCAAGAACCCAACGTCCGGTCATCATGTGTTGAATCATCGCATTTTGAGCGTGTAAGACCCCTTTTGGTTTTCCCGTCGACCCAGACGTATAATGTAAGATGAGACCGTCTTCCCGGTCGAGCCAAACCGGTTCGTACACATCTGACGCGGACTCGAACGCTGCCCGGAAGTCCAGTAGCCGATCTGTCGTCTCGATGTCTTCATCGACTAAAAAGACGGATTCGAGTGTCGATAACTCTTCAAGCGGAACACGTGGTAATAATGCTTTCGTCGTAATCAACATCTTTGCTTCAGAATCAAGCAAGCGGTCGCGTACAGCTTGTTCCATGAAGGCTTCAAACAACGGACCGACAATTGCTCCGACTTTCAAGGCACCGAGCAACGCAAAATAAAGTTCTGGCGAACGTGGCATGAAGATAAAAATTCGGTCTCCTGCTTTGATTCCAGCATCCGTCAAAACGTTTGCCGCTTTGTTCGTCAAACGTTTCATGTCAGCATACGTAAAAGTTTGCTCCGTCGTTCCATCAAAGTAAATCAGAGCTTTTTTATTCGCTCGTTCACCTTCAGCATGACGGTCAATTGCTTCATGGGCCATATTGACTTTCCCCGTCGTTGCCCATGAAAAATATTGTTCCGCTTCTTGCCAATCGTATGACGCCGATTCATTATAGTCGGATAACCAATGCTTACCCGGAAGCGCTTTCAAAACTTTCATCTCTCGTTCCTCCCCTTCTCTATACTCTTCTCCATTATAAGCTAGTTATGGTGTAGTTCAATCGATTGCCGTTAATTTGTTAAAAAATCCCTCTCTTTCCGCAACTCGCTTCGGCTATAATAAAGAGAAAGGTGGTGACGCTTACATGTTTGAAAAACAATTCAATCATCGTACTCATGAAACATCGCTCGGTCCAGTTGAAATCGAAGGACCTGTCGCGAGTAAACAACTCGCCACTTACCTCCTCGATGACGGTTTAACTGCCTTCAGGCAACCGAAAGAGCAGCATCAAGCGCTCCTTGAAATCGCGGATTTAGATGAAGGACGGATCATTATCGCTAGGCAAAATAAAGAAATCATCGGCTATGTCACATTCCTTTACCCTGATCCCTATGAGACATGGAGCGAAGGAAATAATCCATATATTTTAGAGTTAGGTGCGATTGAAGTGTCTGCTCGTTTTCGCGGTCAACAGATTGGTAAAAAGCTTCTCGAGGTATCGATGCTCGATCCGGCCATGGAAAACTACTTAATCTTGACGACCGAGTATTACTGGCATTGGGATTTAAAAGGCAGTGGACTATCTGTTTGGGATTATCGAAAAATCATGGAAAAGATGATGAACCACGGGGGTCTCGTCTTTTTCCCGACCGATGATCCAGAGATTGCATCGCATCCGGCTAATTGTTTAATGGCACGTATCGGGAAACATGTCGCACCAGAAGTCGTCGCTCATTTCGATGCTTTACGGCTCCGCCGTCGCTTCATGTACGATTAAAGGAGGAATAGCATGTTAATCGAACAAATCATGAAGACGAATTGTATTACGATTCAACCAACAAATTCTATTGCGCATGCCGCAGAATTGATGCAACGTCATGAGATTCGCCATATTCCCGTGACAAACGCCCGTCATGAACTTTTCGGTCTCATCGGTCTAAAAGAGCTCCAAAGTGCAAGCAGTGTCTTTCATCCAGATACCCTTCACGTTGATCAACAAAATTCCGTTTCAAGTATCATGCAACAAACTCCTATCACGGCACACCCGCTTGATTTCATTGAAGACGCCGCGATTTTATTTTATGAACATCGCTTATCTTGCTTACCGATTGTTCGGGGACGGCGTCTCGTCGGCTTAATGACAGAAACCGATTTGCTTCGGACATTCGTTCAATTAACAGGAGCGCTCGAGCCGAGCTCACAAATCGAAGTGCGTGTTGAAAATACAGCGGGTACATTAGCAAAGATTGCGAATCTACTCGCCAAAACGAATATCAATATCTTAAATGTCCTCGTGTATCCTACGCCTGATCCGTATGTCCGCATCGTCGCTTTTCGTGTCCAGACGATGAATCCGATTCGAATCATCGAAAAGTTACGGAAGGAAGGATTCGATGTACTCGGTCCCGACGTCAGCCGATGAAAGAGTTTGCTTATATTTACAGTGAGGAAGAAACGAATTATCGTTTTTCCGATACACATCCTTTCAACCCAATTCGACTGGACTTGACCGTCTCTCTCTTAGAGACGATGGGGGCACTCAAGGACGTCGACTGTATCGCACCACGTCGCGCAACGGATGAGGAGTTACGACTCGTACATGATGCCGATTATATTCAAGCCGTCAAGCTGGCGGGTCAAGGTGAACTGACGCCAATGAAGGCACAGATGTATGGGCTAGCAACAGAAGATACACCCGTCTTCCCTGACATGCATGAAGGTGCCGCACTACTCGTCGGTGGAACAATTGAGGCTTGCGAACTCGTCTTGTCCGGACGATATAAACGGACATTTCATATCGCGGGTGGTCTGCACCATGGTTTTCGTGGTCGTGCTTCAGGATTTTGTATCTACAACGATACAGCAGTCGCCATGGCGGCGATGATTGAAAAATATGCGTGTCGTATTCTTTATGTCGATACCGATGCGCACCATGGCGATGGTGTCCAGTGGGCTTTTTATAATCGTTCCGATGCCATGACGCTGTCACTGCATGAAACAGGACGTTATCTCTTCCCGGGGACAGGTATGGTGACAGAGCGCGGATCTGAAGAGGGTTATGGCTTCAGTTGGAACATTCCATTTGATGCTTTTACGGAAGACGCTTCGTTTTTACTCGCCTATCGGACTGCCTTGTTCGAAGCCTGTGAGTTGTTCCAACCTGACTTGATCATTACGCAAAATGGTGCCGATGCCCACGCGCTTGATCCATTGACTCACTTGTCGCTCACGATGAAAAGTTATGAACAAATTCCGCAAATCGCTGTCGAAGCAGCAAACCGTTATACGAAAGGCCGGATTGTCGCTTTAGGCGGAGGAGGATACGATTGGTACCGTGTCGTTCCCCGCGCCTGGAGTCAAGTCTTCGCAGCTTTGACAAATCGTGCACCATTTAGTGGGGACCTCCCGAAAGACTGGATTGAGCGATGGACAAAACAGAGCACGACGGTTCCGACTACGTGGGCAGATCAATTGCCAGTGTATCCTTCGATTCCCCGTCGACCTGAAATCGAGGAAAAAAACTGGGAAACCGTTAAACGACTCCTATGGCCATTTATCGATGACGCGAAAAAAGACCGTTTATCAGAAGCTTCACCCTACTCGAGTGATTAAAAATTGTCCTGTACTTTTCACATATACTTCGTTCGGATTTCACAAGTTATTGGTATACTAAATAAGGTTTCAATACTTTACATAGTAAATGAATAATTGGGGGACTGAACATGAAGAAAATGATGGGGATGAGTGTTGCCGTACTTGCAACTGGTCTATTTCTTGCAGGATGCAACAATAGCGAAGAAAAGGCGATGGACCACGACGCGATGCAAGGTAGTGGGAAACCGGCAGTCGACGTCAAAGTAGAGGTTCCAGCAAAAACGATGGCTGATGAAAAGGTCATATTTAAAGCAACTGCTGTCGAAGATAAAAAAGCAGTCAATGTAGAAGATGTGACGTTCGAGATTTGGAAAGCAGATGAAAAAGATACTGCTCATAAAAAAATTAAAGCTTCTTTGAAAAAAACGGGTTCTTACCAAGCAGAAGCAACACTCGCTGAAGGTGAATACGAAGGACTCTATCATATCAATGATAAAAAGGGTCTACACCACATGGATAAAATTTCTTTTACTGTAATGGATCATTCGCATGAAGAAGCTTCACACGACGATGCCGATCATGATCATGCTTCGAGCGAAAATCTTGCCGTTCACTATATGGGGGCAACGAAAGTCACGGCAGGTGCGACGCTCCCTGTATCGTTTCATATCTTTGAAGATGGAAAAGTCTTAAAAGCAGACGTTCAAGTCGAAGTCATCGAAGAAGGCGTCGAAAAACATACCTACATCCCGTTGACACTGAAAGAAGACATGTACGTCGGTCAAGTCAAATTAGCACAAGCTGGTCAAACGACGGTCCGGCTTCATGTTGAAAATGATCAGTTGCATCACCATCAAGATCAACTTATTACCGTGACACCTTAAATAATTTAGAACAAAACAAAAATCGTCTTTTTTCCTAGACTCGACTAGGAAAGAGGACGATTTTTGTTTGAACATCATGAACGTGTAGAGTCCCGGTGCTCAATCCGGTGCGGTAACGTTACATCATTTGTTTCAATTTCTTCTTGATTCAAGATTTTAGTCAACAGACGCATCGAAACTGCTCCGATATCATACATCGGTTGCACGACAGTCGTCAGCTTCGGACGAATCATCGTCGCGAGACGTGTATTATCGTGTCCGATGACTTCGAAGTCTTCAGGAACACGGTGACCTGCGTCCTGTAAGGCATGAATGACACCGAGAGCCATTTCATCCGTCCCAGCGAAGATTGCACGTGGGCACTCCTCACCGAGTTCAAGCAGTTGGTTCATTGCCTTCATTCCTGAATCATACGTGTAGTTTCCTAAAACGACATTTTGTTCGTGAAACGGAAGATTGGCTTCTTCCAGGGCATTACGGTACCCGGCAAATTTCTTCTCACCGTTAATCTGTTGCTCGAGTGGACCCGTGATGAACCCGATCCGTTTATGTCCATGATCGATCAATGATTTGACGGCGTCATATGCCGCACTCTCGTAATCGATGTTGACAGCAGGAAGATCATAGTCTTGATTGAGCGTCGCTGCTAATACGATCGGCACAGGGGATGTTTTGAATTCGCGGACTAAATCTTCATGAAGGCGTCCACCCATGAAAATGATGCCATCGACTTGTTTTCCGAGCAACGTATTCAAGAGATGGATTTCTTTTTCACGATTTTGATCGGAATTACATAAAATGATGTTGTATTTGTACATCGTCGCGACATCTTCAATCCCACGCGCTAAATCGGCAAAGAAAATATTTGAGATATCCGGTACGATGACTCCGACCGTTGTCGTTTTTTTACTTGCGAGTCCACGTGCGACGGCATTTGGGCGATACCCGAGTTGATCGATTGCATCCTGGACTTTCTTGCGCGTGGATGGCTTGACGTTCGGATTTCCGTTAACTACCCGGGAGACAGTCGCCATCGAAACAGCGGCTTCGCGTGCTACATCATAAATTGTAATATTACTGTTCAAAGCAAATTCCTCCTTATTTAAACAATCATTTCGTTTTCATTCTCATTTTCATTTTTAGACAACACGAAAGGAAGACAGGAAAAGATATCTTTCTTTTCCCATTCTTCCTTCATTGTAAAACGTTTTCATTCGCTATAGGTTACCCTTTTTACAAAATCATTGAACGTTTAGTGCCGGAAAAGTTGACGTTAAGTTTTCGACGAACGCATCGAATTCTTTAAAATCAAGTTGTTGGTTCGCATCAGACAGTGCCAATGCAGGGAATGGATGCACTTCGACCATGACGGCATCCGCCCCAACAGCATATGCAGCTTTCGCCGTCGGTAAAAGAATATCTTTTCGTCCTGTCGAGTGTGTGACATCGACCATGACAGGAAGATGCGTTTCTTGCTTCAGGATAGGAACGGCAGAAATATCAAGTGTATTCCGTGTCGCGCGTTCGTAAGTACGAATACCGCGCTCGCATAGGATGACTTGATCGTTCCCGCTCGCCATGATGTATTCAGCTGCGTACATGAATTCTTCGAGTGTTGCTGAAAGACCACGTTTTAAAAGAACGGGTTTGTTCGTACGCCCAACTTCCTTTAACAAATCGAAGTTTTGCATGTTACGTGCACCGACTTGAATGATATCAACATATGGTAAAGCAGATTCAACGGCACTCGGTGTCATAATTTCGGTAATGACATGTAAGTTATGCGCATCTGCTGCTTTTTTTAACATCTTCAATCCTTCTAAACCGAGCCCTTGGAAATCGTAAGGCGATGTCCGTGGTTTGTATGCCCCGCCACGCATGAAGCGAACACCATGCTTTGCAAGCTGTGCGGCTACTTCAAAAACTTGTTCCTCACTTTCAACGGCACAAGGTCCAGCAATCAGTTGTTGAGATCCGTCACCGATGACATCATCTCCAACACGGATAATCGTATTCGTTGGTTTTTGTTTACGTGACACGAGCAATTTACGTGTCCGGTCTTCCCCTTGTAGTTCAAGTGACGCTTTAAAAATCTCTTTGAACATATGCTGAAGGCGCCCATTTTCAAAAGGACCATGGTTATTTTCGGCTATCGACTCAAGCATCTGACGTTCACGTACCGGGTCGTAACGGTCAAGCCCTTGCGCACGTTTTACTTTACCGATTTCGACGGCGATTTCGCCCCGCTTGTTGATTAATTCTAGTAAATCAGCGTTTACTAAATCAAGTTCATCGCGTAAACGCTTTAGTTCTGCTTGTTGATCCATCTGTCTACCACTCCCTAATCAGCATATAGCTCGTAATAGCAACTAATTATAGCCGACTTCATGCCGATTGTACATGATAGAACTACTCGAACCCATTCTTTTTTTTGATGTGCTCTTATCAAATCAAATTATACAAAAAAATAAAACGTATTAGCTACTAAAAGCAGCTAATACGTTCAGTAAATTACTTCTTCGGCTTTTTCTCGTTTGCCATGTCTGCTTGCGGATCGTTTTCCTCAGCCTCATCTTCTTGATCTTCTTCTAAATCTTCACGCAGTTCTGAAAGATCAGCGACAGTCTCTGTATCGAGTTGTTCCGCAACAGCTGCACCGTTCACTTCCTCACCGATTTCACGTTCGATGTCTCGTACGAGTTGTTCTGCTTCTGCGAGTGCTGCGTCAATGCTTGCCTGATCTTTTTCAAAACCAGCGTATTGTGCCGCTTCTTGAACAGTTGAATTTTTTTTCGCTTTTTCGATGACCGGTGCTGCTTTATCTTTTGCCAGTTGAATCCATTCGCCGACGAGCGGCTCCGCTTTTTCACGGACCACTTGCGTCTGTTCATTCAAGCGTTGACGTGCAGGAGCTGTACGCTCATCGAGCATGCCACGCATCTCGCTTCCTGACTTCGGACTTGAAAGTAACGCAGCGGCTGCACCAATCAATCCTCCAACGATGATACCTGCTAAGAAGCCGCCACCTTTTGAAGTATTTTGGTCCTGGGCTTGGTATGGGTGTTGTTTTGTCATGATTTACGATCTCCCTTCAATTCATCTGGAATACTTTCAACATCCGGCACTGACACGACTTCCGGTGTCACCGGTGTATCTGCCTGTTTACGGAAACGGCGGCGTTGTTTTTTCTCCACCGTTGTCGTAGCCGTACTAGAAGATGAAACAGGTTGACCTGATTCCGGTTTATTCTTTTTAAAGAGTTCAACAGCGACTGAACCCCAACGAACCGCTTGAGCAATCTGTTCTTTGTTCGTATCTGCTGCCCCTGCTACTGTATCAGAAACAGTTCGAACAGAATCCGTCACTTTGTTTAGCGATGTGCCTAACTCTTCAATCGAATTCGCAACCGGCGCAAGGAGCTCTGTTTTTTCTTCGATTGTATCGACAAGACGATTCGTTTTATGTAGCAACGCCGTCGTCTCCATCATAATTCCGTCCAGCTGGCGTTCAAGCCCTGCTGTCGTGTCTGCGACATTATTTAGTGTCTTGCTTGCTGCACCAAGTACGCGCGCAAGGAAGATAACGAGCACTACGAATGCGATCGCAGCGACTAGTCCGGCGATACCGCCTAATGTGATTTCCATGATTCATGCCTCCAATTTCTTTTGCTAGTGTCTTGTTGGTAGTTCGACGTATCTCGAGTCGTTCCTGCTACTCCAATTGGTTTATTTCCGTTACAATGATAGATGAAACCTACATACGCAAATTAGAGGGGGAACTATTCATGCGCGATCCACGTCTTACACAACTTGCAACGAACTTAATTAATTATTCTGTTGCACTCGCTCCTGGTGAAAAAGTTTTAATTGAAAATTTCGGAATTGAGCGCGAATTAGTCGAAGCACTCGTTGATGCTGCCTATGAAGCAGGCGGACTTCCATTCGTCCTGTTGAAAGATAATCGTATTCTACGAAAATTATACCGAAATGCATCAGAAGAGCAACTTCAATTGATGGCTGACATCGAGCAAAAGCAGATGCAAGCGATGGACGCTTATATCGGCTTACGTGCCGGGGATAACATCAATGAATTATCTGACGTGCCATCGGACAAAATGAAGTTATACGGACAAACATTAGGGAAAATGCATACCCAAGATCGTGTTAAAGGAACGAAATGGGTCGTCCTCCGTTTCCCGACAGCTTCGATGGCTCAACTTGCCAACCAATCGACAGAAGCGTTTGAAGACTTCTACTTTGATGTCTGTACGCTGGATTACGAGAAAATGGGCAAGGCGATGGAACCACTCGTCGAGCTGATGAACAAGACCGATCGTGTCCGCCTCGTCGGGGACGGGACAGATTTAACGTTCTCGATTAAAGACATCGCCGCAATCAAGTGTGCCGGTAATGCCAACATTCCGGACGGTGAAGTCTTTACGGCCCCTGTCAAAGATTCCGTCAACGGCGTCATTTCCTATAATACACCGTCACCTTATCAAGGATTTACGTTCGAAAACGTAAAATTGACGTTCGAAAACGGAAAAATTGTTGAAGCAACGGCGAACGATACGGAGCGCATCAATCAAGTGTTTGATACAGATGCCGGCGCCCGTTTCGTCGGTGAGTTTGCGATTGGTGTCAATCCATTCATCCAACATCCGATGAAAGATATTTTATTTGACGAAAAAATTGATGGCAGTTTCCACTTTACGCCGGGTCAAGCTTACGCTGAAGCCTATAACGGAAACGATTCTTCGGTCCATTGGGACTTGGTCAACATTCAACGCCCGGATTATGGCGGCGGTGAAATTTGGTTTGACAATGTCTTGATTCGTAAAGATGGACGATTCGTCCTTCCTGAACTCGACGTCTTGAACCCGGAAAATCTAAAATAAGTAGAAAACGGATGGCCGAATCCTCTAAGGATGCAGTCATCCGTTTTTGTTCACTTATTTTTTTAATGTCGCACGCAACATCCAAATTTGTTTTTCGATTTCTTTTGCTTGAGCCAGTAAATCATCTTCGACCGTCACGTCTTGCGCCTCTAAATGTTCAATCGCTTCAAGCATTTCTTTACGTACTTGTTGGAAGTCGCTGATGACGGATTCAACCATCTGATCGGCAGATAAGCCAGATTTTGCTTCTTCAAGCGTCGTCTGCTCCAAATATTCTTTCATTGTCGCTGAAGGATTTCCATTGTTCATCAACAGTCGTTCTGCGACAACATCATATTGCTCAGATACCCACGTGTACAATTCCTCTAGTTTAACGTGTAACGTCAAAAATTCTGGTCCTTTAATGTACCAATGATAATTATGGAGTTTTACGAATAAAACACCATAGTTTGCAACTTGTTGGTTTAGTGCTGTTTTTGCGTGATTACTAATCATCTTCGATTACCCCTCTCACGAATTGTAATTTGTTCTATATCATCTTTATCCTTAAATAACATAGAGTAAACATCTTTTTGTGGAGAATCCCGTGATGTTCTTCAAAAGTTTTCATTACTTTTGACGTTTTAACCCCTTCAGCATGTATCCCCCTTTGAAGTCGACCGAATCGAAAGCAACGAGGAATGCTTTTGGCTCATATTCTTCGACTAAACCACGCAATACTTTCATCCGCGTCCGTGCAGCAAGTACATCGAGCCGGTACCGGACACCGTCTCGTCCTTGTCCTTGGTAATGGGTGACACCAAATCCGTTATCGCGGATGACTTGAATCAGTTCAGCCGGAAATTCTTGTGTATGGACTTGAATCATATTGTAGCCAATCGCAAGTTTTCTTTCGACGAAGCCACCAATTAAAATACCGAGTCCGAATCCGAGTGCGTAGACGACCATTCCGAGCGTCGTCAAGTCACGGAACACGACGCCTAAAGCAAAGATATAGATTAACGTTTCGACCGTCCCGAAGACACCAGCGATGACAGTCCGCCCTTTGACGAGCATGATTGTCCGGAGTGTCAGGACAGGCACGTAAATGAGCTGCAATAATAAAATCAAGAAAATTTGTCCCATGTGATTGATTCCTTCCTAAATTAACATACCCCCACTATTCCAAAATTCAATTCAAGATGCAATAAAAAAATGGTTCGGCGTACGTCATCTTTTCTTAACTTCACGAAACCGACAAAAAAGGCATGGATGCCTGAATGCACCCATGCCTTTTACTGATGAAACATTTTATTTTGTTCCTTCATACTGCTGTTGGTACGTTTGGATATCCCCCGCACCCATGAACAATAGAACAGCATTGTCATGTTTACTTAAAATCGAAACATTATCTCGCGTCAAGATGTCAGAATTCGGAATCTTCTCTTGGAGATCCTCAATCCGAACTTGCCCTTCTTGCTCTCGCGCCGATCCGAAAATCTCACAGAGATACGTAGCGTCCGCTTCCCGAAGCGATGTCGCAAAATCATCCATGAATGACTTTAGGCGTGTGTACGTATGCGGTTGGAAAATCGCGATGACTTCCCGGTCCGGATATTTCTTACGTGCCGATTCAATCGTCGCACTAATTTCTTTCGGATGGTGTGCATAATCATCGACTAAAATCTGTGATCCGAAATCTGATTCACTAAAGCGACGTTTGACTCCTCCGAATGAAGCGAGACGTTCCGCGACATCCTCTTTGTTCAACCCTTCATACTGACAGATTGCGATGACCGATAAAGCATTCAAGACATGATGTTGACCGAATCCCGGAATCAGGAACGTGCCATAAAAATCATCCCGTAAATAGACATCGAATGATGTGCCGTCTGGTGTTGATGCGACATTTTCAGCGCGGAAATCATTGTTCTGTCCAAAACCATAGTAGAGGACAGGCACATTCGCTTGAATGTTTTGAAGATGCTCGTCGTCCCCACAAGCAACGATCGCTTGCTTGACTTGCATCGCCATTTCTTGGAACGCCGAAACGACGTCATCAATGCCTGTAAAATAATCCGAGTGATCAAAATCGATGTTCGTCATGATTGCATAATCTGGCTTGTAGTATAAAAAGTGACGTTTGTATTCACATGCTTCAAACACAAATGCTTTTGCCTCTTCGACACCTGCACCTGTACCGTCACCAATCAGAAATGCGGTTGGCGTGATTCCGCTTAAGACATGTGACAACAGACCTGTCGTCGATGTTTTACCGTGTGACCCTGTGATTGCGACTGAACGATATTCGTCTGCTAGGTGACCTAAAAAATCGTAGTAATGATAAATTGTTAAACCAAGTTCATTTGCCCGCGCGATTTCTGGATGTTCATCACCAAACGCATTTCCTTGAATGATGATTTGATCTTCTTTGATGTTGTCGGCGTTGAACGGGAAAAACGGAATACCTTTCGCCCGTAAAGCGTCCTCAGTAAAGATGTGTTTTTCGATATCAGAACCTTGTACTTGATGGTTCATCTCATGTAATACTTGGGCAAGTGCACTCATTCCAGTCCCTTTAATCCCAACAAAATGATACTTTGTCATATAAAAGCCCTCCAATTCACGTTCCGGTTCGTACCATCGGGCTTGGGTACAAAACCTGTACCATTATAGCAAACCGACTTATTTTTTACCATGTAAATTATTTTGTTCACGTCGTGCACGATACATCGCCATTAAGTCTTTAGTTGTCATCACAACGTTGACAGGCGGTCCAACAGGTTTCTTGACTGCACTTGACTGTACTTGTGTTTTTTCTTCAGCGCGCTTTTCCGTGAAGACATGTTGTTCTTGCACGGTTTCCGTCTCAAGGACATGTTCGACGGTGTTTTCCGAAGAAATCTCATCTCCGTTTTCGACGGGAGGTTGTTCCGTGTCTTCACTTAAAGATGTCACTTCTAATGATTCATCTTGTTGTTTTAGTTCAGTAACCGGTTCTTCTTCAACTGGCTCTTGTTCCGTTAGAGCTGAATCAAAAGATTCTACAGCAAATGCTTCAGTTGATGACTCGATTGATGGGTCAGGGTTGAGTAGTTCAGAATCCGTCACTGGAACAAGACCTGCGTCTACTTCGGTTAAGTCCGTCTGTTCCATCGTCTCGATCCCTGACGCTTCAATTGTTTCATCTGTCATGTTCTCAAGCGCCTCATCGGTTTTTCCCTCTTCTGATTCACTTGAAACGTCCATTTCCGATTCAATCGAAGTTACATCTTCTTGGATCGACCGTTGCTTTTTAGGCCGTTGGAATCCGTAAATAGGCGATGGAACATCCGTCAACACGAAGCGATCTTCTCGCTCTTCTTTTTTCGGTCGTTCGACTGGAGTCGTCTCTTTTTCGCCCGCTAATTCCCGTCGAATCCGTGCCGCTTGTTCCTTCAATGACTGTTCGTAACGATTGCTCATTCCTTCACCCCTCCATCTTGTTAAAAAATCGGCCGAATCAACGGCCGATTAAGAATGCCTCTCCAGTATGTGCTGAATCCTCTAATACAAGAATTCCTTTTTCTTGTGGTGCGTCTGGTAATGCGAGTTCACGGGCAGAACACAGCATCCCGCTTGACGGTATACCTCGAAGTGCAGAAGGTCGAATGATTAAACCGGATGGCATGACCGCTCCTGGTTTAGCAACGACAACTTTTTGTCCTTCTGCGACGTTCGGCGCGCCACAAACAATTTGAAGTGTGTCTCCGTCCACCTCGACTTGGCAAATCGATAGTTTATCCGCATCCGGATGTTTTTTACAAGAGCTAACGTATCCAACAACGAATTTTGGTGAGTAATCGATGTCATCGATTACAAACGTTACGCCGTTGTCCGCTAAAACGCTTTGAATTTTTTTGACGAGTTCGGGTGTCAGTTCAACTGGTCCGACTGCATTCAATTCAAATTGCTGTGACGCTTCAAAAATATTGTATCCAATCACGCGCTCATGATGGAAAATCGTCGCGACAGCACCTGCACGTTCAGCCGTAACTTCCGCTCGTGGTGCATCTGATAAGATGACCATCAAGACGTCTCCGACACCTTCTTTATTATAAAACACATTCATTCAATCCATGACTCCCTTCAGACTTTCTCACAATGCTTATTGTATCAGATTATTCAAGGTTTCGGATGCTTGTTTTTCGCAAGGACGAAGACCGGTTCAAGATTTCCGTCTTCATATAGGAATGGGAGTGCCGTAACCGGTACACGTCCATTTGTGAAGAAGTCAAACATTAGCTGTTGCAAGACATCATAGCCCGCGTCATTTCGGATATCCGCAAAAATTAAGACGTCCTGATGAGGAATCCCAATCGAAAATTCGCCTGTCACTTTGTCTGCATAATCTGCTAACAATTGTTTGTTGAGGACGCGGCTAGCCTCATAGCCATCTCCTGTACTCAAGAAATAAAAGACATTTCCTGCGACTTCATCGACCTTGAATGGTGCTTCGAGCGACTTCAAGTTGAAGCGTGCTGCTTCAGACAAGTGTTCAGTCGTCCACCCCGCCTGTTCAACTAAATCTTCATCAATTAGGCGATAGGTCGCTCCTAAGTCAAGAGCGTACATGATTTTTGTTTCACCCGTATGTGGCGTACTGATGATTCGCTTGCCATCTTTCGTTTCGTCAGCGAACGACTTCGCTCGAATGACTGGTAATACTTTTTGTTCATTTCCGACTAATGAGACAGGCTCCGTTTGTTCTAGAACCGCTTTGATGTACTCAATCGTCTCTTCAACAGCAATGACACCTCGCCGCTTTGCCTTTGCGACGAGCGGGTTTAATCCAAGGTCAACGCCCGTCCGGTCTTGTTTTCGTTCAATCCGAAGGACCGATTTTTCACGATCAAAGTACGTCGTATAACGTTCTTCTTCAAATGCTTCCGTCACCATACGGCGAATTTGTTGCAGTTCCATGGGTCATTTCCATCCTTTCTTAATGAAAAAAAGCGAGACAGCGCTCGCTTTCGTGTCAGACTGTTTCTAAAAATTCGGTCACTTGTTCAGGTGTTTTACGTTCTTTTCCGACGTAACGTCCTGTTTCTTCGTTTCCACGATAGGCAACGAAACTCGGAATGCCGAAGATGTCCATTTCCTGGGCAATTTCCATATGTTCATCACGGTCGACGTAATAAAATTCAAACTCACTGAATTTACTTTCGATTTCTGGCATGAACGGATCGAGAAAGCGGCAGTCCGGGCACCAGTTTGCTGAAAAGAGAAAAACAGCATTTCCTTGCTTCGCTGTTTCAAATAGTTGTTGAGAATCAAGTTTTTTCATGGTAGTTCCTCCTTTGATTACTTCTTAATTTCATTGGGTACATCATAGCATATTCGAATGTTTCTGTGCGTTTTCACGCTCTGTTTGCTATACTTCAACTAGAAAACGCCTTGAAAGGAAATCACTATGACGGACCAACCTATTAAACATCCATTCGAACGTTTCGTCGGCTTCGTTGGAATGACGAGTTGCCTTCGCTACGGTTACTCTTTTATCGATTCTGAACGAGGATTACCTGAGATTTTAGCATTCTTAGTTATCGGGTTTGCGATTATCCTTGTCCTTGAAGCACTCGGGAAACGTGTCGCCCGAAAGTTACCAGTCGTCCGGATGCGTTACTTGACCCCCCTCTATTTAATTTATCTCTACGTATTTCTGACGAGTTTCTACTCGAGTTCGTTCGGTTTTTCTTTATAATGACAAAAGGGACTGACTTAAAAGTGTGAACGACTTTTAATTAATTAGAAGTGGCCGAAGATCCCGTGAAAAGTGGGATCATCGGCCATTTGATCGATGAAGGACGGAAACGTCCGCCACAAGGATTATTTTTTTTGACTTATGAGTCAGCCCTTTTTTAGATTCAATAGTCGATTTTTAAATCGCCATCCTTAATACGTCCATACCGGTACAATACCCGGTAAATTAGATAACTGATGATTGCCGGAGCGACGAAACATAGGATGCCGACAGCAAGATAATATTCTGTCGTGAAGCCCATTGTCTTCAGTACCATCAATGGACCAACTAATCCGCTCGTCCCCATTCCAGAACCCGCCGGATTACTCTCGAGACTGAACAAGACTGTCGCGAATGGTGCCAACAACGCACCGGCAAGCGTTGGGGGAATAATCGTCCACGGATTACGGATGATATTTCCGACTTGAAGCATCGATGTCCCGACCCCTTGTGCAATCAATCCACCAATCCCGTTATCACGATAACTGATGACACCAAATCCAATCATTTGGGCTGCACAACCGATCGTCGCTGCCCCTGCGGCTAATCCATCCAGTCCTAACATGATGCCTAAAGCAGCACTTGAAATGGGCGCTGTCAACGCGAGTCCCATGACCGTCGCAACAAAAATCCCCATCAGCAGCGGTTCGCGTTCCGTTCCCCAGCGAATGACTTCCCCGAGATCCGTCATCAACGTTCCAATCCAAGAACCGATATACTTCCCACTTAAAAAGCCGATCACTAACGTAAGTAAAGGTGTCACGATAATATCGAGACGCGTCGTTTTTGAAAACAGTTTTCCGGACTCCGTCGCAATCAACGCCGCGATATAGCTCCCGGCAGGTCCGCCTGCTTCATAACCGAACGCTCCGACAACGACTGCTGAAAATAAAATCAACGGCGGTGCCTCTAAAGCGAACGCGACAGCAACACCAATCGCTGGTCCTGTCAACGCAATCGCTTGATCCCCAATCGTGACGAGAATCGATGCATCGACTCCACGTGTCACCAACCCGTCGCCAATCGTTTTCAGAATCAATCCCATAATCAACGAGCTAAATAAACCGAGCGCCATATAACTGAGCACTGTAATGAAATAAATCCGAGGGCTTAATGATATTCCTTTATCTTTTAACAAGTCGCCACGTCCTTTTCGTCAAATCAACGTTATTATAACAAATTTCCCATAAAAGAAAACACAAATGTTATTTCACCTGACAAGACATGTGTTTCGCGAAAAAGAAGGTGAATTTGTCCATAGAGACAAATCCACCTTCCGGATTGCTTACTTCACTTGTAGTGTCGCGAGCGTTGTCGCATCCAATTGCGTGACGAGTTTTTTCAACAACTCTTTCGCCGCATCGTAGTCATCCGTATGCATGATTGAAGCATGCGTATGGATATAGCGAGCCGGTAAGCCAACGACCGTCGTCGGAATCCCATTGTTCGAACGATGAATGACACCGCCATCCGTCCCGCCCGCTCCAACATAATACTGATACGGAATCTGATTCGATTCTGCCGTATCAAGTACATAATCCGTCATTTCCTTCGATAGAATCATGACGCTATCCTTGATGCGTAACAAAGGACCTTGACCAAGTTGACCAAACTCCGTTTTATCGCCTGAAGCATCGTTCGCTGGTGAAGCGTCGACAACAAATGCGACATCCGGATCAATCATGTTCGTCGCCGTCTGTGCTCCGCGTAATCCTACTTCTTCTTGGACAGTTGCACCAGAGAATAAGACATTCGGATGATCGGCTGCCTTCGTCTCTTCAAGCAACTCAATCGCCATACCGACCCCGTACCGATTGTCCCAGGCTTTCGCCATGATTTTTTTCGGATTCGCCATCGGTGTGAACGGGAAGAATGGAACAGCCGGAATTCCTGGTCGGACGCCAAACGATTCCGCTTCTTCTTTTGAGTCCGCCCCGATATCGATAAACATGTCTTTGATCGCCATTGGTTTATTCCGCACTTCCTCTGTTAAGAGATGTGGCGGTGTCGATGCGATGATTCCCGGAATGATTCCATGATCGCCGCAAATCGAAAAGCGTTGTGCAAGTAGAACTTGACTCCACCAACCACCGAGCGGCTGAATCCGAAGCATCCCGTTCTTCGTGATTTGTGTGACCATGAAGGCAACTTCGTCCATGTGACCTGCGACCATCACTTTCGGACCATCGGCCTGACCCGTCCGTTTACCGAAAATCGATCCGATACCATCTGTAACGATTTCATCCGTCACCGGTGTAATCCGCTCTCGGACGAACTGTCTGACTTCATGCTCAAACCCTGGAGCCCCGTTCAATTCCGTCAATGTTTTAAATAGATCTTTTGTCTTTTCATTCACTATGTATCGCCTCCTATTTTTCTATTATACAAAAAAATGCTTCAATCACTTAAGCTTTTGTTTCTATCTTGACGAATTATTTGGTACAGTAGGTATAGAAACCTGTAAGGAGGGGAAATTTTAATGAAAAAACGCTATTGGATTATCGGTTTGGCAGCAGCTGTCGTTGCAACTTTCGCAGTTAAGAAGGCTGTCGACAACAAACAACTATCTGCCGAGGAAGCTCTCGAAATCACGAAACGCACATTTTCAGCAAAAGGACGTGTCCAAGGTGCATGGATCTCTGCAACACCAGAGGCGTACGCATATGAGTCACGTGACTACCAAAGCTACAAAGGTGGCATCTCGGTCCTTGAAGGTGACGATGAAAAAACGTATCAATTCACAGTTGATGCAGAAACAGGCGCTTTACTCGAATACGCATAATATCGGGACCATACTTCGTCAGTCGAAGTATGGTCTTTTTTTTAAGGAGCGAACTTTCATGAACCCACTCGGAACGATTCTTGTTTTACTTGTTGCCCTTGAACATTTCTATATTTTAGCTCTTGAAATGTTTTTCTTATCTTCAAAACCAGCGCTTCGTACGTTTGGACTGACGAAGGAAATCGCAGCAGATCCACGCATCAAAACATTGTTTGCCAATCAAGGATTATACAATGGTTTTCTTGCTGCCGGATTGATTTTCGGTCTTGTCCTTGATTCATCTGTCATTCAACTGTTTTTCTTAAGTTGTGTCATCATCGCCGCCCTGTACGGTGCAGCGACAGCAAATGTCTCGATTCTCTACAAACAAGGACTGCCTGCCATTTTGGCATTTCTCGTCGTATTATTTTTTTAGTTCAAAAAAACACCCACCTCTTCGGAATCTTACTTCCTCTTAGGCGGGTGTTTCGTTTTGTCCGACAACGATTAACGTGGGTTATCGTTACGTTCGTAGATCGGGTTCATGTATTCACTTGTCGAATAAAGACGTGGTACGACGACATAAAGTACAATTGCTGGTACGGCAATCAACAAGATCATCAATAACATCGGTAACCAGTAGACTACTTTCTGCTGTAAGTTGTTCGAGTTTTTGTCGATGTATTCTTTGACGCCATCTACTTTCGCAGCATCTGCGTTCGTCAACATCTCTTTACTCTCCGTGTTATAGAAGTGGATTTCACGTTTGATTGTGATAAAGATGCCATCACGGACTGTCTCGATGACAGCGATTCCGCCGATGATTTCTTCACCTTTTTCACCAGTGAATGTTTTCGGGTCCTCGATTTCTACAGAACCTTTTTTATAATCGTAATGCGAACTCTTTAATTCCTCGTCGAGAGCCTTTTCCATTGCTGACGTATCAATCGCAGCGAATACCGATTGACCGATACTCAGCGCGAGAAAGAGTGCTGTTACGAAGGCTAAGCTTTTTTGCCACATCCCCAAATTCCCCCTTTACCTGTAAGTACAAGTTCTTCAGTCAACAACATTGTACCAATTAATAAGAAAAAAGTGTGAAAGAAATACCAGGAAAATAAGAAAACTTTTTGTCTAAATCATTTTCCGTACGTTGCTTCCATCCGATAAATCGGTTGACCAAGTGCTGAAAAACGTTCTTCGTACTCCGTTCTGACGTTATCTTCCGGCTCATTAACGTGTAAATCAAGCGACATCCAGTCGAATGTCATACCGTAAGCTGACATCGTCATCAGGCTCGATTCAAATAGTTTACGGTTATCCGTCTTAAAGTGAATCTGACCTTGCTCCGGCAAAATGTCTTCGTACGTCGCGAGGAACGTCTTATATGTGAGACGTCGTTTCGCATGACGCGACTTCGGCCAAGGATCAGAGAAGTTTAAGTAGACACGAGTGACTTCTCCCTTTTCAAAGAAGTCACGTAAGTCTTTTGCATCGACCGTCAAGACACGGACGTTAGGTAGTGGCTCTTCGACCAATTTTTGAACGATTGCAACCGCAACACTTTCAAATAATTCAATCGCGATGAAGTTGATATCCGGGTGTTGCTTTGCCATACCCGTGATGAATGCCCCTTTTCCGGAACCTACCTCAATGTATAGTGGATGTTCATTTTTAAATTCTTCTGACCAGTTTCCTTTTAAGGTCGCCGGGTCCGCGATATAGATCGATGCCTGTTCTTTCATATAATCCAGCGCCCAAGGCTTGTGGCGTAAACGCATATTGTTCATCCTTTCAATTCTTAAATTATCCGCAGATAAGTTTATCATGATTCGGGTAATTATATAAGATGTTATTCGTTTAGCAGAGTCGAATGTTCAGCAGATCGTCACTTGAGAATTACTGAGCAATCTACTACACTTACTATACGGACTATCCCTAAAGGAGGTTTTGACATTGGAAAATTTCTTAATCATGTGGGCATCACCGATCGTTCTCGTCATGGGCGTGACTGCTCTTTTCGTTTGGGCGACATTCGGTAAAGTTGACGCTAAATAATCGCGATTCAGTAGGCATCTTGTGTTCTGTCACAAGATGCCTTTTTTACTTTCTAAAGGATTATGGTTGGTTTCTGACTAAAACAGATGTATAATTTCGATGAAACAGTTTTTATATTACAGCTATCAATCGACAAAATACGTTGATAACGAAGGAGAATTGTAATGAACAAAAACGAAAACAGCGAAAATGAAAATTTAGTACAGAAAAAAACAGGAGCTGATTTGGTCGTTGATACGTTAATCGAGCAAGGGGTCGAATACATCTTCGGAATTCCCGGAGCAAAAATCGATTCTGTTTTCAACGTCTTACAAGATCGTGGTCCTGAATTAATCGTCGCACGTCACGAACAAAATGCCGCTTTCATGGCCCAAGCAATCGGACGTTTGACGGATAAACCAGGGGTCGTCCTCGTTACGTCTGGTCCGGGCGCATCAAATCTCGCAACAGGTCTCGTGACAGCTAACTCGGAAGGCGATCCGGTCGTCGCGATTGCCGGTGCCGTCTCACGTGCCGATCGACTCAAACGGACGCATCAATCGATGGACAACCAAGCACTCTTTACGCCAATCACGAACTTCAGCGCGGAAGTTCAAGATGCGGATAATATCCCAGAAGTCCTCTCGAATGCTTTCCGGACTGCCGAAACGACGTCCGGTGCTGCTTTCGTCAGTATTCCGCAAGATGTCGGTTTAAACGAATCAAACGTCACGTCCTTTAAAGCCGTACCGACACCAAAACTCGGGATTGCTCCAGAAGAATGGGTCGAAGAGACGGCCACACTGATCGAACAAGCGAAACTCCCTGTTCTCCTGCTCGGTATGCGTTCCAGTCAACCGGACGTCGTCAAAGCGATTCGCACTTTATTGAACCGTGTTTCGATTCCCGTCGTCCAAACGTTCCAAGCTGCGGGGACTTTGTCACGTGACTTAGAATCTAATTTTTATGGTCGTGTCGGTCTATTCCGCAACCAACCAGGTGACGCGTTGCTCGCTGAAGCGGATCTCGTCTTATCCATTGGTTATGACCCGATCGGCTACGATCCGAAGTTTTGGAACAAACCAACGAATGAACGGACATTAATTCATATCGACCAAATGCGGGCTGAAATTGATCACTTCTATCGTCCTGATCGCGAGCTTGTCGGTGACGTCGCGAAAACGATTGATGCGTTATCCGATCGTCTGAAGCCACTCGCCTTGTCAACAAGCACGGATACATTCTTGAACGGTCTTCAACAACGGCTCGTCGAGCGGGACGTCCCGCCGGTCGTCGAAGACTCGCTATTGACGCATCCACTTTATTTCATGAAGACATTACGCGAACAGATTGCAGATGACGTTACCGTAACGGTTGATGTCGGTTCACATTATATCTGGATGGCGCGTCACTTCCGTTCATACGAACCACGTCACCTCTTGTTCAGTAACGGGATGCAGACACTTGGTGTTGCATTACCTTGGGCTATCGCAGCGACACTCGTCCGTCCTGGTAAAAAAGCCGTCTCGATTTCAGGTGACGGCGGGTTCCTTTTCTCTGCAATGGAACTTGAGACAGCCGTCCGCTTGAATGCTCCGATCGTCCATTTCGTTTGGCGTGACAGCGGCTTTGATATGGTCGCGTTCCAACAAGAAATGAAATATAAACGGAAATCAGGCACATCATTCGGCGATGTCGATCTTGTGAAGTATGCGGAAAGTTTTGGTGCAAAAGGCTTACGCGTCAATCATCCGTCTGAACTCGTCGCTGTCATGGAAGAAGCTTGGAAAACAGAAGGACCTGTCATCATTGATGTTCCGATCGATTACAGCGATAATGCTGCGCTCGGAAAAGAAGTACACTTGGATCAATTAAACTGATAAGGAGATGAGCAGATGACGAACGATGATACGTTACTTCAAATCTCGACGATGATGGCGTTACTCGACGGCGTCTTCGAAAGCGAGGTCAGTTATGCGTCCGTTCTTGACGGGCGCGACTTCGGCATCGGAACCTTCGACCATCTCGACGGAGAAATGATTGGTTTTGATAATACCTTTTATCAATTGCGTTCTGACGGGAGCGCCCGCCCGCTCGACCCCGAAACGACGACACCGTTTTGTACGTTGACTCGATTTACTCCGACACAGTCGATTCAAATCGATCAAGAAATGACGAAACAAGACTTCGAGCATTGGCTAAGCACGCAACTCGCGACAATCAACAGCTTTTATGCCGTGCGAATCGATGGAGAGTTCACGGAAGTCAAGACACGGACGGTCGCACGCCAAGAACAACCATTCGTCCCGATCACGGAAGCCGTTGCGACACAAAGTGCACGGACGTTCGAACAGACGGAAGGGACACTTGCCGGCTACTATACACCACGCTTCGGTCACGGGATTGCCGTCGCCGGATATCATCTACACTTCATCGATCAAGCCCGCGAAGGTGGCGGGCACGTCTTCGATTACACGGTCAAGAACGTCACCGTCTCATTCGAAGAAAAACCACGCCTTGATTTACGTCTACCGACGACAGCTGCTTACCGAGAAGCAGATCTTGAAAGTCATGACATCGAACAAGAAATAAAAATAGCAGAAGGTTAATGTTCAGGCTGTAGACAAAGTTCTATCAGGAGATAAAGTGTCACGTTTCGTTGCTTTCCTCGGTCGAGGCGAGACAGGGCAACGCGAATTGTTTGCATCTCGATATAGCATGTTCACTCTTTATAAGAGTTTGTCTACAATCTGTGGTTAATTTTTTCGCTTCAACTAAAACCGCCAAAGCGCTTATTGCACTTTGGCGGTTTTTTAGTTATTTTCATTTTCTGTGACTCCTGCGGGAAACGAATGTTTTAACGGTATCACAGAAAAAAGATGGTCGATCACCCGCAAGTGATGCCCACCTTTTCTCACTGGTCCAACCGCCCCTGCCGATTACATTTCATTTTCGAGCAACTGCGCGAGAAAAACATAACTTTCTGGCGCATCCGGATGTTGTGCATCTTCATACCAGTAAATCGACAAAATCGCTTGCGCCACCACGTACCAATGCATGCGCTGTTTTAATTCAAGGGTCAACGGATGACCGTAACTCGCAAACCATTCCGGCCAGTATTCCTCGTCAACATAACTATAGAGCATCATCCCTAAATCATAGGCACGATCGGCGATGATCGCATCATCCCAATCATTTAGATAGAGATGACCATCCGCCCCCGTCAACCAATTGTTGTGATTTAAATCTGAATGACAAACGACTTGCTCATCCGTTCGGACAAGCGCTAAATGCGTCTCTAAATAACCAATCGCCTGTTCAATCAAGTTTGCTTCACGTAGCTCTGCCGGTTGAAAATAGAGCCGGCATTGACGCAATAGCTCGTCTGGTTCAATCGGTCGTTGATCAAGTTGTTGTAACATGAACAACAACTCTTTTGAATCATGTATTTTCCCTAGTAATCGGGCCACCTCTGGACGCTCCATCATTTCCGGTTCGAGCTCGTTTCCTTCAATGAATTGTTGCGCACTGATGACATCCCCACTGTAAATTCGTTTAGTCCAAAGCAACTTCGGAACGATTCCATCCGCCGATAAAATGGCTAAGAACGGAGAAGAGTTCCGCTTCAAAAATAATTTTGACTGTCCAGTCGAAGCGACGTACGCTTCACCTGTAATGCCGCCTGCTGGCGTAAGCGTCCAGCCTTCGCCAAGCGCATCTAAAATATCTAATTCCATCATAATCCGCTCAACTTTTTAATAGATTTGCCATAAGGCACAATGAATATCTTAACATGTCGCAATCGTCGTTGACAACGGAAGCACTTTAATCTTGGCGACGCCTTTTTCGATTGGGGTGACGGATGCTTCATCACCTTGAACATGAAGATTCCACATCGGGTGATCGAGCGCAATCTCGATTGTTTCATCCGTCACATTATGCACGACGAGTGTTCGCTGCCAGGCATCATAAGAGTGAATCGCATCCACTTCGTAAGCGATGACACCCGGTCGCATCGGTAAAAAATGAAGCGATTCTTGAATCTGATTCGCCCAGTGCAAGCGGAAACCACCGTGCATCCGTCTAATCTGTAAGATATTTTTAATATAGTCGACCATCTCAAAATGACGATCCCGCAATGTCCAATCCAATCGATTAATGGCATCGGGTGCATTATAACTGTTTTCGACACCTTGTTTCGTCCGACCAAATTCTTGCCCGGCATGAAGAAATGGAATTCCCTCTGCTAAAATCACAATCGTTTGTGCAAGACGACTCATTCGTAGAAGTTGGTTTTCATCGAGATCCGGTCTAGCAAGGCTCAATTTATCAAACAGCGTATGATTGTCATGTGCTTCGACGTAGTTAATCGAGTAGGTCGGCTCTGGGAAACGACCGTACGTTTGATTCTCAAGCGTCACACTTCCGGCTATTCCGTTTCGAACCTCTCCTTCTTTCCAAAGATCGCCCGACACAAATCCACGGTCATGTTCATTAAACGTTGATCCCTTCAGTGCATCCCGAAAGACATCATTAAAATGACCAATCCCAGGCATCCGTGCAGCTGAGGAGCTAATCGCTTTTCGCCGTGCGGCTAACGGTGTCGCAAGATCCCATCCTTCCCCGTAGATGAGGATTGTCGGATCAATCGCATCAAGCGCCGTCCGAAGGCTGTTCATCGTCTCCACGTCGTGAATTCCCATCAAATCAAATCGGAAGGCATCAATTTGGAGTACCTCCGCGAAATAGGTCACGCAGTCAACAATCAATCGTTTCATCATAAAACGTTCTGATGCTGTATCATTTCCGACGCCCGTTCCATTCGCTAGCGTCCCGTCGAGTTCATAACGGAAGTAGTAACCAGGAACAAGATGTTCGAGTGCTGCCTGCTCACGAATATAGACATGATTCATGACGACATCAAACGTGACCCGGATACCGGCAGCATGCAGCTGATCAATCATCTCGACGTACTCGAAAATCCGCGTTCGCGGATTTGTCGCATCACTCGCATAGCTACCCGCCAGTGCGAACCAGTTTACGGGGTCGTATCCCCAATTGTATGGTGAGCGTGTAATTTCATCCGTCGAACCGAACAAATGTACCGGTAGAAGTTGAACGTGTGTTACGCCCAAGTCAAGCAAATAATCGAGT
The DNA here is from genome assembly GCF_018618695.1 of Exiguobacterium sp. s127. Classification (NCBI taxonomy): domain Bacteria; kingdom Bacillati; phylum Bacillota; class Bacilli; order Caryophanales; genus Exiguobacterium; species Exiguobacterium sp. s127. The sequence continues at coordinate 375,237 of NZ_JACSMO010000001.1, read as the reverse complement.
CCCGTCTTCTTCCCAGCCGGAGAACGCGTCCCCCGCTCGGACACACCCAGGTATTGTCCCGGGTGCGTCGATCCTGATGTCGCATCAATCGTGAAGTCCCGGATATGCGCTTCATAAATTACTGCATCCGTCGGTTTCACAAGAATCGGACGTTTTTTCCGCTTCGGAAATCGCTGCCTGATTTCTTGATCGACATCTGACAGGACGCCGAACCGTCCGTTCGCCGTCACTGCTTTTGCATATGGATCGACGACTTCGGTCGTCCCTAAGTACGTCGTCACGCGATAACGGTATCGGGCGTGTTCATATTCGCGAGCTAACGTAATTTGGTAAACACCACGATCGCCCCGTTTCATCTCGCTCGTTTTCAGAACTGTTTCTGTTGTATCGTAGATGACACACTCGATACGTTCCGCAATCGGTGACCAGACAAAAAGCGATAACATCCCATCATCCATCATGACGCCAAGCGGTCCTTCGTAACTATATTTACGATCGAACAACGATGTTTGAACAACACGCCCCGGAAAGATTCGAATCCGTCCCTGTGTCGCACTCACTAATTCATACACACTCCCTAACTCAATCGCTCCCTCTACTTCCAAAATGAGACGTGCGACTCCTCCGTCTTGTTGTTGCGAAATGACAGCATAATCGATGATTGCCTGATTTGAAACTAACTGCACGTCTTCTTTAGTGAATGACTGTTTCGATTCGACCAAAATCGATTGAAACGTCAAAAATTCCGCTGAAATTAATTGTGGGTGCATCAGCGCTAGTTCGCTACTTTTCATTTTCGTCATATGTGCGCGACAACATCAAAATTTTTGCCGCTCCCTCCTCACGTCTGAATCCGTTCATTCTCTTGATCATTGACCGCCATTTGAAATGTGATCGATGACGTTTCTTTTAGTATCTTTTCACAAACTCGCATTTGAAAAGCTTTTGTATAGGGGGCGGATGTATTCATTTTGTGTAACCAGTGTGCAAAATCGACTTTACTTACATAAGTAGTTTTCGACTCTTTCGGCAGTTGATCAAAATAACCTTTCGACGCAATGACGACTCGTTCGATTGGTAGTTCAAGTTCACTTCCTAAAACAAGCCGTAAAATATCTTCTGTCCGTTTCAAACTGATCAACGGATTCAGAATGTTTTTCGTCGGTGCCTTAAACGGCTGCTCACGCCATAATTTCTCTCGTTTAATATGATAGATGCTCTCTTCTCCATCCAACCAATCGAGTAAATAAATCGCGGATGGGCCGACGGCAAAGGAACTTAACTCGACTTCTCCTTGTTGATAATGAATGACAGCACGATAAAACAAACCGTATTGATCATTTAACAGATGGACCATCTGATAAAAGTCGAGGTGTCGCCGAAGCGGCAATTTCCATATCTCATCTTCAGTTGCCCCGCCCGCTACATAGAGCAACTTTTGAATCTCGACTCGTTTTTTATACCATTTATCAAACGCTGGCTTTGAGATCTGTTTCCCTGGTAACTGGACGACGACAGGAGATTTGAAAAATTGCCACCATTTCTTAGGACGGACGATCGTCTCGCCCGGAAACAAGTCTCCAGCTTCCCACTTATGGAATAGATTCTCGTAGTCTAACTGCCGTTGCTCTTTGTAGCGTTTTGAGACTTCGAGCGGGTTCTTCTCATACTTACTCTCTAAATCATATAACTTCATCAATAACGCCATGAGATCACCTCACTGTTCTTTCCCGCATCTAGCTAAGGTATTGATTCGATATCTCGGACGATCAGCTGGATGGATTTCATATAAAATAAGTTCCGTGACATTAATTTTCGCTTGTAGCGTCATGTCTGGCAATGGTTCTTCACAGTCTGCATTCCAGCGTTTCGCAAGTGTGATATGAGGAACGAACGGTTTATGTCGTTCCGGAGCCAGTTGATTCGCGAGTCGTAATAAAGAAGTCGTCTCTTCCACCCCCGCAGCGAAAACACGTGGACGGTCCTCATTACCGAACGTAACGAGATGATTGATTATCAAAGTGAACGGCTGAACAGTAGCTGCAATTTCTTTAAGACGACATTGCCATTCATTCAATTCGCGCTCCGTCAATCCACCTAAGAAATGTAATGTCAGATGAAAGTCTTCCTGGCCGTAGACCTGTTGATAGTAATGACCAAGATTAACCGCTTCAGATAACTGCTTCAACTCGAGGAGCGGTACAGGAATCGCGATAAAATAATGTCGGTCCAATTTAATCACTCCTTGATCCTTCCACTTATCAGATAGAGCACTGCCCCAAGCAAGCTACTACTTGTATATACCCAAAAGACACTATAAATTGTCCATTGTTCGAGGACAACGCCACTCATCAAATTGAAAATCGCGGTCGCAAGTCCCGTCGTAGTAGCCATATATGTACTGACAGCCGTAGCTACCATTGATGATGGGACAAGCGAACGCACATAGTCCAGCGCAACGGGAATCAGTAATCCAACAATCATCCCTTGTAGTGCCGCAAGGATCCATAACGAGAAGACCGGTGGTTCTAAAGCAAGCAATCCCGTCCGAACAGCAGATAAAATTGAGACAAACGCGAGGACAGGAATCGCGCCAAATCGCATTAAGACACGTGTCGCAATTCGCATGAACGGAATTTCGCAGAGGACAGCTACAAAAAATAAGGTCCCGACGAGTGCCGTCGATTCGCCTCGAATCGTAACATAACTTCCGAAATAATAGTTGTTCGCAAAAATCGGACCAAAGACGAGACTTCCACCTGCTAAAAATAACAGGAAGCGCTTATTTGAAAATAGTCGTGAAACGGGCATCCGTTCACTGACCGTCAACTGGACTGGAGCTGCTTCGATACCAATCAATACTAAGAACGCTAAAATCAGCGCTGCTCCACTTGCATAAAAAATCGCTCCGAGCGTCCCCCCTTCTGTCACCTGCCCAAGTACGAAGACAGCAAGCGCAAAACCAGCTGAACCGAATAAACGAAGTGCGCCATAATCGACTGATTTCCGCTTCGAAAATTCAATGGCGAGTGTATCGACTAACGGAATATGTGCACATTGGAATAAGGCCCATAAACATGCAATCAATAAGAGCAGGATGTAGACCGATGTCAGTAAATAACTGACAGTAAATCCTGCTGCTGCGAGGAGCGCAACGAGCAACAGACGTTTCGGTCGACCAAAACGATCAGCCGCGAGTCCCCATAGTGGTTGCAACAAAATCGATAAAATCGGACCGATCGCAACAATCGTCCCGATTTCTGAACCAGATAACTGAAACGCATCATTCGAAAAATAAAGCGTTAAGTACGGAATGAGTGCACCTTGCCCGAAGAAGATAAAAAAGTAGAGTGCCTGAAAGTGATATTTTTGACGATTGATCACGCGGTGTACTTCCTTTCAAGAATCAATCCCCCGTCATCGGTGTGCCGGGGGATTCATGTCCATATTATTTGGCTAGTTCATAAATCGCTTCTGCATAAATCGCGACCGCTAACAATAACTCTTCAAAATCAACGTATTCATCGACTTGGTGCGCGACTTCCGGACCACCCGGGAAAACTGGACCGAATGCAACACCTGCTGTTAACGAACGCGCGTACGTGCCTCCACCAATTGCAATCAAGTCCGCTTTTTGATTCGTGTGACGTTCATAGACAGCACTGAGCGTCTGAATCAATTCATGTTCTGGATCAACATGGTGCGGTGGCATGTGCGTCCGCGTCTGAAGGTCGAAACCATAGGCCGAAGCCGCTTCCTTGATCAACTGTAGACGCTCCGTGAAATCAGCGCTGTGCGGATAACGAATATTGAGTGACGCCGTTCCTTGTCCCTCTTCATAGCGGAAGACACCACCATTGATCGTTAAATCCCCCGTTTCATCTGATGCCGCGACACCCAATGCGACACCGCGTGAATCACGGAACATATGCATGACGAGTTCGATGTAACGCCGTCCATTGTAGTCGAGGTGAAGCGTACTTAAGAAACGAGCAAGGTGTAATGCCGCGTTTTTACCATTATCCGGCTCCATCGCATGCGCTGCTACTCCGAAGACGTCAAAGACAAGACCTTCTGCCGTTTGCTTCACTGTCCCTGTCAATCCTTGCTCTTCCAGGTAGGCATGGAATGAAGATTCAATCGATCCGTGTTCAGCTACATGGACCGTCGCTGTCGCATGACCCGGTACCATGTTCGGACGTTCTCCGCCTACGAACGTTACGAGATGATAACCTGTGTCTGCAGTTTGTGCTGGTTTCCCTTGGATCAAAAGGCCATCATATAATCCTTTTTCAGCATTGATGATTGGAAAATCAGCGTCTGGTGCAAATCCAATCGTCGGCATCTCTTCATGCTTGAAGTAGTGATTGACACAACGCCATTCGCTCTCTTCATCTCCACCAGCAATTAAACGAATCCGTTTCGATAACGGTAACCCTAACTCTTTGACGATTTTTAACGCATAGTATGCCGCAATCGTCGGTCCTTTATCATCAATCGCACCACGTGCATATAGTTTTCCGTCCGCTAGCGTCGGATTGAACGGTCCATACGTCCAGCTGTCCCCTCCAGCAGGAACAACGTCGAGATGGCAAAGAATCCCGAGCAGTTCTTCACCTTCACCATATTCAAGGTGCCCTGCATAACCGTCGACATTTTTTGTTTTGAACCCATCGCGCTCCCCAGTCGCTAACATCCAATCAAGTGCACGTTTGACTTCTAGACCAAACGGCGCCCCTTCTTGAATTGTTGTTTCATCGAGTATACTCGGTATGCGTAACAACTCTTTTAAGTCTGTCAAAAGTGCTTCGCGTCGCGTTAAAACTTCTTCTTTCCAATTTACCATATGACACCTCTCCCTTATCCGTTAATACGTTCACCTTTTCAGTATAGCGAATGTTCGGCGATTACGAACATCCAAAATCTTAATTCTTCCATTTCTCTTATTAAGACGAACATTAAAAAATAATAAAACGATTACATTCGTTAATCAATGTTCAATTTGTATGTTTTTTTCAATAACGTTCGGTTAAATTACTTGCATTCTATACTGAAAGAGTTATACTAAAGACGAAACAACTTGATATATCACCGTCTATTGTCACCCGAAGTTTTAGAACACTATTCTATCCATTGGGGGAGTGGTTATACCAATGAAAGATTCTACAGACCGTATGTTGACCCGAATTAAGTCGATCTATCTCTTTATCAACGAGAACGGAGCTACTACGACAGCAGAGTTGGTTGAAGAGTTTGGCATCACATCAAGGACCGTTCAACGGGATTTGAATGTGCTCGAATACAACAATCTCATTGTGAGCCCAAGACGTGGTACTTGGACATCAAGTAAAAAGCAACGCCAAGCCGGTTAATCAAGCAGTTTCAACACTATTTTTCTTTTACGACGCGAATCCTTCGCGTCTTTTTTTGTTTTTATTTTTAACAGACGGGTATACCTAGTCTAGAGAAGGAGATGATTTGAATGAATATCATTATTATTGGAGCAAACGGAACAACAGGTCGAAAAATGGTTGAATTGATTGCAAAACAAGGACAACATCAAGCGATTGCTGTGGTCCGAGAAGAAAATCAAATAAACGATTTAATCGCTCTTGGTGCATCTGAAGTACGAATCGGTGATTTAACAGAAGACATGTCGAATGTCGTTAAAGATGCTGACGTTACGATTTTCGCAGCAGGTGCCGGTGGAGCATCGGACGAATTGACTCGCGCTGTCGATAAAGATGGAGCCATCAAAGTCATCGATGCATCAAAAGCAAACGGAATTGAACGCTTCATCATGCTCAGCTCTGTCGGTACGGATAATCCGCGTGGCGAACTAAAAGTTTATCTCGAATCAAAGGCCGCTGCCGACGAACACTTAAGAGCGAGTGGACTTGATTACACAATCGTCCGCCCTGGTCCATTGAGTGATGAGGACGCAAGTGGTACAGTCGAAATCAAAGAACACTTTGAATCGTACGAAGATCGTAAAGTCCCACGTGCCGATGTCGCCACACTGCTCGTGACATTAGTCGACCACAAAACACAATCACGTCAATTCGAAGTATTAAGCGGTCCTTTCCCAATCGCGGAAGCACTCCGGAACGTTTAATCTGCTCTTCAATTGATGGAATCCAAATAAAAAAACGCTTCTGCCAAGTGCAGGAGCGTTTTTTTACACGACACTTATTCCGGTGTCCAGTCGAACAGCGCTAACTCGCCACGCGTCAGTTCACGGTACTCACCTGGTTCGAGTGTCGAATCAAGTGGCAATTCACCAATCGATAGACGTTTTAAATACGTCACTTCTTTTCCTAACGCCAGCATCATCCGTTTGACTTGATGGAACTTGCCTTCTGTAATCGTCAGTTCCAGAGTCGATGTCTCATCCGTTGCCTCTAAGATTACGAGTTTCCCCGGTTTCGTTTTATATCCATCCTCCAACGTGACACCTTCTTGTACTTCAATCACGTCTTCTTCCGTCAACGTACCGATGACTTCTGCATAGTACGTTTTCGCAACATGTTTTTTCGGTGACATCAACGCATGATTAAATGAACCGTCGTTCGTCAACAGTAATAAACCTTCCGTGTCTTTATCCAGTCGCCCGACCGGGAATGGTTTGAAGTACGTCACGTCCTCGAACAATAACTCAATCACTGTTTGGTCCCGCTTGTCTTCCGTCGCACTGATTACACCAGGCGGTTTGTTCATCATCAAGTAGATATATTTTTGATAAACGACAGGTTCACCATACATGAGAATATCTTGTGTCTCGACATCGACATGCTGTTTCGGGTCGAGTACAATCTCACCATCTACTTGAATCGCACCGGATTTTAAGAGTTGTTTGACTTCTTTACGGGAGCCTGCCCCCATATTGGATAACAATTTATCTAGCCGCATTGCCACGTCCTCGTTTCATTGAAAATTTTCTTCCTAATACTGCTTCTGCCAGTCCCGTCCAAATGGCTAATCCGGCAAAAATCACGATGCCAAGTCCCGCACCGACGATTAAAATCGCGAGCGACGCAAGTGTCGTTTCTGGCAAGAATGCAACCATTCCCCATTTCACGAGTGCAACACCGATACCCATGATGGCACTGATGATCGTGATTAACGATGTCCGGCGCAAGACACTACTGAACGGAAAATCGACCGTTTGGGTGATGCGGAAGAACATTAACCCTGTCGCGACGAGGTACCCGAGAATCGTTGCATACCCGGCACCCGTTCCGTCACCTGTCAAATGAATCAACGGTGCGTTTAGTAAATACTTCGTCACTAGTCCGGCAAGTGTCGCAATGATTGTAAAGTATTGGCGATTGATTCCTTGTAAGACGGCTGCCGTTACAGAGTAAAGCGCTAGGAACAGCGCACTTGGAGCATAACTTAAAAGATACACCCATGCCTCCTGGTCTTTCGGGAAGAGGACATGGAATGTCTCTTGACTCAATAAAATCATCCCGACGACGGCTGGAATCGTGACGAAAAATGCCAATTGATAAATTTGTGAAATTTGTTTTTTAACTTTTTTCATGTTGCCTTGCGTGAATGATGCTGTCAACAACGGCGTTGCCGACAACGACAATCCGGTTGCGACCGAAACAGGAATCAGGACGATTTTATGACTGTCGGCAATTAAATACGCTGTCGCGTTACCCGCTGCCTCAAGTGTATACCCGATACTTTGCAAGGCTGCGTTCATCGTATTTTGATCGATGACTTGATAAAGTGGCGTCGATAACCCGACCATGACGATCGGAATCGCATATGTCAAAAGTTCTTTGTAAAGATCTGTTAACGGCCGTTCCGGTGATTGAACCGTTTGACTGTCACGTAATTCTTGTAATCCGGGAGCACGCTTCCGGAAATAGTAAACGAGGATTGCCACACTTCCGATTGCTCCAATGAATGCACTGAAGGTCGCAATCGTTGCGGCCCATGCTGCATCCGCATCGAAGATATAAATCGCAATGCTAACACCTGCCAGTAAAAACACAATTCGAACGATTTGTTCAAGAATTTGCGAAATTGCTGTGGGTCCCATCGATTGGTAACCTTGAAAATATCCGCGCGTCATGCTCATCGGTGGGATGAGTAATAACGCGAAGCTGACCCCGCGAATCGTCATCGTCACGGCATCGATGTAAGAATCCGAATTGACGTCACCGCCAGGAATTGCCCGATGTGCAAGATAGGGGGCAAGTAAGAATAAGGCGATGAACGAAACGATACCGGTCAAAGACATGATCTTTAATCCAGAACGATACAGACGTTCACTCGTATCGTATTCGCCAAGTGCATTATATTTAGCGACGAATTTAGAGACGGCGACTGGAATACCCGCTGTCGCCAGCCCGATCATGATTGCATAGTAGTTATACGCATACGTATAAAACATGATGCCGGTCGCACCGACCATAAACTGAAAAGGAAACAGGTAAATCAGACCAAGGGCTCGTGAAATCAGTGATGCTCCAGACAAGAGCATCGTTCCACGAACGAATCCCGAGTTACTGGATGAAGTCGATTGCTTTTTGTTAACAGTGGCCATGGTAACTTCCCTCACGCTTTCTTTTTTTATTAAAATTAGACGAGAATACTCCCACTTTTAAACGTTCAGCGCGTAGTCCTAGTGTGAGTGGGAGATGAATCGTCTTCGGGCAAGACGTGTCTTCCGACACGTCAATTGTCCGACACTCTTAGTTTGAAAACAACCAAGATCAGGAATCCTCTACCTCTAAGCGAAGCGTAGGTGGAGGTAGTTCAACGCTTGACAACCTATAATATATTGTCTCAATTAACAAGTTCTATGATGCACAATTGCAAATCATTATACCGCTCCCCTCTCATAAAAGAAAGAGACGGTTTGTTTACAGACCGAACTTCTGCTAAAGTGGAACAAGCAGAAAACTATTCAATGAGGTGACAGCATGTACGATGTAATCGTAATCGGAGGCGGACCGAGCGGCTTGATGGCAACGCTCGCCTCTTTACAAGCAGGCGCGAAAACACTCCTGCTCGATAAAGGAAATAAATTGGGAAGAAAACTTGCGATTTCCGGTGGTGGGCGTTGTAACGTCACGAATCGTAAACCGCTCGACGAACTCGTCCAGTCGATCCCAGGAAACGGACGTTTTTTATACAGCGCCTTTTCACAATTCAGTAACGAGTCGATCATCGACCTGTTCGAAGGGTTTGGTGTGGCGTTAAAAGAAGAAGATAACGGGCGGATGTTCCCTGTCTCGGATAAAGCAGCTGACGTCGTCCGTGTCTTGATTGATCAAATCCGAGCGCACGGTGCCGAGATTCAAACGAATGCAGAAGTCGCGTCGCTCGAGTTTCACACAGACGGTTCATTTGCAGCCGTTCTCATGCAAGACGGCACACGCCTTGAAGCGAACAGTTGTGTCGTTGCAGTCGGTGGACAATCCGTGCCCCATACGGGTTCGACCGGTGACGGGTACCCATGGGCTGAAAAAGCTGGTCATACGATTACCGAACTTTTCCCGACCGAAGTCCCGATCTTACTGAACGATGCTTTTATTCAAGCGAAATCACTTCAAGGGCTCTCGCTCCGCGACGTCGCTTTGACGGTTCACGGAAAAAAAGATAAAGCCATTAAAACACACACGGGTGATTTGCTCTTTACGCATTTCGGGCTGAGCGGTCCGATCGCACTACGTTGCAGCCAATATACAATCAAGGAACGCAAACGCTCCGGCGAACGAATCGTTCATTTATCCGTCGACTTATTCCCAGAAGAATCAATCGGAGCATTGACGGAACGTTTTCAGGCTGCGCTTGCAGCCAATCCGAAAAAAACCGTCCGAAACGCCTTAAAGGGATTCGTACCGGAACGTTTGCTTGAATTACTCTTCACACAAATCGGTTTTGGTGACGAAGTTTGTACGCAAGTGAAGAAACAAGATTTCACGCAACTGCTGACAACATTAAAACGTTTCCCACTTCATGCGACCGGGACACTTGATTTTGATAAAGCCTTCGTCACGGGCGGAGGGATCTCAATCAAAGAAATCCATCCAAAAACGATGATGTCGAAAAAAGCAGACGGTCTATTCTTTGCCGGAGAAATTTTAGACATTCATGGTTATACCGGCGGCTACAACATTACAGCTGCTTTTGTAACAGGACACTGTGCCGGAACGAATGCTGCTCTACTCAATCAAACGACGTAATTAAAAAAAGGTGTTCGTTCGTGATTTTTTTCACGAACGAACACCTTTTTAATTTTTTTGATCAATCGATCGGGGTAAACGAACGGCTCGAAAATTTATCTGTTTCGACCAAAGCAAACAGTTCATTGTCTTGAACAAAGATTCCTTCTGCCCCGTATACTTTCGGACTTGCAGATTCTCCCGTGATCGTCTTATCCTTCGCATCAATCGAATAAAGATACAAGGAATCGGAGTCCAACGTATAAATGCGCCCTTGTCGTTCTGCGAGTCCAATCGGACGGAAATTTTCTTCAAATGCTTTTTTTGCATCTGCCCGCATACCATCTGCAGCATCGATTCGATCTCGCGTAACAACCGTCAAATACGGAGGTTTCTGCTTTTTCTTGAGTTTCTTTTTCTCTTTTGCTGTCGCATCAGGATCAATTTTAATTTCATCTTGCTTCATTTTAAAATACGTCAATTCGATGCGCCCTAACGACCGGATGTTATTGATCGTGTAAAATTCTTTTTCTTCAGCATCGTACCCAAGCCCATGAAAATTATCTCGAATGGTCGTGCCTTTGATTTTTTCACGCGTTTCTTCCGACCATGCACCGTCTTTTCGCGTAATCGTCACAAGAATTTGATTTGATGTCAGTAATGCAACCGTTTCACCATCAACGAGTGCCATTCCGTCAAGCCCTGCGAGTAACAGTTTGCCATCATTCTTCAATTGGAAGGAAGCATTGATTCGCTCGCCCGTCCCACTGACTTCAAAGAAATGATAATCTTCCGTCACAACAAGATAGGAACCAATCGAATCATCATATAACATCTGTTGAACATCCTTGATTAATGGTTCTTCCGGATTCGGAATCGAAGAAGGAAGGCTTGGCGGCACTTGTTTGACAGCCGCTTGGTGTTTTGATTGCGTCTCGATTTTTGTGAAGGTCTCTTGAATTTGCACTAACGTCTCTGGTTTTGAGAAGACGAGTAGAATACAAAGGATCAGACCGGAGACGACGGCAAAAATCGTTGTATAGACTATATAGGATCGTTTCATTTACACAAATCGCCTTTCTCTCTCGGTTTCTGATTCAGTGTAGCAGAAGGCGCACTAAAAAAAAAGCGGACGCGAGACTGAATTCAAAAACAATCCCCTTCCTCCATGACTACATGGGCAAGGGGATTCGTATTAGTTTGCTACGATATTGATGAGCTTTTTCGGTACGACGATGACTTTACGAACCGTCTTGTCGCCAATCCACTCTTTTGTTTTTTCATCTGCAAAAGCGAGTGCTTCGATTTCTTCTTTTGTTGCGTCGATACTGATTGTCAATTTTGAACGGACTTTTCCGTTGACTTGAATGACGAACTCTATCGTATCACTGACGAGTTTCGTTTCATCATATGTCGGCCATGCCGCATACGTTAATGTCTCTTCAAACCCTAGTTGCTCCCATAACTCTTCCCCGAGGTGAGGTGCGACTGGTGTCAACAACTGAATGAATCCACGAAGGAAGTGACGCGGTAACACTTGCTGTTTGTTCGCTTCGTTGACGAAGACCATCAACTGCGAAATCCCTGTGTTGAATTGAATGTTCGAGAAGTCTTCCGTCACTTTCTTGACGGTCTGGTGATAGACACGTTCAAAGTCGGCATCAACCGTCTCGACATCTTGAATGTCTGCAGTCCGTTCGAACAAACGCCAGACGCGGTCAAGGAAGCGACGTGCACCGTCGAGCCCATTTTCCGACCAAGATACGGACGCATCGAGTGGTCCCATGAACATTTCGTACAGACGAAGCGTATCTGCTCCGTGTGATTTGACGATTTCATCCGGATTGATGACGTTCCCGCGTGATTTAGACATTTTTTCGTTGTTTTCGCCAAGAATCATCCCTTGGTTATACAGCTTTTGGAATGGCTCTTTCGTCGGAACAACGCCGATGTCGTATAACACTTTGTGCCAGAAACGTGCGTACAGTAAGTGAAGGACCGCATGTTCTGCCCCACCGATATAAATATCGACCGGAAGCCAGTATTTTAATTTCTCCGGATCCGCGAGTGCCTCTTCATTATGCGGATCGATGAAACGAAGGTAGTACCAGCAGCTACCGCCCCATTGTGGCATCGTGTTCGTTTCGCGGCGTCCTTTCATCCCTGTCACAGGATCCGTATAGTCGAGCCACTCTTCTGCAAGAGCAAGCGGCGACTCTCCTGTTCCCGACGGTTTGATTTCAGGAATCATCGGAAGTTCAAGCGGCAACTCTTCTTTATCCAGCGTCTTCATCGTTCCATCTTCCATATGGACGACTGGAATCGGCTCGCCCCAATAGCGTTGACGGCTAAAGAGCCAGTCACGCAGACGATACGTAATTTTCTTCCGTCCGACTTGGTTCGTTTCGAGTTCCGCGATGATGGTTTCGATTGCGTCCGCCTTCGAGAGACCGTCGAGCATTTGTGAATTGACATGCTCCCCTTCTCCCGTATACGCTGCTTCGTCGACATTTCCGCCTTTTACGACTTCGATGATTGGAAGGTCAAACTGTTTCGCAAACTCATGATCGCGTTCGTCATGTGCCGGAACGGCCATGATGGCACCTGTTCCATACGTCGCAAGAACATAGTCGGCAATCCAGATCGGAAGACGTTCGCCAGAAATCGGGTTGACGGCGAACGCACCCGTGAAGACACCTGTCTTCTCTTTTGCAAGATCCGTTCGTTCAAGATCCGATTTCGTCTGAACAGACGCGATATAACGTTCGACTGCTGCCTGATGTTCTGCTGTCATGATGTCCGCGACGAATGGATGCTCCGGTGCTAAGACGAGGTACGTTGCGCCGAAGACTGTATCCGGACGTGTCGTGAAGACCGTGACTTGTTTTTTGTGGCCGTCAATCGTAAAGTCGATTTCCGCACCTTCCGATTTACCAATCCAGTTCCGCTGCATTTCTTTCACCGACTCCGGCCAATCGAGTTCATCTAAATCGTCGAGGAGACGGTCCGCGTATTCCGTAATCTTAAGGACCCACTGGCGCATCGGGACACGGACGACGGGATGATTTCCACGTTCAGACAATCCATCGATGACTTCTTCATTCGCAAGGACCGTTCCAAGTGCCGGGCACCAGTTGACTGCCACTTCATCGACGAACGCAAGTCCTTTTTCGTACAGTTGTGTAAAGATCCACTGTGTCCATTTGTAGTATTTCGGATCCGTCGTATTGATTTCACGGTCCCAATCATATGAAAAACCGAGGTCTTTCAACTGACGTTTGAACGTTTCAATATTTTGTGCCGTGAACTCACGCGGGTCATTCCCCGTATCGAGTGCATACTGTTCTGCCGGGAGTCCGAACGCATCCCATCCCATTGGGTGAAGGACGTTATACCCTTGCATCCGTTTCATCCGTGCGAGGATATCCGTTGCCGTGTATCCTTCCGGGTGTCCGACATGCAGTCCTGCTCCCGATGGATAAGGAAACATGTCGAGGGCATAAAAGCCTTCCTTACTTGGGTCTTCCGTCGTTACGAACGCGTTATCCTGTTCCCAGCGCGCTTGCCATTTTGGTTCAATCTCACGATGATTATACGACATCTATTCTTCCTCCTCTGATTAAAAAAACCGGTCCTCCGCCCCTAAGAATAGGGACGAAAGACCGGTTTGGCTTCCGCGGTACCACCCACGTTGTCTGTCAATGACAGACCGCTTGACTCACAGATAACGGTGTGAAGGACCGGATTCGCTACTCGTTGTTCACGAATCATGCTCCCTGACGAGTTCATGGACAGTTCCGACTGGTTTGCACCACCCACCAGTTCTCTAAACGGAATGTCTCCACTACTACTTCAGTTCGTTGCATCTGACTATCTATTAGTTAGTTTAATCTGAATCTTAATCAACCGTCAACGTTTCCGTAAAATTTCTCCAATCGCAGCATGTGTTGAAACCTGATGATCCGCGTGATGTAACATCTGCCCCGGCATCCGGTCGTCGAGTAACGCGATGACTTCCATCCCAGCTTTTTTCGCCCCCATCATGCCGTTCGCCGCGTCCTCAATTACGATACATGACTCTGGGGCGAGACCCATCCGTTTTGCTGTCAGCTCGAAGATAGCTGGGTCCGGTTTAGAGCGCGGGACTTCAAAACCGCTCGTGTAGGCGTCGACTGTCAACCCATAAAATGCGATGACGCGTTCAATTTTTTCAAGCGAACTCGATGATGCAATTGCAATCCCGTAACCTTCGCTTCGAGCGATACTCATCAACTCATGAACCCCTTCCTTTAATCCACAGTCTTCCGGCTTGGCGTGTTGTTGAAATAAGTCATGTTCCTGTGCAAGTAACACATCCGTTTGATGCGGTAAGCGATGTTGTTCAATTAATTCCTGCCACATCTCGTCGCCCGTCTTACCCATGAAGGTCGCATATTGAACTAAATCAAGTGGAATCCCGAGTTGATGAAACATTTTTTTATGTACCCCAAAGTAGCGAATTTCACTATCTAAAATGACACCATCCATATCGAAGATTAAACCCCTCGTTTGCATCCCATTCACTCCTTTTTTTGATTTTAACAAAAAAAACGACAGTGATGGACTGTCGTTTTTATCATTTCGAAATCAGTGTTGGTTGCGAACGATATCCCGGAAAATAATGTTCCAACTCTCCGTCTCCATAGAGCTGGCACAGTTGTTCATATTGAGCAGGCAGTAGAACATTTTTTCCTAAATGATATTCAAATAAACGATAGCCCGTATAGCGACACTTACTCTCGAACAGGCTATCACGCTCTTTATACCCGCCACCTAAATGCTGTTCGACCAACCCGGCATCTTTCGCACATAAAATAGCCTCAAATTCTAACCGTTGATTTGGATAGACCTTATGTTCATCCCGCTTACAGCCAATCAAATGACCATGTGCAAATTCTCGGCCAAGTAAAACGAAGTAACCTCCGATGATTTCCTCGTTAAGTTCTGCAATCAAGAGGAGCGGCGTACAGAGGCTCGTCGACTCAAATAACTGTTCGAAGTAGTCTCGAGAAAAGTAGTAATGGCTCGAGGCATCCTTTCGGTCCATCGTCTGATAATACAACTGAATGAATGATTGTAAATCTTCGTGTGTCCCTCGTCGGACAACTAAGTCAGAAGCCAATGATTTCCGAACCATACTCCGCGTCTTTTTATGAAATGTCTGTGTAATTTCTTCTACGGATGGTCGTAAGTCGATACTCGTAGTATGTCGAATAAATTCTTTTTGCGTCCAGTGGTGCGCAAACCGCTGATTTTCAGTCAACGGATTGTATCGGATCAACTCTGTGACAATCTTTTTCTGCAATGCCCAGTCATAAAAGGAAGTTCGAGCCTCTGCTCACTCCTTTTCAGTCAAATCACCCACCACTTCAGGACCGCCATATCCGTATGGAGTAATCAAATCCCAATACTCCGTATCAAAAATAGCTCGTTTTAAGAAAGGATAAAACAGTTTCCCGGCCTCTCCTTGAAAATAAATCAACCCGGGATGTTCCCCTTCTCGTGCATTTAACATAACGTATTCATAACTGTAAAAGATGTCTAGCGGCTGATTGCGAATAAGTGCTGTCCAAGTTGCCTGATCGTCGATGAAAACGCACTTTGCCATTATGGTACACCTCCTGTTAAAAAACAGACCATAAAAATAAAATTAAATTTCTTTAATTTGGTTAATTAATTAAATTTTACCTCTTTAAGTCACTACCCTGTTTGATTTCTTTTTATTCCGTCCAGCAAAAAAAGACCAACTATTTCTTTTTCGAAACAGTTGGTCTAAGATATCTTAATTGATTTTAGGAATTGCTCGAACAAATACGATACCTGCAAGTAAAATCAATCCGATTAGCGTCAAGAAGACCGCATTCATCCCAGATAAATCGTAAATCAATCCACCGACCGTCGGACTAATCATCCGTCCAGCGGAAGCCGCAATGTTGACGTACCCTTGGAATTCCCCTTCTTTACCGATCGGTGCAAGTCGTGCCGCCATCGCAGGGACAGCTGGCCAGATGAACATCTCTCCAACCGTTAAAATGACCATCGCAACAAGAAACATTTCAAACCCTTCAGCAAACGGTACGATGAGATAGGATAATAAGAAGATGCCCGTTCCCGTCAATAATTGACGTTTTAAATCATCTCCGAACCATCTTAAAATCGGCGTCAAGAGCGGTTGTGCGAAGACGATTAATGCTCCATTGATTGTCCATAAAATCGAGTACTCGGAAATCGTCACACCAAGTGATTTCGTGTGGACGGCAAACGTTCCTTGCCATTGTACGTAAACGAACCAAAGCAACGCATACCCGACTGAAACGTAGAGCATCGTCCGAACCGACTCCTTCGATAACGGCTCACGGACTTCTTCCGTCGTAAACTCTTTTTGTCGTTTAACCTGCGGCGCCTGAATCCAGTTCAAACCTATGAACAGAACAATCGCAAACACTACATAGAGCAATAAGTTCGCGATGAAGATAAATTGAATATCAATCGCAGCAATTTGACCACTGACTGCCGTACCGAGCGCAACTCCAACGTTTTGTGCTACATAGATTGCATTAAAGGCACGTCGTCCGCCTTTTGGCCAAATCAGACCGGTTAATGCGTAAATCGTCGGGAACACCATCCCCCCGACGAAACCGATCAATCCAAGCATCGTCACATAACCAATGAATGTCTGATGGAACAACAGCAGACCAATCGAAGCAATCACGAGTCCGATGACACTGATGATGAGCGTCCGCTTCCCACCTAAACGATCAAACGCTTTTCCACCCATGTAATTTCCGACGATTGCGAGCGCAGAGTTGACGAACAAGGCCATTCCTGCCTTGGTCATGGATTCGCCTAAGTATTCATGAATATATAATGTATTAAACGGCCATAAAAAAGAGGCTCCTGTCGTATTGATCGCCATCGCCAACACGAGGATCCAGACCGCACGAGGTAATTTCGGCATAATAGGTGTCCTCCAATATAGTTCTCACCCTTGCCACTTTACGAAATTGTTCTGTGTTCTGTCAAGAAACTTCATTTTGAATGAATCATCGGAATAATGGTATAATCAGGAACAAAAGAATACGTGATGAACGAACAAAGAATAATCTTACTTGAACAGGAGTCTGAACCCATGTCACTAGCCCGCGTCTTACCTTACGCCAAAGAACTCTTAGAATCTGTCATCCACGAAGGAGATTGTGTCGTCGATATGACTGCCGGAAATGGTCACGATACCTTGTTTCTTGCGGAACAAGTCGGACCAGACGGTCGTGTCATCGCCTTCGATGTACAAGAACAAGCGATTGAAGAAACGAAACGTCGTCTAGAAACCGCTCACGTCAAAGAGTGGGTCGATCTCTACCACGAAAGTCATATTCATGTTGGCGCACGCCTCGTTAATGAAGCCCGTCCGATTCGAGCGGGCGTTTTCAATCTTGGTTATTTACCAGGAAGTGACAAGTCCGTCACGACGACCGGTGAAGATACGTTAGAAGCGCTAGGTGCTTTGTTACCTGTCCTCGTACCCGGCGGTTTAATCGTCCTCGTCATCTATCATGGACATGTAGAAGGAAGACGTGAACGGGATGCTGTTCTCGATTATGTCGAAAGTCTTTCGCAGCAAGACTACGCCGTCTTACAGTATCGTTTTCTCAATCAACAAAACAATCCACCTTTCATCATCGCCATCGAAAAAAAATTAAAAAAGCAAACACTCGATTAATAGTAAAAGACGCTGTCAGCACGACAGCGTCTTTTTTGTCATTCCTCAACCATCTTCAAAAAAAGCAATAATTTTTCAGCGAACCGCGTATTGAGACGTTCAAAGCTGAAATGCGGAAATCCATGGAGCCGTTGAAGATAGATTTGATCGCCACCCATTTTCCGGCAAATCTCTAACGTATATTTTACGTCCGCGAATTGATCGTCCGGTGCATAAAAACAAGCGAGGTTGACTCGTGGTAGTTTCTTCCGCTCTTCATCATGTAAGACGATTTCTTCTTCAATCTCCCGGTACTGTGCATATGTCAACTCTCCGAGACGTGCCGTATCTTCACTATTTTGACCAAACGGCAACATCCCGAGTGGCGCATCCGGTCGAAAACGATCGAATGCACTTGCAAATACTTGTTTGACGCCACCGAGTTGTTTTGAATTATGCCAATCAAATAGTGGCGAAATATATGACAAACTCGCAATCGGCAATTCATATTCCTGCAGTAGCCGGTTGACGACGAGTGCGCCCATGCTGCAGGCTATGATGTGAATCGGTAACTTTCGTTTTCCGGCTTCTCGTAAAGCATCCTTCAGCAGTTGTTGATGTTCCTCAAGCGATATCCGGCGCGGAGCATCTACACGTAACACTTCATAATCCTTTTCAAGGACTCGAATTAACGCATCGCTCGGCGTCGCTCGCAGTTGAAGGGGATAGACAAGTACGATAATTCCTGTTGCTTGATCTTCCACAAACTCACCTCTTCATACAAGTATCTCTGTATTATAACGTTTACATCTTGATGTCAAAACCATCTTAAGTTGGATTTTCATTCATATATACGCTTTAAGCGTGTCACAGGTTCCACTTGACCGAAAATTTCTTCAGTCGTTTCACTTTCTTCTTTAAAACCGAAAGAGACTAGAAACTGGCGCGCTTTATAATTTCTTGATTCAACGTAGACTTCAATTGGGGAAGCACCTTGGTGTTCAAGTTCACGAATCAACTTTCGCCCAATCCCATTTTGTTGATATTTCGGTAGTACGTACAAGCGAACGATTTCCCACGTGCCGTCCACATCGATTGCATGGATGAAACCGACGATTTCTTCCTCGATAATGGCGACATTGAAATATTCTCCCCGCGCTTCCTCCGCCGTCCGAATTGCTCGAACGACTTCTTCTTGCGGATACGCCTCTTGTACGAAATGGGCTTTCGAGCTTTCCGAGTAAATCTCTTCATACGTATCCATCCAAGAGGTAATGGCAATATCATGAATGCGTGCCGCATCAGTAGGAATTGCTTCGCGTATCTCCATATCGGACTCCCCCTTTTTTCCGTTTACCGGTACATGTTCTTTTACCCTTTTCTAGAAAAATCATTCGTTTCCCTGCAAAGTTCGAGACAAACAAAAAAAGTTCAGAAACAAACTCATGCGAGTCTGCTTCTGAACTGAAAATTAAGCGAATCGTTTCGCTTGTTCTTCAAGAATTGCTGCTTTATCTGTTTGCTCCCATGGTAATTCGATATCTGTACGACCGAAATGACCATAAGCTGCTGTCTGACGATAAATCGGACGGCGAAGATCAAGCATCTTGATGATCCCTGCTGGGCGAAGATCGAAATTTTCGGCAACGAGTTCGACGAGTTGTGCTTCTGGAAGTTTACCTGTTCCAAACGTATCAACTGCAATCGATACTGGGTGCGCGACACCAATCGCATACGCAAGTTGAACTTCTGCTTTATCTGCAAGACCAGAAGCTACGAGGTTTTTCGCGACGTAACGTGCTGCATATGCTGCAGAACGGTCAACTTTTGTTGGATCTTTACCAGAGAATGCGCCGCCGCCATGACGTGCATAGCCACCATACGTATCAACGATGATTTTACGTCCAGTTAATCCTGCATCACCTTGTGGTCCACCGATGACGAAGCGACCTGTCGGGTTAATGAAGAACTTTGTTTCCGCATCGATGTATTCTGATGGAATCACAGGTGCGATGACATGCTCTTTCAGGTCTGCTTGGATTTGCTCAAGCGTCACTTCTTCTGCATGTTGTGTTGAGATGACGATTGTATCGACACGAACCGGTTCGTTGTTCTCATTGTATTCTACAGTTACTTGCGTCTTACCATCCGGACGGAGGTAGTCAAGTTGTCCAGTTTTACGGACTTCTGCGAGACGACGAGCAAGTTTGTGTGAAAGTGAGATCGGAAGTGGCATCAATTCAGGCGTTTCTTTCGTTGCATAACCGAACATGAGACCTTGGTCCCCTGCACCGATTGCATCGATTTCTTCATCTGACATGTTACCTTCGCGTGCTTCAAGCGCTTGGTCAACACCGAGAGCGATATCTGCTGATTGCTCATCGATTGAAGTCAATACAGCACAAGTGTCTGCATCGAAACCATATTTAGCGCGTGTATAGCCAATCTCACGAATTGTTTCGCGAACGACTTTCGGGATATCGACATAAGTCGATGTCGTGATTTCACCTGCGACGAGGACAAGTCCTGTCGTGACAGATGTTTCAGCAGCGACACGAGCATTCGGATCGGCTGCGAGGATTGCATCTAAGATAGAATCCGAGATTTGGTCACAGATTTTATCCGGGTGACCTTCAGTAACTGACTCCGACGTAAATAGTCGGCGATTAAGGTTTGTCATGTTTGACCCTCCCAAAAAAGAATTTGACGGTGTACTCATTTCCCCTAGTTGAGTGGGACGGTAAAATGAAAAAAACCTCTCCATGTCCAAAAAATGGTCAGGGAAAGGTTGTGCGTTCTTCCTTTACCCTCTTATCGTTCGAAGTGTTTACTTCGCTTCAGGAGAGCACCTTTTCCTTCATTAATAGAATTCTTAATGTAGGACGGTTGCCGGGTTTCTTCGGGCCTTGTTCCCTCCACCTGCTCAGAATAAGAGTATCCGTTACGAATTACATGATATAAAGTTGTGACCACTCTGTCAAGCTACGTTTTAATTTCTAGTCGAAACTTTCCCGAAGAGATGTTAAACTGTTAATGCTGAAAGCGTTTCCAAATAAATAGAAATCAGCGCTAAAAAAGGATTGCTCATCCTTTAGTATGTCATATATAATAAATGTGTCATACTAAATGCCAGAGCTAAACCAACGTAGGGGAAAGGTGGGGTCAGGATGCCGATGACGGTCCTGAATATCGAAGAGCTACTCAAGAAGGAGCATGTGTTCAAACAACTATCTGTTGCTGAGCTAGTCGAACATGCAATTCGTAACGAAGAAGGGGTTCTTGCTGAAAATGGCGCTCTGTCTGTAGAAACGGGGAAATTTACAGGTCGTTCACCTAAAGACAAGTTCATTGTTCGCGATCAGTCATGCGAGTCACATATCGATTGGGGCCATGTCAATCAACCGATGGAAGCAGACAACTTCGAGCAACTTTTACAAAAAGTTCTTCGCTACATGAATGAAGCAGATCAGCTCTACTACACAGAAGCTGCTGCTGGTGCAGACACTCATTTTACCCTTCCGGTTCGGATCGTGACACAATATGCTTGGCATAATTTGTTTGCAAAACAACTATTTTTGCGTGAATATCCGACAGAAGCTGCTTTTGAGCCTTTCACGGTTATTTATGCGCCTCACTTCAAAGCAGATCCGAAAGTCGATGGAACGAATTCCGAAACGTTCATCGCCATGTCATTCGAACATCGGATTGTCTTAATCGGTGGAACAGAATATGCGGGCGAAATCAAAAAATCGATTTTCTCTGTCATGAACTACCTTTTACCTCAACGAGACGTCTTATCGATGCATTGCTCGGCTAACGTCGGTCATGAGGGTGACGTCGCTTTATTCTTCGGATTATCCGGTACTGGTAAGACCACACTGTCTGCTGACGACAGTCGTCAATTGATTGGTGACGATGAGCACGGGTGGTCCAACGACGGCGTCTTCAATATCGAAGGTGGCTGTTACGCAAAAACGGTCAACCTATCGCGCGAAAAAGAACCACAAATCTTTGATGCGATTCGTTTTGGCACTGTTCTCGAAAACGTCGTCCTCGATGATGCACGAATTCCTGACTATGATGATACGTCAAAAACGGAAAACACACGGGCCGCTTATCCGATTACAGCGATTGATAATATTGCAGTACCATCACGCGCCGGACATCCGAAAACGATTGTCTTTTTAACAGCTGATGCTTACGGCGTCCTGCCGCCAATCAGTAAGTTGACGAAGGAGCAAGCGATGTATCACTTCTTATCCGGGTATACATCGAAGTTAGCCGGGACAGAGCGTGGCGTAACAGAACCGGAAGCGACATTCTCGACATGCTTCGGTTCACCCTTCTTACCGCTCATTCCTGAAAAATATGCAACGATGCTCGGTGAGCTCATCGACCGGCACGGTGTCACGGTTTACCTCGTCAATACAGGCTGGACGGGTGGCGCATATGGGACGGGAAGTCGGATGAAGCTTGCATATACACGGACGATGGTCAATGCAGCTGTCAACGGCACACTCGCTGATATCCCGACGGAAGAGCATCCGATTTTCGGGCTACACATGCCGCTCGAAGTCCCTGGTGTCCCAAGCGACTTACTCAACCCTGTCAAAGTTTGGTCGGATGCTGATGCGTATGAACAACAAGCACGGGCTTTGGCGACTAAATTCAAACAAAATTTCACACGGTTCGACAGTGCAACTACTGAAATCAAATCAGCAGGGCCACGTGTTTAATTAAACTAAGATAGTTAAAAGGCACCAGACACTGTATGTTCAGTGAGCTGGTGCCTTTTAACATCCATCAGACGATTGAATCTTCTTCATCCGGTTGCAGATGAAGTTCTTTTTTAGTCAACCAATCTTGACTCTCTTTTAATAGTGCATAGGCACGCTGTTTTGAAATACCAAAACGATGGGTTAGTTTTTCAAACTGTTCAAATTCACCACGGTCGGCACTAATCGCGAGCAATAAACAATCACGAAACGGATGATCTTTTCCTTGTAACACGATTTTCAACGTCGACTCGATTGGTAATTGATCAATGATTTCATCAATATCGACTGACAGTAATGCATCGATATGCGAGAGTAAGCCAATCATGTAGGCACTTTCCGGACGTAACGTCTTTGTTTCAAGTGCAAATAACTCGCATAACTTGGCACAATGCAGTGAAGAACGCAACAACTCGTCTGACCACTTGTACGGACTCGCAAGTCGCATCTCTCGTAAAACGATTAACGAAATCCAACTTTTAAGTTGTGAAAACCCGAGTAGTGAAATCGCTTGACGAACGGATTCGACGGTATTTCGAAGACCAATCCCGGGAGAATTGATGAGCTGGAGGACTTGCACACTAATGTATGGATTTCCTTCGATTTCATCGACGACTTGGTCATAATACTCATCTGATTCGAGCCACTTCAACATCTTTAACAATACAGGCAATTGTGGCGGAACAGCCTTCCCTTTCATCAACATCGGTTTTGCATAAAAATAGCCTTGGAACCAGTCGTACCCCATGCTCAAACTACGAAGATGATCTTCATGCGTTTCGACACGCTCTGCCAACAAACGGATATGCGGATAGTTTCGTTTAACGATATGTAAAATCGCACTTTGTTCACGTGGGTTGATTGCTTCGATATCAATTTTTATTAAATCAATTAAATCAAACAACTCTGGACCATGATTTCGTAATAAATCCGTCACGAAATCATCCAAGGCCAATTGAAATCCAGCCTCTTTCCATTTTTTCAAAACCGACAGCATATGTGAATCGATGACGACGGTCTCAAGCACCTCGATGACAAATCGTTCCGGATCTAAGTGATCAATCAGCTCACCTTGTAATAAATCACCGGTGAAATTGATGAATAAACGTTTTCCTTCTGCCACTCGATCGACACCTAAATGGACGAGCGTATTCGTCAACACGTCCATCGTCGCTAATTCACCATCAAAAATAGCAGGCGCTTCCACTGAACGATATAATAATTCAAATGCATCGATGGCACCGGATCGATTCACGATTGGTTGTCGTGCCAGCAAGATTTCCATCCCGTTCTCCCCTTTTGTCTTCCACCCTATTGTTCACTTCATATTTTCTAGTATACCAAATATTGTTTTTTGTTTAAAAAATGCTTTTTTAAAACATATCAATGTTACTGATTTCCTAAAAAAAGTCACCCCGGCTGTTCGAGGTGACTACATCCTATGTTCCATCAGCGCAACATCCAATCGATGATTTCCTTCGTCACAGCAAATTTTTCGTGCAACGGAAATTGATGGGCCTGCTCGTAAATACGAAGCCGCGTCTGACTCGGATAGCGCGCAGCATAATTCGTTGCATGACGTAAGCGAACCTTTTGATCGTACCGTCCGTGAATCAGCAAGACTTGCCCTTGTGGAGCGGCGTAGAGCGGCGAACGGATTTGATACGCTTGTTGTTGCGTCTCTGGCAATCCACCCGTGAAACGGCGTAACATTTTTTGCATCGTTCTCTGTTCTTCATATGTCCAGACGAGATTCGTCACCCCTGCCCATGAGACCGTGCGCGCGACCGGGCGATGATGTGCCAACAACAAGGCCATCTGCCCACCACGAGAGAAGCCAAACACCGAGACGCGTTCCGCGTGACGGGTTAACCAATCATATGCCCCTGTTGCATCACGAATATCATGATGACCAAAATCTTCCTTCCCTGTACCCCCTAAGTTCCCTCGGTAAAAAGGGGCCATGACTAAAAATCCGGCTTGAGCAAACTGCATCAGTCGCGTCGGTCGAACCATTCCGATATTACGTGTCCCGCCACGTAAATACAGCATCCCTTGCCCATTCGGACGTGTCGGTAAAACGACATAGGCACCGACCCGTTCGTGATCAGATGTTTCATAGTATATACGAAACGTCCGGAAGGGACCTTGCTTCGGCAATTCAAACCAATCGGCGTTCGGCGAGTACACGAAGTGTCTCCGGAAGGACACGGTCCTTCATCATAAAGCTGTATTTTCGATTCGCGTCAAGACGCTGCGGGAGGTCGTCCAACAAAAAGGCTCCGTCTGTCTCATCGACAGCGAGATGCGGAACGAGTGATTCGATTTCGGCGAAGTAGATATTCTTAATGATTGTATCGCCTCGTCCTTCGACACGATATTGACCAATGTAGGCGAGGCTTGCGATGCTACCGCCTGTCTCCTCCATCACTTCCCGGCGTGCCGCTTCTTCCGCTGTTTCACCCGGTTCGACTTTTCCCCCAGGAAACTCGTACCCGCGCTGCTTATGATGCGTCAATAGCCATTTCCCCTCGTACACGGCAATGACCCAGACATGGAGAGGTTTTGTCGAGAAAGGATGATCATCGAAACTCAACTCAACTTGATTTTGATAGTAATCTAAAAATCTAATCACGTACGTGCACCTCATTTCTTCTTCTACCTTCACTTTACCTGTTTCGAAAGCATTCTAAAAGTGAAAGTGCGTAGGAATCGAGGAGAATGACAAAAAAAGGCATCCCCTGTCATCCAGGAGATGCCTTTTCAACTTATTTCAAGCGTGCTTCGAGCTCTGCTTTTTCTGCTTCAAAACC
Organism: Exiguobacterium sp. s127; assembly: GCF_018618695.1. Taxonomy (NCBI): domain Bacteria; kingdom Bacillati; phylum Bacillota; class Bacilli; order Caryophanales; genus Exiguobacterium; species Exiguobacterium sp. s127. The sequence continues at coordinate 349,727 of NZ_JACSMO010000001.1, read as the reverse complement.
AGGTTTTCCGAGAAGTGCGAACATATTTTTCTTATATGCCTCAACACCCGGTTGGTCGAATGGGTTAACTCCAAGAAGATAACCGCTCATCGCGCAAGCTTTTTCGAAGAAGTAGAACAAGAATCCGAGATGGTACGGCGTCATCTCTGGTAATTCGACTGTTAAGTTCGGAACTTGACCATCTGTATGAGCAAGTAACGTCCCTTCTGCCGCTTTATCGTTGACGAATTGGATTGATTTCCCTTCGAGGAAGTTCAAGCCGTCAAGATCTTGTGCATCTTTTTCAATCGTCAATTCATGACGCGCTTGACCGACTTTAATGACCGTCTCAAACAAATCACGACGCCCCTCTTGCACGTATTGACCCATCGAGTGTAAATCTGTCGAGAAGTCGACCGCTGCCGGGAAGATCCCTTTAAAGTCTTTTCCTTCTGATTCTCCGTACAACTGTTTCCACCATTCTGATACATAATGTAACGCTGGTTCGTAGTTAACGAGAAGCTCGATCGTTTTTCCTTTTGCATATAATGCATTTCGGACGACAGCATATTGATATGCTTCATTTTCAGCCAGGTTTTCGTTCGCAAATTTCTCTTGTGCGTCACGCGCGCCAGCCATCAATTCTTCGATTGAAATACCAGCAGCAGCGATTGGCAAAAGACCGACCGGTGTCAAGACAGAGAAACGTCCACCGACATCATCCGGAATGACGAACGTCTGGTATCCTTCTGAGTCAGCAAGTGTTTTTAACGCCCCACGTGCTTTGTCCGTCGTTGCATAAATTCGGTTTTTTGCTTCAGCCTGACCGTATTTCTCTTCCATGAACGATTTCAACAATCGGAATGAAATTGCCGGCTCCGTCGTCGTCCCTGATTTAGAGATAATGTTGACCGAGACGTCTTTTCCTTCAAGCACTTCAAATAAATCGTGCAGATACGTCGATGAAATGTTATGACCCGCATAAATGATTTGTGGCGCCTTCCGCTCGTCTTTTGATAACAGGTTGTGGAAGGAATGACCTAACATCTCGATTGCGGCACGCGCTCCGAGGTAAGATCCACCGATTCCGACGACGAGCAAGACGTCTGAATCTGATTTGATTTTTTCAGCTGATTCTTGAATGCGAGCGAACTCCGCTTTGTCATAGTTCGTCGGTAAGTCGACCCATCCGAGGAAGTCGCTGCCGGCACCTGTGCCATTATGAATCGCTCCATGTAATGTCTTAACCGTGTCTGCCATGTAATCTACTTCATGTTGCCCTACGAATTGTAATGCTTTCGAATAATCAAAACGTACCGTTGTCATTCCATCGTCCTCCTTATTCATTCACAAACAAATGCGACCTTCCTTCTCATTAAAACGCAAGAAGGAAGGTCGTTCAAGTCTTTTGTGAAAAGATTAGCAAATGTTAGAGAAACTTATAACGCTGCCGTTACGATTTCACGAACATCTTCATTACCAAGTGATTTGAAGTTACCGAAATCACCGCGCGTCATTGCTGACTTGACGATTGAATCGACTGTATCTTCTTTGATGTCGTAGTCCGCGAGACGGTTTGGTGCACCGAGTGATGTCCAGAATGCACTGATTGCATCGATCGTCGCATGAGCTGCTTCGATTTCTGATTTACCTTCTGTGTCGACGTTAAAGACGTTTTCACCGAGTGTCACGAAACGATGTGCGTTTGACTCGTCTAACACGTGGCGCATCCAGTTCGGGAAGAGGATTGCAAGACCACCTGCGTGTGGGATGTCATGAACCGCTGAGACGGCATGCTCGATATTATGTGAAGCCCAGTCACCGCGTGCTCCCATTTGAAGTACGCCGTTAAGTGCCATCGTACCTGCGAAGAGAATCGTTCCGCGAAGTTCAATGTTTTCAAGATCGTTGACGAGTTTTGGTGCTGCTTCGATGACAGCTTTCATGACGCCTTCTGTCATCCGTTCTTGGACAGGTGCGTGTGCTGTGTGGAAGTACTGCTCAAGACAGTGACTCATCATGTCGACAATCCCGTAAATTGTTTGGTCTTTTGGAACACTGACCGTGTATTTTGGATCAAGGATTGAGAACGTCGGGAATGTAAGCGGGCTACCCCAACCGTATTTCTCTTGCGTTTTCCAGTTCGTGATGACAGAACCAGAGTTCATTTCCGAACCGGTTGCTGCAAGTGTCAAGACGGTACCGAATGGAATGACTGTTTCCGGAGTCGCTTTCCCGATGACGAGATCCCATGCTTCACCTTCATACGGAATACCTGCTGCGATCAGTTTTGTACAGTCGATGACAGAACCGCCACCTAGTGCGAGCAATGCATCAACACCTGCTTCACGTGCGATCTTAATGCCGCGCTCTGCTGTTTCGATGCGTGGGTTTGGTTCAACGCCATCACATTCGACGTATTCGATTCCTGCTTCGTTCAGTTCGCGTGTAACATCGTCATAGACGCCGTTGCGTTTAATACTTCCGCCACCAAAGACGAGCATGACTTTCTTAGCATTTAGTGTTTTAAGTTCTTCTTTGATTTGGCTGACTTGACCGTCACCAAAAATTAATTTCGTTGGATTGCGATATTGAAAGTTTTCCATTGTGTGTTGCCCCCTCGATAAGTAATGAACATCTTACATTATCCACACATTCCCCTTTCGCATCTATTTTAATGCTTATAACGCAAAAAAACGTAAAAAAAAAAGAGAACCGACCGATGTCGATTCTCTTAAAAATTCTTATTTTTGGAAGTTTGATTTTTCAATCCATTCTTCCAATTTGCCTTTTAACACGTTGAAGCCAGGAGCTTCTTCTTGTTTGAAAGCAGGACCTGCATCGCGGCGTCCAGCGTTTTTGCGTGGGCCTTTAGCGCGCGCTTCGCGTTTTGGAGCTTCCTGAGTTGCTTTGATCGAAAGCTTCATTTTTTTGTTAGCTTCGTCGATGTCGAGAACTTTAACAGTTACTTCATCGCCAACTTTTACGTAATCGTTGATGTCTTTTACGTAATCGTGTGAGATTTCTGAGATGTGGACGAGACCTTGTGTTTGCTCGTCAAGTGCTACGAAAGCACCGAAGTTTTGAATACCAGTTACTTTACCAGTAACGACTTGGTCTTTTTCAAAGTTTGCCATAGTTTATACACTCCCTAACTAAATTCATCAACTTATAATAACATACTTTTTACGGATGGTAAAAAATATTTTTTAAATTGTTTATTTTTTATTTTCCGAGGGAACATTTTAGTAGCAAGACTTCAAGTATTCCCCCTGATTCTGCCGGACTTTTCGAGTCCGGCCCTTTTTTGTTTCTTCTTAACTCCTCAACGCAAAAAGGACCGGTTCGGTCTGCTCGCTTTCCGCGGACAAGACATCATGCCGCTTCAGATGCGTTGCATCTTCCAGGGTCATGATTGTCTTGTTTTCCCGCAGGAGCCGAACATGACCTCACCTGTCCTAGCGTAAAGGAAAACGAATCGTGAAGCAATCAAAATTTAAAGATTCATTCACTGCTTACAAATCGTCAAATCCGTTCGCATCCGTCACTTTTGCATACGAACGTGATTTTTGTTCGAAGAAATCGGATTTCGTCGCATTCATCGAGTCATCCGAATACGCACGAATCCACGGCATGACGTCCTCCTCATGTCCTTCATAGAGATCGGAGAGACCAATGACACGAAGGCGCTTGTTCGCGAGATATTTGACGTAATCACGCATTTCACTGACATCGAGTCCATCCAAGTCACGCAGTACATATTCGCTCCACTCGATTTCGAGATCGACGGCACGCTCGAATGTGGCATACACGAACTTCGTGAATGAACCATCGGCATCGATTTCCGGGTGTTCCGTCAAGACGGCACGCAACAATTGACTGATGAAGTACGAGTGTTGCAGTTCGTCCCGCTGGATGTAACTGATCATCGTCGACGTTCCGACCATTTTTTGATGACGCGCTAAGTTATAGAAGAAGGCAAAACCAGAATAGAAGTTGATTCCTTCAAGAACGATTGATGCGACGAGTGATTTCGCAAAGTTTTCCGGTGTCCGGTCGTTTTGGAAATCTTCATATAAATCAAGAATAAAGGCATTCCGCTTCATGACCATATCGTCATCTTTTGCGATATCGAAAATCCGGTTTTGTTCCGAAAGTGGAACCAGACTCGATAAGACATAGCTGTACGACTGGTTATGGACGACTTCCTGTTGCGCGATGATCGCAAGAATTGCATGAATCGACGCATCTGACGTGAACATCGCCGACTCTAGGATGTAACGCGTTTGGACCGAATCCAAGATTGATAGGAGACCGATGATCCGTTCAAACGCATCCTGTTCCCGCTCACTCAACTGGTTCCACTGTTGCATGTCTTTTGACATCGAAATCTCATCCGGAATCCAAAAGTTCGACAAAAGCTGTTTATAGATTGAATAAAACTGCGGATAGGCGATATCGTTCCAGTTGACGATTGAACTCGTCTCCCCACCGATAATCGCTGTCGCACGATTCGGATGGCGGGCATCAAGCAGTTTGATCTTTTGTAACTGTTCCATGTTGTTCGACTCCTTCTTGCTGTAATTGCAGGATCGTTCGTTTCGTCCATTCTTTGACGGTATGCGGACGATTCCGTGGTGACTGTTCGATTTTTAACAGTTCACCGGCGAGCGGCACACCAAATTTCGCGAGATGGTAGGCCATTTCATCAACGGCGCGGCAGTACTTGACGAACATCTTATCGCCCGTACCGAAGACGGCAGCTTGCGGAATTTTGTGCGGACTTTCCTTTAAGACAAGCTTCAGGCAGTCACGCATTTCATCCGGTAATTGACCGTCGCCCCATGTGTAAGAACCAAAATAGACGATATCATAAGGTGCTAATTGATATGTCGTCACATCATCAGCGAACATCATCGTGGGTTCGACGTGCATGTCGGAACAGGCTTTCGCAATCAGTTCCGCAACCTCCTCTGTGTTACCGCTCATTGACGCATATACGATTGCTGCCTTCATGATATCGTCTCCTTTCTTATGACGAACACGACTCACATTCATCGATTTCGACGGTTGTCGAACGTGTGTAATAAATCGTCTTCATCCCGAGTTGCCATGCTTCCATGTGCATCTCGAGTAATTCAGTCGCTTTGACGTTGTTTTTGACATAGAGATTAAAACTGATCGCTTGGTCGATATGACGTTGACGTGATGCATTTTGACGAATGCTCCACAGTTGATCAATCTCAAACGCTGATTTATAGAACCAGTTCGTATCCGGCGTCAAATCCGGAACTGTCACAGGAATCTTGTAGTTTTTCTTTTCTTCTGCGTAGACTTTTTTATAGATTGGATCAATCGATGCCGTACTACCGGCGATGATTGCTGTCGACGAGTTCGGTGCGACTGCCATCAGGTAGGCATTTCGCATACCATGCTCTGTGATATCTGCTTGGAGACGATCCCAGTTCAGCTCGGCAGTTGATTTATAGTGACGACGTTTGATGTATTCACCTGTTTGCCATTCTGATCCTTCGAATAAACGGTATGCCCCTTTTTCTTTCGCAAGTTGCATCGATGCATCAATCGTCAAATAAGCGATTTTTTCGTAAAGACGATCCGCATACTGGACGGCTTCGACCGATTCCCAGCGAATCCCTTCGAGTGCAAGCAGATGGTGCCAACCGAACGTCCCGAGACCGACGGCACGGTATTTTTGGTTCGTGATTTGTGCTTGCGGGACGTCAATCGTATTCAAATCGATGACGTTGTCGAGCATCCGCATCTGAATCGGAATCAACCGTTCGAGGACATCCGAACGAACGGCGCGCGCGAGGGCGATCGAAGATAAATTACAGACGACGAAATCGCCCGGTGTTTTCGTAATGATGATTTTTCCATCTTCCGTGTATTCTTCCGTCACGGTCGTCGGGCTCATGTTTTGCATGATTTCCGAGCAGAGGTTTGACGAATAGATCATGCCGGCATGCTTGTTCGGATTGGCACGGTTTACCGCGTCACGGAAGAACATGTACGGTGTTCCGGTCTCGAGTTGCGAACGCATGTAACGTTTGACGAGATCAATCGCCGAAACTTTCGTCCGGCTGAGACGCGGTTCGTTGACACAGGCTTCATACTTTTCAGTGAAGCTGCCCCCTTGTTCCGTCTCATCGAAATGATCTTCAAGACTAAAGCCCATCACGGTCCGGATTTCGTGTGGATCGAATAAATACCAATCGCCACGCGCTTCAACCGTACGCATGAAGTGGTCCGGTAAACTCACGCCCGTAAAGAGATCATGTGTCCGCAATCGCTCGTCCCCGTTGTTGAGTTTCGCATCGAGGAACTCGAGGATATCTTTATGCCAAATGTCGAGATAGACCGCAATTGAACCTTGACGCATACCGAGCTGATCGACACTGACTGCCGTGTTGTTCAATTGTTTCATCCAAGGAATGACACCACTCGAAACACCTTTGAATCCTTTAATGTCTGATCCGCGCGAACGAATTTTACCCATGTAGACGCCGATTCCGCCGCCGCCTTTTGAAAGTGTCGCAACGTCCGTATTCGAGTCGTAAATCCCCCGGAGTGAATCATCTACCGTATCGATGAAACAAGACGATAACTGTCCGTATGATTTCCCGGCATTCGAAAGCGTTGGCGTCGCAACCGTCATGTAGAGGTTCGACAAAGCCCAGTACGATTCTTTGACGAGCTCGACCCGGCGTTCTTTCGGTTCTGTCTGCATCAACGTCATCGCGATAATCATGAAGCGTTCTTGCGGTAGTTCATATAATTTTTTCACGTGATCCCGGGCAAGATAACGATCCGCTAACGTCCGGAGACCAATGTATGTGAAGAGTTGGTCGCGTGAAGGATCGATTGTCGCAGCGAGTTCTTCGATTTCATCCTTCGTGTAGGCTGAAAGTAAATGTGGTGTGAAAATACCAATTTCAGTGAGCTTTTCAATCAACGTGTAAAGCGATCCATAACGTTCATTTGCTACATATCCACGATTTTCACTTGCCTCGAGATAAAGACGATTTAAGTACGTTGCCGTCGCGACGAACGTCCAGTTCGGTTCCTCTGCTTTTAACATGTCGAGCGCATGCATCGTCAAAAGTTCGTAAACTTGATCGGCCTGGAGCGTTTTCCCTTCGAGCGCCCGAATCGCGCGTTCTGTATAACGTTCGATGTCGAGTTCTGGATAAGATGCTGTCACTTGTCGAATCACGAGATATACATCTTCTATTGTCATTGCACCCTTATAGATGCGTGCTGTATTCAGTGGAGATGCCACTATGAACCACTCCCATTCTCTATCGTTAAACAGGTTCGCATTGCAGTAAAAAATGCGCTAAACTAAAAAAAGACGTCCTACATATAGAAAGAACTATTAAAGTGTCACTCTATATATAGACGTTTTAAGCGTTTTTAAACCTATTTATGTACAAGATATAGGTTATCACTGAATCAGCAAAAAATAACCCCTTGCATTAAAAATCAGGTCAAACAAATTTAAAAACGCAGACCACCGCCTTTTGAGATATATTGAGATAAGGAGTTGAACGCGTTTTGAGTTCAGAAGAACTTTTAAATAAATATGATCCTTTTCTCCTAGGGTCAGGAAATTATCCAACGGAAATGTCTGCTATACTAGTGCTATTAACGATTCACGATCAAGTAAGCCCACTTGCACTAGCAATTGGTGAAATATTTGAAGAATCGTTTGGGGAACAACCCGATCAGCAGGAACTAACAACACTCGCAACGAATTTACTTTTGTGCGAAGATTCGTGTGAACTTTGAAAGGAGACTTATTATGCAAGTAGACTACACACCAAACCCGAACTCAGTAAAAATCACGCTCGACGGAGACCGTTTCGGCTCAAAAAGTACGAGTGTCAAAAAAGACGATACACCAGAGGACGCATTACTCGCAGCATTGATTACGATCGATGGCATCGATAATCTCTTCGCTTACGGTGATTTTGTCACAGTAACGAAAGAACCAGCCGCTGAATGGAATGAATTACTTCCAGTTATCGAAGAACAGATGTAAGGAATACATGAAGACACCTGGATGTTGCAGGTGTCTTTGTTGAAGGAGCCGATTCTCATGCCAATGGTATCTGTCATCATCCCGACGTACAATCGCCCACGTGAGTTATCTGAGGCGCTCGAAGCATTGACCCGTCAATACTATCAAGATTTCGAAGTGATTCTTTTGAACAACAACGGCGACTCGATTATTCCCGTCGTACGTGCTTTTGAAGACCGCTTAACACTTATCCATGTCGATTTACCTGAAAATCATCACGTCCGGGCTCGCAACCACGGCGTGACAATCGCGAACGGTCAATTCATCTTGCTCCATGATGATGATGATTTATTGTTGCCTTCTCATATCGAGGAATCGCTCGGCGATTTAGAAGCCGGGGCAGACTTGACGTATGCAGATGCCGAACTCTTTACGTATCGCTGGGAAAATGGACGCCGGACCGTCATCGCTACGGAGCCATTTGCCTATCCATATGACCGTGACGCGATGAAGCAAGACTCGACGTTCATCCCATCCGGATCAATGTATCGCAAATCGCTTCACCAAACACTTGGTGCGTTTGATGAAGACGTCTTCAACTACTGGGACTGGGACTGGATTCTCCGTGTCGGGAAGGACCACCTCGTGCTTCACCCAGCACGCGCTACGGTCCTCTATGCCTTTAATCCGTCCGGTAATCATCAATCCGCTCAGCAAGATGCGGCACGAAAAGTCTACTTCGACCGTCTCGTCGCTAAACACGAGTTGCCAACGACCGAAATGAAAAATTTTCATATTGTTCAGTCTGAACGCCGTGCCCGGTTACGTGAGACACGCCGGACGTTTGACGGACAATTGACAGAAAGCGAGTGAATCCCGTGTATACAGAAAAACAATTAGAACTCTTAGAGTTACTATCACAAAGTGGTCCTGTCGATTCGACACTCGCTGCTCAAATGCTCGACCTGCCAGTCGACGAAGTCATCGACTCGATTGCCCGTTTTAAACAAGATGGTGTCTTGTTAGGTTATACGGCAGTCATCGATTGGCAAAAAATCAATTCCCACCATGGCGTCACGGCATTCATCGATGTCAAAGTTACACCGAAACGGGGCCGCGGCTTTGATGAAGTCGCAGAACGGATTCATCGTTTCCCGGAAGTCACGTCGCTCTACTTGATGTCAGGTGCTTACGACTTACAAGTCGTCCTTGACGGAAAGTCGCTTCAGGAAGTCTCGCAATTCGTCTCGGAAAAACTATCGACACTCGATTCCGTCATTTCGACGACGACCCATTTCCGTTTGAAGACATACAAACACGATGGTGTCCTCTTCAGTCAGGATGACGGCGATAAACGATTGAAGGTGTCTCCATGAAGTCACTTTCTGAACGCGTCGAACAATTAGCACCGTCCGGCATCCGTCGCTTCTTCGACTTAGCCGGTTCAATGGAAGATGTCATCTCGCTCGGCGTCGGCGAACCCGACTTCGTCACCCCGTGGAACGTCCGGGAAGCAAGCTTCGCAGCACTCGAGCAAGGGTATACGGCATATAGCGCCAATGCCGGTTTAGTCGAGTTACGGCAAGAAATCCGAAACTATATGCACGAAAAATTTGCAATCGAGTATCAAGTCGAAGACGAAATCATCGTCACGACCGGTGCATCCGAAGGACTTGACTTAGCTTTTCGGACGCTGATTAATCCTGGTGACGAGGTCATCGTCGTCGAACCGGCATTTGTCTCGTATGCGCCTTTAATTGAGCTCGCAGGCGGAATTCCTGTTGCTGCTGCCTGTCGCCCGGAAGACGGCTTCGCCATTCTTCCTGAGACGATTGAAGCCAAGATCACGGCACGGACGAAGGCCATCATTTTTTGTTTTCCGTCCAACCCGACCGGTTCTGTCATGACGTGCGATCAACTCGCAGATCTCGCCCTCCTCGCAAACAAACATGATTTATATGTCATCAGTGACGAAATCTATGCAGAGTTGTCGTATGAGGAAGAGGCGACGTGCTTCGCGACGTTACCTGGAATGCGGGAGCGCACGATTGTCATCAATGGTTTCTCAAAAGCCTTTGCGATGACAGGTTGGCGTCTCGGTTTTACCTGTGCGCCAAAAGAAATCACGGCGTGTATGCTGAAAGTCCATCAGTACGGCATGATGTGTGCACCGACGCTCGTCCAATTCGCCGGGATTGAAGCACTCCGTTCACGCCACAAGACGGTTCCTGACATGGTCCGTAGTTATCGCCAACGCCGTAACTACTTCGTCAAAGCTTTGAATGAAGCCGGTCTCCCGACTCATTCACCCGGGGGCGCCTTCTATGCCTTTCCATACATCGGAGATACGGGTTTGACGAGTGAAGCCTTTGCAGAACAACTGTTACTAGCAGAACGTGTTGCCGTCGTTCCTGGTTCCGTCTTCGGGGCGAGTGGTGAAGGTTATGTTCGCGCAAGCTATGCCAGTTCAATCGAACAACTGCAAGAAGCCATCCATCGTATTTCTCGCTTCATGCAACAACTTGAACAACGAACGGCAGTTGCTGATCGTCTGACATGATTTTCCCGACCGTTTTCTTTCAACACACAAAAAGCGAACCACCTTACGAGGCGGTTCGCTTTTTAGCGTCATTTTCTAATTACGCATCAATATAAAGCAACAAAAACATCCGGTGTTCGTCCTCTGAGTGAAACGGTGACACCGGCCCTAACTGTGAAGCATATACATCGATTCGGTACGGGGCTTCTTTAAAGGACAAAGGGGTTTGTTCCTTGATGATCCGTCCGATTTCTTCTGCCTGTTCTTTGACGGCGACCAATTGATCACTTCGCTCAATCGGCGCTTCCAGAACAAATGCCTCGATTCCCTCATTACGAGCACACCGTAAAAAGCGTCGCAACGACGGTAGTGCCTGTTGAATGTTCTCTTCTAAGGAACGTTCCGCTTCATACACGGGCGCACCCCAGAGTCGCTCATCACTGCCGGTCGCACTCCGGTAATGATCAATCGTCGCCTCCGTAATAGGGTCTCGTGTCAGCGCGAAACGCTTACTGTCACGCACGAGGTTCTTTTCATTCGTCCGATCGATTTCTTTTAACAAATCAAGACCTAATGGACGGGCAAACCGGAACAACTCGCGCTGTAGACGGGCGAGTGACGTACCGACCGTAAGCGTTGCATCTGTCTTTTTCGGTGGCTTGTCTCCTTCGTAGCCGTTCATAACCCGGGCGACCTGACCTGCTTCATGAACGAGTCGGTAAAACGAGGCATCCGCTTCGTCCCGTTCTGTTTTCAACTGCTGATGCTCCGAGGCTAAATCGGTCACGTATTGGTTTGACAGACATGTTGAAATCATTAACACGTCGACGAGTTCGGCACAAAGTAACGTCGTGTCCTCTTTTTCTAACGCTTCTCCCACTTCCCCGACTTCTTCAATCAAGCGCGCGAGGCCAGAGAGCGGACGAAAATAACCACCTAACGCTCGAATCGTCTCATCGACTTTTTGTTGAAGTAGAATCATCTCCTGCATCCGTCTCGACCTCCATCATTTCTTTAATCAACTGCTGCTGCGTTTGTCGTTGATACTGCTCAGTAAATTTTCGGTTTTTACGCCATTCACGGACGGCTACACCACTTGCGATCGCCAAGGAAACCATTAGTCCCACTTCTTTTCGTTTCATCGAAATTCCTCCTCTGTTTGAACTACGTTCTCGTTCCTTAACATGCTATGATGATGGTATTACATATATATAAGAGGTGTTGCTCGTGTCGACTGAACGTCTTTGGCAATTGGCTCGTTTCATCGGTGTCATACTCGCCTTGTTTCTCACAGGTTTTATCATCATCCGCCTGTCTTCGTTGATGTATCCGTTCGTCTTCGCATTTTTATTAGCCCTACTCAGTCGTCCGCTTGTCGACTTTTTCCAAAAACGTCTTCGACTCAACCGTGGTTGGGGTGCGTTATTGTCCATCATCTTAATGAGCGGTCTTTTGATTGGTTCACTCGTCTTGATTGTCATGCAACTGATTCGAGGACTCGTCTTCGTCGCCAATCAACTCCCGGACCAAATCCAGGAACTCAGTCTCTACTTCCAAAAGCTCTACAATGACAAATTGGCCCCGATGTGGAACGACGCTTCGGAAGCGCTCCGGTCACTCGGTCCGTCACAACAGAATACGGTTCAAAACAGTATCGAATCACTCGGAAGCTCACTTGCAAGCTTCATCGGCGAGGGATCTAAAAGTATCGCCACGATGTTGCAAAGTGTGTTAGCGACCTTACCTTCAATCGCCTTGATTCTCGTCATCGTTCTGCTCGCCTGGTTTTTCCTCGCGAAAGACTGGCACAAATATGAAATCAGGATGAAACAGTATGAGATGTTCCCCTGGTTCGCACGTGCAGAAACGGTCGTTTCGAGTCTTCGGTCCGCCCTGTTCGGCTACATCAAAGCCCAATTGACATTGATTACGATTACATTTTTCATCGTCTTAATCGGTCTTTTGGTTCTCGGTGTCGATCATCCGTTTGCGATTGCTTTCATTGCCGCTTTCTTTGACATCTTGCCGTATCTAGGTACAGGGTCTGTCTTTTTACCGTGGATTGCTTACTCGATCATCACAGGAGATACGGGACTTGCGATCGGACTTGGTATTCTGTATGCAGTCGTCATTTTGCAGCGTAATATCATGGAACCGAAAATCGTCGGTGACAATATCGGCATCCAGCCGATTACGGCACTGATTGCCTTGTTCGTCGGGATTAAATTTTTCGGGGTCTTCGGTCTGATTCTCGGACCGCTCGTCGCCGTCATCATCAAAGCGTTATATAATGCACAAATCTTTCATTATTTATGGGACTTTATTAAAGGATCACCCACACCATTCCGGTGAGGGTGATTTTTTAGGTGCTGCCGCATATAAGGGATGACCCGTCGCATCAACCGGTCGATGGTTCGGGAGATATTCCACCGGACAAGTCGCCGCGACGGCAAGCAGACAGGCATCAATCCAGTCGTCAGTCGCAACCCCTTTGACGGATTGTTCCCAAAAAGCAGGACATGCGAACTGTCGTAACAATTCTGTCCGCTCCTTTATCCCCTGGACCGTCTTTTTGTTATGGCGGGCCGGGTGACCGGTCAAGCGAGCAAAACAAACTTCCGGATGCGACTCGTACATCCCGTCCCGGTAATAACTACGCGCTTCCTGAATCTTCGGTAACAAGTACCAGGCTTGTTTTGATAAGCCAAGTCCTGCCGCTTGTTTTGACTGCGCGTTCGCGGTGGCATAGTCACATGCATCAAGCGCCGACACTAATGGTGCATTGAAGACGCTGCTCGTCCGCCCCGGCTTCAGCTCATTTCGTAACAGCTGATCGACGGTTCGTCTTGTGTCTGTTTCAAGCCCGATCGGCATGTCGATGTAGAGCACGTCGCTATTTTCGAGTTGATTGAGGTGTTCGACGATTTGATAGGAAAACTGACCCTCTTCAATCGAGACAGCGACCCAGCCGGCTTTTGCCGCGTCAATCCCGGTGACGCGCATTCGTTTTCTCCCGTAGCACCTTCAGTAATGACAAGACCGTGAAGACTCCTAAAAACGTAGCCCATGCTAGCGAAACGCGTGAACCCGACTCTACATACCAGACGATGCTGAGCACCGTCATGATGAGTAAGAGGACGTTCAGCCATCTCATCCTTCTTGTTCAGCGAACCGGTAAAGACTTCGAACCATGACACCTGTCGCACCTTTCGGACCAAGCTCCGATGCTGATTTTTGCTCTGATGTTCCGGCGATATCAAGATGGAGCCATGGCGTTTTCCCGACGAATTCACCAACGAACGCTCCGCCAAAGATCATGTGTCCCATCCGTCCCGGTGAGTTATTTAAATCAGCGACTTCCGACCGGCGCACTTGTTTAATGAATTGATCGACGTACGGCATCTGCCAAATCATCTCGTTCGTCTCTTTTGTGATGGTTTCAAAACGGCTGTACAAAGCTTGGTCGTTCGTTAAGGCACCCGTGATTTCTGTCCCGAGCGCAACGAGCACTCCACCCGTCAATGTCGCGAGATCAATAATCATTTTCGGATTGTATTCTTTTGCATAGGTGACAGCGTCCGCTAAGACGAGACGCCCTTCCGCATCCGTATTCAAGACTTCAATCGTTTTTCCAGCCATCGATGTAATGACATCATCCGGCTTGAAGGCATCACCTGAAATCATATTGTCCGTTGCCGGAATCACTCCAAGGATGTTGACGTTCGGCTTGAGTTGACCGAGGGCTTCGAATAAGCCGAGGACGGCTGCTGCACCACCCATGTCCCCCTTCATGCCGACGATACCGTCTTTTGGTTTAATCGAGTAACCACCTGTATCGAACGTGACACCTTTTCCGACGACGGCGATTGGTGCTGCATCACCCGCCCCTTTATATTCGAGGACGATCATTTTCGGCGGGATTGTCGAGCCTTGATTGACGGCAAGCATCGCCCCCATTCCGAGTGCTTCCATTTCTTCTTTTTCAATGACTTTTAACGCATGTCCATGACGTTCCGCAATGAAACGAGCTTCGTCAGCGAGTGCCGGCGCCGTCAGGATGTTCCCAGGCATCGTGACGAGACGACGGGCTAAGTTCGTTGCTTCAGCGAGGGCATGCCCGCGTACTGCTTCTTGTTCCCCTTCATCGGACCAAATCGTCAAATCGAGTTCGTACGAAACGCTTGGACCTGTTTTGTAGTGTTTGACGTCATATGTAGCAAGTGCAAACGTCTCAGCGATCAACTCGACAGGTTTCCCCGGGAATGTCGCAGCATCAACCGTGACGTTCGATAGCTTCCGGACTTTTAAAAATTGGGCGGCTTTTCCTAACAGTCGACGTAACTCATCTTGAGATAGACGGTCCGCTTTACCAAGACCGACAAATAACACACGGGCAATCGTCCCCGTCAACGTCGGCAATAACCGAAGTTCGCCTTGTTTCGTCGAAATATCTCCACCGCGGACCCACTCATCAAACCGCTCCGGATAAAGTGCCTGAATCCGTTCTTCCATTTGTGCATTTCCTGAGATACCGACGACGAGTACTTCGATGTCTGCTTGCTGATCTACTTGTTTTAATCGCATCTTAAAAATCCCCCTTTAGTGTTACTAATAAGTATGAAGTGTTTTGCGCCATTTTCCAACTGATAGCCATCACGCAGCTTGAAAACGCTCTCATTTTTGACGTTCGGTAATTTGTCGAAATGCACGGCTCCAAACAATTGTTGCCCGTTTCACAATGTGATAGGATTAACAGGTGAAAAGTACAGGCACTTCATAGAAACGTTCATTTTGGTAACGACAGAAATGTCTACGTTTTCATTCAAAGGGAGAGTTCGCAGTCGACCCGTTAAGAGAGATGCGTTTATGGGTATCTATAGATAGCAGAGAAACGACGTCGTTGCGGCGAAAAAAACTTACTGAAAAGAGGGTAATGCACATGGCACAACATATCAAGGGAATTGGCGCTTCTGCAGGGATCGCGATTGCAAAGGCATTCGTGATGGAAACACCTGTCTTTGACATTCCAAACAATAAAATCGAGGATTCAGCAGCTGAAAAGGAACGGTTCCAGGCAGCGATCGCTCAATCAAAAGGTGAACTCGAAATCATCCGTGAGAACACATTAAAAGAACTCGGTGCAGACAAAGCAGAAATCTTCTCAGCTCACTTGTTGATCCTCGAAGATCCTGAAATCGTCAGCCAAGTCAACGCAAAAATCGACGAGGACAAAACGAACGCAGCGCAAGCACTCGACGAAGTCTCACAAATGATGGTGACAATCTTTGAATCGATGGACAACGAGTACATGCGCGAACGTGCAGCTGACGTCCGTGACGTAACAAAACGGACAATGGCACATCTTCTCGGTATTACATTCGTCACACCTGCACAAATCAACGAAGAAGTCATCATCATTGCAGAAGACTTAACACCATCAGACACTGCCCAACTCAACCGGAAGTACGCAAAAGGTTTTGCGACGAACATCGGTGGACGGACTTCGCACTCGGCGATCATGTCACGTTCTCTTGAAATTCCAGCAGTCGTCGGGACAAAAGTCGTCTTGACTGAAGTCAAACACGGTGATTTCTTGATTCTTGACGGAGCGGAAGGCGATGTCATCGTCAACCCTTCAAGCGAACAAATCGCAGAGTACGAAGAAAAACGCTCAGCATATATCGCTCAAAAAGAAGAATGGAAAAAACTCAAAAACGAAAAAACAGTTACAGCAGACGGTCATCACGTCGAGCTTGCAGCGAACATCGGAACACCAAACGATGTCAAAGGTGTGCTTGAGAACGGTGCGGAAGCAGTCGGTCTCTACCGGACTGAATTCCTCTACATGGATGCGGAAACGTTCCCGACGGAAGATGAGCAATTCACAGCATACAAAACAGTTCTCGAGTCGATGGGCGATAAAAAAGTTGTCATCCGGACACTTGATATCGGTGGGGATAAAGAACTTTCATACCTTGACCTTCCACACGAAATGAACCCGTTCCTTGGTTACCGTGCAATTCGTCTTTGCCTGGACCAAACTGACTTGTTCCGGACACAACTTCGTGCGTTGCTTCGTGCAAGTGCATACGGCAAACTTGCTGTCATGTTCCCGATGATTGCAACACTCGAAGAATTCCGTGCAGCAAAAGCGTTACTTCTTGAAGAAAAAGCGAACCTTCAAGGTGAAGGTGTAACGGTTTCTGACGACATCGAAGTCGGAATGATGGTCGAAATTCCGGCGACAGCAGTCATGGCGAAACAATTCGCGAAAGAAGTCGACTTCTTCTCTGTCGGAACAAACGACTTGATTCAATACACAATGGCGGCAGACCGGATGAACGAAAAAGTTTCGTATCTCTACCAACCGTTCAACCCTGCCATCTTGAACCTCTTGAACAACGTCATCACAGAAGCACACAAAGCCGGTAAATGGGTCGGCATGTGTGGTGAGATGGCGGGAGAAGAACTCGCACTCCCAATCCTCCTCGGACTCGGACTCGACGAATTCTCAATGTCTGCTTCTTCTGTCCTTCGCGCACGCAGCTTGATGACGCGCCTGAACAAAACAGAGTGTGAAGCAATCGTTGAGCAAGTCCTCGACATGGATACAGCAGAAGACGTCGTCAACTTCCTCAGCACGACATTCGATATCAAAAAATAAGTTTTTCGGACACGTCCCATCTCGGGGCGTGTTTTTTTATCGCGTCAAAAGGAACCGTTATTTATACAGACTGTAGACTAACCCTTATGAAGATTAAAAAGTTTTTATAAGTATGGCCTGCCCTGACCGCGCTTTCCCATCTCGACTCGTCTACATAACACATGTTGCCCAATGTCGCTTTTCCTACACCCTAGTTCAAAAGGTAATATTCATCTGTGCGCTTCCTGTAGGAGCCTCGATTTCTTGAATACAAAAAAAGGGCTGACTCCAAAGTTACTCTAACATCAGTCTTAGTGACGGACGGTTCCGACATCCTCGCTTTCCACGGGCGGAATGTAAGCCGCAGCAACCCGCGTTTCATGCGGTCATGCCGGGTCTTCCCTATTCCTGACGGAAGCGCTGATCGCGCTTCCTTTTCCCATAGGAGTCGAGGATGAACGTTCCGCCCTGTACGCAAAAAAACGCCGATGATTCCGTCTTTCACATACGGACTCATTGGCGTTTTCGATATCTATTCTTCTCGGTCCTGACTGATGTGTATCTAAGCCGCATATCGAAAAGGAAAAAGTATGCACTCGTTTTATTCGAATCCCACAGGAGAGCGTATCCTGTTTCCTGTTGGAGAAAAACACGCGTGTGAAAGAGTGATTCCTTTTACGTCAGTCTCTTTCCTATCAAAAATGACTTGAATTATGCTTGTTTCGTTTGTGGTCGATCGCCTTGTTCTTCTTTTAAGATTGGTCGTTCATTACCCATGAAGAACACGAAGATGACACCCAGTATCGCTGGAATCAACGCCCACATATAAACAGAGGAAATCGAATCTGCAAGTGCTGTTTTAATCGCTGTCGCCACTTCCGGTGGCATCTTCGCAAATGCTGCTGCTGTCGGGAACTGTCCACCGTCCGGTGCGCTGCCGCCAGGTAATTGCTCACTAACAGATGACGTAAACGTCCGTGATTGAACGATTCCGAGAATCGTTACACCAAGTGTCATCCCGATTGTCCGGAACGTCGAGCCCATCGATGTCGCCGCACCACGACGTTTCATCTCGATGCCATTGATGCTTGCAAGATTCAATAAAGAGAAACTGAAGCCGACACCAAAACCTAAGATGATCATATAAATCGTAACGGCAGTCCGTGTCGTCTCAAGTGACATCGTACTTAATAAATAAACACCAAGAACAAAGAACACGGCCGAGAGCATCATGACATTTCGGAACCCGTATTTATTCGGGAGACGTCCTCCGAGTTGCGCCGAAACTACTGAAGCAATCAACATCGGCATCAAGATCAGACCTGAGTTCGTCGCACTGCCGCCAAAGACACCTTGGACGAAAATCGGAATGAAGACACTTGCGGAGATGAAGACGAATCCATAAAAGAATGCGACTCCTTGCGTCGCTGCGAACAGGCGACGACTGAACAGACTGAACGTAATGACCGGATCAGCCGCCCGGCGTTCAATCAGACCAAAGAGGATAAATAACACGAGTGATAAACCAAACAAACCAAGAATTTGTGGTGAACTCCACGCATACTCTTTCCCACCGAGTTCAAGCCCGAGCAGGAACGTGACTAATCCAGCGACCAATGTCGCGGCACCCGCATAATCAATTTTTTGAGTCCGGTGGATCGGTGATTCTTTATAGAATAAAGAAACGAGCGCCAATGCAATTAAACCAAGTGGAATGTTGATATAAAACACCCAGCGCCAGTTAATTGCGTCCGTCAAAACGGCTCCAAGCAATGGTCCGAAAATACTTGAAATTCCGAAGACTGCTCCGAACAAACCACTGACTTTCCCTCGTTTTTCTGGTGGGAAAATATCAAAAATGATTGTAAAAGCAATCGGCATCAAGGCACCGCCACCTAGTCCTTGAACGGCACGATAAATCGATAACTCTGTAATCGAATCTGCGACACCACACAGGATACTCCCTACGATGAAGAGCAACATACCGAATAAGAAAAATCGTTTCCGCCCATACATGTCACTTAACTTACCGAAAATTGGCATCCCTGCGACCGTCGCGATCATGTAAGCGGACGTGACCCAGGCATATTGATCAAAACCATTCAGTTCACTGACAATCGTCGGCATTGCTGTTGCAACGATTGTATTGTCCATCGCCGCTACTAAAATCCCGATCAATAATCCAAGAACGACATAATTCGTCTTTGTCTTTGTTTCTGTTGTAGTCGAAGCCATCGACTCACCTCTTTCTTAAAATATAGCTAATCTTCATAATAGCTTACTCATTGTATCATCATATGTGCAAATTCTCATTACTGAATGTTTTTGGACTACAAAAAAAATCGTATCCGACAATTTCGTCGAATACGATTTCGAGGTCCCATTATTTTTTAAATGACGTCATTTAATCTCATACGTGACTTTCTCTCCTGCTTCAACCGTCCGGCCAATATCAACCGTTACTTTCCGGTCACCACTGTTCGTGACAATGATCGGCGTTAAGAGTGACGGCACAAGCGGTCGAATTTGTTCGAGATCGACGTTCAACAGTGGTGTTCCTGGCTCAACACGATCTCCCGCTTTCGCGAGTGCTTCAAAACCTTTTCCTTCGAGTGAAACCGTATCAATTCCGATGTGAATTAAAATCTCATCACCATTATCGGCCAGGATTCCAATCGCGTGTTTCGTTGGGAAGAAGGTCGTGATTTCACCGGACACTGGAGAAACAACATAACCTTCAGTTGGTTCGATTGCATACCCGTCCCCCATCATCCGGCCAGAGAAGACTTGATCCGGTACATCATCAAGCGAACGAATCGTTCCGCTCAGCGGCGAGACGTATCCGTCACTTGGTACATACTCTCCACCTGATCCTGCTAAGTCTTCCCGTTCTTCCCCACGTGACTCAGCTCCAGTCGGAACTTGCGGAATCGGGTCAGCTTCTGGTTTTTCAGGTGGTTGATAATTTTGATCGTTCATGATTTCTGCCATTTCCGTCTTGATGCCATCTGATTTCGGACCGAAGATGGCTTGGACATTATCGCCAACTTCTAATACACCGGCTGCGCCAAGTTCTTTCAGACGATCCTTGTTGACACCCGATTTATCATTAACGGTAATCCGCAGACGTGTGATACACGCATCGAGGTGTTTGATATTCGATGGTCCACCAAACGCTTGCAGAATCTCATATGGGAGCTCACCAGCCGTCGCACCAGCTGTTGCCGCCCCTTCCTTAATTGCTTCACGTCCTGGAATTTTTAAATCAAACTTCGTGATCACAAAACGGAATCCGAAGTAATAAATGACGGCGAAGACTAAACCAACCGGTATAACGAGCCACCAGGCGGTCCTGTTCGGTAAGATTCCGAATAAGGTGTAGTCAATCAATCCACCTGAGAAGGTCATCCCGATTTTAACGTTCAAGATGTCCATGATCATAAATGACAATCCTGCAAAAACAGCGTGGACTGCAAACAATAACGGTGCCACGAACACGAATGAAAACTCGACTGGTTCCGTGATCCCTGTCAGGAACGATGTTAAAGCAGCAGAGAAGTAGAGTCCTTCAACTGCTTTACGACGATCTTTCGCAACCGTATGATACATCGCGAGACAAGCTGCCGGAAGTCCGAACATCATGAACGGATATTTCCCGGTCATATACGTCCCGGCCGTGAACGGAACACCATCTTTTAACTGAGCGAAGAAAATTCGCTGGTCCCCGTTGATAACCGTGCCTGCTTTATCCGTATACTCACCAAATTGGAACCAAAAACTTGAATACCAAATATGGTGAAGACCGAATGGAATGAGTGACCGTTCGACTAAGCCAAAGATGAAGGCTGATAACGTTTCATTTGACTCGATGATTGTTTTCGAGAACGTGTTAATCCCACTCCCGATTGGTGGCCAGATGAAGGACAGTGCAAAACCAGCGACTAAACTGAATAGCGCTGTTGCAATCGGTACGAACCGTTTACCGGCGAAGAATCCAAGAAAGTCCGGTAGTTTGATTTTAAAGAATTTATTATAGCTATATGCGGCAATTAACCCCGCTATGATCCCTCCGAATACCCCCATTTGTAAGGTCGGTATCCCTAATACAGTTGCGTACGATAAGTCACTTGATTGTTGCGCTTCTGAAACTTTTTCCGGTGTGATTTGTAGGAATGAACTGATAACCTTGTTCATGATCAAGAATCCGACGATTGCAGCAAGCCCTGCGACCCCTTCCCCATTCGCAAGACCAATCGCAACCCCGACGGCAAACAGTAATCCTAAGTTCGCAAAGATGATATCCCCTGCGTCTTGCATGACACGCCAGATGACGACGAGCGAATCATTTTCGAGAAAAGGCAGATACTGCGTCAGGTTCGGGTTTTGAAACGCCGTACCAAACGCCAGTAGAAGCCCTGCTGCCGGCAAGATGGCAACTGGTAACATCAATGCTTTACCAATCCGTTGCAACACTCCGAATACATTTTTCCACATCAGTGATTTCCCTCCTTTTTTTGACCAGACTATTTAGTTCATACCCTGAATCTTTCTCCCGCAAAACTAATCACAACAATTCTTTGAAACACAAAAAAATGAGCCTCCCGATTTCGGAAGACTCACTTTACTTAAAGACTTAAACTGATTTTTCTTGTTTACGTGAATTGATGACGGCTTGGATCTCAGATTTGATGTTATCTGATTTTGGTCCGTAGATCGCTTGAACGTTGTTACCCACTTCAAGGACACCAGCGGCTCCAAGTTTTTTCAATTCGTTTTTGTCGACTTTCGACTTGTCGAGAACTTCAACACGAAGACGTGTGATACATGCGTCAAGGTGTTTGATGTTTGATTCAGAACCGAGTGCGTCAAGGATACCCGCTGCGAGCTCAGAACCTTGAGCCAATGAAGTTTCTTGTACTTCATCTTCACGACCTGGTGTTTTCAGGTTGAACTTGCGGATTGCGAAACGGAATCCAACGTAGTAAACGACTGCAAGAACAAGACCGACGACGATGACGAGCCACCACTGCGTACGTCCTGGAAGGACACCGAAGAGAAGGAAGTCAATCAATCCACCAGAGAATGTCATCCCGATTTTAACGTTCAAGAGTTGCATTGTCATGAATGAAAGACCAGCGAAAACTGCGTGTACTGCGAACAAGATTGGAGCAACGAATAAGAATGCGAATTCGATTGGCTCTGTGATACCTGTTAAGAAAGCTGTAAGTGCTGCTGACCCAAGAAGACCACCAACGACTGCGCGACGCTCTGGGCGTGCTTCATGGTACATTGCAAGTGCTGCTGCTGGAAGACCGAACATCATGAACGGGAATTTACCAGTCATGAACGTACCAGCTGTTAATTCAACGTTGTCTTTTAACTGTGCGAAGAAGATTGCTTGGTCACCGCGGACAACATCTCCTGCTGCGTTCGTGTACGAACCGAATTCGAACCAGAACGGTGCGTAGAAGATATGGTGAAGACCAAACGGAATCAATGAACGCTCAATGAGACCGAAGACGAAAGCTGCAAGCGTCGGGTTTTTCTCCATCATGAAGTGAGAGAATGAGTTCAACCCGTCTTGAGCGAATGGCCATACGAAGACAAGTACAAGACCTGCGAACAATGAAACGACTGCTGTAACGATTGGAACGAAACGTTTACCTGCGAAGAATCCGAGGAACTGCGGCAATTCAAGATTATGATACTTACCGTAAGCCCAGGCTGCGAGTAAACCGATGATGATACCACCGAAGACACCTGTTTGAAGTGTCGGAATACCAAGTACGTTTGCGTACCCTTGACCGTTTGCGACCATTTCTGGTGTAACGCCGAGCCAAACACTCATCGTTTTGTTCATGATCAAGAATCCGACGATTGCTGCAAGTCCGGCTGCGCCGTCCCCTGCTAAACCAATCGCGACACCGACCGCGAATAAGAGTGCTAAGTTACCGAAGATGATATCCCCGGCTGCTTCCATCAATTTTGCAACCTTGATGATCGCATCATTTTTTAAGAACTCGAGTTTTGACGTCAAGTTCGGATTTTGCATCGCGTTACCGAATCCAAGTAAGATCCCGGCAGCTGGCAAAATCGCAACAGGAAGCATTAACGCTTTACCGACACGTTGAAGAACAGCGAAAATCTGTTTGAACATGTGTGTTTCCTCCTCTTAATCTAAAATCTAGGAATAATGAATAATACCAATGACAGGTTGAAAAAAGTCAGACATCCGACCGATTTTTACAGAAAAAAATCAGGCACGAGCGGATTGTAGAACAAAATACACTTATTCCGCGAAATGAATCTAACGGAAATAAACCATTTTGTCCGACTTCCCACTCATGCCTGATCGTATCAGTAACACGTAGTCCGTGCGGTCATTTACCTAAATCGTACTGCACTAAGCGTTGCAGATGCATCGTAAGATACGTCGCCTCACCGCGCGGTACCGCTTTCTTCAACTGACGTTCCATGATGGACATCAGCTCCCAAGCAGTATCATAGCACAGGGGATATTCTTCACGCAATAGCTTTTCTACTTTTTCTGGCGCCTCTAGGTACTCCCCATTGGAAACCCTTTCAATCGCCGAGCGGAGATGGCGAATTAAACGCTTATAATCCAACGATTTTCGATCGATTTTAATTTCTAGCCGTTGCTCGATATGACTCGCAATTAATCCGACGAGTTGATGATGACGATTGACTTCGAGCACATCTTTAAAGTTCGTCGCCGAATGAATATGGAGTGCGATGAATCCTGTTTCTGCCGGCGGAAGATAAAAATTCATCTCGGCACTGATGAATTCAACGATTTCCTCAGCAAGCGCATATTCTTCCGGATACAAAGCTTCCGTTTCCGCTAAAAAGGGATTCGTGACCTCCATCCCTTGTTCGAGCCGCTTGAACGTAAACGTCAAATGATCCGTCAGTCCGATATGGATATGTTCATCAACGCGCTTACCGAACCGCGTTTCAATCATCGAGACGATATCATTCATCAAGGCGACGAAATTTTCATCTAAATGCCCGACGAGTGCTTTATATTGGTCTTGCTCTTCTTTATCCTTCAAGGTATAGACTTTTTCTAATTTTTCAAGATCCGTCAGTTGATCGCCTGGCTTCCGTCCGAAGCCAATCCCTTTTGCGAGGATAATGACTTCCTGATTTGCACCAGTCGAACAAATGACGACATTATTATTCAAGACTTTGATAACGTGGTACATTTGTTTATCCATTCGCTCTCAACCCTATCTGCTCTTACACATTTTTTAAAGACACTGTTTTTATTATAACGTGTTTCCACGCACTAAAAAAGCCTACTTACTCAAGTAGGCTTTAAAACATTTGGTAACCGCTTTTACGCAGGAAACGAATCGACATTCCGGCAATGATGATACCGGCAAGTCCTGCCGCAAACATCGTAACGTCCGCTGTCTGCAAACCCATGATTCGATCACCTAACGCTGGAATTGCTTTTTTCGCATTCGTAAAATATTCAAGCGTCGACTGATTATCAATCATCATGATGATGATGACCGGATATAAGACGAGCATAATCCATGTGCTACGTAACAACATGTTTAAGATAAAACCAATACTAAAGAACATGACGAGATAAAGTACACTCCCGATCACGGCTTGGATAATATGCATAATGTTCCCCCTTTAAATCTCTTCGTCTAGTATAACCGACAAAAAAGGCAAATGCACGAGTGTACATTTGCCTAAAAGGTGAACTTAGAATTTACCTTTTTTGATCGCAAGACCAATTTTCTTCAGTTCAAGGAAATGTTTGTTGTCGATGACTTTTTTCATGAATGATGCGTTACGACCATAAATCTTCTTACCGAAGACCATACCGATCCCATCTTTATGACCAAGTGATGCGACTGTTCCTTTATTTTCATATGTGAACGTAGATGTTTCACGTCCACCGATGAGTGCTGAAATGTTTTCAGCGACTTTATGCGCTTGTTGTGTCGCGATTTGTGCTGTTGGCGGGTATGGACGGTTTGAACTTGGGTCCATGACTGCTGAACAGTCACCAATCATGAAGACATTGTCATGTCCAGGGACACGAAGATCTTCCTCGACGACAACACGGTTACGCATTGCTTCGAAACCTGATGCCGCAACGACCGGGTTCCCACTGACGCCACCTGTCCAAATGATTGTGTTCGCTTCAATCGTTTCTGTTGTATCACCTTGGAGTGGACCAAACGTAACCGTTCCAGGACCACATTCCTTGATGCCGTTACCGAGTTTGAACTCGATCCCTTGGCGCTCAAGCCATTTGTGTGCGTAGTTGACGAGATCCGCATCAAATCCAGGAAGGACAGTCGGAGCTGCCTCGATGTTGACGACACGCACGAGTTCGCGTGGGATATCGTATTGTTTACAAAGCTCTGGAATCCGGTTGACGAGCTCACCCATGAACTCGATTCCTGTAAATCCAGCTCCACCGACGACGATCGTCAGAAGTGAACGATCCGTTGAACCAGTCGTTTTGTATTCTGCAAATGAATAGTCGATGTGTTCTTTGATTTTCCGGACACTGTTCAATGAGCTGATCGTTAGAGCGTTCTCTTTCAATCCTTTGATTCCGAAAGTCTCTGGAACGCCACCGAGTGCAACGACGACGTAATCGTAAGGAACAGCTCCACCGTCTTGAAGTTTCACTGTGTTGCTTGCCGTATCGACTTTTTCAACAATCCCTTTAACGAGTTTGACGCGTGAAGGATTGATGACATCATTGATATAGATGCGCGCTTGTTCTGCTGACATCGTACCTGCCGCAGGTTCATGTAACCAAGTAGTTTGGTAATGATAGTCATGTTTGTTGATCAATGTGATGTTGGCTTGATCGACGCCAAGTTTCTTTTGAAGGTTGACTGCTGTGATCAATCCACCGTAGCCGGCTCCAAGAATAACAATGTTAGGTGTGTTCATGTTCTGATACTCCTTACGAATGGTAGTTTTGTTGTGATTTTCTTCACATTCAATTACAAATAAATGCTCAAAAACTTTGTTCAAATAATGTTCACATGTCTATAAGCTTATTGAAACACTTTTTCTGACGGATTGCAAAAGAAAATTCTAGAAATGCTGAAAAAAATGTAAGATTTCCCGTACTTGCAACACCCGCCCCTCCTACCTATATAATAGGAGTATCCAACTATAGGAGGGAATCAGATGTACCAACCATATGATGTCACGATTATCGGGGGCGGTCCAGTCGGATTGTTCACCGCGTTTTATTCAGGGATGCGTCAGATGAAGACGAAAGTCATCGAAAGTCTCCCCCAACTCGGTGGGCAACTGGCGACGCTTTATCCCGAGAAATATATATATGATATTGCCGGCTTCCCGAAAGTCAAAGCTCAGGATTTAGTCGATCGTTTGCTTGAACAAGCAAATGAATTCGACCCGACGTATGTCCTCGGAGAAACGGTCGTCGCCTACGAGCGCCTCGAAGACGGAATCATCCGCCTCGTGACGAACAAAGGAGAACACTTCACGAAGACCGTCATCTTGACGGCAGGTAACGGCTCGTTCGCCGCCCGTCCACTTGGTGTTGCCGATGCCGAACGGTTCGAAACGAGTAACTTGCACTATTTCGTCAATGAAATGGATCGCTTCAAAGATCGTCAAGTCGTCTTACTCGGTGGTGGCGATTCCGCTGTCGACTGGTCATTGATGCTTGAGCCGATCGCGAAATCCGTCACGCTCGTTCACCGTCGCGATAAGTTCCGTGCACATGAACATTCAGTCGAACTGCTCCACAACTCATCCGTCAATGTCATGACACCGTATACGCTCGAATCCGTTACCGGTGAAGAGAGTATCGAAACTCTGACGTTCAAACATGCGGAAACGGAAGAAGTCATCGTCGTCGGGGCAGATGACGTCGTCTGTAACTTCGGTTTCGTTTCGTCGCTCGGCCCGTTAAAAGAATGGGAAGTCGAGTTTGAACGCAATTCGATTCGCGTCAATTCGAAAATGGAGACGGCGATCCCCGGCATCTTTGCCTGTGGTGACATCGCGACGTACGACGGTCGTGTCAAATTGATTGCGACCGGCTTCGGTGAAGCACCGATTGCTGTCAATCAAGCGAAACTACTCGTCGATCCGTCCGCCCGTCATCCACAACACTCGACAAGCCTGTTCGAAAAAGTAAAAAATCATTAATGGACATGAAGAAGAAGCGTTTCCTCGGTGTAAATCGAAGGAACGCTTCTTTTTTCGTAGTTTTCCCAAACGAAACCCGACTGATTTCCGCTTCCTTCGTTACGAAAAGGAGAGGGGTAAATCAATCCGGTAAAGGTGTTCCTCCAGTTCTTTCCCACCCCGTTCGATCACACACCCGGAAACACGGATACCTCCGAGTCGTTCATAAAAGTGGCAGGCCGGATTATCCGCGAGCACGGCAATGATGAGTGACGTAACACCATGTTCCTCCAACTGACGGACGACACGGTTGACTAAGGCGCGACCGATTCCGCGCCCTTGATACGAACGCAACAAATAGATCGCTGACAGTTCCCCTTCTGTCGATTCTGTTTGATTTTGCTTGCCGTGGGCAAAACCAATCAAACCTTTTGCGTCGACAGCAACAAAAACAAGTCCATCAACTAACAATTCCCGCCATGCAGCGGCACGCTTTTCTGTCGACAACTGATCGAGGTAGTCGTCAGGAATGATACCGCGGTATGTCTCTTGCCACGCTGAAACGTGGACGGTGGCGATTGCTTCAGCGTCGTCTAACGTCGCTCGCCGTATCTGCATCTCGAAACCCCCTCCCTCAAATTAAAAATCATCCTAATCAAAGTAGGATGATTAGAATGATGTTAAGACAGCGGAACGTTGAATCGTCGTACACGTGTCCCGTCTTCTTTCATAAATGACTCCAGTTCTTCTCCGCCGTTCGCTTCGATGACACGTCCTGACGCGATGTTGTCTGCACTGCACGTAATCAAGACCGATGTTAACCCGCGTTCTTTTGCGACTTCGAGTGCTTGACGCAGACCTTCTGTCGCGTAACCGCGCTTCCGGGCGCTCGGCCGAATCCCGTATCCGATATGTCCCCCGATTTGTTTTAAACCATCGTTTAAGTCATGACGGAAGTTCACAGCACCGACGATTTGTTTCCCGTCGTAAAACCAATACGTCGAGTGCGTCACCCAGTTCTCTGGAGCCGTCAATGCCTCTTGTTCCTGCTCCTCTAAAAAATCAGCGAGAGGTAAAAACGTTTTGCTGACGACACTCGGGACAATCGTTTCACCCGATTGTTCCCATTCTGCCAAAAAGTCTAAATACTCCGCTTCGAGATGGACGGACGGTTTTACTAACGTAATCATTTGTGATTTCGTACCTCCTCTTCAATGAGTCGATCGAGCCACTCGTCGACGTGTTGGAATAAATAGCCGGCTTTTTTCGCTGCTGACGTATCCATGTAGAAATCACGTTCCGGCGCCAGTGGTGATTCATCGTCGCCCGTCGTCGCGAACGTTGATTCCGTTCCTGCGACACGGTCAATCTTATCCATCAAATCTTGAATCGATAACACCCCGTCACTCGCTGCATTGATTGGTCCTGTCATCGTCGAACGACCACACCATTCAAGGAACGAGGCCGCTTCATAGCTTGAGATATATCCCATCTTCGCATAGAGGTTTTTAGCAACCACAGGAGTCCCTGCGAGCGCACGTTTCACATGGAAGACGAGACGTTCCGTGTAATCATCCGGTCCTAAGACGACCGGGAAACGAACGGCGATAACAGGAAATGTCGCCCGTTGAAAGAAATAACTTTCTGCTTGGCGCTTTCCTTCCCCGTAATCATGTTCCTGTTCCAAGTCATATTTCCCGGGAAACGGATTGAAATCCCGCTCTGAAAGATTTGCTCCTCCCCCGTCATAGACGGACATCGTCGACGTTAAGATGTAGCGTCCGACCTTTCCTTCGAATGCATCGACGGCAAGTTTTGCTTGATATGGATTAAAACAAATATTGTCGTAGATGATATCCCAGTTTTGACTCCCTAAATCTTTCATCGTACTGCTTGACGTCCGGTCCCCTTTAAAGAATGTCAAGCCCTTCGCGACAGGTGGCGTATGTTCCCCCCGTGTGACGAGCGTCACATCATCGCCGGCGTCAGCGAGTCGTAATGCCAGGCGTCTTCCAAAATAACGTGTCCCACCAAAAATCAACACTTTTCGCATCGATAGTCCTCCTTAATGATGACGTACTCATTCCGTTGCCTTACTGTCTTCTCTACCCGATTCTTAAAATCCTGTATCGCACGAAAAAACAAAAAAACGCGGACTCTGAGGTCCACGTTGTGAGTTAGCAACCACCGGGTGTCCCGGCGTTCGTCGCTGTTCTGAATGATGTCCCGCAGCCGCATGTCGCGATTGCATTCGGATTCGTGATTGTGAATCCGCCACCGAGCATCGATTGTTTATAGTCAATTTCTAATCCTTTGACGACCGGATAGTCTTTTTCATTGACGATGACATTGACACCATGTTGCTCAAATGTCAGGTCCGTCTCCTTTTGGCTATCGAAACCCATTCCGTAGGAGAGACCACTGCATCCGCCACCTTGAACGAGCATGCGGAGATTTCTTTCATCGTCCGGCGCTTGTTGCATCATCTCTTTGACTTGAAGAGCAGCTGCTTCTGTTAATTGGATCATGTAATCACCTTCCCTTTTTCTATAGTATACGCAACTTTACGTAGATTCGAAACCTAGTTGCTTGAAACTATCTTGAATTCGTTGTATAAATGAATTGTATCAAAAAAATTAAATCGTTCCATCTTCAGGGCAGGGTGAAATTCCCGACCGGCGGTAAACAGACATTTGTCTGAAGCCCGCGAGCGAATAGGGCGCTATTTGCTGATTCTGTGTGACTCAGGAGCCGACAGTATAGTCTGGATGGGAGAAGATGGCGGCATGTATATAGACTTATTCCGATTTTGCACATTTCGGATAGGCTTATTTTATTGCGGACTTCTCCCCTGTTGAATCTTATTCAACGGGGGTTTATTTTGGACGCAGTCATGCCAATACTTCATCGAGAGGAACGAAAAAAAGGAGATTTTACTCGTATGAAACGCACTCAAAAAATGGTCACACTCTCAATGTTAGGTTCAATTTCATTTGTTCTTATGTTACTCAACTTCCCACTACCCTTTTTACCGAACTATTTAAAAATCGACTTCAGTGATGTCCCGGCGTTGATTGCTGCTATCATGTTCTCACCGGTAGCGGGTGTAATCGTCGAAGCATTGAAGAACGTTCTCTATTATATTTTCCGCGGAAGCGGTGTTCCGGTCGGCGAACTTGCAAACTTTGCAGCGGGTGTTGCTTTCATTCTTCCTGTCAGCTGGTTCTACCATAAAAAGAAATCAACGCAAGGTCTTGCAACCGGCTTAGTCGCAGGAACCATTACCATGGCACTTGGACTTGCGATTCTCAACTATGTGTTGATCCTCCCGGCATATGCTTGGTTCTTCGGGATGGACTACATGCTTGATCCGGCTGTCAAATGGACAACGATCATCGCTGGTATCTTGCCGTTCAACATCATCAAGGCCCTCTTCATCTCAGCACTCTTCATTCCGCTGTTCTTAAAATTAAAACCTTGGATCAACCGTCGTCAACAAGCTGCATAAGTCCTAGGCGCGCCCGCCGACCGACAAAATCCCCCACTTCATTTGAGGTGGGGGATTTTTTTAGAGTTCATTTTCTTCGATTTTAGCGTAGATGTTTTCTAACAGTTCTTCCGGTGTCTCTCCGATGACGGTCTGGCCGTCAACAAGACAAAAATGGTCAAGCGAGCAGATGCCGCAGTAGCCAAGACAACCATACTCGACGACATCGACATTCGGGTCGCGTTCGAGTTGTGACATGACGACTTGGGTCCCTGCCGCTAAGTTACTGATACAAAATTCAATAATGGGATTCACTTTTTTTCCTCCTTTAAGCAGGAATTTACCTTCCTCTTGTCGTATTATACAAGGTCAGACTGATTTAGGGGAACTAAGGGGGATTTTAAGTTATGAAGCAACTAGTCGTTTTAGGTGGCGGATATGGCGGAATGCGAATTTGTGAACGCTTCAAGGATGAAGAGGTCGCCGTGACGCTTGTCGATCGATTGCCGTATCACGCACTAAAGACCGAGTATTACGCTCTTGCAGCAGGTACATTATCCGATCGTGATGTCCGGATTGAATTTCCGGAGGGGAAACATCTCACATATAAATATGGGCATGTCGTTAACATCTCGCCAGAGACGAATTCTGTGTTCTTGCAAGACGGGACAGAACTTTTTTATGACGATCTCATCATCGCATTAGGTTGCGAAGATAAATACCATAACATACCGGGTGCTCAAGAGTTTACTTATAGCATTCAGACACTCGAAGAGTCACGCAAAACGCATCAAGCGATTTGTGGACTGTCGCCCGGCGCGACGGTCTCGATTGTCGGTGCCGGTCTCTCGGGTGTTGAACTGGCAAGTGAACTCCACGAAAGTCGCAAGGACTTGAAGATTCGTTTATTCGATCGTGGTCCATCTGTCCTATCGTTCTTATCTGATAAAGTATCCTCTTACGTTCAGGAATGGTTCGAGGAGCATGACGTCGATGTCATCAACAATTCGAACGTCACCCTCGTCACAGCAGATGATGTCCGCAACGGTGAGGACGTCTATCCGACGAACTTAACGATTTGGACAGCCGGAACGCAACCCGTCAAAGTTGTCCGTGACCTTGGATTTGAAGCAGATAGCGGCGGACGGATTAAACTAGCGGAGCATCATCACGTTCCGGAATACGATAACTTGTTCGTCATCGGTGATTGCGCGAGCCTCCCGTACGCACCAAGCGGACAGCTCGCAGAGCATCAAGCGGATCAAGTCGTTGATGTCCTTGAAGCGAAATGGGCCGGAAAAAAACTTCCGAAATTACCGGAAATCAAATTACGCGGCATGCTCGGGTCACTTGGGAAATCAGACGGATTCGGAATCGTCATGGGCAAACAGGCCCTGACGGGAAAAGTGCCACGCCTTCTAAAATCAGGTGTTTTATGGAAACATAAAAAGATTAAATAAACGCAAAATCCCCAAAGTCCATTTAGGCGCTTTGGGGATTTTAGGCTGTATACACCACTTATGTAGAGTAAAGAGGCTTACATGCCTCTGCTTTATCCTCACCTTTTCTTACACCGGCCTAAAAAGCTTTTCATTTCGTTGACTCCTGCGGGAAAAAGCGCGTTTTTTCGCGCTGCCGAGAGGCAGGCAAGACCCTGCTCGTTGTCCGCCAGGATCAAGGAGCAACGGCTTGCGCCTCGCCCGAGGAAAGCAACGAAGAAGAAACAAGCTTTGATCACCCCATACTACTTTGTCTACACGCTGAAACCCCCAAAGTCCGCTTAGGTACTTTGGGGATTTTTAAACGTCAATGAAGTTTACTGCGCAGCCTGATTCAATTTCAGATCAATCGCACGCGTGACTTTTTTCAGTTGAACATACCCTTCGTCAATCATTTCGCCATCGAGTAAGACGAGTGGGTAAAAATATTCGTCGTCTTTTAAAGCATCCACCCAACTGTCACGTGTCGTCGCGTGTTCAAAATCGACGTAAACAAATGTTAACTCCGTTTCATATTTCCGTCCAAGTACAGCCTGTAACCAGCTGAACGTCTCTTCCGAACTCGGTGCCCCGACACAGCTCGGACACGTCACAGCTGCCCCATATACCTTGATTTCCATCAGATATCCCCCTTCTTCCGTTTACTCTTTCTCAGTATACAAGTTTTCCAGATTGAGAACATTTTTCAACCCTGTTACAATGAATTTATAAGAAAGGATGTGTTTACGCATGGAAATGTTTGATCAAGTGAATGAAGTCCTCGAAAAATTGCGTCCGTTCCTTCTTCGTGATGGAGGAGACGTTGAGCTCGTAGATGTTGAAGATGGTATCGTTAAACTTCGTTTGATGGGAGCTTGCGGCAGTTGCCCAAGTTCGACAATCACATTGAAGGCTGGTATCGAACGTGCCCTGCTTGAAGAAGTAGCTGGCGTCGTTGAAGTAGAACAAGTCTTCTAATTCGAAAAAAACCCCCGATGACATCCGTCGTCGGGGGTTTTTATGGTTATAAAATCCACTCGGCAAGCGAATCGACCATGTACGTCGGCTGAACATCCTGCCCTTGAATAAAGACAGGCGTATGAACACCCGAGTTGACATGCATCGTCCGAATCCCACCATTGATTCCGAATAAGATATCCGTATGGTAGTTGTCACCAACCATGATGACATCTTCCTTCGCAAGACCAATCATTTCAGCAGCGATGTTGACCATGACCGGTTCCGGTTTCCCGATATAAAACGGCTCTTTTTCTGTCGTCACGCGTAAAACCGACGTCAAGGCACCGTTTCCTGGTAAGAAGCCGCGTTCTGTCGGAATTGCGATATCGCCGTTCGTCGAGATGAATCGTGCTCCTGCCCGAATCGCCAGTGCACCGATTGCTAACTTCTCATACGTGATTTGACGATCGAGTCCGATGACGACGTAATCCGCATGCTCATCGGCAACGACTTGAAGTCCTTGTTGTTCTAAGGCATCGAGCAACCCGTGTTCACCGATTGCATAGACGTTTGCACCTGGGTCGAGTTCTGCGATGTAGCGACCTGTCGCCATCGCACTCGTTAAGACATGTCCTGCATCGGAATGAACGCCCATGCCGCGTAGTTTTTCAGCGACGGCTTCTGCTGTCATCGATGCATTGTTCGTCACGAACAGGTACGGCACGCCTTCTGCTTGCAAGCGATTGACAAAATCAACGGCTTCTTGAACAGGTTCTGTTCCGTTATACATCGTGCCGTCTAAATCGAATAAATAACCTTTCGCTTTCATCCTGACTCACTCCTCGTTTGGTAAAAATGCCGAGACGGGTCCGAGTTCTGTCTCTAAGTATTGACGGACCGCGGACGGAAATCGACGAAGCTCTATTTCTTCTTCGCTCAAGACCGTCCGGACTTCTGCTGTACTCGACTTCGTAAACTCACGGACGATCGGTGTCCGCAGTGCGACGATTCGTTTTAAGCTCGTCGCGAGTTCTGCGTCAATCACCCGCTCGTCTTCTAAAATCAATACGATATCTTCATAACTTCCCGGATCACGCATGATGAAACCATCAATCATACTATTTCCGATATCAATGATACTTTCGATGACTAAAAACCCGATCCGTTCCAACGCTAAAGCTGTCGTCACCGCATCCCCCGTTAACTCTTTGCTTTGACGAAGCGCTGTCTCGAAACAAATCACCGTTTGTTCAATCTTTTCCCGATTCACGAAATACATCTAGCATTCCCCCTCACATCTTCCATTTTAGACCTATCGGCGGTCCATGAAAAGCAGAAACGCCATTTGCATCACATTCCTCAATGTGTTATCCTCAATTTAGATTTTTACCCAAAATAGTATGTCACATTAAGTGACTTGGAGGTTATTTATACATGGAACGGGAACTTGCATTAGAAATCGTCCGCGCAACAGAGGCTGCTGCCCTCGCATCTGCAAAATGGATTGGTCGTGGGAAAAAGAACGAGGCAGATGATGCCGCAACGACAGCGATGCGTGAAGTCTTGAATACGGTCAATATGACAGGAACAGTCGTCATCGGAGAAGGTGAACTCGATGAAGCACCGATGCTGTTCATCGGCGAACAACTCGGCACGACAAATGGTCCGATCGTCGACATCGCAGTCGATCCGCTCGAAGGCACGAACATCGTCGCAAAAGGACTCGGTAACGCCATGGTCGTCATCGCTGTCGCAGACCAAGGCGCACTCTTGCATGCTCCTGATATGTACATGGATAAATTAACGGTCGGTCCGAACTTAAAAGGACATGTCTCGCTCGACGATCCACTCGAAGTCATCATTGAAATGGCAGCTGAACTGAACAATAAACGGATTGAAGACGTGACGGTCATCATGCAAGACCGCCCCCGTCACGACCACTTCCGTGAAGCCGCTATGCGGATGGGCGCCCGCGTCCGGTTATTCGAGGACGGCGATGTTTCTGCCGGAATCGCCCCCCTTTCACCGGCAACAGGCATCGACATCTTCATCGGAACGGGCGGTGCACCGGAAGGCGTCATTACCGCTGCTGCTGTCAAAGCAATGGGTGGCGACATGCAGGCACGCTTACACCCGATGGATGACGAAGAGACAGCCCGTGTCATTCGGATGGGACTTGCTGATCCGTTACAATTGTTGACGCTCGACGACTTAATCAAGAGCGACGATTGTATCTTCGCGGCGACAGGTGTCACGACCGGTGAAATGCTCGACGGGGTCAAGTTCATCACGGACGATATCGTAGAGACGACGTCGCTCGTCATGCGCTCAAAAACACGGACCATCCGTAAAGTCATCGCGGAACACAGTCTGTCGCGCAAACCGTACTTGCAAAATGTTCCCCAAACCCTTTAATCTGAAAAGAGACTAGGAAATGAGGGACTTTACACGTCATGATGGAAGAACGCGATTTTTTATATGATGATGTCGAACAGACGAAAACACGGTTTATTTGCTGGATTGGTGAAACGAGCCGGTTCGATTTAGCAATCACGCACTCGGAACATTTTTTCGGAAAGATTTTAGTGCTGAATTTACTCTCGAACCGCTTCGCAATCATCGGTGCCGATGATTTTGACGAACCGGGTTATATCGCTCATGCCTTCGACCTCGAGGAAGACGCAGCTGATGAACTCGAACGGTATTTAAGTCAATACATTGGTCTCACATGAAAAAAAGCAGCTCCATCCGTGAAGGATGGAGCTGCTTTTTAAGCATTTTAGAGGAGACGATCATTGCGTTCATTCAGTGTATTCGGTCCACTGAACACATTCGTATTGTCTGAATCATCATGAGCTTTACGCTCTGAATGCTGATCTGCCTCGTCCCCGACGAGTAAGACGAATTGATGGTCTTCGACTGCTTTGTTTGCACGGTCGACATCTTCTTTACTTAAGCCACTCGCTTGCAACACATCTGTATGCGTCGTCGAAGCAGCTTCTTTCTTTTTGAAGATCCCTTTGATCTCATGCCATAGGTTCATATGCTCTTCTTGCGACAGCTTCGTTGACGTTTGGTGATTATGCAAATCTGCCATGTCTTCGATTTGATCTAAGTCATAGCGGTCATGGGCAACGACTTTTAAGTCCGTTGAAATGACTCCGGCGACACGCAAATCATGAACAGCACTAACGATTTCTGGCACAGTTTTATAAATCCCGACGATTCTCATGGATGGTTCCCCCTATAGGTACGTGATACTTATAGTAATAGCCGAAATCAGCCCATCAGAAACGCTTTTAAATATGTCTTTTTGATTACTGTGCTTCTTCAGTCGGAGAAAATTTACGTTTAAGCTTCAACGTATTGGCCGAAGATCCGTCGAAGCGAGGTGGTGCTTCTTCTCCTTCTACCGGCTCCATCCGCTTGACGATGAAATAAGCACAGCCGAAATTACAGTATTCATATAAATAATCCGCAACATGCGAAATCTTCGTATCAAACGTCGCCTTGATGTGATCGTCATTATAGAAGCCACGTAGTCGAAGTTGACCGTGCCCCCAATCTCCGACGATGTAATCATATTTTTCGAGGACATCACTGAATCGTCCGATGAAAGCTTCCTCATTGAAACCTTCACGCTTTTCTTCGACGATTTCATATCGTTCGCGATTGACTTGTATCATTTTTCCACCCCCTGCTCCTATTATCATAGCATATTCATTTCTGAAAACGAATCTCCGCGCAGACGAAAAACCGTCCCAGTCGGCTACTGAGACGGTTTCATTTACTCAATCGATTGGTAAAGCAGCTTTATTCTTTTTCGCTGCGTTGACTTGTTCATCCGCATGATAAGAAGAGCGGACGAGTGGACCGGCTTCACAGTGTGAGAAGCCTTTGCCAAGCGCAATTTGTTTTAGTTCAGCAAATTCTTGTGGTGTATAGTATTTGATGACATCCAGGTGTTTTTTCGTCGGTTGAAGATACTGACCGATTGTCATGATATCGACGTCGTTCGCACGAAGATCATCCATCGTCTGTAAAATCTCTTCCCACGTTTCACCAAGTCCTAACATCAAACTTGATTTCGTCGGGATTTCGGGAGCAAGCTCTTTTGAACGGCGAAGGAATTCGAGTGTCCGGTCATACGTTGCTTTTGCACGGACCGTCGGTGTCAAGCGACGAACCGTCTCGATGTTATGGTTCATGATGTCCGGTTTCGCTTCAATCAAGGTTTGGAGCGCATCAAAGTTTCCACCCATATCAGATGGCAAGACTTCAATCGATGTCTCCGGGTTCATCCGTCGTACTTCACGGACCGTTTCGGCGTAAACTCCTGCCCCGAAGTCATTCAGGTCGTCACGTGCTACTGCCGTGATGACTGCATGTTTCAAGTTCATCAGACGAACCGATTCTGCGACACGTGTCGGCTCTTCTAAATCGAGTTCATTCGGACGTCCTGTCGTCACAGCACAAAAACGGCATGCCCGTGTACAGATACTTCCAAGAATCATAAACGTCGCCGTCCGGCGAACGGCCCAACATTCATGGATGTTCGGACACTTCGCTTCCTCACAGACAGTATGTAGCTTTTTTTCTCGCATCATACTCTTAAGCTCTGTGTAGGTCTCGTTCGTATTCAACTTGATTTTTAGCCATTCTGGTTTCCGTTGAATCTCTCCTCTAGCCATAAATACACTTCCCCCTTCATCCCCAAAAAAAGTCATTTATTTTCTGTTTCAGTATACCAAACAATTATCGTTTAGGGGCATGCAATTCAGTGAATTCTGACTTCTCCGATAGCCGGTTAAATAGCAAATCTCGTAAAAGCTCCGGCATGAAATACTGTTTTGGCATGTCTTTGATTGCTGGGAAGAGAGGTCCAAACGTAAACATGTCTGGCATCGCGACCGTGTAGTGCGCCGACTCGTCCAGTGTGGCTAAAACGGAGTCACGTCCTGCGTAATGCATTTTCCCCATCAATTTCCCGCGAAACCCGAGTCCACGGACTTTTAACTGTTCAAACTGATTCGTTTCGACTTCTTCCATGAACGTCATCAGTTGCTGTCCTGTCATCGTGACGTTACACGGATTGATGGGATGCGGACATAACCGGTGCAGGTCGAAGGAAGAGACGGGACCCGGAGATAGCGAACCGAGCAACATACCAGCCGGGACACAAGCAATATCTGCTTTACACCAGTCCTGCATCGTGTCTGCTAACAGTTGGGAGAACGGTGACGGACTAAACCAGTCATTCGCTAGACCTGATGTCCTGCCAATCGGTTGTTTCATCACTTTTTCAGCCGCATATTGTTCCCGGTCGAGTAATCCGGAACTCGCTTCATCCGCCGCATAGTCGTGGAGCGGGTGCAAGACGGCTTCTTTTTCACCGGTATCCGTGTTGAGATAAATCTCACCTGCGTATTGACCGTGCTTACCGGCTTGAGCAATCAAGACACCATTCTTGACGACACCATCGTCTAAGACATGATGCGTATGGGCTCCGATGATTAAATCAAGCTCCGGGAACCGTTCTGCCAGTTCCTCATCCTGATAAAACCCAAGATGACTCAAACAAATCAGGACGTCGACCTGTCCGCGAAGCGACTCGATTTCACGCGCTGCTGCTTCGAACGGGTCTTCGATTGTCCACCCGAGCAACTCATACAGTTCATAGTAAGGGGCCGTCAGACCAAAGACTCCGACGTTACCGGTCGGAAGTTCCTGAATCATGCCAGACTTCGCGAACGGTGCTGTCATATTCGAGACGAGTACAGGGAACGTCGCTTCTGTATAGAGTGCCGCAAGCCAGTCATGGGGAAACGTGATTCCTTCATTGTTTCCGATCGTCACGGCAGTCGGTGCTAACTCATTTAAGAGATGGGTATTGATTTTTCCTTGCGTCGCTTCCGTCGCCGGTGCGACACGGTCTGCATGATCCCCTAAATCAAAGACAAGGGAGTCGTACGTCCGGTGTTCCTTGATGAACGACATATAGCGAGGCCACATATCAAAGTGTGAATGAAGATCATTATAATGGATGACGTGTAACTTCACGCTCAAAGCCTCCTCTAAAATTAAAACAACGAGATTTGCCGGGGAGCGAGTTCATAATCGAGATTAAGGATCTCAATCAGACGTTTCGCATTCGGCGCGGCATCGCCTGCTGAATTGTTATTAAAGAAAACATACACGTCTTTCGCTTGTCCTGCAAGCGTCCGGACATGTTCTGCTAATTCTTGTAATTCTTCTTCCGAGTACCGGTATAAACAACGGACCTTCCGCCAGTCGTCACTGCTTTGCCCCGGCTTTTTCAGCCAGCCGTTTTTGTTCCGACCATGCAAGCGGACGAACGCTGTTTCTTGCGTGACGACAGGAACAAACGGGACGGAACCGTCTTCTGTCTGGGGTTCATCACAAATCGTATGAATGAACTGATGCTCTGCTAAAAAACGAAGTGTCCGTTCCCGATATTCGTCGGAGTACCAGGACGGATTTCTGAATTCGATCGCAACCGGGAGTCCCGCAAGCGATTTACGAACAGTTTGCAAGTATTCAAGGTGAACTTTACTAACGTCGAACCAAGGTGGCAGTTGGACGAGAATCGCAGCAATCTTCCCGCTCTGCCGCATCGGCTCAATTGAAGCGATATATTGTTCGAAAATCGGACCGAGCGGATCTTTGTTGTCCCGATCGTGCCCGCTCATCGCCCGGTGTACTTTGACGATGAAGCGAAAGGCGTCTGGTGTTTCTGTGACCCATTTTTGATAGTTTCGTTCCGGTTGAATCGCATAAAACGTCGAATCGACTTCGACTGCCGGAAAATGTCCCGCGTAGGCAGCGAGTTTTTCTTTTCGGTCTTGCGGTGTCGGATAGAGGCTATCATGATCCCCCCAACCGGTCACGCCGACATAAATCATCCGCTTATCCCTCCTTACGACAAAAAAGACCTATCGCTTTTTTTGACGCAGGCTTTTTTGCACTGTCTATTTTCTTATCATATCACAGCTAAATCGAAAACTTCTTCTCGAAGATTGTCGTCAGCGTGTTCGTTCGTATCGAAGGACAACACAGCCGGAAGAAGCAAAGTGCCGTTGTTCGACAAGCCGTAAAGCAAGTGGTTGATCGAGGCGTCCAAACATCCGTTTTCCGCCTCCGAGCAGGACAGGATAGACGACGACATGGTATTCATCAATCAAGTCATGTTGCATGAATTGTGCAGCAAGATTTGCGCCACCGACGGATATCAGTTTGCCGGGCATCCCCCGTAAACGTTCGACTTCTTCTTCAATCGTCCCTGTTGCAAGCCGGGCATGCCCATCGACCTGCGTCAATGTCCGGGAGAAGACAATCTTCTCGATTCCTGTCCAAATCAGTGCATAGTCACGAATTTCTGCGACTTCTTCCGTATCGCTTACGTTCGACCAAAACGGATGCATCATTTCATATAATTTCCGTCCATAGAAATGTGTATCAAACTGTTTTTCGTAGTCATTGAAGTAACGATGGAGTTCCTTGTCAGGTGTAAAGGGGAGTAAGCCTTGCCCATCTTCGAGATAGCCGTCAAGCGATGCTTGAAATGAGTAGACAATCGGTCGCATCGGTCATCCTTCCTTTCGAGAGAACTGTTTCTTACTCTCTACCCGTTGTCGGAAAGAACAATCAACAATACCCCAGTAAAATAAGACCGTATGCCAGACGGATAGTTCGTGTTATCCGACACGCTTTCCCTTCTCGAATCACATCTTGAAAACACGTTGATTCTCGTGACTCCTACTGGAAAAAGCGTTCAGCGGTAATCGCTTTAGCAACCAATCTGACTTTCGTTAAAGTCAGCTACTGGAGACAAATGCTGTCTTATGAAGATTGAAGAGCCGACATCACCATACTGCCGCGTCGCGCTTCCATGTCTCGACTCGCCTTACTCTACGGCACAACCTAAACAAAGCTTCTCTTTTTCGTTGACTCCTACGGGAAAAAGCGCAAGGCAACTTGCGCTGTCAGAGGCAGGCAAGACCCTGCTCATTGCCCGATAGGTCAAGGGGCAACGGCTTGCCCCTCGCCCGAGGAAAGCAACAGAAAAGGAAGAAGCTTATTCTTGTCTAATCCGGCTTCGCCTAAAAAAGTACGAGAGCAGATTTTAATCTAAACGAAATCACGCGCCTCACCCGATTCCTAAAGGAAAACGGATAAAGCGCGTGAGGAGTGTAAAATTCTTTTTCGGAGTTAGATTATCCGATTGAACCTTCCATCTCGAACTTGATGAGACGGTTCATTTCGACCGCATATTCCATCGGCAATTCTTTTGTGAATGGCTCGATGAAGCCCATGACGATCATTTCTGTTGCTTCTTCTTGTGAAATCCCACGGCTCATGAGGTAGAACAATTGTTCTTCCGAGACTTTCGATACTTTCGCTTCGTGTTCAAGCGAGATGTTATCGTTGAGGATTTCGTTGTACGGAATCGTATCCGACGTCGATTGGTTATCCATGATGAGTGTGTCACATTCGATGTTCGAACGCGCTCCGGTCGCTTTACGGCCGAAGTGGACGATTCCGCGATACGTAACTTTCCCACCGTGTTTAGAAATCGATTTCGAGACGATCGTTGACGACGTGTTTGGCGCAAGGTGGATCATTTTCGCACCCGCATCCTGGTGTTGCCCTTTACCCGCGATGGCAATTGATAATGTCATCCCACGTGATCCTTCACCTTTTAAGATGACGGCTGGGTATTTCATCGTCAATTTCGAACCGATGTTACCATCGACCCATTCCATCGTCGCGCCGGCTTCACAGATCGCACGTTTCGTCACGAGGTTGTAGACGTTGTTTGCCCAGTTTTGGATCGTCGTGTAACGGCAATACGCGTTTTTGTTGATGAAGATCTCAACGACCGCCGAGTGAAGCGAGTTCGTTGTGTAGACCGGTGCCGTACATCCTTCAACGTAGTGCACAGATGCTTCTTCGTCAACGATGATGAGCGTCCGCTCAAATTGACCCATGTTTTCCGAGTTGATGCGGAAGTAGGCTTGAAGCGGCGTATCCATCTTGACGCCTTTTGGTACATAAATGAACGATCCACCCGACCAAACCGCTGTGTTAAGGGCAGCGAATTTGTTATCTGTCGGCGGAATCAATTTACCGAAGTACTCACGGAACAAGTCTTCGTTCTCTTTGAGTGCTGTATCTGTATCTTTGAAGACGATCCCTTGATCTTCAAGTTCACTCTTCATGTTGTGGTAAACGACTTCTGATTCGTACTGTGCCGAAACACCTGCCAAGTACTTTTGTTCTGCTTCCGGGATACCGAGTTTGTCAAACGTACGTTTGATTTCTTCCGGTACTTCATCCCATGATTTTTCAGCACGTTCCGACGGTTTCACGTAATACGTGATGTCGTCAAAACGAAGATCTGATAAATCGCCACCCCAAGCTGGCATCGCTTGTTCGTTGAAAATCTTAAGCGATTTCAAACGGAAGTCGAGCATCCATTGTGGTTCTTCTTTCATTTTCGAGATCGTTTCGACGACTTCTGTCGTCAAGCCACGTCCAGAACGGAAGATCGAGATATCGCGATCGTGGAAACCATATTTATAATCGCCAATTTCAGGCATGTTCTTAGCCATGTTCATTTCCTCCTCTTACTTACTGACCGAAGTTACTTGCCTTCTTCCACGCCACGTTCGAGCGCTTTCCAAGCAAGTGTCGCACACTTGATACGTGCTGGGAATTTCGTCACACCG
Source organism: Exiguobacterium sp. s127 (assembly GCF_018618695.1). Classification (NCBI taxonomy): domain Bacteria; kingdom Bacillati; phylum Bacillota; class Bacilli; order Caryophanales; genus Exiguobacterium; species Exiguobacterium sp. s127. Next base: position 306,681 of record NZ_JACSMO010000001.1, on the reverse strand, counting down.
GAAAGTGCTTCTGCGTCCCCAAGATCAAACTTCTCATCATCATAGTCTTTCCCTTGAACCATCTCAGAAAAGATTTCTGCGAGTTGTAATGCTTCTTCGACCGTTTTTCCTTTGACGATCTGTGTCATCATCGACGCGGACGCCATACTGATGGAACACCCTTCGCCGTCAAACTTCGCATCTTGGACGATATCGTCTTCGATCGCGAGCTGTAAACGAATCGTGTCTCCACACGTCGGGTTGTTCATATCGATCGTCACGCCTCCCTCGATCGCACCGCGATTACGAGGAGTTTTATAATGATCCATGATCACTTGACGGTACAAGTGATCGAGATTGTTAAAATCCATGACTGAAATACTCCTTCGTTTGACGAAGTCCTGTCACTAAGGCATCGACTTCTTCTTGCGTGTTATACAAGTAGAAGCTTGCTCGTGCCGTTGAACTGGCACCGAGCCAACGCATCAGTGGTTGTGCACAGTGATGACCGGCGCGGACTGCGACGCCTTGCATGTCGAGTACCGTCGCGACATCATGTGCATGGACATCGCCGAGATTGAATGTGACGAGACCGACACGTTCTTCCGGACCATAAATCGTTAATCCATCGATTTCACGCATCTGTGCCATCGCATACCGCGCGAGTTCGCGTTCATGGGCTTCGATGTTCTCTAGACCGATTTCTTCTAGAAAATCAATCGCTGCCGACAAACCGACTGCCCCCGCAATGATGGGTGTACCGGCTTCAAAACGGTACGGTGATGGTTTGAACGTCGATTCTTCAAGTCCGACGTAATCAATCATCTCGCCTCCGAATTCGACCGGTTCCATCGCATTCAGTAATGCTTTTTTACCATATAAGACGCCGATTCCTGTTGGTCCACACATTTTATGGGCAGAGAACGCCAGGAAATCACAGTCGAGATCGACGACGTCAATTTTTTGATGCGGTGCACTTTGCGCTGCATCGACGACCATGACGGCACCGACGGCATGCGCGAGTTGCGCCACTTCTTTGATTGGATTGATCGTACCGAGGACGTTCGAGACATGTGCCATCGCAACGACTTTCGTCCGATCGGAAATTTGTGCTTTGACGGCTTCAATCGTCACGCGACCATCAGCTGTCAAATCAACATATTTCAATTTCGCTTTTTTCTTTTTCGCGACTTGTTGCCACGGAATAAGATTCGCATGGTGCTCAAGATAGGTGACGACGATCTCGTCGCCTTCTTGCACATGCTCCATTCCGTAACTGGACGCGACGATATTAATCGCCGTCGTCGTCCCACGGGTAAAGATAATTTCTTCATGGTGTTGCGCCTTGATGAAACGACGTACGTTCTCACGCGCACCTTCGTACGCATCCGTCGCTCGTGTTCCGAGCGTATGGACGCCACGGTGCACATTCGAATGAACCGTCTTGTAGTAGTTGTCGATCGCTTCGATGACGACGAGCGGCTTTTGTGACGAAGCCGCACTATCTAAATAGACGAGTTTCCGGTCATTAACCTGTTGGTCAAGAATCGGAAACTGATTGCGGATGGATGCATCGATTCCCATATTAGTTTACTTTCCCTTCAATCACTTGAACGAGACGTTCCTTGACGGAGTCAATCGCAAGCTCAGAGACGACAGGTTGTAAGAAACCGTGAACGACAAGGCGTTCTGCTTCTTTACGTGACAACCCACGGCTCATCAAGTAGTAAAGTTGAAGTTCGTCGACACGGCCGACAGATGCCGCGTGTCCTGCCATGACATCATCTTCATCGATCAAGAGGATCGGGTTCGCGTCACCACGTGCCTTTTCAGACAACATGAGCACACGTTCCGTTTGGACTCCGTTTGATTTCGACGCACCATGGTGAATCATTGACGTTCCGTTGAAGATCGACGTCGCCGAATCTTTTTGAACACCGTGAATCAAGATGAATCCTTCCGATCCTTTACCGAAATGATCTGTCCGGACGTTGAAGTTTTGTTTTTGATCGCCACGACCGACAGTAACGGCTTTCGTATCTGAGAACGAATCGTTCCCGACGAGATGCGTTTTCGTTTCTGTGATCGTATGTCCGTCATTCATGTGACCGAGTGCCCATTCGAGCTTCGCGCCTTGTTTGACGACACCACGGCGGTTCATATACGTGACAGCACCTTTCGCAAGCGTATCAACGCCTCCGAAAAGAACTTTTGCGTTCGCTTCGACGAACACTTCCGTCACGACGTTGACGTTATGTGCTTCTTCACCGTAAGAGACGAAGCTTTCGATATACGTCAATTCGCTGTCTTGATCGGCAACGATGATTGCGTGGTGGTAAAGTGCGCCGCCTGCTTGTTCGAGCGTATAGATTGCTTGCATCGGTACCGTCAGCTTAACGCCTTTAGGTACGTACAAGAATGTTCCGCCATTCATGAGCGCTGCGTTGAGTGCTGCGAGACGGTCTTCATTGACGTTGACGCCTTCTGTCATGAAATACTTCTCAACGAGTTCCGGATGATGCTTCATCGCATCCTCAAGCGTTGTGAAGATGACACCGTTCGTTGCTTCACTGTTTTGCGCATGGACAAGTTGTCCGTTACGCGTGATCAACATATGGTCACGGTTTTCACCGATTAATGTTTCGATATCCGGCGTGAGACCTGTTGCTGTCTCAAGATCTGCTGTGCCTTCTGTGAAGTTCCAGCCACCGATTTTAATTTTTTCTACTTTTGGCAATGCGAGCGTTGGGGCAAGATCAAGTGCATCTTGGCGCTTAGAAATCATCCAAGCGGGCTCCCCTAAGCGAGTCGCACGTTCTGCCACTGCCTCGCGATTTACGGCAAGATTCAGTTCTACAGTCATCATGCTTCCTCCCTCGTCTTACGCTTTTGTTTCGATTTCGACTTCTTCGATGCCGAGTTCTTTTTTAACCCAGTCATATCCTTCTGCTTCAAGACGGTGTGCAAGTTCTTTTCCGCCAGACATGACGATTTTTCCGCCCATCATGATGTGGATGAAATCAGGCTCGATGTAGTTCAAGAGACGCTGATAGTGCGTGATGATGAGGCAACCGAACTCAGGTGAACGCATTTCGTTAACACCTTTTGCAACGACTTTAAGTGCATCGATATCAAGACCTGAATCGATTTCGTCGAGGATTGCGATTGCTGGTTTCAGCATCGTCATTTGAAGAATTTCGTTCCGTTTTTTCTCTCCGCCTGAGAAACCTTCGTTGAGGTAACGGTGTGCCATTTCGCCTGGCATTTCAAGAAGTCCCATTTGCGCGTCAAGTTGACGAATGAACTTCATGAGTGAAATTTCATCGCCTTCTTCACGACGTGAGTTGATTGCTGAACGAAGGAAGTCAGAGTTTGTAACACCACTGATTTCGCTTGGGTATTGCATGGCGAGGAACATTCCTGCTTGCGCACGTTCGTTAACTTCCATCTCAAGAACATCTTCTCCGTCGAGTGTGACTGATCCGGATGTTACTTCATACGTTGGGTGACCCATCAATGCAGACGCGAGTGTTGATTTACCTGTCCCGTTTGGTCCCATGACCGCGTGGATTTCGCCGCCTTTGATTTCTAAGTTAACGCCTTTCAAGATTTCTTTGCCGTCGATTGCGACGTGTAGATCTTCAATCTTCAAGTGTGAAGCCTTCATGTAGAATCCCTCCATCTATTCATTTCGTGTCTGACGATTCAGTTCACGAGAGTTACTAATTTAGTATCATTCTAATCTTAATGAATCATACCACATTATTCAAGCGTCATCGCTCATGGTTTTTTCTCAAAATGAAGCCTTTTAGTGAGAATGACTTTAAAGTGATACGACTTCTTTCTCTTCTTCCACCTTCGTTCGTCTGTGAACCCGCTGTGACAGTAAGAGCAGTGGGATTCCGAGTAATGTCAAGAGGGCTAAGCAACCAAAAATCGGCAACGGACGATCGGCGCCAAAATAAAAAAGTAATTGTCCGCCGATGACCGGTCCGATTGACTGACCAATCGATGTTAAGCCCATCGCTCCGAAATAACTGCCCCGTAATTCCGGTTTCGCAAAACTATCGGTCAAGATATCCGTCATCGTGAACATCATCACTTCCCCGCACGTGAAGATGAACATCGCACCGATCATCAACCAGACCGTTCCGGCATTCCCCATGACGAATAAACCGAACGCGACGGTCGCAATCCCGACCGTAATCGAGACGAGCGGCGACGTCTTCATCCCGAACTTCATGATCGGGTACTGGACGATTAATACGGTCACGGCATTAATCGTGATCAATAAAGCAAACAAACTAGTCCCACCGGACAGTAACGTCGTCGTCGTCAAAAATTGCGGCAACGTCGAGTTGAACTGACTGTAGCCGAGAATCCCGAAAATGATACCGGCGAGGGCAAACGTGAAAGCGACGTCCGTTTTCAACAGTTGAACCGTTGCGCCGAACGAAACTTTTTTCCCGCCGTGACTCTCTGTGATCGGATACCGCTGAAACAGGATGAAAATCGCAATCCCGTACGCGAGATAAACAAAGGCTGTTATATAGAAGGTAATCGCTGTATTGCCGGCACTGAGCAATAACGCAATCCCCGGCCCGATCGCAGCCGCGACATTGATCATGGCATAACGGATGTTGAAGACGAACAGTCGATTTTTTTCATCCGTCGTGTCACTGATCAGGGCACGGGCGGATGGTTCAAAAATGGAGCGAAACACGCCGTTCAAGGCACTCAAGGTAAAGAACGCCCAAAACGTCTCGACCTGTGCCAAGGCGATGAAGACGAAAACGAAGCCGAGTGTTCCGGTCAGCATCATCGTCCGACGCCCGTAACGGTCAGACAAGGTCCCGCCGATGAAACTCATGACAAGACTCGAGACGGCTGAAATACTGAGGACCCAGCCGACATCGACCGGGCTGAACTTCAGCACCGTCGATAAATAAATCGCAAAGAATGGCATCGTGATGAACGTCCCGAGCCGTGAGAAAAATGTTCCGAGCAGGACGCCGATCGTCAGCGGATGTAACTGTCGTAAACGGTGCACCTAGAATCCCCCTTCAACTAAAAAAATAATGCATCCTTCCATTATATAGGAAGAATGCATCATTCGAGTGAATTATTTGCTGACCGGAACGACGGCCCCTTTATATTCTTTCGTAATCCAATCCTGTGTCTTTTTCTCGTGTAAGATATCGAGCAATGCCGTCACACGCTCGTCTTTTTCATCACCTTCACGCGTGACGATGATGTTGACGTATGGTGAAGACTCATCTTCAAGGGCAATTGTGTCTTCTAACGGGTTCAAACCGTTATCAATCGCGTAGTTCGTGTTGATGAGGACAGCATCGCCTTCATTGTTTTTATACGCTTGCGGCAAGAGTGACGCTTCGATATTCGTTTTGAACTCAATGTTTTTCGGGTTTTCCGCGATATCACTAAGCTGAGCATCTGTCGTCTTACCGTCTTTCAACTTAATTAAGCCTTCGTTTTGGAGGAACGTCAAGACACGTCCACGCTCCGCGACGTTTGAGCTCGTCAAGATCGTTGCACCTTTCGGTAACTCGTCAAGCGACTTATATTTTTTTGAGTAAACACCGAGCGGTTCAACGTGGACGCCGCCTGCATTTTCAAATTTATAAGACTTGTTCTCTTTTTCCTGTTGCTCAAGGTACGGAACGTGTTGGAAATAGTTTGCATCGATTTCTTTTTCAGCGAGTGCCTTGTTCGGCAACACATAATCTTGGAACTTTTTGATTTCGAGTTTGTAGCCTTTTGCTTCATACTCTTTTTGAACGTGCTCTAGGATTTCAGCATGGGGAACGTTTGAAGCACCGATGACAAGTGTCTTCGCGTCGTCTCCTGACGACTCTTCCCCACATGCTGCAAGACTGACTGCTAAGACGGATACTGCTGCTGTACCGACGAATTTTTTCCAAAGTTTCATGAATAATTCCTCCCAAGTTAACTAAAATAGTATTATCGTTTATCGATTGCTTTTACGAGCAGGTCACCAATAATTTGAATGATGAAGACGATGACGAGAATCAACAATGTCGCGATGGCGATGACATCGTTTTGAGAACGCTGGAAACCTTCGATATATGCCATGTCCCCGAGTCCGCCTCCTCCGACTACTCCGGCCATTGCCGTGTAACCGACGAGCGCGACAAGCGTGACGGTGATACCGGAGACGATTGCCGGAAGAGCTTCCGGGATCAACACTTTATAAATGATTTGGAACTTCGTCGCCCCCATCGATTCCGCTGCTTCGATGACACCTTTGTCGACTTCACGCAGTGCCAGTTCGACCATCCGCCCGTAAAACGGTGCCGCCCCAAGAATCAGTGCCGGAAGTGCCGCTGTTGGTCCTAAGAACGATCCGACGATGATGAGCGTCACTGGAATCAATAAAATCAACAATATAATAAACGGAATCGAACGGAAGATGTTGACTAAAAAGCTGAGCACGGAATACAGTGCCCGATTCTTAAACAATAAGTCTTCATTCGTCGCATACAACAACAGACCAATGATTAAACCGAGTATGAAAGTCGCTAGACCCGCGACGGCTGTCATATAAACGGTACTGCCAGTCGCCGTCCAGACCATTTCCCAATCGATGTCGTTAAAGAATGTCGTCATCGGTGATCCACCTCCACTTCCACGTCACTCGCTTGGAGTTTCGCGATGACCGCTTGTGTTTCATGTGCCGCACCAATCAGTTGGATGAACAACGTTCCGAGTGCACCGTCTTGCGTCTGTCCGACATTCCCGCCGATGATATTAAATAATAAGGTCGAATCTTTCATGACTTCTGCGAGGATCGGACTTTCTGCTGTCGAACCGACGAATGTCAGCTGGACGATTTTCCCTGTCGGATAGCGCTCACGGAGTTTCGCGAACGTCAACTCGTTTTCTGTAGATGACGTCAGTTGTTTGACGAATTCTTTTGTCATCGCTTGTTTCGGATGCCGGAAGACTTCTGAAACAGGACCCTGTTCGACGATTTTTCCGGCCTCCATGACGGCGACCCGGTGACAGATTTTTTGAATGACGTGCATCTCGTGTGTGATCAAGACGATCGTCAGTTTTAGTTTTTTATTGATGTCGACGAGTAACTCTAAGATCGAGTCCGTCGTTTTCGGATCAAGGGCGCTTGTCGCCTCGTCACATAATAAGACGTCCGGGTTTGATGCCAGTGCGCGGGCAATCCCGACGCGTTGTTTTTGTCCACCGGATAGTTGTGACGGATAAGCGCCTTCGCGACCGTCGAGTCCAACGAGTTGAATCAGCTCGGCGACCCGTTCTTTCCGGCGTGCTTTCGGATATCCGCCGAGTTCGAGCGGGAACATAATGTTTTCTTCAACCGTTCGTGACCAAAGCAAGTTGAAGTGCTGAAAGACCATCGAGACATTTTTCCGGACGCCGCGTAATTCTTTCGGTCGTAACGTCGTCATCTCGACACCGTCAATTTGAATCGAACCACTTGTCGGTGCTTCTAACATGTTCAGCAGGCGAATCAACGTTGACTTCCCTGCACCGGAATAACCAATTATTCCGAAAATTTCGCCGCGCTCAATCGTGAGATCGACGTTTGCGACAGCTTCGACTTCGCCGCGCTTCGAGCGATAAATTTTTCCTACATCCTGTAAACGAATCACTACTGTCCCTCCTAAACATAAAAAAAGTGCGCACGTTTTAGAGCAAACGCGCGCACTTTCAGTACACAAAACCATTTGCTCTCATCTTGCAGACGTTCGTCTGCTGGAATTAGCACCACTTCGGAAATAAATTCCGCGGTTGCCGGGTTTCATCGGGCCAGTCCCTCCACCACTCTTGATAAGAGTTATCGGTATTTAGTTGTTTTTAATATATTTTGAATATTAGCAGGGGTTATTTTGCTTGTCAAACAGTTTTTTCAGAAACTTTTTCGAGCAAACTGAAAGCATGCGTTAAATCTTCTTTCAAATCCTCTGCATCTTCAAGTCCGACCGAGATTCGGACGAGACCATCCGTGATGCCGAGTTCTGCCCGACGTTCTGCCGGAATCGACGCATGTGTCATCCGTGCCGGAACGGAAATCAAACTTTCGACCGCCCCTAAGCTTTCAGCAAGCGTGAAGAAGTGTGACGCTTCCACAAGTTTCTCTGCATTTGCAGCTGAACCGACATCAAAGCTGATCATCCCGCCGAAACCAGTCGCTTGTTTTTGCTGGATCGCATGACCGGGATGCGATGCGAGCCCCGGGTAGAAGATATTCGAGACGACGTCTTGCGCTTGCAGGAAGCTGACAAGTTCATGTGCTGTCTCTTCGATCGCTTCCATCCGGATACCGAGCGTCCGCAGACCACGGACAAGCAGGAAGCTGTCTTGCGGTCCGAGAATTCCACCCGTCGAGTTTTGGATGAAGTGAAGTTCTTCGCCGAGCGTATCATCGTTGACGACGACAAGCCCTGCGACGACGTCCGAGTGTCCGCCGATGTATTTCGTTGCACTATGCAGCACGATATCTGCCCCAAGCGCGATTGGTTGTTGCAAGTATGGTGTCGCGAACGTGTTGTCGACGACGAGCTTCAAGTCGTGACGACGCGTGATGGCTGCGATCGCTTCGATGTCCGTCACTTTTAATAACGGGTTCGTCGGTGTCTCGACGTAGAGCATCTTCGTGTTGTCCTGAATCGCCGCTTCCGTCGCGCTGAGATCCGTCGTATCGACGAATGTCACTTCGATGTTGAACTTCGGTAGGACACGTTGCATCAAGCGGAACGTTCCGCCGTAGACGTCGTCCGTCATGACGATGTGGTCGCCAGACTGAAGCAGATTGAAGACAGCATGGATCGCCGCCATTCCTGATCCGAACGCGAATCCACGGACGCCTCCTTCAAGATCAGCAATCAATCGTTCGATGCTCGTCCGCGTCGGGTTTGCTGTGCGCGAGTACTCATACCCGTCTTTTAATTGACCGATTTTTTCTTGCTTATATGTGCTCGTTTGATAGATTGGCGGTGTAACGGCACCCGTTGCCTTGTCTACACCCGTTCCTCCGTGAATCAACGCTGTTTTTTTACGCATGTGTCTCGTCCACCTTTTCAAAGATTTGTTGGCTCAAATACCGTTCTGCACTGTCTGCGAAGACGGTGACAATCGTACTTCCCGGATGGCGCTGGGCGATATCGAGCGCCGCGGCGAGTGCCGCTCCTGCTGAACTGCCGACGAGTAACCCTTCACGTGCCGCCAGTTCATGGACCTTCGTAAAAGCATCCGAATCAGAAATCGTATGAATTTCATCAACTAAATCACGAGAAACGAGACTCGGCCATTTGGCTGTCCCGATTCCTTCTGTTTTATGCGGTCCGGCTGGCCCTCCGTTGAGGACGGAGCCTTCCGGTTCGACGATTGCCCCTTTTGTCCCGAAGCGTTCTTTTAAGAAAGCCGTCGTTCCGGCAAACGTTCCACCTGATCCGCATCCGGCGACGAACCAGTCGATGTGACTAAGTTCCGCCACAAGCTCGGGACCAAGTGTCCGCTGATAGGTGACCGAATTTTCTTCGTTTTCGAATTGGAGTGGCACATAACTGTTCGGAATCGTTTGTCCGAGTTCCTTTGCCTTATCGATTGCGCCTTGCATATCGAGTTCAGTCGGCGTGTTGACGACAGTCGCGCCGAGTGCCCGCATCAACGTCTGTTTCTCTTGACTGAACTTTTCCGGGACGACACAAATGACTTGTAAGTCATATTTTTTAGCGGCGAGCGCCAAACCGATGCCGGTGTTGCCGGCAGTCGGTTCGATGATCGTTCCGCCTGGAGTCACGTAACCCTGTTCGATTGCGGCATCAACGAGTTGGATACCGAGGCGGTCTTTGACGCTGCCCCCAGGGTTCATCCATTCGAGCTTCGCCAAAATCCGCGTACCAGCAGGCAAATCGAATGAAGTAATCTCGTACAGTGGCGTATTTCCGACGAGGTCGCGGACTGACTTCGCGATCATCCGAAGACGATGTCCCATTCGTCGCGACCGGCAAGCATTTTCTCGGCATAGTGCTTCGCTCCTTTAAGGTCGTGTGCGCTCGCAAACCCACATTGTGTTTCGTTTTGTGCCGGAATCACTTCAGCCGCTAAGACGTCGTTCAGTGTCTTCTCGACCAGTTCACTCATTTTTTCGACTGAGTCAAAGTTCATCATCGCCATGTAGAAACCAGTTTGGCAGCCCATTGGCGAAACATCGATGACATCGTCCGAATAGTTGCGGATATTTTCAGCAAGTAAATGTTCGAGTGTGTGCATCGCACGCATCGGCATTTGCTCGACGTTCGGTTGTGTGAAACGAATATCATATTTGACGACTTGGTCGACTTTACCTTCTTTATAGCCTGCTACACGAATATATGGTGCTTTGACTTTTGTATGGTCCAAGTTAAAGCTTTCTACGTTCATTTTTTTGATTGTCATGATTTATTCCCCCATTTTCTCGGCTTCTACGAGCCAGACGAAGTGATTGTATTGTGTGAATGTCACGTCAAATCCGCGTGACGTAAAAATCTGTTCCATCACTGGAATCAGTGGATAAAATTCGCGTTCTAAATCTTCTGCAAGATTATCGAACCCTTGATTTCTGGCTTCCTCAATCGTTTCTAGACGTGCTGTCTCAGAAACGAACATCGTATCGGCATAGACGATCTTTCCGTCTGCCGGTAAAATCGCTGCCATCAAATCGACGGCCTGTCCTTTTTCTTCATCCGTCAAATGATGAAACGCGTAAGTCGAGACAAAACTTTTGGCCTCTGCTGCTTCAAACGATAAGAAATGACCATCTTGAACAGCCAGCGTCGGAATTTTATTGATTAAGATGTCGCGCATTTCCGGACTTGGTTCAATCGCCAGTACCTGCTCATGACGCGCAAGCAAACGTTGCGTCAAGTTGCCTGTTCCTGCGCCAAATTCGGCAACGGGTGACATCGCTTTTTCAGCGACCGTCTCTAATATTTCGTCATAACGGCGAAAGACTTCTTTGTACTCCGGATCTTGCCCCGTTACTGTGTCGTCGTAAGATGACGCCCACTCTGTAAATACATCCATGAAACGTACTGTCATGCCTTTTCGTCCTCCGCATCCCGCTTTTAATTCCGACTAATCGGATATGAATTAAAGTATTTTTCCTTAATCGCATTGTAGCAGGGACAATTCTGATTAGCAAGGCGACAGCTTCAAAATCTTTCGGAAACAAAAAAAAGGCGTTGCCGGAGAACCGACAACACGAATAATGTGGTTAGAAATGCAACGAAGGAAAACCCAGCTCTGATGCGAACTTCTTCGTTCGTCACATCAGAGGACGGCGCCCTTTCGAACTATAAAAGCAAGATGTCACAGTAGTCAGATCGACCATTCGAATCCACCATCTCTTTTTTGAACCGCTTCGTCTTTGGGGGACGACTTAAGGGGAAACAGAAAAAAAGATTTAGGATGTCATTGAATGGTTCTAAATACGAGAAACATCAAGTTCTATACCTCTGCCAGACTTCCTATAAAAGCATTTCTAGAAGTTGATATGAATATACCATTCATAAATTGTCATTGTCAATGAATTATTGTAAATATTCCGACAATTTAACATAAAGAAAAATCATCCTATGATTTTTCTTGTTATTCTGCACAAAACGCAAAGACATTTTGGACGTTTTGGAACGCATATAACCGCTCTACGACTTGATGATCCTTTACTTTGAGTAATGCCGGCACACTCATGACTTGCGCCTGCTCTAGAAATTCAGGAATGAAATTGCCATTCGCTTTTTGGATCCATTCCTCGTCTTTCGTCGCTTCGACGACGTCGAGCATCCGACTGGCGATGGCACATGTGCCGCACATCGGTGCATAGACATACAACAACCCGTTTGCTGGTACTTCTGTTACTTCCTTCATCTTGACCCCTCCTGTTATCCAGTGCTTCTGAAGCCAGTATACAAAAAAAAGGACAGCGATGAAACGAAATCGTTTCACCCCTGTCCGCCTTACCTTAAGTATTACTCGTTAATCATTGATTTGTATGCCGCAGCATCCATCAATGCTTCAACTTGCGACTCATCTTCTAGCTCGATATCAACCATCCATGCACCTTCAAATGGTGATTCGTTAACGAGTTCTGGGGAATCTGAGAGTGATTCATTGATTGCAACGACTTTCCCTGAAATCGGTGCGTACAACTCTGAAACCGTCTTGACCGATTCAACCGAACCGAATGGCTCGTTGATTGAGATCGTATCTCCGACTTCTGGAAGCTCAACGAACACGATATCACCGAGTTCGTGCTGTGCGAAATCCGTGATTCCGATTCGTGCTTTGTTGCCTGTTACTTCGACCCATTCATGCTCTTCCGAATACCGTAGATTGTCTTTGACTTGACTCATTTGCGATTCCCCCTGTGTTCTATAGTGGACTAACGGTTTTAGTATACCAAATTCAATCGGCTTCTTAATACCATTTTCCTTGATACATCTCTTCTTTAAATCCAAGTGTGACATCTGTCCCGTCCGTGACGATTGGACGTTTCAACAGCATCCCGTCACTTGCGAGCAAAGCATACTGCTCTTCTTCCGACAAGTCGGGTAAGCGATCTTTCAGCCCGGCGGCACGATAGGATTGACCACTCGTGTTAAAGAATTTTTTCAGCGGTTCGCCACTTTTTTGATGGAGTTCACGAATCGTCGCGGCACTTGGTGTCTCATCGACGATGTGTTTGTAATCGACTTCGACACCGTTGTTTTCAAGCGCCTTCTTCGCTTTGACACATGTACTGCACTTTGGATACCCATACATCGTTACCATGTTTCATCACCTCACCTTTAAGACTAGCAGATAAATCAGTGTTCCTTCAAGCGCGCGAGTGCCGCATCAATTTGATCTTGATGATGGTGATCGTGAGCGATGAACGACGCGACGAACTCACGGGGACAAAAGCGCCCTTCATACGTCTGTTCATACTGCGCGTCCGTCAACCGTCCGAGTTGCGTCACGAGATCGCTTCGAACCGCGATTGCTTTTTTCAGTAACGTCAATGCGTCGACATGATGCGCATACTCGACCGCTAACCGGTTGAACTCATCAAAGTCCGTCTCGACTAACGTCAGTCGATCGTCAGGGAGCTTCGCGACGGCATGATCGAGGTAATACCGGTCCCACAAGAACAAATGGCCGACACACTCCTGTACCGTCCATTTATCGATCGCGAGCGGCGACTGCCACTCTTCATCCGATAAACGCTCGAGCGATTTGTAGTAGTCGACTGCAAACTGAAGTTCTTTTACATCTTCACGCATCGCTATTCCCTCCTCAAAAAAATTCGCCTTTACAGAGATTTTCCCTGCAAAGGCGAACTCGTAAACCTGACTTAGACGAGATATTTGTTAGCTTCAATCAAACGTTTCGCAATCGCACGTTTCGTGCCGATTGAGTTGATTGGTTGGTAACGGCTGAATTTCTTCAGTGCCGACAGTAACATCCGTAACTCGTCTCCACTTGCTGCTGCGTAGAGTGTTTCTTTCGCGTCACGTTCAACACCTTCGAATGCCTGTTGTGCGAAGACTTCCGTATAACGGATTTTGAGTTCGCTCTTCTCGACGCCTTTTGAAGCGATCGCTTTTTCTGTCCGGACGATGGCTGACTCGAGCGCATAGATTGCACTCATGATATCGGCCGTGTTCGCGAGAATTTCCTGTTCGCCTTGTAACTTATCTTGATATTTCTGAACAGCCGTTCCAGCCGTCAATAAGAAGATCTTTTTCATCATCGCGAGCAAGTGACGTTCCCGGTCGAGCGGTTCTGTTCCGACTTCTGTCGGCATGAAGCTCATGACTTCCTGTTGGAGGCGCTGCGCTTCCGCTAAGAGTGGTAACTCGCCTTTCATCGCTTTCTTCAAGAGCGTACCTGGTACAAGCAAACGGTTGATTTCGTTTGTTCCTTCGAAGATCCGGTTAATCCGTGAATCACGGTACATGTTTTCGACTTCATATTCCGCCATGAAACCATATCCGCCGTGGATTTGAACCGCCTCATCGATGACATAATCAAATGTCTCGGACGCAAAGACTTTGTTCATCGAACATTCAATCGCGTACTCGGCAATCGAATCAGCGACGCGTTTGCCATCTTTACTTTCTTCTTCCGACAGCTGATCGAGACTATCTTGGAAGAGACCGCCTGTCCGGTAAACTGAGCTTTCCATCGCATACGTTTGAGCTGACATCGTCGCCAGTTTCTCTTGAATCAATGGGAATGAGCTGATCGGTGTTTTGAATTGTTTCCGTTCGTTCGCATACTGAACGGCGAGATCAATCGCGCGTTTTGATGAACCGACGGCACCGACAGCGAGTTTGTAACGCCCGACGTTCAAGATGTTAAAGGCGATGACGTGCCCGCGACCGATTTCACCGAGGACGTTTTCGACCGGTACTTCCGCATCTTCTAAAATCAATGTCCGTGTCGATGACCCTTTGATGCCCATTTTTTGCTCTTCCAGACCTGTCGAGACGCCCGGGTACTCACCCTCGACGAGGAATGCCGTGAATTTATCGCCATCGATTTTCGCATAGACGACGAACAGACTGGCGAAACCGGCATTCGTGATCCATTGTTTTTCACCGTTCAAGATATAGTGTGTCCCGGCTTCGTTCAAGACAGCTGTCGTCTTCGCACCGAGTGCATCTGACCCCGAGCCCGGTTCTGTCAATGCGTATGACGCAATCCATTCACCTGACGAGAGTTTCGGCAAGTACTTTTGTTTTTGCTCTTCGTTTCCGAAGAAGACGATTGGGAGTGAACCGATTCCGACGTGTGCGCCGTAGCTGAGGGCGAATGAACGACCACGTGCGAATTTTTCTGTGATGATTGAAGACGAGATTTTATCCATTTGGTAGCCGCCGTATTCTTCCGGAACGTCTGCCCCGAGAAGACCGAGCTCGCCTGCTTCACGCAAGAGACCGACTGAAAGTTCGAACTCATGTTTTTCGATCCGGTCAAGCACCGGAACGACACGATCTTCGACGAATTTCGCCGTCATGTCACCAACCATTTTATGTTCTTCTGAAAAATCCTCCGGTGTAAAGAGACGCTCTGCTTTTAATTCATCCAGTACAAAACTTCCACCTTTAATCAATTCGTTTGTCGTTTGGCTCATTGTCCTGTTCCTCCTTCAACTAATTCGAATACACCGGCAGCACCCATGCCGCCGCCAATACACATCGAGACGACACCATACTTCGCGTTCCGGCGTTTCATTTCATGCAAGAGTGATAATGTCAGTTTTGTTCCCGTACAGCCGAGTGGATGACCGAGTGCGATCGCTCCCCCGTTGACGTTGACGATGTCTTCGTTGAGACCGAGCTCACGGATGACACCAAGGGATTGTGAGGCGAACGCTTCATTCAATTCAATCAAGCCGACCTCTTCGAGTGTGATTCCTGCGAGTTCAAGGGCTTTCGGAATCGCGACGACCGGTCCGATTCCCATGACTTCCGGACGGACACCGCCGACGGCAAACGACTTGAACTTCCCGAGAATCGGCAGTCCTTGACGCTCTGCTTCCTCACGCTCCATCACGAGTACGGCTGCTGCCCCGTCTGATGTTTGTGACGAGTTCCCGGCTGTGACACTGCCACCAAGCCGGAAGACCGGGCGGAGTTTTGCCAAGCCTTCTTTTGAAGAGTCTGCCCGGACGCCTTCGTCATGCTGAACGACCCAGGATTTTTCTTCGACCTTCATGTCATCGTTGACGACGTATTCCGTCACCGTGACGGGGACGATTTCATCCGTGAACTTACCGGCTGCGATCGCGGCTGCCGCTTTTTGATGACTGCGTAAGGCAAAGGCATCTTGATCTTCACGTGAGACGTGATACGTCGCTGCGACTTGCTCTGCCGTATGCCCCATGCTCATATAATATTCAGGTTCCGATTCGACGATTGACGGGTTCGGACGAACGACGTGTCCCGGCATCGGGATTTGACTCATCGACTCGAGTCCACCGGCGATGACGGCCGTCGCTTGACCGGTCATGATTTTCATCGACGCATCAGCAATCGATTGCAGACCGGACGAGCAGTAGCGGTTGATTGTGATGGCCGGTACTTCGTGTGACAAACCGCCAAGAACGGACGCGTAGCGGGCGATGTTCATCCCTTGCTCCGCTTCCGGAAGAGCACAACCGAGAATGACATCATCGATTGTTCCCTCATATTTTGAACGCTTCAACGTTTCCTTAATCGCGATTCCTGCGAGTTCATCAGAACGCATCGCTTTAAATGACCCTTTTTTTGCTTTACCGACTGGTGTCCGCGCACCAGCGACGATTACTGCTTCTTTCATTCGAATCCCCCCAGTCAGTTACGAAGCGGCTTGCCTTTGACAAGCATATGCTGCATCCGTTGTTGTGTTTTCATCTCACCGATCAAGCTCAAGAACGCTTCCCGTTCAAGGTCGAGCATGTATTGCTCATCGACGTGTGTACCGAAGGCAACGTTTCCGCCCGCGATGACATGCGCTAACTTGTTCGCGATCTTCAAGTCATGCTCCGAGACATAACCGCCATAGAACATTTCCCGCGTTGCCAGCTCAAGCGTCGCTTTCCCTGTCCGGCCGACGACTGGAATCAAGGATTTAGCAGGTGGCGTATAGCCTGTCCGGTCGAGCTCGAGGACAAGTTGTTTCGCATCATACGTCAAGTGATCCCGGTTCATCGAAATCTGGTCGACAGAGCGGACATAGCCGAGTTCGCGTGCTTCGAACGCTGATTTCGAGACTTTTGCCATCGCGACGTTTTCAAATGTCTTTTGCGCTGCTTTTTCGATATTCACTAAACCATCCGGCGTATTTTCAAGTAAACGACGGTACGTGTTGACGTTTCCGCCACCACCTGGAATCAGGCCGACACCGACTTCGACGAGCCCCATGTAAGTTTCGAGTCCTGCTTGCAGGCGGGCTGCCGGAAGTGAAATCTCCGTTCCGCCACCGAGCGTCATCCCTTGTAATGCTGCGACGATCGGGCGTGACGCGTAACGAATCTTTTGAATCGATTGCTGGAATTTATTGATGATCCAGTCCAGCTCGAACCAGTTTTCATCTTCTGCTTCCATCAGCATCATCGCGAGGTTCGCACCGACACAGAAGTTTTTGCCATCGTTTGCGATGACGAGTCCGCGGTGATTTTTTTCGACTAAGTCAATCGATTGTTCAATCATCTGCATGATGTCGACGCCGATTGCATTACTCTTCGACGTAAACTCAAGCACGGCCACGTCATCTCCGACATCGAGTAAACGGGCTCCGTTGTTCTCAAGTAAGACGCCGTTTGACTTGCGGACGTCACGTAAGCGGATTTCTTTCGGATTCTGTTCACTGCCGACATACGTTCCGCTCGTCGCATCATAATGCTGACCATTTTCGTTGTAGAAACTTGTGTTGCCTGACGCAAGCATCTCGTCGACCCATGTCGGGACGTCGTAACCATCCTGCTTCATTTTCGCAACGGTTTTTTCGACACCGAGTGCGTCCCATGTCTCGAACGGTCCCATCTTCCAACCGAAGCCCCATTTCATCGCTTCATCGATTGCTTTGATGTCATCCGCGATTTCATGTGTCAGTTGTGCCGAGTAGAGCAGTGTCTTCGCATGGATTGGCCACAAGAGTGCACCGACACGGTCGTTCGCAAAAATAACGGCTTTCAATTTATTTTTGGCGCCAGGAAGAGCTTTCGCCTGACCGATCGACGGCTCGGTAAGCGCTTTCTTTTCAACGTATTCAAAAGAGTTTACATCGAGTTCAAGGATTTGTTTCCCGACTTTCTTATAGAAACCTTGTCCTGATTTAGCACCGAGCGAACCTTCTGTGACGAGTCGCTTCATTTCTGCCGGGACTTCAAATGTATCTTTTTCAGGACCTTCCGGTAACAGGTCATAGACGTTGTTCGCTACATGGACGAACGTATCGATTCCGACGACGTCAAGCGTCCGGAATGTCGCCGAGCTCGGACGACCGAGTAACGGTCCCGTCACGGAGTCGACTTCCCCAATCGTATAGCCGCCTTTTTTCATCTCTTCCATCGTCACGAGCAGACCATATGTCCCGATCCGGTTGCCGATGAAGTTCGGTGTGTCCTTCGCGATGACGACACCTTTTCCAAGACGCTCTTCCGCGAATTGTTTCATGAAGCGGACGACTTCCGGATTCGTATCCGTCGTCGGAATCAATTCGAGTAGCTTGAGGTAACGTGGTGGGTTAAAGAAGTGTGTGCCAAGGAAACGTGAATTAAATGATGCCGAGCGTCCTTCACGCATCGCTTCGATCGAGATCCCTGACGTATTCGAGCTGACGATCGCATCTTCACGGAGGAACGGTTCAATCGTCGCGAACAGTTGTTGTTTGACATCCAAACGTTCGACGACGACTTCGACAATCCAGTCCGCTTCCTTCAAGCGTTCGAGGTCGTCTTCGAGATTACCGACTTCGATTAAGTCGATCAATTTTTTTGATGCGAGCGGTGCCGGATTTTGTTTCAGCAACTTTTGACGGTTTTCCCGTGCGATCCGGTTTCGGACGGCTCTGTCCGCTAACGTAAGTCCTTGTTTTTCTTCCTGTGCCGTAAGTTCTTTTGGTACGATATCAAGCATCAATGTCCGAATTCCCGCATTCGCGAGGTGTGCCGCGATTCCTGCACCCATGACCCCTGAACCGATGATGACGGCGAATTGAATATGTTTCGTCAATTTAAGTGTGGTCGGCTGACCGATCTGACTCGCCATGATATACCCCCTGATCCGTAATTGAATGAACAACCATTCATTATTCTGACAAAAAAAGAAGCCCATCAATCTTTCCCCTGCTTCTTCTACCTCTCCATCATAAATGAATAATGATTCAGTAGCAATAAAAAATCACATTTTGGTCAAATTTTCCTGTTAGACTAAAAGAAACAAGGGGGAGATGTCATGAAACAGACAGAACAACTGTGGGACCAGAAGGCAACGGACTGGGCGGAACGCTCGGAAATGATGTGGACACAAGGGAGTCGTAAAACGATCATTCCTTTCCTAAAGTCGGTCATCACCGCTGGCAAGATGCTTGATTTAGGATGTGGCGACGGGGCAGCCTGTCGACTGCTGGCGAATTCTTTTGACATGACGGGACTTGATTTATCGGAGGAAATGATTCGGATTGCCCGTGACAAATCACCGACCCTCGACTTTGTCGTCGGCACCGGTGAAGCGTTACCGTTTGTAGATGATGCGTTTGACGCCGTCCTCGCCGTCAACTCACTCGAGTGGTCGACGCGTCCGCTCGCAGTCCTTCAGGAAATCGAGCGGGTTGCACCAATTGTCGTCATCAGTCTGCTCGGTCCGACAGCAGCACCACGGGCTTTAGCCTATCGTCGTTTATATGGCGAAGAAGTCGCGATGGGCAATACGATGATGCCGTGGGAACTCGTCCAACTGGCAGAAGAACGTGGTTGGACATTGCTCGACGAAGCGGTCATTCAAAAAGAAGGGGCTGTTTTGACCGGTCATCGGTTACTCGATCAAGCGCATGCGTTCTCGTGTTTGTTTGCGTTTCGGACACGGTAAATGGATTGAGTGTTAAAGAATCATAAGTTTTAAAACAGACGGTTGCCCACCCGCTTTTCTCGGGCGGGACGCAAGCTAGCTGCCATCTAGCGATGATCGGGTCTTGCCTGTCCCTGACGGAAGCTACGCTTCCTTTTCCCGTAGAAGTCGAGTGGACACGTCTGTTTGCTGATAACCCATTCAACATAATCGTTCATCTGCTGACACGTATCAAGTAGAAAAAATCACTCGATTCATGCAACTCCTACAGGAAAAAGCGCATTTTTTTGCGCTGACAGAGACAAACAAGACCCGACTTGCGAATAGAAAAGTCTGGCTTGTGTCTCGCCTGAGGAAAGTGCATGAATAACGAGTGATTTCTTTTGAGTCTCCCAGCCAGATTAGCTACGAAAAGCACGGGGATAGAAAAAAATTTCAAACAATAAAACAAAAAGATGAAGCCATGACAGCTCCATCCCTATTTTTCGATTACCCTTTGACCATTCCTTTAAGGACGAACGCGACGTTTGCCGGACGTTCTGCTAAACGGCGCATGAAGTAGCCGTACCAGTCACGGCCATACGGGACGTAGACACGGACTTTATAACCGAGCTTCACGAGCTCAAGCTGACGTTCGACGCGGATGCCGTACAGCATCTGGAATTCGAACTTATCGTTTCCAATCCCATTTTCCTTCGCGTAGCGAATGATTTGTTCAATCATCGCGTCGTCATGCGTCGCGACCGCAGCATAATTTCCGAGTGACAATTGAAGTTTTACGAGTTTGATGTAGTTGTGGTCGACATCTTCTTTTTCCGGGAAGGCGACCGTCGCCGGCTCCTTGTATGCCCCTTTGACGATGCGGAGGTTCGTTTCAAACCGTCCGACCCGTTTGATGTCGTCTTCTGAACGATAGAGGTAAGACTGAATGACGGTACCAATGTTATCAAACGACTGACGCAACTCTTCAAACAATTGAATCGTTTTTTCACAACGTGGTTCATCTTCCATGTCGATGGTGACGAATACGCCGAGCTCTTTCGCCCGTGTCAAAATCCGTTCCATGTTCGATCGAATTAATTGATCTGAAATATCAAGGCCAAGTGACGTTAACTTTAGTGAAAGTTGCGAGTCTAATTTCTCTTCCGCAATCATTTCGACGGCGCGGATACACTCTTGCGTCATCATCTCCGCTTCGGCTCCAGTCGAGATGAACTCACCGAGGTGATCCATCGTCACACATAATCCTTTTGCATTCAAATCTTGAATCGCCCGTTTCGATGCTTCGAGTGAATCCCCCGCCACGAAGCGACCAGCCCCAAACTTCAGACCATATCGTTTCGCTAATCCGTTCAATGTCTTATTCTGCGATAAGAAGATAAAACCATCCCGTAGTACTCGTTCCATCACTCATTATTCCCCCTAAATAAATGCTAGGCTGTTTTACCGTATCGGTTCACATCACTGCACTCATATTATGACATAAAGCGCTTACATATGCTCTCTCTTTTGTTTTTTTCGTAAAGATCGTTGTGCAAAAAAACCAACTGCAAAAAACAATACGTATAAAAAGACAGCTAAGAAAAATTGCCACGAAAATGGATTGCGGAGACTCGCCCCGATGTTGTTGTAAACGAACGCCCCAGGAATGATACCGAGATAACTTGCAAGTACAAACTGCTTAAATTTAATTTTTGATAGACCGGACGCATAACTGATTGCATCAAATGGAAACAATGGAATCAAGCGGACGAGCAACACGACTGTAAAACCGTTCGAAGCAATCCTGTCGTCGAATACCGTCAGCTTACCGGTCCCAATGATTTTCTCGACAGCGCGCCGTCCGAGCAGGCGGGCAATCCAAAAACTGAGTAAACTGCCTGTTCCCGCGCCGATGACGTCAAGTAACGTGCCGAGCCACGGACCATAGGTATAACCGCCGAACATCGTCAGTAAGCTCGCCGGGAAAAAGACGAGTGGACGGATTGTATAAGCGAGGACATAGAGCAGCATACCGGGAAAGCCTTGCGCGAGAATCCAGTTCGACAACGCCTCTAAATCAAATTGCTCCATCATCCCCGACAAGCGGAAATAAAGGAGCAATCCGAGTCCGAACAATAAATAAAGTGAAAAGGGAAGCCAGTCCCGCAAGCGAAGTTTCTTCATGACATCGGTGCCGGTGCCACGTAATAGAAAATCGACAGGAAAATCAAGACACTTCCTGCGAGAACAAACAGATGCCAAATCGCATGATTGTACGGCAAACGAGCCCAGACGTAAAAGATGACACCGAGTGAGTACGCGAGTCCACCGCCGAGTAGTAACAAGAACCCTTGTAAACCAAGTGCTTCATAAATCGGTTTAATGGCGAAGAGACAACACCAGCCGAGCACCAAATAAGAAACGTTCGAAATCCAGACGTGTTTCCCCGTCGAATAGAGTTTCCAAATCATCCCGAGTGTCCCGACGCCCCAGACGATGCCGAGCAACGTCCAACCAAGTGGTCCGCGTAACGTAATCAACGCGAACGGTGTGTAACTCCCTGCAATCAAGAGATAGATGCCTGCGTGATCTAGAATTTGCAGGACTTTGTTCGCTTTCGTATGCATCAGCGAATGCATCAATGTCGAGAACAGATAAAGTAAAATCATCGTCGCGCCAAAGATGCTGACCGCCGTGATGTTCCATGCACTACCGGATTTCGTCGCCTGTAACACGAGCAACACGAGTGCCACGATACTGAAGATGACACCGAGCCCGTGTGTAACCGCACTGGCGATTTCTTCTTTCAAGGAATCCCCTTTGGCGAGTAACTCCTCGAGCGTTTCTTTGGACTGTTCCTTAATCGTTTTCGTGATTTCTTTTTTTGTGATCAAACGAACACCTACTTTCTAAACAAGACGGACTATGCCCTTGATTATACGCCCGAACAGCAAGACTGCCTATTAAAACATTCTGACAATATGATGACGTCAAGAGCACTGTATCCTATTCCCGATTTTTCATCAAAAAAATCCACTTCCCGCAAAGGAATGTGGATTTTCTATTTACCACCGTTCGATATCCGGACGATCTTTGAACGTCGATTTCGTACCGTGCCGTTCGTTCAGCACGGCTTCGACTTCTTTATACGAGACACCGCGGTCAGCAAGCAAGACCGTCAAGTGGTACAACAGGTCTGCCGTTTCTTCCGCTAATGTGTCGTCGCCTGCGAGGACGACCTCGAATGCTTCTTCCCCGAACTTCTTCGCGATTTTCTCGCGTCCGGACTGGACGAGATAGTTCGTGTACGAAGAGTCCTCATTCGCTGCGATTTTTTCTTTTACTGTCTGTTCCAATTCATGTAACATGGGGCACCTCCACTTCAGTATAGAAACATGTCCGGTTGCCGGTGTGGCACGTCGGACCATTCGCTTTGACCGTGATCAACAGACTGTCCTGGTCACAGTCAATCCACATGCGACGGAGCTCAAGCGTATGTCCGCTCGTCTCCCCCTTCGTCCAGAGCCGGTTCTTCGTCCGTGAGAAAAACGTGACGAGTCCGGTCGCAAGCGTTTTGTCGTAAGCGGCCTGATCCATGAACCCGACCATCAGGACATCGTTCGTCGTTTCGTCTAGAATCACCGCCGCAACGAGTCCTTTTGAAAAATTCAGTTCAATCATCGGACGTCGACTCCTCTCGCCTTCAAGTAGTCCTTCGTCTCCGGCATCGAATACGTCGCTTCGTGGAAAATCGAAGCGGCAAGTGCAGCGTCGGCACCTGCTTCGAGACCCTCGGCTAAATGCTCAAGTGTCCCGACACCGCCGGACGCAATGATCGGTACGTTGACGACGTCGCGTAACCGTTGAATCAGTTCCAGGTCATAGCCGTCCTTTGTCCCGTCGGCGTCCATCGACGTGACAAGTAACTCGCCGGCGCCGAGTGCGACGACTTCCTGCGCCCACTCGATGACATCCCGCCCGACAGCCTGTGTCCCGCCGTGTGAGAAGACCCCCCACGAGTCGCCCGTCCGTTTGGCGTCAATCGCGACGACCGTCGCCTGGACACCAAACAACTGACTGACGTTATGGACAAGTTGCGGATTCTGCAGAGCGGACGAATTGAGAGAGACTTTATCGGCACCGGCGCGGATCAGGCGTTTCGCATCCTCAAGTGTCTTGATCCCGCCGCCGACCGTAAACGGCATGTAGATGACTTCAGCGACCCGCTCGACGATATCGAGCATCGTCTCCCGTCCTTCTTGCGTCGCCGAGATATCAAGCAGGACGAGTTCGTCCGCCCCTTGTTCATAGTAGTACTTCGCGACGGCGACGGGATCGCCGAGGTCACGTAAGTTTTGGAACTTGACGCCTTTGACGACACGGCCTTCCTTGACGTCGAGGCAGGGAATGATCCGCTTCATCAACATACGGTCAGCACCTCTTTCAACGAGAGTGACCCGTCGAGTAAGGCACGGCCGATGACAGCGCCGTCCATCCCGATTTCTTTTAAGCGGGCGACATCCTCGACCGTCGTCACGCCACCGGAAGCAATCAGTTCAACGCCGTCCCGCTTCAAGCGGTCGAGTCCGTCGACATCCGGTCCCTGCATCATCCCGTCGCGCGAGATGTCGGTATATAGAAACGTCTTGATGCCTTTTTGAATCAAGTGTTCGATTGCCCGTTCGAGCGTCCAATCACTTGCTTCGAGCCAGCCGCGTGTCTGGACGATACCATTTTTCGCGTCCAAAGCAACCGCTAATTTGTCACCGGCTTTCTCAATCATCTGTTCGAGCAAGGCTTCGTCCTCGAGGGCGACCGTTCCGATCAAGATCCGGTCAATCCCGGCACCGACGTACGCTTCGACCGTCTCGATGTTGCGGACGCCGCCGCCTGCTTCCACGAACAATCCGGTCTCTTTTTTGATGTCGGCAATCAGGCTCAAGTGCAAGGGTTCGCCCGCTTTCGCGCCATCTAAGTCAATCAGGTGAATCGCTGTCGCGCCGTCGTCCTTAAACCGTTTCGCGATGGTCAGCGCATCCCCGAAAAATGTCTGTTGTTGAAAATCACCTTGCTTGAGCCGGACGGCTTGTCCGCTCATTAAATCGATTGCTGGGTAGAGTTGCATGTCGTCTCTCTCCATTCTTTAAGTAATTTCAGTCCGACTTCGCCACTCTTCTCCGGGTGGAATTGCATCCCCGTCACTAAGTCCTTTTGGACGATTGCCGGGACGCGTCGACCGTATTCGACGGAATCGATAATCCAGTCCGGTTCGCAGACGGCACCGTACGAGTGGACGAAATAGACGGCTTCGCCGTGATTCGTCAGTTCGTGCCAGCCCATATGGGGTAAGCGGACCGTTTCCGGTAACTTCTCGATCGTTCCCGGTAAAATGCCCAGTCCCTGCGTCCGACCGTTTTCGTCACTCGATTCAAACAATAACTGCATCCCGAGACAAATCCCGAGGAACGGTTTTTTGGTCGCTTGTTCCTGCAAGAAGTCAATCAAGCCGGTCTCCTTTAACCGGGCCATCGCCGGGGCATAGGCACCGACGCCGGGCAAGACGAGTGCTTCCGCCTGTCCGAGCAGTTCGATGTCACTCGTGACGATGACCGCTTCCCCAAGTTCCTTTAACGCCCGTTCGATGTTCGCGATATTCCCGACGCCATAATCTACAATTGCGATCATTGATCAATCAGTCCTTTCGTCGAGGGCACGCCTTCACTCGTCACGGCGATTGCTTGGCGAACTGCCCGGCCGAGCGCTTTGAATAAGCCTTCAATCATGTGGTGCGTGTTCGAGCCGTAGAGGACCTCGGCATGAATCGTCATCCGCGCACTCCGCGACAGCCCTTGGAAAAATTCTTCCGCGAGCTCCGTATCGAAATCCCCGAGCTTCGGATTTTTGAATTCTGCGCGGAAGACCGTATAGGGACGTCCACTGAAGTCGAGGACGACGGACGCGAGTGTCTCATCCATCGGCACACGGGATTCGCCGTAGCGTTCAATCCCGGCCTTGTCACCGAGTGCTTCCGTCAAGGCAGCCCCGAGGACGATCGCTGTATCTTCGACCGTATGGTGGGCATCGATCCAGAGATCGCCCTTCGCTTCGATGACGAGTCCGATTCGCGCTTGAAAAGCGAATAACGTCAACATGTGATCAAAGAAGCCGACGCCTGTTTTGATCTCGACCGGACCTCCCGCAAGGTCGACCGCGACCTTGATTTCTGATTCTGAACTTACTCGTTCGCTTGTCCCACGACGCATTGCATTTCCTCCTCTACACATCTTTCTAGTACGTTCATTGCTTCAACCGAACCACAACTGATCCGGAACGCTCCGTCAAACAGACGGATCCGCAGTCCGGCTTTAGCGCACCGTTCGGTGAAACGTTCCGCTTCATCGTATTCGACATAAACGAAATTCGCGGCACTCGGATAGGTTGTTCCGAGCGGCTCGACTAAACGGGCAATCGTGTCCCGGCTCGCATACGTTTCCGCTAAGACAAGATCAAGTTCCGGTTCTGCCATGATGGCGATCCCGACGGCTGCCGAAAGGCCGGATACATTATACGGTGACTTGATTTGTTCGACTTCCGCGACAATCGCTTCACTGGCGATCAGGAACCCGAGACGCAGGGACGCGAGTCCGAACGCTTTTGATAAAGTCCGGAGGATGATGGCGTTCGGATACTCCTCGAGTAAGCCGACCATCGACTGCTCGAGGGCGAAGTCGATATACGCTTCATCGATGACAACGTATTTGCCGCTGTCGAGTAACCGGCGCACGTCGGCTTCTTTTCGTAAGATTCCCGACGGATTGTGCGGGTGACTGATGAAGATGATGTTCCCCGGTGCAGCAATCAAGCCGTCGACGTCGAGTTCCATCCCGTCGAGGAGCGGGACTTTACTGAAGTCGGCCCGTGCCCGGTCGGTATAAAACTGATACATGACGAAGTCCGGTTGCGAGGCGATGACCGGTGCGTCCGGTCCACCGTAGCGGGCACAGAGGTAACCGATCAGTTCATCGGAGCCATTCCCGGCCACGAGTTGTGTCGGGCGGACACCGGCATAGGTGCTGTAAGACGTTTTGACTTGGTCAATGATCTCGACCGGATATTCATTTAACGGAAACGTCTCGACGAGTTGTTTAATCGTCTCGATTCCGATTGTACTATGGGCAGTAAAGCGTTCATTTTGGTGGAGTCGCATCAGTTTTCCCTCACTTCTATCGCTTGTGCGTGTGCTTCGAGTCCTTCGACCCGGGCAACGGTCTTCGCGGCATTGGCAAGACGCTGGACACCTTCTCGTGTCGCTTCGAGCATCGTCTGGTGACGCAGGAAGGTCCGGGCAGATAAGCCGGACGCGAAGCGTGCCGTCCCGGACGTCGGTAAGACGTGGTTCGTTCCGGCGACGTAATCCCCGAGCGTCTCCGGCGTTTCGTGACCGAGGAAAATCATCCCGGCGTGACGAATCGATTTGACGACGTCCTGCGGATTGGCGACGGCGAGCTCCAAGTGTTCGGCTGCTAGGCGGTTCGCTTCCTCGATTGCCTGCTCGAGCGAGGCGACGAAGACACCACCGTTTTCCATCGCCCGGCGTGCAATTTCCTGACGCGGTAGTTGCTGCAGGCGTGTTTCGATGTTCGCATCGACGTCTGCTTTCATCGCTTCCGTCGGGACGAAGGCAATCGCAACCGCGTCCCGGTCGTGTTCTGCCTGGGCAAGTAAATCAGCGGCAATCCGGTCCGGGTGCGCCGTCTCATCCGCGATGA
The DNA here is from genome assembly GCF_018618695.1 of Exiguobacterium sp. s127. Lineage (NCBI taxonomy): Bacteria > Bacillati > Bacillota > Bacilli > Caryophanales > Exiguobacterium > Exiguobacterium sp. s127. Next base: position 279,359 of record NZ_JACSMO010000001.1, on the reverse strand, counting down.
CGACGACTTCTGATGGTCCGGCAACGGAATCAATCCCGACGATCCCGTAGACTTGGCGTTTCGCTTCCGCGACAAACCGGTTCCCCGGCCCGACAATCAAGTCGACGGCACCAATCGTTTCCGTTCCGAATGTCAATGCGGCGACGGCTTGCGCACCACCGATCGTATAGATTTCCGTCACACCGGCGATTTGAGCTGCGACCAAGACTTCATCCGTCAGTCCCGTCACAGGTGTCACCATGACGATCCGTTCAACACCGGCAACTTTTGCCGGAATCGCGTTCATCAGGACGGTCGACGGATAACTTGCCGCGCCACCCGGGACGTAAATCCCGACCGAATCGACGGGAAGAAACCGTTGGCGCCGTGTGATGTCGGCTTCGACGAGTTCGATGTCGGACGGTAACTCTTGTTCGTGCCACTCGACGAGGCGTGTCGCCATCAATTTGAGCGAGTCGATTAAATTCGTGTCCGCTTGCTCGAATGCTTGTTGAATCCGTGTTTCGTCTAATCGCAAATCCGTCAGCTCGATGTTGTCGAACTGTGCCGTATAGCGACGGACTGCTGCGTCGCCATCAGTTGCGACCGTTTCAAGGATCGCCCGGACGGCTTGTTCCGTCTCACGGTCGACGCTGAAGTTTTTTGTCGTTGCCATTACCGTGTCACTCCTTCTGTCAGCTGTTCCAGTAATTGAATCACTTCGACCCGCTTGCGTTTGAGTGTCCATTCACTCGTAAAGAACCGGGCACTGATGTCGATGATTTTTTCGTATTCGTTCAGTCCGTTCGCCCGTAACGTCTCGCCCGTCTCGACGATATCGACGATCGCATCGGCGAGGCCGAGGAGCGGTGCCAGTTCGACCGAGCCGTTCAGCGGGACGATATCGACGTCGACGCCGAGTTCACTGAAGTAGCGTTTTGCGATGACCGGATACTTCGTTGCAATCCGGACCCGGCGTCCGCCTTCGAACTGGAGCGGCTCTTTCGCACAGACCGACATCCGGCAGACGCCGAACGGTAACTCCGTCAGTTCCGATAACTCTTGATCCGACTCGAGTAAGATGTCGCTGCCTGTGATCGCGACGTCAAGGACGCCCTGGGCGACGTACGGGATTAAGTCCGATCCTTTCATGAAGACGAATTCATGCTCGCCCCGTTTGACGATCAATTCACGTTCAATCGCGCCCCATGTCTCGACGCCCGCTTCTTTCAAGTAACGCTCGGTCGCTTTCGACAGGCGTCCTTTCGTGATTCCGATTCGCATTTACAGCACCTCCGCAAGCCGTTCGACCGAAAATCCGATGCCGAACGCTTGTTGTTGTTGACCAAACTGTTCATATAACCGGTCGTAACGACCGCCGACTAAGACCGGCTCCGTCACACCATCGATGAAGCCGTGGATCGTCACGCCGTCATAATACGTCTGTAAGCCCATCTGGCCGAAGTCGAGATCGGCATTGACGGCGTCCGCTAAATCAAGGACGGCGTTCAACCGTGTTTCATCGACGAACGGTAAGATTTTTTCTGCGCCTTCACGTCCGAATAACAGCGGGAGTTTTGCCAGCAATTCATCATCGAGTTCGCGGGCGATTTGTTTCAGTTCAATCACGTTCCGTAACCGCAGCATTTGCGTCACCTGGTCGCGCAAGTGGTGATCACCGACCCGTGTCTCAATCAAATGTTCAATCAGTCCGGCGTCACCAATCGATAACGTGACTGCTTTGCCCGTCAATTCTTCAATCAAGCGGACGGCCAGTTGAATCGCTTCGACGGCTGCGATTTCGCCCCGTTCCTCGAACCCGACTTGGAACTTCTCTTCCGGCTGAAAGACCGAACCGCTGTAAAAGACACGCTTATATTGTTCACGGCCGCGCTCACTGAGGGCGCGGGCGACACTTGTCGTAAAGTCCATCCGAATTTGTTCCCGTCCACCAATTTCTTCAATTAAAGGTGTGATTAATCGGGTATAGTTAGATTGTTCGAGTCCATCCTCAAGCTGACGGATGACCCGTTGCAGACGTTCTGCTGACGGTCCGACATAGTCTGTCGCCCCGTCCTTGAGTCGAATCGTAGAAAATGATTGCATGTCGCCACTCCTTTATCTTATTATCACTGTACCACGCTAAATTATTTAACGATAAGATACCTTTTTTGTGGTCCGATTGTCAATCCTTTTGCCTGTTTTACTACCTAAAAAAACATATCGGAGGTTTTGTCATGCATTTACTGAAATGGGACGGTCACGTCCACAGCCCGTATTGTCCGCACGGAACGAAGGATCCACTCGAAGCGTATATCGAACGCGCCCTGTTACAAGGTCTCGAACGGATCAGCTTCACTGAGCACGCCCCGCTGCCGGAAGGACTCACCGACCCGGCACCCGATAACGACTCCGGGATGTCGTTTGCGACGGCCGAACGTTACATCGAGGAACTGAAGACGTTACGCGAGACATATAAAAACGACATCGAGATCCGGATCGGGATGGAGTTTGACTACTGGGAGCATGACGTCGACGGGACGCGTGACATCATCGCCCGCTACGGTCCTGAGCTGACGGACGGCATCCTGTCGCTCCATTACCTCTGGATCGAGGACCGTTATTACATGGTCGACTTCAGTAAAGAAAGTTTCGGTGAGATCGTCACGAAACTCGGCAGCGTCACAGCCGCCCACGAGCGCTACTACGAAGGCATCCAGGCACTCGTCATGACGGACTTAGGAAAACACCAGCCGAAGCGCCTCGGTCACTTGACGTTGCCGACGAAGTTTATCCAAGCCTATCCACTCGAGTCAAACCCGGTGAACCTTGACGATACGTTACGGAAAATCCGTCAGGCGGACTTCACGCTCGACGTCAACACAGCAGGACTCCGTAAGCCGTTATGTGGTCTTTCCTATCCTTACCCGGAACTCCTGCAAGTCACGCAGTCTTTATCGATTCCGCTCGTTTACGGATCGGATGCCCACCTCGCGAAAGATGTCGGGGCTGATTTTGATTTTAAATGGTAACAAAAAACCCGGATGCCGCCTGGCGTCCGGGTTTTAGCATTACATCGGGTAAGGGAAACCGTCTGAGCTGACAGGCGCAATCGTCACCGCCAACTGCTTCAGTTGCGAAAGCGACAGATTGCCGGATAAGAGGACGAGTTGATCGCCGTCCGCATAATATAGGTTCGCCCCTTGGTTGTTCTCCTGCATATAAGCCGTTCGGCCGTCTGCAAGTGTACTTGTCTTCCAGTCAGACGCAGCAACGTCCTGCTTCGGGAGGACCGTGATCACTACAGCATCCGTTTTCGTATGAAATAGCCACATCATCTTGGAATCTTGATTAGAGATTGTACTACTCTCAATCGCTTGAAATGTCGAGAACGGCAGTTTCAGACCGTTCGCCGCACTGGTAGCTTTTATCGGTTTGATGTCTTCAAACAGGATGTCTATTAAAATCCAAGTCTCTGCTTGTCGTTGATACGTCAGGAGGGCAAGGCGATTTGCCCCTTTCGGATAATGGAGTGTCGCCGTGGCATGGTCTCCGACGACGGCACTGCTCCATAAGTCGGTTGCTGTCGGATGTGCCGACGTCCCGTCCTTGAACTGAAATTTCAGGTGGCGACGGACCCCTTCTTCAAAGGAAGCCGCATCTTGCGGAAATGCATCCACTTTGATCCTCTTCACGATGGCATCTGATGCCGTTCCCCCGTCCGCCGTGGTATCATCGATCCATTTCATTTCTTGATGACTCGAGGGCAAAAGTTGTTCCGGTTCCGCACAACCGGTCAAGATAGTCGCAAGAAGCAATGTGCTGATCAAATCGAATCGTTTAAATCGCATGTGTCTCTCCTTCGTAAGATTCGTCATGCGTTTAGTATCGCACAGTTCACAACAACGTTTGGCATTTAATTTACAAAAATAAGGGAATCCAAGTTTTCTTACACCAAAAAATTGCTCAGAAATTCTGACCAATCAGTCATGTATATAATGAATGGATCAGCCCTACTACAAAAAAAGATTAGCCGTTTCTTCACTTCAAGAAGAGGACTAATCTTTTTACGTATCCATTTCACTCTAAGTTAGCATGTTTGCCGTACATCGTTTTTGAATCGAGTTGTTTCGCCGCCATGATGTGGAGAATCAACGCATCATAGAACAGCAACATCGTTTGTTCAAACAATGAGCCCATCGGCTGGACCGTTTCGTCTGCCGTGGCTGTCCGTTCTTTCGGCACGCCCGGCAGCTTGACGGTTAAGTCTGCTAACTTCGCCAGTGTCGACGTCGGCTCAATCGTGACGACCGCGACGGTTCCACCGATTTGTTTCGCTTTCTCGACGATCGGGACGAGTGTTTTTGTCTCACCAGATCCTGATCCGATGATCAACAAATCTCCTTCACGTAAGTTCGCTGTGACCGTCTCACCGACAACGTACGCATCGAAGTTCATGTGCATCAGACGCATGACAAATGCTTTGCCCATCAAGCCGGAGCGACCGGCTCCAGCGAGAAAGATCCGGTCTGCCTTTAGAACGGCTTCCGCGAGTTGCGTCGTCTCGGCTTGATCGATCGCTTCGACCGTTGACGTCAGCTCTTGTAAAATCGTTTGAATATGTGTCATTTACGCCTCTTGCAGCATCCGTCGCATCGTTGACGCTGTTCCTTGTTTGTCATCTTGTCCGGTAATCCCGCCACCGACGATGATCAGGTCAGGACGCGCTGCGATGACTTCCGGTAATGTCTCCATCTTGATGCCGCCAGCAACTGCTGTTTTGGCGTTTTTAACAACGGACTTGATTGTTGCGAGATCCTCGAACGAGTTTTGACCGACGGCTTGAAGATCGTAACCGGTGTGGACACAGATGTAGTCAACACCGAGTTCATCAAGTTCTTTCGCACGTGTCGCGATATCTTTAACAGCGATCATATCAACCAAAATCTTCTTGCCTGATTTTTTCGCTTCTTCAACGGCACCTTGGATCGACATATCTTCGGCTGCTCCAAGAATCGTCACGATATCGGCACCGTGTGCGACAGCTTGACTGACTTCATAGCCGGCAGCATCCATGATTTTTAAGTCGGCGAGAACCGTTAAGTTCGGGAATGCCGCTTTCATTTCTTTAACGGCACGAAGCCCTTCGTTGATGACGACCGGTGTCCCGATCTCAACGATATCTAAGTTTTCTTCACCAATTTCTTTGACTAAAGCGATGGCACCTGCTGTATCTACTAAATCGATTGCTAATTGTAATTTCATCATTAATCTCTCCCATTCTTCTCTCTATTTATGGATCCTGGCACTTCCTTCTGACGTTCGTGAAGGAACATGACTAAATATAATCCTCATAGACGAACTTGGGAAGTACGCACTTTTAATTTACATAGTGCGGTTTTTCATACATAGTGCGGAAAAGTATACTGTCGATGACAAGAGAGCTATACTGAAAAAGGAGGTGGATTGATGCCACATTTTGAAGACCGGCAGTTTAATTGTGAAAAGGAATTGACCCTATCGATCATCGGAGGGAAATGGAAGATGCTGATTCTTTGGCACCTCGGGAAAGAAGGCACCAAACGGTTCGGAGAGCTAAAAAGTCTGATGCCCGGCATTACGCAACGGATGCTCGTCAATCAATTACGGGAACTGGAAGATCACCATATCATTCACCGGGAAGTGTATCCGGTCGTTCCGCCGAAGGTCGAATATTCATTGACGCCACACGGCTTCAGCCTGATGCCGATTCTGGATGCAATGTACGACTGGGGCAAGGATTATGCCAAAAATGTCCTCGAAGTCGAGTTTGAACAACACAAATTGTCACAATAAAAAAGATGCTCGTCTGTCCCGTCTCAATCTGAGAGGAGGCAACCGAGCATCTTTTTTAGATTTCTTCTGCTGTAAATATTTTCGACATCGCCAGTTCATCGACGTACTCCCCGTCAATGAACAGCGAGGCAATCCGTGTTCCTTCGATGTTGAAGCCAAACTTATGATAAAGCTCGATTGCCCGCAGGTTATCTTTCCGGACCGTCAGTTCCAGCCGGACGAGTCCCGCTTCAACGGCAAAGGCATCGACTGCTTCGAGTAATCCGGCACCAAGCCCGCGACCCGTATAGGCATCGAGCAAGCCAATCACGAGGTTTGCTCGATGACGAATTCGGCTTGGTTTGCCACCGACGACCAACACATAGCCGACAAGTTGCTCATCGACATCGACGACGAAGATGTCCGAGTTTGCTGCCTGACCAAATCGTTCAATGAACGCTTCCGCCTGCTCCGTCGACATGCTGCGTTCTTCCGGTTCATACAACATATATTTCGTTTCCCGATCAATGCGTCGCATCAAGTCCGATAAGGCTTTTCCGTCCATCAACGTGGCACGTCGTATCATAGGTGTCAGCTCCGTTTTATAAGAAGATGTGTTTTAATCTAAGTTTAATTAAAATTAAAATGAATCAAATTCCTCTCATCATCAGTAATTGTTTCTAATAATTGATTTTCACACTTAAAATTCAAATTGTAATGTTTCATAGCTTTATGATAAAAATATCTGAAAATAAAGTCTACAAATTTTTTGGGACTAATTGGTCCACTTACAGGAATTCTACAGTTCTCAAATTGTCCAAAAGTTGCATGACATTTAGCATGATCCAGTTCTACATACAATTCTGGATCTTCATCATAATCGAACCTAAAAATAGTTGGAAGAGTGTTTTTTTTTAGAATGTCAGCATATAAATCGTGCACATCATAAATTTCAGGGTTGTCTTCATAAGAATATAAATTTATAGAAGGAAAGTATCCTAATCGGTGTGAAATCAGTTCCTCTCTATTATTAAATTTATACATCATTTGCACTAATGAACCATCAATTAGTTTGAAATTATAATTTGCTTCTCTATCAAGTGATTCATAGATCTCTTCATATTCAACATTTTTCATTACAATGGATAAGTCATTAATTTGTCCCCAACTAACTATATTATTACTACCTATCGGCTTAAGACTTGTAAAGTTTTGATTGATACATAGTTCGTGAGTTATGAGCGTTGTGATTATATCATCTATTTCACTTTTAGTGATTTTGCTAGTCATAGCTACTTTTTTTGACATTTTTAATCATCACCTAACTGTTTTTTTAATTCCTCCAGTAGCGATGCACGAATATCTTCTTTAAATATCTCTCCTTTATTTAAAGATTGTAGCAATTTTTCAATTTCTGTATTTTTTTGCTGTATCATCAATTGTTCATTAGCTGTTACATCGCGATTAACTATATTCATTTGTCGTCGTTCGCTTTCTGTTGGATAAATAAACTCCAGCTTAAAATCACGATCTTTCAATTCATTGTATTCTTGTACTAATAGATTCATATCTGAACCTACTCCCGTGATACGAACCCAAGCCTTACTTCTAGTAATCGCAGTAAATATAATATTTCTTTTTTTGGATAATTCTAGACCATCATAACATTCTTGACTGTTAATTACATAAACCATTGCAGCTTCATTTCCTTTTGCTCTATAAATACCAGTAAAAGTAATCGAGTCGTTTTCTGTAAATATATCAGGATTTGCAACACCTGCAATATGACTGTTTATTCCTTTTTCAAACAATATTTTTCTAATTAAGCCCACTTTATTTCTTGTATCAAGAGGATTAGTGTGTATAACCATAATATCTTGAAATCTAAGTTCATCTATTGTGATATTCTTTTGAATTTCATTTGCAATCCATTCTGCATGCTTATAATCATCTTCAAATGATTTTACGGAAATAATATCATCAATACTCGAGTGTTCTTCTAAAAATTGGGGACTTGCTTTTTCTGTTCTTTTCAAAACAACTGTTTGTCCATCTTCAAGATTACCTGACTCTACCTCATAACCAACATCTTTCCATAAGCTTTTGTTACCAAACATTTGAACCATAGGGTTTTTATATATACCAAATCCTAATGAATGTGCAGTAGCTAAAATTGGTCTAGAATTTCTATAACATGTTTCTAAAACTATGTCGGCTTTTGGATGGCCCTCTTCGTTTGTTAAATTCACTAAAGGTCTATCATATGAATCTAATCCAAATATTTCTTCTGGTGTTGGCATTATTCTTTTGTTCAGCGTTTGAAGTTCATCATATGCATAAATCAACATTTTAGGATCTTTTAATATCTCATAACACATTTTCAAAAATCCTGGAGTGAAATCTTGTGCTTCATCAACCAAAATTACATCATACATTTTTTCAAAATTATTTATAGATTTCAGTGCATTCTCAATTACGAAACCAAATTGGTTATCTCCATTAGGTTTCATCTCTTTTGCTGTGCTGAAATCATAATATTCAATACCATGAATTTTACAAACGTTATAATAAATCCCTTCAGACCTAGGACTACCCCATGCTTGAATAATTTTCACCTTATTCCAGTCAACTTCTTCTCTACTTAATTCATAAGTAAATCTAGTAATTAGATCTTCAAATTGCTTTTTTAATGATCGAGTATTAAATGTCACTGCAATTTTCCAATCTGCGTTTTTAACGTGGAGATATGCAACTTTCAATGCTAATATAATTGTTTTTCCAGATCCGGCTAATCCTCGAATTCTTTGTGGTCCATTTACAGTTTCAATTATAGCTGCACTTTGTTTATGATCTAAGTTAGCTATAGTCTCCTCTAGCTTCTTCAAAATCGACCCCTTAGAATTAGGATTAGATAACTCTTGTCGTTTCGGTACATTTTTAATTTTTGTTACTGCTTGCACAGATTGTAATAAGGCTTCAAAGTATTCGAAATTAGTCCAATTAATACTATCTAGGTATTCTCTTAAATTTTTGTGACTAGGTGAAATAATTACATCATCTGATAAATCAGATTCACCGCTATCTCGCCATCTATTTGCATAAGTAACTACATTTATTTCCACCATTAGCGTTCTTTTTTTAACTAAAGCGTTATAATCTTTTAACTTAATTTCTAATTTATTAAAAATCTCATCTCTTTCTTCTTCTCTATCTTCGAAAATTGCGTTTTCAACTAAATCAAATGCTAGAATTCCACATTTTTTAGAAATATATATAGCATCTAGATTTATCGCCCCTTCAACACTACCAATAATAGGATAACCCATATATAAAATCCCATCATCGTCATAACTCTCAAAAAAACTTATTAAATCATTAGCCACTGCATTTTTTTCTATCGATCCTCGAATTATATTAACCATTTTTTCACTCCGTTCATTTCCAAGTATCTAAAAATACTCCTTCATATAAATTTTAAACCTAAATTATAAATAGTGATATATTTAATTTTTCATATAAAACATACACATAAACAAAATATCTTCATATTAAAAATTAAGGCAGATCGACTTAAACACCTTGCTACTTTAGTAATAAAAAAAACCCTTGAGTTCACAAGGGTTTTTTTCAAACATTGAAATCCTTAAGATTTCAGGGTATGGAGACGGTGGGAGTCGAACCCACGTCCGAAGGCATCGTATACTTAAGCTTCTACGTGTGTAGTCAATTTATTGGGATCTCGTCGTCAGGCTGCCAATTGACAGGCGTCCGTCCGACCAGTCTGATTTCATCTCTTCTCTTTCCCTCCAGACGGAAGGGTCCAAGCGTAGCCTGTTTAAAGTGAGACCCTAGAAATCAGCCGACCAGGCGACGGCTGCTAGGATCCGTAGCAACTGTTACGCTGCTGCGAGTTGTGTGTTAGTTTTGCCAGTTATGGCTGATGCGTTTTTACGAGGCCGACCCCTCGACACGCCACAGAAGACCGAACTACCCCCGTCGAATCCGTAACGTCCCCAAGATATAAAATTGGGGCTTTCCGAATACTATTATAATAGCAGAAAAGTGTTACGGGTTCAATACTTTTGCTTGTCTCGTAACGCACGGTCGATATCGCGTTTCGCATCCTTCTTCTTCAGATCGTCGCGTTTGTCGAATTTCTTCTTCCCGCGGCCGAGTCCGATCAGACATTTTGCGTAGCCGTTCTTGATGTAGACCTTCAGCGGCACGATCGTGTAGCCGTCGCGCGAGACCGATCCCATCAAGGTCGCAATCTGTTTTTTGTGCAGCAACAGTTTCCGCGGACGGAGCTGTTCATGGTTGTACCGGTTCCCTTGTTCGAAATGGGCGATGTTCGAGTTCCAGAGAATCGCTTCCCCGCCGTCGAACCGGACGAACGCGTCGCCGATACTGATTTTTCCTTTACGGACCGATTTGATTTCGGTTCCCGTCAAGACGAGACCCGCTTCGATCGTATCTTCAATCGCATAATCAAACGACGCCCGTTTGTTGTTGGCTAATACTTTTGAACTTGTCCCTTTTGGCATCTCTCTTCCACCACATTTCTAAACAGAAGCGCTTATTTGCGCTTCCGTTTTTTATTCGAGACCGCTTTATGGAATGGCGGTTTATCCTTCTTGTCTTTCCCGGCGAAGCCTTTGCCTTTCGCCTGGTCCTTCGGTTTCCCCGGCCGTTTCGACTTGCCGCGACGGTCGTCTTTCTTGTCGTCGCGTTTTTGTCCCGGACTGCCGCCGCTTGAGCGAATCGTCTTCGACTCAAACCGTTTCTTCGGTTGGCGTTCCGGCATCCCGACGACCGCGAAGTCAATCGTCTTCTCATCGATGTTGACACCAGTGACTTTAATCTCGACGACGTCGCCGATCCGGAACTGTTGTTTCGTCCGTTCGCCGATCAACTGGTAGTTCGCTTCATCATACCGGTAGAAGTCATCCGTCATCGCTTGGATGTGGACGAGTCCTTCAATCGTGTTCGGTAACTCGACGAACATGCCGAAGTTCGTCACGCCGCTGACGACCCCTTCAAACGTCTCGCCGATGTGTTGCTCCATGTACTCGGCTTTCTTCAGGGCATTCGTTTCGCGTTCGGCGTCAACGGCACGACGTTCACGTTTTGAGGCGTGATCGGCGATTTCTGGCAGCATTTCCGCATAACGGTCCTGTGTCTTTTGCGATTTATCATTAAAGATGATGTACTCGCGTAAGAGACGGTGGACCATCAAGTCGGGATAGCGGCGGATCGGTGACGTGAAGTGCGTGTAGAAATCGGTCGACAGACCAAAGTGACCGATCGGCTCGACGTCATATTTCGCTTGTTGGAGCGACCGTAACATGACCGTACTGACGACGGCTTCTTCCGGTTCGCCTTCGACGGCGTTCAGAATCGTCTGCAACGTCTTCGGTGTGACTGACTCGCCCTTGCGTTCAACATTGATCCCGAAGTTGGCGATGAACTTGAAGAACGTATCGAGACGTTCAGCTTTCGGCTCATCGTGGATCCGGTACATGAACGGCAGTTTTTGATGTTGGACGTGTTCGGCGACGGTTTCGTTCGCTGCAAGCATGAACTCTTCAATCAACTTCTCAGCGACTGACCGTTCCCGTAACAGGATATCGCTCGTCTTGCCTTCTTCATTGACGAGGACCTTCGCTTCCGGGAAGTCGAAGTTGATCGCCCCACGGCGCGAGCGGCGTTCGCGGAGAATCGCTGCCAGTTCCGCCATCTGATCGAAGTTGTCGACGAGATCGTGATATTTCGCGATCACTTCTTCATCTTCGCGTTCGATGATTTTCCGGACATCGGTATACGTCATCCGTTCCGTCGTCTTGATGACACTCTGTAAAATCTCTTGGTTGACGACAGCACCGTTCTTGTCGATTTCCATGATACAGCTCAGCGTCAACCGATCGACGTGCGGGTTGAGTGAACAAATCCCGTTCGACAGACGGTGCGGAATCATCGGAATGACTCGGTCGACGAGATAGACACTCGTCCCGCGTTCGCGTGCTTCTTCGTCGAGCGGTGAATCTTCCTTGACGTAGTGTGAGACGTCGGCGATATGGACACCGAGCTCATAGTTGCCGTTCGCAAGTTTCTTGACGTGGACGGCATCATCCAAGTCCTTCGCGTCAGCACCATCAATCGTCACTGTGACTTCGTTCCGTAAGTCAACCCGACCGACGAGGTCCTTCTCATCGATTTGATCCGGAATGTTGTTCGCTTCCGCAATCGCTGCGTCCGAGAAGTCGACGTTGATGCCGTGCTTATGGACGATCGATAGGATATCGACACCTGGGTCATTTTTATGCCCGATGATTTGTAAGACTTTTGCGGTCCCGGCGTAACGGCCGTCCGGGTACTTCGTGATCCGGGCGAGGACTTTATGTCCGTCGACGGCACCGAGCGTATCTTCGTCCGCGACGACCGGCAGGAACGTCAGCTTCGAGTCATCCGGTTCGATGTAGGCGATCGATTCAATCCGTCCTTTAGGACTGACGAACGTCCCGACGAAATCAGCCGGTCCGCGTGAAAGAATCTTGAGTAACTTGCCTTCACGGCGGTCGCCGCCGTTTGATTCGGCGAAGACTTTGACGAGGACACGGTCGCCGTTATAGACGTTACCGAGTTCCGGGGCCGGCAGGAAGATATCGCCTGCTGAACCGTCTTCCGGTGAAACGAATCCGAATCCGCGTTGGTGGACGGAGATTTTCCCGGCGACTTGCCCGATTTGCGCGAGCGTGCCGTATTTGTTCGAGCGGGTCCGGGCGACGAGTGCCTCTTCTTCGAGTGCGTTCAACGTCCGGATCAATTCTTTGAATTCTGTTGTATCCGATAGTTCTAGTTTTTTCGTTAATTGATCGATCGACAGCGGACGTTCTTCCGCCGTGATGACCTCGAGTATTCGTTCACGTAATTCCAACGTGACACCTCCAGTTAATTGCTCCAGTTCAACGATTCTAAAAAGTCATGAATGTCCGCATGGAGCTTATCTTTTTCTTTGTCGAGCGTAATGACATGACCTGAGTTCTCATACCAGATCAGCTCTTTTTGGAAGGCACTGACACCATCATGAATGATGTTGGCCGAGTCCGTATTGATCATATGATCATTGCGGGCCTGGACGACGAGTGTCGGTGCATAGACATCTTCGAGTGAATCGCGTGTGTCTTTCAGCAACGCTTGTAAATCTTTTAAGGTCGGCATCGGTTCGAACGCTGCCATTTCCTGTTCGATTTGTTCCGGTGACTTTCCTTCTCGTTTCTTAAATTCGATAGCGTACTCGGTAACGCCTGCATACATGACGTCTTCACTTTTAATATAAGCGGGTGCGCACATCGGAATGACCGCTTTGACGGGACGGTTCATCGACAGTTTCAGTGACATGACGCCACCGAGCGATAATCCGCAGACGGCGATTTCGTCGTACCCTTTCGCGACGAGCTCTTCGTACCCGTCGAGGACGTCCTGCCACCAGTCGGCTGGCCCGGTCTTCGTCAGCTCTTCGGGTGGGGCGGCGTGCCCTTTATATTGTGGGGCGAGTGATGTATAGCCCTGTTTTTGCAGGTAACGGCCGAGGATCCGGACATCGGCACTCGAACCCGTGAAGCCATGTAACAGTAAGACGGCCCGTTTGCCGGCTTCAAAAAAGAATGGTTTTGGTAATGTAATTTTCATAAAATGATTCCCCCTCTAACTCTATACCCCAAAATGAAAATTTAGAAATCGAGAAAACAAGAAAAAACGACAGCGCAAACGTACGGCTGTCGTTTCAATACTCACTTATAAAAAGCGACGAGTAACGCCAAAATAAAGAATAAAGCTCCTAAAACAGATGCCACACGATTCAGGACCGCATCCAAGCCACGAGCTTTTTGGCGACCAAATAATTGTTCTGCCCCACCAGTTAATGCTCCGAGTCCAGCCGTACGGCCTGACATCAAGAGAACGACAATGATGAGAAGAACGGAAACGACGATGAGGCCGACAAGAGCCACGTTATGAATGATCATCGATGATCCTCCTTCAATAATATACGCTTCTTTCATTATAGAGAAAAACAGGTACGGGAACAAGGAATAGATTTATCGGATTCCAGTTCCTGCAAAAAAACATCAGCCGCTCAAGGATTGCTCCAGTGCGACTGATGATAGAAGACTTATTGTTTGATGAGATCGAGTTCGACTGGAATGTTCTTGTCGACTGTCTCGCCTTTCAAGTGTTTGATTGCTGTCTCGATGCCCATCTTCCCGATTTCTGTCGGTTTTTGCGCAACTGTTCCTGCCATCTTGCCATCTTTAACGGCTTTGACAGCATCGTCTGTCGCGTCAAATCCGATGACTTTGACATCTTCCATGCCGGCTGCTTTCAATGCTTCGACAGCACCGAGTGCCATTTCGTCATTGTGGGCGAAGACTGCTTTGATGTCTTTGTTGTTTTGAAGAATGTTTTCCATGACCGACAGACCTTTTGCCCGGTCGAAGTTGGCTGATTGTTTTGCAACGACGTCCAGTTTCCCGTCGACTGCCGCGTGGAACCCTTCGCCGCGGTCACGCGTTGCGGAAGCACCCGGAATCCCTTCAAGTTCAACGACTTTTGCTTTGTCGCCAACGAGTTCGATCATGTATTCACCGGCTTGTTTTCCACCTGCGACGTTATCCGACGCGATGTGGGCGATGACGTCACCGGCTTCAGCGTTCCGGTCGACCGTGATGACTGGAATGTTTGCATCGTTTGCTGTTTGGACGGCCGCACCGACTGCTGCTGAATCCGTTGGGTTGATCAAGATGAGATCGACTTTCTTTTGAATCATGTCTTCGATGTCGCTTGCTTGTTTTGCCGCGTCATCTTGTGCATCTGCGACTTGCAGTGTTGCGCCTTGTGCTTTTGCTTCTTCTTCGGCGCCTTCTTTAAGTGAAACGAAGAACGGGTTGTTCAGTGTCGAGATTGAGAGACCAATCTTAAAGTCCTTTGTCTTCGTCTCTTTTTCTGTGTCACTGCCTGGCTGCTCTGTCGAACACGCTGCTGCGAACACCATCAAGGCCATCATGACGAGTGCAAGTAATTTTTTCATCTGTAATTTCCTCCTTCAAAATGTGTGTGATTACGTCGTTTGTTTCCGGTCTGCGAGAACGGCGAACAGGATGACGAGTCCTTTGACGACAAGTTGGAAGAACGATGACACACCGAGTAAGTTCAAGCCGTTGTTGAGTGTCCCGATAATCAAGGCCCCGATCAATGTTCCGACGATCCAACCGCGACCACCGGATAGACTTGTCCCGCCGAGGACGACGGCTGCGATTGCGTCGAGTTCATACGATGTTCCTGCTGTCGGTTGCGCCGAGTTGAGGCGTGACGTCAGGATGATGCCGGCGAGTGCTGCCATCAAGCCGGATAGCGAGTAAATCATGATTTTGACTTTGTTGACTTGAATCCCCATCAATTTCGCCGCTTCTTCATTTCCACCAATGGCATATGTGTAACGCCCGAACGTCGTTTTCTTCAAGATGAAGTAAAGGACCGCGAAGGCGATTAACATCGTCACGACCGGTACAGGGAAGATCCAAAAGTAACCCCGACCGAATAATTCAAACCATCCACCTTGCCCGAGTCCTGTGATGGGTCGTCCGTCCGTATAGACGAGCGTCAGGCCACGGAAGATCGTCATCGTCGCCAGTGTCGCGATGAACGGTGCGACTTTCCCGAGTGAGATGACCATGCCGTTTAACGCACCCATGATAGCACCGACGATCAGTCCGGCGAGAACGGCAATAATGGCTGACGTTCCGTCCGTCATCAGTCCGGCGACGAACGCCGACGATAAGGCGAGAATCGAACCGACCGATAAATCAATCCCACCCGTCAAGATGACGAACGTCATGCCGAAGGCGATCAAGGCGTTGATCGACACTTGGCGTAAAATGTTGAATAAGTTATTGAGTGTTAAAAAGTCCGGTTCCATAATCGATACGACGAGCACAATCGCGAACAGCCCGGCGAGCGGACCGAGCTTCTGCCCGATTCCGAGCCGGCGCGGTTTCTTTTCCGTCAGTTTCCCTTGCATCAATTCCATCTCATTGTCCTCCTGTCGCAAGTGTCATGATACTTTCTTGCGTCGCCTCTTGTTGTTCGAGCATCCCGCTCACTTGTCCTTCCCGCATCACGTAGACGCGGTCACTCATCCCGAGAATCTCCGGGAGGTCGGAACTGATCATGATGATCGCGACACCAGACGCGGCGAGCTCATTCATAATCAGGTAAATTTCTTTTTTTGCACCGACGTCGACACCACGTGTCGGTTCGTCGAGGATCAAGACATCCGGTTTCGTCCCGAGCCATTTCGCGAGGACAACCTTTTGCTGATTCCCGCCGGAGAGTGACTTCGCCGGTTGATCCATCGAACTGTGACGGACCGACAACGACTTGAGATAGCCTTCCGCGAACTGGCGCTCCGACTGATCGGAGATGACACCCGACTTCGCTAACGACCGAATCGTCGGCAAAGAGATGTTCTCCCGGAGTGAGAAGTCGAGGAACAAGCCCTCGCCTTTTCGGTCTTCCGTCAAGAAACCAAGTCCTTGTTTGATTGCATCGTGCGGTGATTTGATGTTGATGACGTTGCCATTCAGCTTGATTGTTCCTGCCTTCAAGCGATCAACACCGAACAGACCACGCATGACTTCCGTCCGTCCCGCTCCCATCAAACCGGAAAAGCCGACGATTTCACCGGCACGGACGGAAAACGAGACGTCTTCAAACCGTTTCCCCGTCGCTCCCGTCACTTCTAAGACCGTGTCACCGTGTGTAACCTTGCGTTCCGGGTAGCGTTCACCCATCTCGCGTCCGACCATTTCGCGGACGATTTGTTCAAATGATGTCTCAGCGATCCGGTGGGTCGAGACGGAGACCCCGTCCCGCAAGACGGTGATCCGGTCACACAGTTCGAAGATTTCTTCCATCCGGTGCGAGATGTAGACGATTGAGACGCCTTGCTCGCGTAACGCCGTCGCGACACTGAACAGGGCGCGAATCTCACGTTCCGTCAAGGCAGCTGTCGGTTCATCCATGATGATGACCTTTGCGTGCGTCATCAGTGCTTTTGCGATCTCAATCATCTGTTGTTGCCCGACCGATAACGTCCGCGCCAGTTGATTGACATCCATGAAGACGTTCAGTTCCGCCAGTTCCCGTTCCGCGAGTCGTTTCATTTCCGCCTGTTTCAACACACCGAAGCGTGATTTCAACTCACGACCGAGGAACAGATTTTCCGTCACCGTCAAATCAGGCAGAATGTTTAACTCCTGGTGAATGAAGGCAATCCCCGCTTCTTCCGCCAGTTTCGGATTTTTATAGTGTTGTTCGACACCATCGACTTGAATCGTTCCCTCGTCCGCTTTATGGACACCGGTCAAGATTTTCATCAGCGTTGACTTACCGGCTCCGTTCTCGCCCATCAAGGCATGAATTTCACCTGTCGCGAGTTCGAAGTCGACACCCTTTAAGACGGGCACGGGACCAAACGCTTTTGTGATTCCTGTCATCTCAATGTGCATCGTGCTTC
The DNA here is from genome assembly GCF_018618695.1 of Exiguobacterium sp. s127. NCBI lineage: Bacteria > Bacillati > Bacillota > Bacilli > Caryophanales > Exiguobacterium > Exiguobacterium sp. s127. Next base: position 261,994 of record NZ_JACSMO010000001.1, on the reverse strand, counting down.
CCCCTTAAAAAATGACGCCGGCGTGTAAAATTACATTGGCGTAAGGTGTCGCTTCACCTGTCCGGATGATGACTTTCGCCTGCTTCGTCAGTTCTTTAAACGCTTCGTGCGAGACGTATTCCGTCGTCACGTTTAATTGACTGACCATAGTGAGCGCCGCTTCGTTTGCTTCCTTGATTTCGGTTGCCAGTGTCACCTGTTCAACCGCCATGTCGTCCGCGACGACGCGCAAGACGTCGGCAAACGCCGGTGTCCCGAGTTCGAGCGCTAAATCAATCCGCGCAACGCCGGTCGGAATCGGTAAGCCGCAATCAGCGATGACGATCATATCGGTATGACCGAGATCTGCTAAGACTTTACTGATTTGACTGTTCAAAATGCCGTGTCGTTTCATACTTCGACCTCCATCTGTTCCCGCGATGGCATGCCGCCTTGAGCACCGAACGCCCGGACGGACATACCGGCTGCCTTGTTCGCAAAGCGAATCGCTTCCGTCAGTGACTTTCCTTCCGTCAACGCGACTGCGAGTGCCCCGTTGAACGTATCGCCGGCACCGGTCGTATCGACGACGTCCGTCTTAATCGCCGGCACCGTCACGATGGCGTTGCTGTCATAGAAACGGGCACCGCGGCTGCCTTCCGTTACAATCAATTTATTCGGATACTGGCTTAACCAATGTTCGAGAGATTGCTGTTGTCCGAAAATCAAGCCACATTCATGTTCGTTTGGTGTTAAGTACGTCACGTCTTCGAGCAACTCGTCGTCAAGGACGATGGCTGGCGCCGGATTCAAGATAACGGGAATACCGTGCTCTTTTCCGTAACGCGCCACCTGTTTGACCGTTTCCAGTGGAATTTCGAGCTGTAATAAAATCATGTCCGTCTGACCGAGCAAGCTGTCGAGCTGGCTCTCATCATAGACGACGGCTAAGTTCGCCGACTGGACGACGACGATTGAGTTGTCGCCTTCAGCGAGCGTGATGTGGGCCGTTCCCGTCCGTTCGTTCGCGATCGTTCGGAGGTGTGTCGTCCCGACGTGTTCCGCTTCGAAGTTTTGGCGAATCGCTGTCCCGCTCGCATCGTCACCGATGCACCCGACCATCTCGACGCTCCCGCCGAGTCGGGCAATCGCGACTGCTTGATTCGCCCCCTTACCACCCGGGACGGTATGAAACGCTGAGCCGATGACTGTTTCACCCGCTGACGGACGACGATCGCTTTCAACGACCAGGTCCATCGAGATACTCCCTACTACACTGATTTGTTTCATATTTGTTCATCCTTCCGCTTCGTCGTTTCCCGTTCGATGACTTCGACCGTCAACTCATGATGGACGGCCGCGATTTCTTTTCCTTCAATTCGTTGAATCAGCAACTTCGCCGCCAGTTCCCCCATCTGATAAATCGGTTGGGCGATCGTCGTCAGTGGCGGTGAAATCATTTGTCCGAGCTCGATTCCGTCATACCCGATGACTTGCAGTTGCTCAGGAATCGCAATCCCGCGTTCTGCCGCGACTTGAATCGTTGCCGCTGCGATGACATCGTTCGCTGCAAAAATTCCGTTACAGGTATAGTGGTCGAACAAATAGTTCGCCGCGTCGAGTGCGCCTTGAAAATGAAACGGGGACTCGATGCTTGCGACGAGATGTTTTCCTGCGACTTCTTCAAAACCATCCCGGCGTTTTTTGATCGTCGGTAACTTTGACGGCCCACTGATGACGACGAGTTCATCCGCTCCGTGATCGAGTAAAAATTGAGCTGCCTTCTTCCCGCCGTCGTACCCGTTTGATGTGACGGTCGGGATTGCTCCTTGTAACACCCGGTCGAGTGCGACGATCGGCACTTCGATGGTTTCATAGTTCGGGTTGTTCGAGTAGTTCGTCGTAATGATCAATCCATCGACATGCATCGCTTCGAGAGACTGGATATATTCATGTTCTTTCTGAAACTGTTCATCCGTGTTACACAAAATCACTTGATATCCATGCTTATGTGCCATATCCTCGACGGCACGTGCCAGTTGGGGAAAATAAGGGTTTGTGATGTCCGGTACGATCAATCCAATCAATCCTGATCGTTTTTGAAACAAGGAACGGGCGACACGATTCGGTCGATAATCAAGCTGTTTAACCGCTTGAAGCACCGCCACACGCGCTTTTTCGCTGACATATCCTTTTTCATTCATGACGCGTGATACCGTTGCGACTGATACATTTGCCACTTTCGCTACTTCCCGGATGGTCGACATGATTTCGCCACCTCTTTCTTTTGATAACGCTTACAATATGTATCATATTGTGTAACCGGTTACACATCAACCGTTTTCCGTAAAATATATTTTATTTATTTTATTCCGCTTACTTTCTAAAACTCCATACATAGCAAAAAAGTACGAAAAAAACGCTTCATACGAACGTTTTTCGTACTTTTCAAGAGTGTTGGTGTCGTTTTTTAAAAGCTCTTCGAAGGATCGCAATGACGAACGCGAGGATCGCGAGCGGTTCGAATAAGTAGATCAGCAAAAATGTAACATCGATGATGGCATCTTGCGGATTGTACCGTAAGATATAAATCGCACCCGGTAGTAAGGCAATCAATCCCCCGACACCCAGGATGGTTCCGATGATTAAACTTTGTCGTGAGAAACGACTCGTGATTTGATAAAGTCCGATGAATAGAATCAATTCCGTGAAATAGATGATACGTAACGGAATATCGTCAATCGATGTCTCCATTCCTAGAAATAAATAACGAAACAGCATGATTCTTCCCTCCCCGTTCTTTCTTCTGTACCCGGTTATTGATTCGATTAATGCAACAACTGCGACTTGACTGCATATCCTAGCTTAATTTAGGGAACTAAACTAGAGGATAGAGGTTAAATCAAGGATATAAGAGAAAGTTGGGGGTTTCGGTGAAAGAAGAATATTCAATGAAAGTCGTCAGCTGTTTAAATGATTTTTTTAAAAACAACAAAGAACCACTCGAAGTCGATTTACTGCGTGGACTTCCACCCGTCGTCTTGTTGCTAAAAGATGGAGCAAAACGATCATTTCCTGTTGAAACCAATCTTCATGATGAATTGCTGAGTGATATCAAGCGACTTGTGCAAGAATGTCTGGATCCGGAGACCTTGCGCAATCTTGATATCGACACAGATTTACCTGAATTTTTTGTCACGAAAGCACCACTGTATTCACCGTATCATTACCTCGTTACGTTTATTGAGGATTGATTTCAAAGCGTAAAATTTCATTTTAATATTACGGGATTCGACATTGAGTCGGATCTCGTTTTTTTACATTTACCAAAAAAATCATTCATTCGCTCGCTTTTCTAGGGCGGGACGCAAGCCGCGGAGCTCTTTTCAGATCTCCGGGTCTCGCCTGTCCCTGACGGAAGCGTCGCTTCCTTCTCCCTTAGAAGTCGAGCTATGAATGACTTTCCTTATTTCCTATAAACCGGGGTCACTTATTTCATGCGACTCCTACAGGAAAAAGTGCAAGCCTGCTTGCGCTGTCAGAGACAAACAAGACCCGATTTCCTGCCTACAAGAGGCAGGGAAACTGGCTTGTGTCTCGCCTGAGGAAAGTGCGTGAAATAAGTGTGATCCCGTCTCCCCCCTTAGGAAAGCTAGTGAATCGGTTTTGTTTTTAAACTACAGGACAAAAAAACAGCCCCTCGCTAAGCGAGAGACTGTCGACTCAATCCGTAAATTACTTCTTGAGGTTGTAGAATGATTTGATACCATCGTAGACAGCAACATCTGAAAGCATGTCTTCGATGCGGAGAAGTTGGTTGTATTTCGCAATACGGTCTGTACGTGAAAGTGAACCCGTTTTGATTTGACCAGCGTTTGTCGCAACAGCGATGTCAGCGATTGTTGAATCTTCTGTTTCACCAGAACGGTGAGAAACGACAGCTGTGTAACCAGCTTTTTTAGCCATTTCGATTGCGTCGAATGTTTCAGTCAACGTACCGATTTGGTTAACTTTGATGAGGATCGAGTTAGCGATGCCTTTTTCGATACCTTCAGCAAGTTTTTCTGTGTTTGTTACGAACAAGTCATCCCCAACGAGTTGAACTTTGTGTCCGATACGGTCTGTGAGAAGTTTGTGGCCGTCCCAGTCGTTTTCGTCACAGCCATCTTCGATTGAGATGATTGGGTATTTGTCGACGAGTTGTGCGTAGAATTCAACAAGCTCTTCTGTAGAAAGGACTTTGCCTTCGCCAGCGAGGTTGTATGTTCCAGCTGCTTTGTCGTAGAACTCAGAAGAAGCGACGTCCATTGCAAGGTAAACATCTTCGCCTGCTTTGTAGCCAGCTTTTTCGATTGCTTCAAGGATAACTGTGATTGCTTCTTCGTTTGATTTCAAGTTTGGAGCGAATCCACCCTCGTCACCAACTGCTGTGTTAAGACCCATTCCGCTAAGAACTGATTTCAACGCGTGGAAGATTTCAGCACCCATACGAAGTGCTTCTTTGAATGTTGGAGCTCCAACAGGCATGATCATGAACTCTTGGAAGTCAACGTTGTTGTCAGCGTGTGATCCACCGTTGATGATGTTCATCATTGGAGTTGGAAGTGTTTTCGCATTGAATCCACCGAGGTACGTGTAAAGTGGAAGTCCAAGCTCATCTGCAGCAGCACGAGCAGCAGCCATCGAAACACCGAGGATTGCGTTAGCGCCGAAGTTACCTTTGTTTTTTGTTCCGTCGAGATCGATCATTTTTTTGTCGATTCCAGCTTGGTCGAAAACATCGTAACCGATGATTTCAGGTGCGATTTTTTCGTTGACGTTGTCAACTGCTTTCAAGACACCTTTACCGAGATAACGTGCTTTGTCGCCGTCACGAAGTTCTACTGCTTCGTGCTCACCAGTTGATGCGCCTGATGGGACGAGTGCGCGACCAAAGCCGCCGTCTTCTGTATATACTTCTACTTCTACTGTTGGGTTACCGCGTGAGTCAAGAATCTCGCGTGCATAAATCTCTGTAATCATTGACATTTAAATTCGCTCCTTTTAGTTGAAAAAATAGTGTGTGTTGCTTTGTTAGACGTTTATTCCATCGACGGGATTATTTCTTTAATACGATGGATTTACCCGTCATTTCTGACGGCTGATCTGCGCCAAGTAGATCAAGTAATGTTGGTGCTAAATCCGCTAATGCGCCTGTAAGTGGCTCGAGAAGTTCGACGTCTTCGACTGTCACGATACATGGTACCGGTTCTGTCGTATGGGCCGTCATCTTGCTGCCATCTTTATTGAGCACTTTATCGGCATTTCCGTGGTCAGCAGTCACGATTGCTGCGCCACCTTTGCTGACGATCAAGTCAACGACTTTACCGAGACATTCATCAACTGCTTCGATTGCCTTGATTGTCGGTTCGAGCATACCCGAGTGACCAACCATGTCCGGGTTCGCGAAGTTTAGGATGATGGCATCATGTTTGTCGGAATTGATCGCTTCAACAAGCGCATCCGTTACTTCATAAATGCTCATCTCTGGTTGTAAGTCGTATGTTGCGACTTTTGGCGACGGGATTAAGATACGATCTTCGCCTTCATACGGTTCTTCACGTTGTCCGTTGAAGAAGAACGTGACGTGTGGATACTTTTCAGTTTCCGCAATCCGTAATTGTTTTAAGCCTTGCTTCGAGAGTGTTTCCCCAAGCGTGTTTTTGATATCTTCTGGCGGGAAGACGATATCCGTATCAATCGCATCCGAGTACTTCGTCATGGAGACGAGCAGCAGGTTCTTCGGTGCATTGTCCGGAAGTTCGAATCCTGTGAAGCCAGCTTTTTCTTTGTAGACCTTCGCCAGTTGAATCGCACGGTCAGGGCGGTAGTTAAAGAACATGATTGCATCGTTGTCGTGGATCGGTGCGACTGGCGTACCGTCTTCCTGCACGACGACGGTTGGTTCGATGAACTCGTCCGTAACGTCCGTCTTGTATGATTCTTCTACCATGCCGATTGGGTCTTTTGTTGTCGGGCCTTCACCGTATGTGATGACGTCATAGACTTTCTTGACGCGCTCCCAACGGTTGTCGCGGTCCATTGCATAATAGCGTCCAGAGACACTCGCGAATTGACCGACTTGTAACTCATCCATCTTCGCTTGCGCGTCACGAAGGAAACCAGCACCCGATTGCGGATCACAATCGCGGCCGTCCGTGAAGGCATGCAGGTAAACTTTTTCGATTTCGTGAAGTTTCGCGAATTCAAGAACAGCATACAAGTGGTTGATGTGACTGTGGATTCCACCGTCAGATACTAAACCAAAGATATGGAGTGCTGAATCATGTTTCTTCACGTGACCTGCCGCATCGTTCATCGCTTGACGCGAGAAGAACGAGCGATCTTTGACGGCGTTGTTGATTCGGGATAGCGATTGGTAGACGACGCGACCTGCCCCGATGTTGAGGTGACCCACTTCTGAGTTCCCCATCTGACCTTCAGGCAAACCAACGTATTCCCCTTTCGCATTCAACAACGTATGTGGATATTTGTTCCAAAAACGATCGAAGTTCGGTTTGTTTGCTGCTGTCACAGCATTCCCGAATTCTTCATCACGCATACCGAAACCATCAAGGATGATAAGTGCGACTGGACGTTTTTTCATTTAAATCGCCTCCAACAGTTTGAGGAACGATCCTGTCTCAAGACTTGCTCCACCAACGAGTGCTCCGTCGATGTCAGGTTGAGCCATATATTCTTTGACGTTTTCCGGCTTGACGCTGCCACCGTACTGGATACGAACTGCTTCTGCAGCTTCTGTACCGAATTCAGCAGCGACGACGTCGCGAACGAATTTACAAGAATCTTGTGCATCTTGTTCTGTCGCTGATTTACCTGTTCCGATTGCCCAGACAGGCTCATATGCGACGACGAGATTTTTCACTTGGTCGACAGTCAAGCCTTTAAGGCTGTTTGTCGTTTGTTCACGGATGACGTCTTCGAACTTGCCGCCTTCGCGCTCTTCAAGTGTTTCACCTACACAAACGATTGGAACGAGACCGTGCTCGAACGCTTTTTTCGCTTTGCTGTTGATGAATGCATCTGTTTCACCAAAGTACTCACGACGTTCAGAGTGACCGAGGATGACGTATGTCACGTCAAGCTCTTTTAGCATGACAGGGCTGATTTCGCCTGTGAATGCACCACTTTCTTGATCGTACATGTTTTGAGCACCGATTTTAAGATCAGTTCCAGCTGCTGCTTCCGTTAAATGAGCAAGGAATACAGCTGGTGCACAGACAGCAGCATCGACAGTCGATGCAGCTGGTACTTTGCCTTTTACTTCTTCTGCGAATGCGACTGCATCCTTCAGAGTTAGATTCATCTTCCAGTTACCTGCGATGATTGGTTTACGCATTGAGAAACACTCCCTTGTGAACTATTGGATTACTTGTCGTTAAGCGCTTCGACACCAGGAAGGGCTTTACCTTCCATGAACTCGAGGCTCGCTCCGCCACCAGTCGAGATATGGCTCATCTTGTCTGCAAGACCGAATTTCTCAGCTGCTGCAGCAGAATCCCCACCACCGATGATTGAGTATGCGTCGCTATCAGCAAGTGCTTGAGCGACACCTTTCGTTCCGTTTGCGTATTTATCAAGTTCGAATACGCCCATCGGTCCATTCCAGACGACGAGTTTCGAGTTCTTGATTGCTTCCGCATACAGTTCGACTGTTTTTGGTCCGATATCAAGTGACATGTGATCCGCTGGGATACTGTCGATATCGCGTGGTCCTACATATGTTTCTTCGCCGAATTCCTTCGTGATTACACAGTCGACCGGCATTAAGAACTTGACGCCTTTGTCTTCTGCTTTTTTCATGAATTCTTTCGCTTGGTCGATTTTGTCTACTTCGAGAAGTGACGTTCCGACTTCATAACCTTGAGCTTTGAGGAATGTATAAGATAATCCCCCACCAATGATCAACGTATCGACGATATCAAGCAAGTGATCGATGACACCGATTTTGTCGGCTACTTTCGATCCCCCGATGATTGCAGTGAACGGACGATCCGGGTTCGAGATCGCTTTCCCGAGAACTTGAAGTTCTTTTTCAATCAACAATCCCGCTACAGCAGTATCGACATGGTGCGCGATTCCTTCTGTAGAAGCATGTGCACGGTGAGCTGCACCGAATGCATCGTTGACGAAGATATCTGCGAGTTTCGCAAATCCTTCAGCGAGTTCAGCATCATTTTTTGTTTCTCCAGGGTAGAAACGAACGTTTTCAAGAACGAGAACGTCTCCTGCTTCAAGCTTGCTGACCGCTTCTTCAGCGACCGGGCCATACGCTTCTTCAACGAGCTTGATGTCTTTACCAAGCAATTCGCTGAGGCGTGCTACGACTGGTGCAAGTGAGAACTCAGGATTTTTTTCGCCTTTAGGACGTCCCATGTGGCTTGCGAGAATGACTTTCGCTCCGCCATCCATCAAATGTTTAATTGTTGGAAGTGCCGCACGAATCCGTGTGTCGTCCGTAATTTTACCGTCTTCTAGTGGTACGTTGAAGTCGACACGTGTAAACACGCGTTGACCTTGTACATCGATGTCGCGAATTGATTTCTTATTCATACATTCGTCCTCCGTCTCATACGTATAGTGAGGGGCTGTGACGCCCCTCCAGACTTTTTTTCGCAATAAGAGCGGAGACTGGTAGTTTCCGCTCTTATTCAATTGCTATTTAATTGCTCGAATTACTTAGCGATTTCTGCGAAGTGTTTGAGTGTACGAACGAGTTGGCTAGTGTAAGACATTTCGTTGTCATACCAAGCAACTGTTTTAACGAGTTGCTTGTCGCCGACAGTAACAACTTTAGTTTGTGTTGCATCGAAGAGTGATCCGTAAGAGATACCAACGATGTCAGAAGAAACGATTTCGTCTTCAGTGTAACCGTAAGACTCGTTCGCTGCTGCTTTCATAGCTGCGTTAACTTCTTCAACTGTAACTTTTTTCTCAAGAACTGTTGTGAGCTCAGTGAGTGAACCTGTAGCGACTGGTACACGTTGTGCAGATCCGTCAAGTTTACCTTGAAGTTCTGGAAGAACGAGGCCGATTGCTTTAGCAGCACCAGTTGAGTTAGGAACGATGTTAGCAGCTGCTGCACGTGCACGACGGAAGTCACCTTTAGGGTGTGGAGCGTCGAGTGTATTTTGGTCGCCAGTGTAAGCGTGGATAGTTGTCATAAGACCTTCAACGATTCCGTACTGATCTTGAAGAACTTTCGCCATTGGAGCGAGACAGTTCGTAGTACATGAAGCACCAGAGATAACTGTTTCAGTTCCGTCAAGAATTTCGTGGTTCGTGTTGTAAACGACAGTTTTCATGTCGCCAGTAGCAGGTGCTGAGATAACAACTTTTTTAGCTCCAGCTTTCAAGTGAAGTTCAGCTTTTTCTTTGTCTGTGAAGAAACCAGTACATTCGAGAACGATGTCAACACCGAGCTCGCCCCATGGAAGTTCTTCTGGGTTGCGGTTAGCAAGTGTTTTGATTTCTTTACCGTTTACGAGGAAGTATCCGTCGTGTACTTCAACTTCTCCGTCGAAACGACCTTGAGTCGTATCATATTTTAAAAGGTGTGCAAGCATTTTAGTGTCTGTGAGGTCGTTGATTGCGACTACTTCGATTCCTTCAAATTGAAGAATTTGACGAAGTGCCAAACGCCCGATACGTCCAAATCCGTTAATACCAACTTTTACTACTGCCATGATAATTTTCCTCCTTTTAGTGTAAAGCGAGTTATCTATTATTCAAAAGGGGGCTACCCTTTCAAAATCGTTGTTGCGGCTCCTTCATCCGTAATGAGGATGATGTTTGGAGACTGTTTGACGTAGGCATTGATCGCTTCTGCTTTCGAATGACCACCGGCGACAACCACGACGTGTTCGACTTTTTTCAAGTCGTCGAGTTGTAGTCCGACCGTTTTGACACGGTGGACGATGTTTCCGTCCCGATCAAAATAATATCCGAATGCTTCTGCGACGGCTTGCTCGTCTTCGAGCTGTTCCAAAAGAGCTGTCGAAGCACGACGACGTTTTGCCATCGTTTTTGCCTCACCAATTCCATGTACCACGATTGAAGCATCTTTAATCATCTGTAAGACATTTTTAATGCTCGGCTCCTCGACCATCTTGACGAATGTCTCGGTGCTGACCATGTCTGGAATGTGAAGCAGATGATAGTCGCTTTGGGCACGTGAAGCCATGCGTGAGCAGACCGTATTCGCTTGAAGTTCAAGCGTTTCGCCAAGACCGCCTCGTGCGGGTACAAACGTCATCGGACGATTTTCCTTATCGGGCGACATCATCGCCGCGACCGAAGCCATCGTCGTCCCACCTGTAACTGCGATCGTATTGTGGTCTTTTGAAAGTTCACGTTTTAAGCGGGCAACTGTTGCCCGTCCCATATCGCGTTGCACCCAGAAGGTTTGATCCGAATCACCCGGTACGATGACGACGTCTTTTACACCAAGCTTCTCTTTTAAGGCTTTCGCCATATCGGAGATCCCGGCGAGTTCCGCCATCACACTGTGCATGCTTCGTAATACTGTCCGCCCTTCATCCGTCAAGGACATGCCTTGCGTCGCAACTTCCAGTAAGTCTTGTTCTTTTAAGAAGTCGACCTCCCGGCGTAGAACGCGTTCCGTCAAGCCAAGGCTCGTCGCAAGTGTTCGTCGTCCGATCGGTTGCATCAGGCGTACATAATGAAGAATGTCGTAACGTGTCTGCATTTCTTCAATCAGATCAGGCACGATTCGCTTTTGGATCTGTACTAACTGCCGAATCATGTAACTCCCGCTCCTCTCAAATTGCTGGACACTTTACGTCCCGCGTGTCATATCTTGTCCCACTTGGTACATTGCTATCATAACAGTACCTTGGTTTTGTTTCAAGTCTCGACCGTCATCTTTTTTCAAGTAAACGATTTCTGACCGCCTCCGTCTCAAATTTTCCATAACTTAAGATTTCGTTTTGATGTGCGAGAACCGGTATTTCGTAGAGGTACTTCAGACTGAGCGCCGCATCGTTGTCAATGTTGATTTCTTCGAATGTCCATTCGGGAAATTCATCTAATACAAAATCGAGCAAGATGGCGGCTTCCTCACATAGTGTACAACCCGGACGTGAATAGAGTGTTAAGTGCATGTTTTCTTTTGTTCGCATCATGAATTCGCCTCTCGTCTCTCGAAGTCCGCTTGGGTCAAACCAAGGGCTGCCCGATATTTTGCGACCGTTCGTCTCGCGACCGTAATTTGCTCCCTCGCTAGACAATCGACCAATTGTTGATCGCTCATCGGTACAGGCGACGCTTCGAGAAGTTGAGCGATCCGGACCTTAACTAAGAAACTCGACGTCCCGGTCGTCGTCCGTGAGACGAAAAAATCTTCGAGTAACATCGTGCCCTGAATCGTCTTGACCGTTTTGTTCGCAATCGCCCGTCCAACCGTCGACGGATGATGCCCCGTCACTTCCGCCACTTCTTTTTTAGTCAGTGGCGCGAGCTCGAGCTTTCCTTTAAACCAATTGAGCTGTCGCTCGATGATGACGTCCAGAATCGCCCGAAGCGTCGTCCGTCTCCGTTCATATGCACTCAAGAACGGTTTTGCTTCCTCGAGGTCGGTCCAACTGCGGTCGATTTCGAGATCAGACCAGTTGATCGTCAACTTGCCGTCACGGTATTCAATGTCTGCTTCCGGAATCGTCAGAACGGTCGTCTCCGGAAAGACCGGTGCTTTTGGTAACCGATCGAGCGCCGCCTTGATCCGTATCCGGTCTGTTGCATCATTGATGTCTTGAAGTGCTTGTTTGACAGCAATCCCTTCATTCAAATCCGTCGCGACATCAATCAATAACGCGTCATCTAGTTCGAGCGCGTGCAACAACCGGCATTCGTGCGCGGAACGTGCCGCAATTCCCGTCGGTTCACACCGTTGTAAAACGTGTCGTGCTTGTTTTACGAGACTGACGTCCGCCTCTAACAATGTTGCCAGTTGCGCATCCGTCGTCCGCAATAATCCATCCGTATCTAAGTACGTCATGAGTTGTTCCGCCATATATCCTATTTCCTGTCTCACCGATTCTAAACGTATTTGCTGAAGAAGCGTCGCTTCAAATGAAGCGACACGGTCTGCGACGCGGCCAAAATCAACGTCGATTGTTTTACTGAGATTATTCCGATAAGCGCTTGTCCGGCGTATGATTCGGTATACATGTTCTTCGAGTTCAGCAAATGATTCTTCAAGAATCGTCAACTGAAACAATTGGGACGTCGATAACGTCATCCGTTGCGTCTGTTCCTGGCGCTGTTCCATCGTCGGTTCTCCCTTCATTCCGTTGCATCTTTAACTCTTCTATATAGTATAGAGGAAAAAATCTTCCGACCGTCTAGAAAGTCCTCCTTAAGCATCTTTCGCCCGAAAAAAAATGTTGAATTTATCAATCGAGTATTGCTTTCCTGAAAAAATGTCGGTATACTATTAATTGTTCAGTAAAAAACATGCACCCGTAGCTCAGGGGATAGAGCACTGGTTTCCGGTACCAGGTGTCGGGAGTTCAAATCTCTCCGGGTGTACCATCTTTGAATCTACAGGCAATGCCGTTCGCGGTATTGCCTTTTTTTCTATATTGATATGTTTAATTCAATGCCATTCAGGAAAAATACATAAAAGTCGCATCGTATCTTTTGACCAATATTGACCAAAGGATTATGATAGGAATAAGTCGAATATGAGCTACATACCATCATAAGGAGGCAAAGACTATGTTAATTCCAACAGTCATCGAACAAACCAACCGCGGGGAACGTGCTTACGATATCTATTCACGTTTGCTCAAGGATCGTATCATTCTTCTCGGGAGCGCGATTGACGATAACGTCGCCAACTCAGTCGTTGCCCAGTTGCTCTTCTTAGCAGCAGAGGATCCAGATAAAGAAATTTCGCTCTACATCAACAGCCCGGGCGGTTCAATCACGGCGGGTATGGCGATTTACGATACGATGAACTTCATCAAACCACAAGTTTCAACAATTTGTATCGGAATGGCCGCTTCAATGGGTGCGTTCCTCTTACAAGCAGGCGCAAAAGGAAAACGTTTTGCCCTTCCAAACGCTGAGATCATGATTCACCAACCGCTCGGCGGCACACAAGGACAAGCGTCAGACATTAAAATTCATGCAGAACGTATCATCAAAATGCGTGAACACTTAAACAAAATCATGGCAGAAAACACAGGACAACCACTTGAAGTCATCGAACGCGATACAGAGCGTGATAACTTCATGTCTGCTCAAGCAGCAGCTGACTACGGTCTCATCGACCGCGTCATGGAGCGCGCTTAATCTGTTAACCCGACCGACCGTTGATGTTTTTACATCAGCGGTCGTTTTTTTGTTGTCTTCAAAAAAAAATCCTCTCCACGCCAGGCATGAACTTCATTGAATCATGAAAGTTCGTCCCGAACCTGAAAAGGATCGTTTGTGTTAGTCGATGAGATCTGTAATATCAGACACGATGTCGTGGTTTTCACGAATCAATGTGTAAATCCCGTTCGCATGTGGTGAAAGCTCTTCTTCTGCTTGCAATTGCTTAAGGAAGAGTGATGTTGCGAATGTCACGAGTGTACTTTTCGGTACACCGATTGATTTTGCTTTTTTCGTCAAGACTTCATCAAATTTCGCATCGACTGTCAGCGAAATACGTTTTTTTTCGTTAGCCATTTCAAAAACTCCTTAATTCGAACATTTAGTTGCATCGACTATATATTATAGTAGACTATGGTTCATCTCGCAAGTTTCCCTTTTAGAGCGCACCTGTCAACGACTCACCATTCCGGAGTTTATCCGCGATTTGATCAATTTTCCGCAATCGATGATTGATCCCTGATTTTGAGATGGAGCCGCTCTCGACCATCTCGCCGAGCTCTTGCAGCGTCACGTCTTGATGCGTCACGCGTAAAATCGCGATTTCCCGTAACTTGTCCGGTAAGACATCGAGTCCGACCGTCCGTTCGAGAAATTTGATGTTCTCCACTTGGCGGAGCGCTGCCCCGACCGTTTTGTTGAGGTTCGCTGTCTCACAGTTGACGAGACGATTGACCGAATTCCGCATATCTTTTAAAATCCGGACATCTTCAAAACGAAGCATCGAATGGGTCGCCCCGACTACCTTGAGGAAATCAGAGATTTTTTCACTCTCCTTGATGTAGAGGATGTGCCCTTTCTTACGCTCGATTGCTTTTGCATTCAAATCGAATTGGTTCGTCAAACTCCGAAGCGCCGCATTGTGATCCTCATAGAGACTGAAGATTTCTAAATGGTACGACGACGTCGCCGGATTGTTCAGTGACCCTCCGGCTAAGAACGCCCCCCGTAAATAGGCACGTGCCCGCCGTTCATCTTTTAAAATCGTATCGCTGATTGAACGAATCATCGTGAATCCTTCGCCGAGGATGCCTAAATCCTGCAGAATCTTATCGGCTTGTTGCTTCACGCGAACGATGTAGACGTTATTTTTTTTGAGGCGCATTTTCTTTCGGACGAGTAGATCCAGATGGACCCCGTATGCCCGTTTTAATAATGAATAAATCCGTCGCGCGATCGACGCATTTTCAGTCGAAATATCAAGTGTCAATCCGCGGCCGAGTCCGAACGAAATCGCACCGTTCATCCGTGCGAGCGCCGCTAATTCCGCCTTCATCTCGTGATCCGTGATGGCAATCTGTGTTAATTCTTTTTTAACTTCTGAAGCAAAACTCACGTCAATTCCTCCTTCCCTTCGAGTTGACGCACCCGTCGAATCGATAATACTTTCCGCATGACGAGGCTCGCGACCGCGTCCGCGTCATGACGGATGAAATGATGGTTATAGTCGACGATATCGTCCGCGAGCACTTCAATTCCCGCCTCGACGAACCGTTCATCATCGTAAGTGACGATATCGGCATGATCTTTTTGGTATTTTCGCAAATAGCTTGCATCGATTGATTCGTTATTGACGATGATTGTATCGACGACACCTTGACCAAGAAAACGTTCGAGCGCAGTCAAGTGATCATTTGCCGTGAAGGCCGTCGTCTCACCCGGTTGCGTCATGACGTTACAAATATAGACGACAGGTGCAAGCGATTGTTTAATCGCTTCCCGGATTTCATCGATCAAGACGTTCGGGATGATACTCGTATAGAGACTCCCTGGTCCGAGGACGATGACATCGGCCTCAAGGATTGCTTGAATCGCTTCCGGTACCGGACGGACATCTTCTTCTTCCAAATAAATCCGCTCGATGACCTTTCCGACTTTCGGAATCAACGACTCGCCTTTGACAATCGTCCCGTCTTCGAACTCGGCACATAACGTAATCGTCCGCTCCGTCGCCGGATAGACTTTCCCTTCCGCATTCAACAGTTGTCCCATGACGCCAATCGCCTCGACGAACGAGCCGTTACAGAGCTGCGTCGCAGCCGTCAGCATCAAGTTTCCGAGCGAGTGACCGTGAAGTCCTTCTCCCGTTTCAAAACGGTACTGCATGATCCGGTCCATCAATGTCTCGGACTTCGATAGCGAGACGATGACGTTTCGAATGTCACCCGGCGGCAACATGTTGAACTCTGTCCGTAAGCGCCCCGAGCTCCCCCCGTCATCCGCGACCGTGACGATGGCCGTGATGTCGAGCGGATAATGCTTCAGTCCACGCAAAAGAGTCGACAAGCCCGTTCCACCGCCAATCGCGACGACTTTCCGTTCCCATTTCATTACTTTTCCTCCTTCGCGTGAACATAATCCCGGTGATTCGTGACGACGTGATACTGGTTTTCAAATTCTTTACTGATTGCTTCCGCAAACGTAATCGAGCGGTGTTTACCACCTGTACAGCCGAGGGCGACGACGAGTTGTGATTTTCCTTCCCGTTCGTACTGGGGAATCAGGAACTCGAGCAAGTCGACAAGCTTTTTATAGAACAATTTTGCTTCCGGCCACTTCATGACGTATGACGATACTTCGAGATCGAGTCCCGTTTTCGGACGTAACTCCGGGATGTAAAACGGATTCGGCAGAAAACGAAGGTCAAAGACGAGATCGGCATCGAGCGGCAGTCCGTGCTTGAAACCAAATGACATCACATTGACGGTAAAGGGAATCCGTTCCCCTTCCGTAAATTCTTTGAGCAAGCGTTCTTTCAGTGCAAGCGGTTTGATGTCACTCGTATCGATCAGCATCTGTGCTTTGTCACGGAATCCTTCGAGCAGCGTCCGCTCTCGCTCGATACCGATCAGTGGTGACGCAGTCGGCGCCAGTGGATGCGAACGCCGCGACTCTTTATAGCGGCGCACGAGGACGTCATTGCGTGCGTCTAAGTACAACATACGAATCTGCAGGTTCGTTTTTTTCAAATCTTCGTAAACGACAAAGAAACTATCAATAAAATCACGAGCACGTGTATCGATGGCGACGGCAATTTTCGGACGGACTTGCCCAATCACTTCAATCAATTGCGGCAGTAACGTCGGTGGGAGATTGTCGACACAGAAATAGCCTAAGTCCTCAAAGCTATTCATGGCGACACTCTTTCCAGCCCCACTCATTCCCGTGATGATGACCAATTGCGGTTGATTCTCTTCCATCTTTTCGCCCTCCAGACAACAGTTCCGCGTGTATTTTTTATTCCAAATTCAGTATAGCATAAAAAAAGAGCCAGCCTCATTGAAGTCCCCTCCAACAAAGCTGGTTCCTGTCTTACACCTGTGATGATTCCTGTAATTCCTCGAGTAACGCTTCGATATAATGCTGTGCATTTTGAGCAGCAATCGAACCATCATTCGTTGCCGTAACGACTTGACGGAGCGTTTTCTCACGGACGTCTCCAGCTGCGAAGATTCCTTTGATGTTTGACTCCATGCCTTCGTTCGTCACAACATATCCTTGATCGTTCAAGATACCAAGATCTTGGACGTAACCTGTGATCGGGTTCATTCCGATGTAGATGAAGACACCATCGATCGGATGTGTCGTCACATCTGCCGTTTTCGTATTGATTAAATCAATCGAACCGACTTTACCGTCTTGTTCGTTGATTTGTTTGACGGTATGATTCCAGATGAAATCGATTTTCGGGTTATCGAACGCACGTTTTTGAAGAATTTTTTGTGCACGTAATTCTTCACGACGGTGGACGATTGTGACTTTTTTCGCGAAACGTGTCAAGTAGACACCTTCCTCGACCGCTGAATCCCCACCACCGATGACGAACAATTCTTTTTCTTTAAAGAAAGCTCCGTCACAAACGGCACAATACGAGACACCACGGCCGCCGAGCTCTTCTTCGCCCGGTACACCGATTTTCTTATATTGTGCGCCCGATGCGATGATGATCGCCCGCGCATGATAATCCTTGTTGTGTGCATGGACCGTTTTAAAAGCACGTCCATCCTCGATGCTACGGACGTCACCGTACGCATATTCTGCGCCGAATGCTTTCGAGTGATCGAACATTTTTTGTGAAAGGTCCGGTCCAAGGATGCTATCGTATCCCGGATAGTTTTCGATATCTTCCGTGTTGGCCATTTGACCACCTGGAATACCGCGTTCGATCATCAGTGTTGAAAGGTTTGCGCGTGATGCGTAAAGTGCTGCCGTCATTCCGGCAGGACCTGCACCGATGATGATGACATCATAAATTTTTTCAGCAGTTTCTGTCATGTTTCCACCCCATCTTAAGTTTCGTTGTAATTTGAGTATAGGTGAGAATATGGCAAACGTCTAACATTTTGCCCGAGCAGGTGTCAGGTGTTGTTTGTAGGCACGAATCGTCATCGCCACCTCATCAAAAGAGACATCAACCAGTTCGGCACACTCTTCAATCAACATCCCTTCCCGTAACTCGTGAAACAGATGGATTAGTGCAGCGGCTGAACGTTCGACCGAGTCGAACGTTTCGCCACTGAGGACGAGTCGGGCAAACCGTTCATAAAAATCGCCTTCAAGGCTCATCCGCTCTTCGTCAGATACGTAATGTTCTGCGAGACGAATCGTCTGTAAGGCACGATGAATCCTTTCATCGACGATATCGCTCCGTCCATTCATCTCATGCAAAATTTGTTCTGTCAGCTGCAGGACATCTTCGTGATCCGTCACTTCCGGCATCATCGAAAGGGCTAACCGTGCTTCCTCGTCATTTAGTTTCCCGAGTAACAAAGCCGTGAAAATGCGTGAGACATCATCTTCCGTTTTCAACGCTTGAATCAAGGCTGAACGAAACTGAAGGTTATGACGAATGTCGTATGCCTCTTGTTCTTCCCGTAAGCTCGCGGCTTCTTTTGATTGTAAGAAGGCTGCGGCTTCTTCGATATGTCCCGTTTTGAATGCAGAAATCGATAACCAGTGACCGAATAGTGGGTCGCCTCGATAGCCACGGCGTTCGAGCAATTTCAATTCTTCGTACGCTAAGTCATGACGACCGATAATCGCAAGAGTCGATGCGACTTTATAACGTGTTTCAAGATTGACGGAACGAACGTGTTCGAGCTTCCGTGACAGACGGTGCGCTTCTTCATCCTGCCCCATCTCATGTAAGAGAACGAGCGTATTACAAAGCGCGTGGAGATTTCCCGGATTTCCTTCTAAGACGCGTTCAAGCGAATGGAAAGCCCGGTCGTTTTCACCGAGATAAAATTCGACGATTGCCAAGTTATTGTAGGCTGGCCAAAATGTCGGGTACGTCGCAATCAAGGACTCGAGTGTGTCCTGTGCTGCAAACAACATCCCTTTATCGATTTGGCGCTGGGCTTGTGCATGGAGACGAATCAACTCATCTTCATCGTCATCCTCAAGCTCTTGCTCAAGATCAATCAATTCCACGAGTGCGGCCGATGCCTCTGCGTGTTTGCCTGCCGGCGCATGTTTTAAATATTCGAGCGCATATTCTTTTGCTTCTTCATATAAAGAAACGTGCGCATAGTTGTTCGCTAAATAAAAGAGTGATTCGGTATTTGACTCATCGAGTGCACGGACACGTTTCAATACGTCGTTCGCATGATTGATTTCTCCCGTTTCGAACAGGACACGTGCGTAACGTAGTAGGTAACGGACATCTTCTGGTTGAAGCGTCGTCGCTTCGTCAAGATGATAGACCGCCTCTTCGAGTCTCCCTTCCCGATGCGCCTTCCGTCCGCGAAAATAAAAAAGTTCCGCTTGGCGCGTTGTAATCGCAAAGGGGTCTGCTTTGTATTCCGTTAATTCCATAGTGATTCAAGCCCCCATAATATAAATCTAGTTTCGTAGTTGCAGAGACAAGAATAACCTATCTCGGATAGCGTTGCAACAGAAAAAAACGCCGGGGTTTACGCCCAGCGTTTCGCATAAATGGTTTCGAGTTCCTTGTAGTTCTCTAAGCATTTTCGTACAAAAGCATCTTCTTGCGGATTCTTGTTTTGCAGACGCTCAACATCTTTTTCGAATGCTTGGCGTAAGCTGTCGGAATACGCTGGAATCTCTGCGTCATATGCATAGACGACGCTTGGAGAAACCGTGATTTTTTCGTGTTGATGTAAGGCGGTACGGATATGGAAGAGCGGTACGTCAACTTGGTTCGGCTGATGCAGATCACCTTGCGTCGGATGTTTCTCGACGGCGAGGACTTCAACGACGAGACCTTGTGGACGTTCTGCGAATAATCTTCCGAAATACTTTCCGGTCTTATAGGTGAAGCGAATATAATTCATTGCGGATCGACCTCCTTCTCACAGTTTCGTCACATTTCATGCCGGCGAAGCGGCTGACTCGAGACGCGTTCGTTCGGTAAGATGTCCCGGTGAACGACGGAACCGGCACCGATGACAGCACCGTCCCCGATCGTCACCCCTGGTAAAATCGTCACGTTCGCGCCGATTAAGACGTCACTACCGATCGTCACGTTACCAATCCGGTACTCGGTCGTCAAATACTCATGACAGAGAATCGTCGTGTTGAAGCCGATGATCGTATTCGAGCCGATCGAGATTCGTTCCGGGAACATCGTGTCCGGCATCACCATCAAGGCAAGCGCCGTCTGGTCGCCGATCTTCATCCGGAGACACGTCCGGTACAAGCCATTCTTAAAGCGGAGCGACGGCGAAAAGCGTCCGATTGTAATGATGAGGAAACACCACATGACCTTGAAGAACGAAACCGTCCGGTACATGTGCCATAACGGATTCGTCGCCCCGACGTGATAGCGATCAGTCCGCCGTGCCATTTTGCGCCTCGATCCAGTCACTCAGGTGTTCCATCGAGTCGATGATGACGCTTGGCTCTAATGCTTCGAGATACGGACGTCCTTTAATCGCCCAGCCGACAGCAACAGTTTTCAACCCGGCATTTTTCCCGCCGTTGATATCCGTGTCGTTATCCCCGACCATGATTGTCTCGTCTGTTGTCGAACCGAGGAGTGCCATCGCTTTTTCAAATGGTTCGACGGCTGGTTTTTCTTCCGTCACATCGTCTGCTGCGATGATTGTCTCAAACAGTGACGTCAGTCCGAACAGCTCAATCCCTTTTAAGGCGACGCGACGACTTTTTGACGTCACGATCGCCATCTTGTAGCCCTGTTCCTTCAAGCGGCGTAAACCGTCGAGGACACCCGGATATTCAAGGACGAGTGCGTCATGCATCGCGATGTTATAGCTGCGGTAAAAGGCGACCATCTCTTTCCACTGCTTGGCGTTGAGCTCTGAAAATGATTTTTCCAGTGTTGGACCGATGAACGGAAGCAATTCTGCCTCCGTAAACGTCCGTTCCGGATAGTAGTAACTGAGCGTATGTTCAAAACTTTTTAGAATCAACGGGTTCGTATCAATCAACGTACCGTCTAAATCAAATAGAATCGTATTAATCATCGTTTCACTTCGCCTCCCGTGTCGTTCCATCCAAGTAGCGGACAGCATTTTTCCGGATGACCATCATGACGAGTCCGAAGACGATTAAACAAATCGAGACGATTTGTGCCGTCCGCAGTCCGTCCCCCATCAACAGACTATCCGTCCGGAGTCCTTCAATATAGTAACGTCCAATCGAGTACCAGACGAGATAACCGAGGAAGACGTAGCCGCGACGCGGATTGAACTTCATCCGCCAGACAATCAACAAGATGACGCCGATGATGTTCCAAATGCTCTCATAGAGGAACGTCGGCACGTAATAGACGCCGTCGATATACATCTGATTGACGATCCAGTTCGGCAAGTGCAACGTATCTTGCAGGAACGACCATGTCGTCTCTCCCCCGTGCGCTTCTTGGTTGAAGAAGTTGCCCCAACGTCCGACCGCTTGACCGAACAGGAGTGACGGCGCCAGGATATCCGCGATTTGCCAAAACGAAATGTTTTTCTTTCGCGTATACAGGATGACTGTCAAAATCGCCCCGATGATGGCACCGTGAATCGCGATTCCGCCTTGGCGGATGTTGATGATTTGATCGAGATGTTGACCGTAATACTGCCACTCGAAAGCCACATAGTAAATCCGGGCACAGATGATGCTGATCGGAATCGACCAGATGACGACATCGACCGCGTATTCTTCGTTGAAACCGATTCGCTTCGATTCGAAGATGGCGATCATCAAGCCGACGATTGCGCCCAAGGCGATGACGACACCATACCAATAGATTGGAATCGGACCGAGCTCAATCGCGACGCGGTCGAATGTCGGTTGTACCGTTGCGAGTGTCCCCATCATAGACCACCATTCCCGTCTTCGATCGCTTGCGCGAGACGTCCGGCGAATTCTTCTGCTGTGTTGATGCCCATATTTTTCAGACGATAGTTCATCGCCGCGACTTCGATGATGACGGCAAGGTTACGCCCGGGACGAACCGGAATCGTCAAAAACGGAATTTCCGTATCGATGATTTGTAACGTCTCTTGATCAAGACCGACGCGGTCATAGACTTTCGTTTGATCCCAAATTTCCAGATTACAGACGAGGCTGATTTTTTTATGCGACCGTACAGCACCTGCACCGAACAACGTCATGACGTCGATGATGCCGATTCCGCGAATCTCAAGGAGGTGCTGAATCAATTTCGGCGCTGTGCCGACTAAGATGCCGTCACCCGTCTGACGAATTTCAACGGAGTCGTCCGCCACAAGGCGGTGTCCCCGTTTGACGAGTTCGAGTGCCGTCTCGGATTTACCGACCCCACTTGCCCCTTTGATGAAGACGCCGACCCCGTAAATATCGACGAGGACGCCGTGCATCGCTGTCGTCGGGGCGAGTTCCGCTTCGAGGAAGTTCGTGATTTGAGATTCGACCGATGTCGTATGTCCCTTCGTCGTCAAGAGCGGTACGTTCGTTTCGTCAGCTGCTTTGATGATCGCTTCCGGTACCTCAAACCCGCGCGTCACTAAAATCCCTGGTGTTTCATCTGTACAGAGGACGTTTGCCCGTTCGAGCTGTTCCTCATACGTCAGGTTGTTGAAAAACGTCAATTCTGTTTTCCCGAGGACTTGCAGACGTTCTGCCGGATAATACGCATAATAACCAGCGAGGACAAGACCGGGTCGACAGAGATCAGCCGTTAAAATCGGACGATGTAGTCCTTCTTCTCCGGTGACAATTTTTAAATTGAATTGCTTTACGATTTCAGCTGTTCGCACTTTTGCTTGCACGCTCAATCAGCCCCTTTCACTTGAAGTATTGTACCATATTTTTGCTAAAATCAATGAATTCGATTAGAAGCTGATAATCTTGGGAAAGGAATAACGTTAGAGAAAACAAGAAAGGAGGTTTTGATAATGATGAATATGTCAGGTAGTGGTATTGGAATGATTATCATTATGATTTTATGCGGGATCCTTGCAATCCTCGGACTCGTCTACATCATCATCTCGTTAATCGATATGTGGAAGGCTTATTCGCGTGATCAAAATCAAACGGCACTCTTATTTTTCATCATCTCACTGGTCGGAATCGTGCTAAGTGGTCCATTTATTTCACTCATTCTCGCAATCGTCTTTTATTGGAACCGGGCGCGCAGCAAAAGTTGGATGGGAATCGGCTTAATTATTGCCGCAATCATCCTCGCTATCGTCGGTGTCATCACATTCATTTCATTCGGGTACGACATGAACAACTTCGACAATATGAACTGGGACGAACCCATGATGGATGAAGACTATAACTACTAATCAAAAAGAAGGGGATGCGCATCATTTAGATGGCATCCCCTCCTTTTTGACTGTAGTCACACATTATTTTTTGATTACGATGCTTAATCATACATTTGCATCAGGAAGCGATTAAAAAATCCCGCCGGCTCCTGTTTCAGGAAGCAGGCGGGATTTTTGATTAGAACGCTTGCGGACTTAAGTGAACACCGTGCGTCACGGAAATCGTTCCCGTTTTCGTATCGGCTTCGACTTCAATCTTCGGCGTCCGGTCACGACCGGAGACGAAATGCAGTTTACGGTTCACGACATCTTTTTGGTCGCGAATCACTTCCATCTCATCGAGGTTACAATTCAACCCACCAAAGTTTGTTTCCAGCTCACCATATACTTCAGCACCATGCGGCAACATCAAAGCGATGCTTCCTGCGAGTGACGACGCTTGAATCTTCGCGTCGTGGGCTGTTTTGAGTTCACAACGGACATTGCCGTTCGCGGTTTTCAGCTCAGAACGTTCAAAAACCCCGTTCGCGATGATTTGACCATTCGCCGTCTTCGCTTTTAACATTTTGACTTCTGACTCTTCGACTTCAATCGAACCGTTCGCCGTCGAAGCTTTCAAATCCTCACTGTAAAGATCGCGGACATGGATCCGTCCGTTCGCTGTCATCAGTTGAACGCTCGTCGCGTCAAGCGACGACAACGTAATCTCACCATTCAACGTCTGTAACACGAACGCCTCGTAGTGACGACGCGGAACTTTTAAGTGGATCGTCGCCCGGACGCGTTTATCTTTCAAGCGAATCGATAGCGTGTTAGCGGAGACGGAATGTTGAAGCGACGCTTGAAGTTGTTCGAGCGCTTGCTCCTCATTGACTTGGCGAAGCGGACGCCCCGTCACCGTCAACTCACACTCCTCTAAATCACTTGGTTCGACAACGGCATTGGCATTAAATAAATCCAAATGAATCGTCTCTCCACTGAATGGGAATTGTTTGACGTACGTGACGTTCGGACCGGACGTCTGATTTAATGAGAGATCACTCTCTTTAATCCGGTTGACGAGACCATCAAAAGCAGACATCACTTTCGACGTCAGTGAATCAACCGTGTAATGATCGACGCGGTCGTACTGTTCCGGTTCATCGACATACTTATGATTACTTGCTGTCGTCGATTGTTGCTGATCGAGTGCTTCAAGGCGTTCGAGCTTATCGAGTGCCTCATCGATCGTCAACTTTCCTTCTTTTACCTGTTCAAGTATCAACTGACGCATATCTTGTTTCATGAACATTCCCCTCCTATTTTCTGAACACGCTATGACGCAGGAAAACTTATTCACTCTTTCGTTCTACTTCCCTTACTTCCCTTTTACGAATCCTCCGTCAAAAAAGTTTCATGATTCGATTCGGGCTGCGTCCCGTTCCAAAACAGGTGCCAAGTAATGTCCTGTATACGATTCCTTGACTTGCACGATGTCTTCCGGTGTTCCTGTTGCAACAATCATACCTCCACCATCGCCACCTTCCGGACCAAGATCAATCAAGTAATCCGCCGTCTTAATGACGTCGAGGTTATGCTCGATGACGAGGACCGTATCGCCGTTGTCGACGAGGCGTTGCAAGACTTTCAACAGGCGGGCGATGTCATGGACATGCAGTCCCGTCGTCGGTTCATCGAGAATGTAAATCGTTTTCCCAGTCGACCGCTTATGCAGTTCCGAAGCAAGCTTCACGCGTTGTGCTTCACCGCCCGACAGTTCCGTCGCCGGCTGTCCGAGACGCATGTACGTCAATCCGACGTCAGCAATCGTTTGCAGCTTCCGACTGATTTTCGGAATTTTTTCGAAGAACTCGAGTCCCTCTTCGACTGTCATCGCAAGAACGTCCGAAATCGTTTTACCTTTATATTTTACTTCGAGCGTCTCGCGGTTATACCGTTTCCCGTGACAGACTTCACACGGAACGTAAACGTCCGGCAAGAAATGCATCTCGATTTTAATGATCCCGTCTCCGCGACACGCTTCACACCGGCCACCTTTGATGTTGAAACTGAAGCGTCCTTTTTTATAGCCGCGTAACTTCGCTTCGTTCGTCGAAGCGAAAACATCACGAATGTCGTCAAAGACACCGGTATATGTCGCCGGGTTCGAACGTGGCGTCCGACCGATCGGAGATTGGTCGATGTCGATGACTTTATCGATTTGGTCGAGTCCTGTGATGCCTTTATGCGCTCCCGGCTTTTCTTTTGCCCGGTTCATCTCATGTGCAATCGTCTTATAGAGAATTTCATTAATCAATGTCGACTTCCCGGAACCTGATACTCCGGTCACGGCAACAAACAAGCCGAGCGGGATATCGACGTCGACATTTTTTAAGTTATTTTCTGACGCTTTTTTAATCCGTAACGCCCGTCCGTCCGGTTGTTTCCGTTCAGTCGGCACAGGAATGAACTTCTTCCCCGACAAATATTGTCCGGTCAGTGAATTCGCGTCGTTCATTAATTCTTCCGGTCGACCGGCCGCTGTGACGAAGCCGCCGTGATCACCGGCACCGGGTCCGATATCAATCAGATAATCCGCTGCCATCATCGTGTCTTCATCATGTTCGACGACGATCAACGTATTTCCGAGATCGCGCATCGTTTTCAGCGTACTGATCAATCGGTCGTTATCACGTTGGTGTAAGCCGATTGACGGTTCGTCAAGGACATAGAGGACACCTGTCAGACGGGAGCCGATTTGTGTCGCGAGACGAATCCGTTGCGCTTCCCCACCGGACAATGTGCCGGCAGCACGGGAAATCGTCAAATAATCGAGACCGACGTTTTCTAAGAACGACGACCGTTCATGAATCTCGCGGACGATCATCCGCGAAATCGTTTGGTCTTTTTCCGATAGTTTCGCCGGTAACTCTTCGAACCAGATGACGGCTTGCTTGACTGACATCTTCGTCACTTCTCCGATGTGGATACCGGATACTTTGACAGCAAGCGATTCGCGTTTCAGACGATGCCCTTTACAAGTCGGACATGCTTTTTTCGCCATATATCCTTCCATCTGTTCGCGGATGTAATCCGACGACGTCTCCTTGTAGCGACGTTGCAAGTTATTCAAGACACCTTCAAAGAACAGATCCGTGTTGCGGACCATGCCAAAGTCATTTTCATAACGGAAGTGAATTTCTTCTTTCGAGCTGCCGTTTAAGATGATGTCGCGTTGTTCGTCTGACAACTGTTCGAACGGCGTATCCATGTCGATTTTAAAGTGCTCACAGACTGCTTTGAGCAATTGCGGATAATATTGTGAGCTCGTTGGTTCCCACGCGACGATTGCCCCTTCGTTGAGTGACTTGTCTGCATGCGGTACGACAAGATCGACATCGACTTCAAGTTTCGTCCCGAGTCCGTCACATGAGGCACAGGCCCCGAATGGCGAATTGAACGAGAACATTCGTGGTTCGAGTTCTCCGATTGAGAAACCACAAATGGGACACGCATGATGCTCACTGAAAAGGAGCTCATTGCCATCCATCGTATCGACGATGACACGTCCCTCCGCGAGGCGAAGTGCTGTTTCGAGTGAGTCGGCGAGCCGTGATTCGACGTCTGGTCGGACGACGACACGGTCGACGACGACTTCAATCGAGTGTTTCTTATTTTTTTCGAGTGCGATGTCATCCGTTAAATCAATCGTATCGCCATTGACACGGACACGGACGAAGCCCTCTTTTTTCAAATCTTCAAAGACTTTGACATGCGCCCCTTTTCGTCCGGAAACGATCGGTGCCAAAATCTGCAACCGCGACCGCTCAGGTAACTCCATCACTTGGTCGACCATCTGACTGATCGTTTGACTCGAGATCTCAATCCCGTGGTTCGGACAAATCGGTTTGCCGATTCGCGCATACAGCAGACGGAGGTAATCATAAATCTCCGTCACCGTCCCGACAGTCGAGCGGGGGTTTTTACTCGTCGTTTTTTGATCGATTGAAATTGCCGGACTAAGTCCCTCAATCGCATCGACGTCCGGTTTATCCATCTGCCCTAAAAACTGGCGTGCATAAGCGGAGAGGCTTTCGACATAACGTCGTTGCCCTTCCGCATAAATCGTATCGAACGCGAGTGATGACTTACCGGATCCCGATAAGCCCGTCAAGACGACGAGCTGATCGCGCGGGATTTCGACATCGATGTTTTGGAGGTTATTGACGCGAGCGCCTTTGATGATAATCTTGTTTTTCTTGTCTCCCAACTTAGGCACCTGCTTTCAATTCTAATATAAGATCTCGAAGCTCTGCTGCGCGCTCGAATTGCATGTCTTTCGCTGCTTGTCGCATCTCTTGATCCAACTGTTCGAGTAGCGTTTCGCGCTCCGGTTTTTTCAGTTTATTGAATTTCTCCAGTTTTTCGACCGTATCATCACTTTCAATCGTCGTACTGATGACACCGCGAACGTCTTTTTGAATCGTTTTCGGCGTAATGCCGTGTTCTTTATTGAACGCGAGCTGAATGTTGCGCCGACGTTCCGTCTCATCCATTGCCCGTTGCATCGAATCCGTAATCTTGTCTGCAAACAGGACGACGTGCCCTTCCGAGTTCCGGGCCGCCCGTCCGATCGTCTGAATCAATGATCGCTCGGACCGTAAGAAACCTTCTTTATCCGCATCGAGAATCGTCACGAGCGACACTTCCGGAATATCGAGTCCTTCACGAAGCAGATTGATCCCGACGAGTACGTCATACTTACCAAGCCGCAGATCGCGAATGATTTCAATCCGTTCGAGCGTCTTGATTTCCGAGTGCATGTAGTTGACCTTGACACCGTTCTCTTTTAAATAATCGGTCAAGTCTTCCGACATTTTTTTCGTCAATGTCGTCACGAGAACCCGTTCATTTTTCGCAACGCGGTCCCGGATGTTGTCCATCAAGTAATCGATTTGACCCGTGATCGGATGAATCTCGATTGTCGGATCGACGAGTCCCGTCGGACGAATAATTTGTTCGACCATCTCTTTTGAGTGCTCGAGCTCATAAGGTCCCGGCGTCGCTGAGATATAAATTGCTTGACTGACCTTCTCTTCAAACTCTTCAAAACGAAGCGGCCGGTTATCTTTCGCTGACGGCAAACGGAAACCATGCTCGACGAGGACTTGTTTCCGCGCCTGGTCACCGTTATACATCCCGCGGATTTGCGGTAACGTGACGTGCGACTCATCGGCGACGAGCAAGAAGTCTTTCGGGAAGTAATCGATGAGCGTATACGGCGTTGATCCTTCCGGCATCAGGTTTAAATGACGGGAGTAGTTTTCGATTCCTGAGCAGTAACCCATTTCACGCATCATCTCGAGATCGTAGTTCGTCCGTTGCTCAAGACGTTGTGCCTCAAGTAACATCCCGTCTTCACGCATCTTCGCGAGTTGCGTCTCAAGTTCGACTTCGATGTTCGCGATTGCTTTTTGAAGACGTGTGTCCCCCGTCACGAAGTGGGACGCCGGGAAGATTGAGATATGTTCACGGTCGGCGATGATTTCACCTGTCAACGGATCCATGTCGCGAATCCGTTCGATTTCGTCACCAAAAAATTCGACACGGACACATTGTTCGTCTCGTGACGCCGGGAAAATCTCGACGACATCACCACGGACACGAAACCGCCCGCGCTGGAAGTCGATGTCATTTCGTTCATATTGAATGTCAATCAAACGACGAAGCATCTCGTTACGCCCCATCTCGTTGCCGACACGAAGCGACAACACGTGATTATTGTATTCTTCCGGGTTACCGAGACCGTAGATACACGAGACGGACGCAACGATCAAGACGTCATCTCGCTCAAACAAGGAAGATGTCGCCGAGTGACGGAGTTTATCAATCTCATCGTTGATGGACGAGTCTTTTTCGATGAACGTGTCCGTCGACGGGACATACGCTTCCGGTTGATAGTAATCATAAAAGCTGACGAAGTACTCGACCGCGTTGTTCGGGAAAAATTCTTTGAACTCCGAGTACAGTTGCCCGGCCAGTGTTTTATTATGCGCCAGGACTAACGTCGGCTTTTTAATCTCTTTGATGACGTTCGAGACGGTGAACGTCTTACCGGTTCCGGTCGCTCCGAGCAACGTTTGATGCCGCTCGCCGTTCTTGACGCCGGTGACCAATTGTTTAATGGCAGCCGGCTGATCGCCGCCTGGTTCAAATGGTGACACTAACTCAAAATCCATCGCTAACTTCCCCCTCATTCCGTAAAAAATCTATCTTTATTGTATCACTTTACGAACAAACATTCGATTATGAAGTGCTCCTTCTAGGAAGTTACCCGTTTTTCCAAAAAAGAAAAAGTCCCGGTACGGATTATCTCTGAAAAAGATAAAGTTCACTCAAGAAACAACAACATCCCCTACCACTCACGTGATAGAGGATGCTCATTATTGAAGCGTTCGAATTTTCGTCCGGCGATTCCCCGGCTCACTGACGAACATGATGCCGAGTTCATGATGATCTTGTTCATAAAAAGCCCGTTGCGCAAACCGAACATCTCCATTATGATTCATCACTTCGAGACGTAAGTATGGTTTATGCTTTTGAATCGCTTCATAGAAGCTCGTCTCGGAATCAACAAAATCACCGTTGACCTTATAGATGGCTTCTCCGGGTACGAGCCCCATTTCTGATGCCGGTAATCCAGGGAACGTCCCCAGGATGACGACACCCCGTTTTCCATTGAGGAAAATCGGCGTCGCTGAACGGTTCAAGCGTTTGACCCGTTGATGCAAAATGATGTGCAAGACGAGCAGGAGCGGTAGACCGAATAACCATTCTTCCCGGTTCGTCACGTACGCACCCAGTGTCAACAAGACCGCGAGTAACAATGTGATGACGCGACTCCGAATCAATGGACGCATCAACTCAGCCGGCAATTTTCCTGTGAACAGAAAACTGAAGCCGAGCGGGAAAAAGAGCACGAGCGGGACGTACTCCGGAAAAGCGAACCGCGGAAACCATTCCTCGAGACTACTGCCTGGAACAATGACGAGCAACGGAATCAACCACAGTTTGTTCGCGGACAACCCACCGATGAAACGCCCCCGCTTCGATAAGACGAGTGATGGGGACAACTGCTTTTGACCGCGCCACGCGACGAGCGCCAATTCTGCCAGCAGCGTCAAGCTCGCAAGCAACAGCAACGTCGTCGCGTCGACCTCTTTAATCCCGTCCATCCGTTCATCCGTCACGAACCACCCGATAAGTGCCAAAACGCTGAGCGGCCAAAGCGGCAAGTTAAACCGGACGACGCCAATCACTAATGTCACGGCAGCGAGCGCCGTAAAGGCGACAATGAAGACCGGGCTGACGGTCACCTGTAAACTCAAACTGATTGCAGATAAGACAATCCCGACGAGCAGACCGGGCAGTAATGTCTCAAAAATGTCGGTCCGTTGATCGCGTGATTTCGAGCGGAACAAGTTCCGTTCTCGCCTGACGCGACGAATACCGATTACAACACTGACTAGAATGGCTAACCACAGGATTGGACTAGCGATAAGACTAATCACTGTCCAACCGATTCCATCGAATAATTCCACGCCCATTCAGACCTCTTTCCGTGATTTATTCAGCAGCAACTTCAAGTGCCTTGATGCGTTGTACATCATTTTTCGAGTCTTCTAACTTTTTCAAGAGACGTGTCTCCATCTCGGAAGCCGTCACCGGGTCAATCTTACCCGTGACTTCGAGCTTGGCATCTTTTTGAAGTTGTTCGACTGCTTGTTTCATCGTGTCGCCATAATACCCATCCTGCCCTTTCGGATCGTAACCGATCGCTTCGAGCACGAGATGTGCATTTTCGACAGTTTTTCCATAGTCCCCGACATTGAGCGCTTTGTCATCCGTCAATATTTTCGTGACATTGAAATACGCGGGTTGTTTGACTTCAACGGTCGGTTTAACTCCTTTTTTGTGAATCCAGTTCCCATCTGGCGTCAACCATTTGTTCGTTGTCAGCTTCAGGTCACTGCCATCTTTTAAGTCATACGCACTTTGGACGATCCCTTTACCGAATGACTTTGTACCGACGACTTCTGCACCGGCGCCTTCTTTCAGACCGGCGGCTAAAATTTCTGACGCTGACGCGGAACCGCTATCTTCCAACACGACGATGTTATAAGGTTTCTTCGCGTCCGCCTTCCCGAATTCCTGCGTCCGGTCGCCTTTATTGTCTTCGACCTGGAAAATCGGTGTATCTTTCGGAATGAATGGCGCAATCATTTTCGAAACTGCCGTCAACAGTCCGCCCGGGTTTCCCCGGACGTCAATGACGAGTCCATCGATATTCTTCGCTTCGAGAGCAGCGAGTTGCTTTTCGAACTCTTCTGCAGTCGGGTCAGAGAACTGAGTCACTTGGAGTACACCAATCGTTTTCCCGTTCACTTGTTCTGTTTCCGAATAAACGGTCTCAATCGGAATCGTATCGCGTTCAATCGTGATTTTCATCGGGTCTTGTCCCCCGCGTTGAATCGTCAAGACGACTTCCGTCCCTTTTTCACCACGAATCTTTTTGACAGCTTGATCCGTTTTTTGACCTTTCGTCGACTTGCCATCGATTTCTATAATAACGTCACCCGGCTTGATTCCTGCTTTTTCAGCGGGTGCCCCTTTAATCGGAGCGACGATGACAATTGCCTCACCCTTTTGCTCCAGTGTCGCGCCAATTCCTTCAAACGATGAAGACAGATTCGTGTTGAACGACGCCGTTTCCGATTCATCCATGTAGACCGAGTAGGGATCGTCAAGCACTTCCGTCATCCCACTGAGTGCTCCTTCAAGCAATTCTTGATCCGTGACATCTTCTAGGTAATACTGTGAAATCATCTGGCGGACTTGATCAACCTTTTTCCAGTCCCCCGATTCGCCCGATGAACTGGTCGTCACCGTGTCGGTACCACCTGTTGCTAACATACCGACTGCGCCTGCCCCTAGGCCAAGTCCGAATGTACTGACTGCTATGACTGCCGTTGTAGATTTTTTCACGCTTGATTCCTCGTTTCCGGTGTAAACCTGCTATTTTTTTCAGTATAGCAAAAAAAGATAGGTTACCCTATCTTTTCGCTAAAGAGCTATAGGTCAATCAAAAGATGTACGGGGCTGGATCGACCGCGTTCGGTTGTCCGACCGCCCACTCCCCTTGATGAATCTCAAAGTGAAGATGAGGACCAGTCGACCAGCCTGTCGAACCTAACTTTCCGATGACCGTCCCCGGCATGATCGTTTGCCCTGCCTCCACGGCGACGGAATCAAGATGTCCGTAAACCGTGGTCCAGACTTTCCCGTCGATCAGATGGGTGATCATCACGACATTCCCGTATCCTGTCGCACTTCCGGCGCGCAGGACGATACCACCTGCCGCCGCCTGAATCGGTGTTCCTTTAGCATTGACGAGATCGATGCCCGTATGAATCTCCGACTTGCCGGTCAACGGATTGTTCCGTGGACCGAACGGGCTGGACACGTAACCGGAGACAGGTAATTGAAATGGCTTTGCATGATCCGTCGCAGATGGTACCGGCTGCGTTTTCGTCGTTGGCGATGCCGTCCGGTCCGCTGCCTGCGTGTCGTCCGCTTCCTCTTGCTCACGTTTCGCTGCCTCGATACGGGCGAGACGTTCTGCTTCCGCCTTTATCTTTGCTTGTTCAGCGGCACGTGCTGCTTCTTCGAGTTCCGTCAGTTGCGTGCTAATCAATTGTTGCTGATCTGCTAAGATTTGGGCTTCTTCCGCCTTCGTGAACTGCTCCTGCTTCAATTGTTTGACCTGATCGTTCAATTGGACGACCAGTTTTCGTTTCAACTCAGATTCCGCGATGATCCGCGTCTGCAGAATCAACAGTTTCCGTTGGTCTTTTTTTAGCTGACCGAGGATGAGTTCTTGACTTGCGCGTTGCTCCGTCAATTCCGTGACATTTGCTTTATAGGCATTCAAAACACCATCATCTTGTTTAATGATTTCACTGACAGTACTAAAACGTGAGATTAAATCGCCAAAATCTTTTGAGTCGAGCAACACTTCGATGTATTTGATGTCGCCATCCCGCTGAACGGCACGAAGCCGGTTCCCAAGTAAATCTTCCTGCGCCCGTAACTCGGACAATGTTTGTTTAATCGCTTCTTCGATTGCTTGCAACTCTTCTTTTGATGCAGAAACAGCCGCTTGTTGATCTGCAATTTCACTCGCTAAATCATCCAAACGGCTGTTGACTTCATCCAAACGCTCCTCTGCGAGGCGGCGTTCTTTTTTCGTCAAGATTAACTTCTCAGATGTCTGATTCTGTGATCGTTCCGTCTCTTGCAGACGGGACTCGATCTCCTGTTGTTCCTTCAACAATTCTTCTTTAGACACGGCGTGAACGGATACACTTGAACCAACCAGGGCCAAGCTGAGCACAGCTGAACAGAATCGAACCTTCATGAGAAGCATCTCTCCTCTATATTTTGTTTTTGCGTAACTTATACTTTTAAGAAACGTCCGAGTGACGTCGTTGATCCCCATACTCCGATGAAGGCACCGAGCGCAAGTAAAATCAATGCGACTTGAACGGATAGTTCACCTGGTGGAATCAAGTTAAAGATTGATGCATTTAAAGATACGAGTTGTGGTTGAAGGGCATTGTATGTCACTTCATAACCAAAATAGACGACAGCGATTGGAATCAATGCTCCGAGTACACCCATCAAGAGTCCCTCGACGAAGAACGGTGCACGGATGAAGCCGTTTTTCGCTCCAACGAGACGCATGATTTCGATTTCCCGACGACGCGAGAAAATCGTTACTTTGATCGTATTCGAGATGAGGAACATCGCCATGAAGGTCAGACCGACAATTAAGATGATTCCACCGACGCGTACCCCTTCAAGGAAGTTGAACATCTTCTCGACGTAATCTTCGCCATACTCGACACTATCTATATTTTCCATTTTTTTGACTGTATTTGCAATAGTTTCTGTCTCATTCGGGGAAGTTGCTTTGACGATGTAGCGATCGTGAAGCGGGTTATCCTTCTCGACCGACTGGTACGCCTGCGATCCTTCTCCTAACTGTTCTTTAAAACGATTCAGTTCATCTTCTTTTGAACTGTACCGGACAGACGCGACACCCGGCATCTGTTCTAATTTTGAACCAACGGCGTCGATTTTTGCTTGATCGGCCTCGCGTTCGACGAACACTTGAATTTCGACGTCTTTTTCGACGTTGTCTGAAATTTTGTTGACGTTGAACATGACCATCGCAAAAATTCCGACGAGTAATAATGTCACGGTTACGGCACTGACAGAGGCGAATGTCATCCAGCCGTTTCGGACAAGACCTTTCGACCCTTCCCGTAAATGACGGAATCCATTAAACTTCATAGCCGTACATTCCTTTCTCTTCGTCACGGACGATTTTTCCACCGTCAATCGCCAGTACACGATGACGCATTTTGTTAACGATGTCTCGATTGTGTGTCGCCATTACGACCGTTGTCCCACGGCGATAAATCTCTTCGAAGACCTCCATGATTTCCCATGCCGTATCCGGGTCAAGGTTTCCTGTCGGCTCATCAGCGATGACGAGTGACGGACGGTTGACGATGGCTCGGGCAATCGAAATCCGTTGTTGTTCCCCACCCGATAACTCATCCGGATAGTTCCGCGCTTTATGTTTGAGTTTGACGAGATCGAGGACTTCGTTTACTTTTTTACGGATTTGCGCTTTGTCGTCTCCGACAACTTCGAGTGCGAATGCGACATTTTCATAAACCGTCAATGACGGGAGGAGTTTAAAGTCTTGGAAGATGACGCCGATTTGGCGACGGAGTTCTGGAATTTGACGGTTTTTTAATTTACCGACTTCGATTCCTTTAAACAAAAATGAACCGCTCGTCGGTTTCTCTTCGCGGTACATCATCTTCATGAATGTTGATTTGCCGGCTCCAGAAGGACCAACGATATAGACGAACTCACCTTGATTGATCGTCAAATTGACCTCACGAAGTGCAGTGACTCCGTTCGGGTATATTTTACTAACTTGTTGCATCTTGATCACTTACTTCACATCCTTATTTGATTACTGGGGTGATCAGCTAGGTCTTAAAACCTACCGATTCCCATTATAACAGGCATGAAAAAAAACCACATTACAATCAAATGTCAATTCCGGCTGTTTTTCATAAAAAAAGGGATAAGAAATGACGAACACGTGTCGTGTCTGTCATCTCTTATCCCATACTATCACATAGTTATGCTTATTTCTTTTCTGCTAACCAATCAGCAACAGCAACGATTTCTTCGTCCTCTTTCAGGATTCCGGCAGGCATTTGCCCTTTACCGTTCTTGATGATGTCCTGGATCTCTTCAGACGAATACTTTGAACCGACTTTTGTTAAGTCTGGTCCAACATTTCCTTCTAAATTGTTCCCGTGACATGAGGCACAGTTATTCGCGAAGATTTTTTCCGCATCGACTGCTGATTCTGTTTTTGAAGAATCATCATTCATCGACGTGTCTTCTTTCGTTGTATCCGAAGAACTGGAATCATCACTGCCGCAAGCGCCGAGTACGAGTGTCGCGCCAAGTCCTGCCGCGAGTAAAAGATTTTTTAATTTCATCCGTATACCCCCCTTAAAAAATACCAATCAACGTTCTTACCTATTAGAGTATAACCGTTCTTGATGTTTTCTAAGCGTGATTTCACAAAAACTTCACGTTTTCGATGTGTTTACGGAACATTGCGATACCGTTTGTCATCCGTGAACCCAAGCCCGAGTACTTCATGGGCCTCACTGACGACAAGGAACGCTTCCGGATCAATGTGTTTGACGATTTCTTTCAACGTCGTGATTTCACCTTGACGGACGACGACCATCAGCATCGGCTTCCGCTTCCGTGTATAGGCACCCGCTGCCTCGATTTCCGTTGCGCCGCGATCAAGTGTCTGGAAGATCTCTTTAACAAGGGCTTCCCGTTGATCAGAAATGATGTAGGCCAGCTTATCGTTCGTGATTCCGAGCTGGACGATATCAATCATCTTAATCGTGATGAACAAGGCGACGAGCGCATACAGACCAATTTCGAGCGAGAAGATAATCGCGGCACTGATGACGATTGTCCCATCAAGCAAGGCGATGCACAAATGAATCGGTAACTTCGTAAACCGGTGTAGAATCTGGGCGATTAAATCCATCCCGCCGGTCGACGCCCGACCTTTAAAAATCAGACCGAGTCCGATTCCGACGCCGGCCCCGCCAAAAATCGCAGCGAGCATCGGATTCATCGTCGCTGCCGGGACCTCGAACCGTTCATAAATCAAGATGACGACGGGCAAAAAAATCGATCCGACGAGTGACTTGACGCCGAACCCCATCCCGAGAATCATCCAGCCGATCGCGAGTAATAGGACGTTCGCAACGAGCTGGAACAGTCCGGGTGAAATCCCGAATAAATCATTCAAGACAATC
Organism: Exiguobacterium sp. s127; assembly: GCF_018618695.1. Classification (NCBI taxonomy): domain Bacteria; kingdom Bacillati; phylum Bacillota; class Bacilli; order Caryophanales; genus Exiguobacterium; species Exiguobacterium sp. s127. The sequence goes on along the minus strand of NZ_JACSMO010000001.1, from coordinate 225,354 downwards.
GATAGCCCACTGACCCCTCCTGAGGCGAGTTGATTCGGTGCGAGAAACAGACTGAACGCACTGGCGACGAATAATGAACCTAATAATAAATAAACATAGTCGCGAACGACTTCCTGACGCGTTGATGTCATGGCGTTGCATTTCCCCTTACCTTAAAATCTAGAACCCGTTTTTTATTTTAGCGCAAAAAGGGAAGTGACGACTAGCCCGTCCGACCAACTCGCAGTGGTTCTCTTATACCGCACTAAAGGGTTTCGGATAACGGACCGTCCCTTTGACGCCCGTTAAGCCATTTCGGACGAGCGGCATGACGAGAAATACTTCAGCCGGGACCGGGAATGGTGCTTCAATCCCGTAATCGATCGCCCGTTCGAATCCGAACTGCGGATAATAACTGTCGTGACCGAGCACGACGATATGGTGTTCCCCCGCTTCCCGAGCGTCCTCAATGACTTGGCGGATCAACTCTGACCCGATGCCTTTGCGTTGCCAGACCGGCATGACCCCGACCGGTGCCAGGGCGAGCGACGGGACGTCCTCGATGTAAATCCGGCTCAGTAAGACGTGCCCGACGATTTCTCCCCGGTCAGCGACGGCGACCCGGCTGAAACGTGGTGCCGCCTCGTCATCTTCCCGCAAAGCGTCGACTAAATCCGCTTCAGCTGCCTGTTCGAACGCCGCTTCATGCACGCGGCGAATCGCGGCTGCATCCTTAAATTTTTCCTGACGAATGATCATCTCATGTCCTCCCTTTTGAAAAAAACCGCCGACTTGACCGTCGACGGTAGGTGCTTCTTACATATTGAGTAAACGAAGGTAGGCATCGATGAAGCCCATGATGTCTCCATCCATTGCCCCTTGCGTATTCCCGACTTCATAGTTCGTCCGGTGATCCTTGACCATGCTGTATGGATGGAAGACGTATGAACGAATTTGGCTACCCCACGCGATATCCGATTTTTCGCCACGGATTTCATCGAGTTTCTTTTGTTTCTCCTCGATTTCACGTTGGTAGAGTTTCGCTTTCAACATCTTCATCGCCGCTTCACGGTTCTTGATTTGCGAACGCTCTTGTTGACACGAGACGACGACGCCCGTCGGCACGTGCGTGATCCGGACGGCTGAGTCGGTCGTATTGATGTGCTGTCCACCGGCACCTGACGCCCGGTACGTATCGACACGAAGATCTTCCGTCCGAATGTCGATATCGATGTCATCGTTGAACTCCGGCATGACGTCACATGAAACGAACGACGTATGACGGCGGCCTGACGAATCAAACGGTGAAATCCGGACGAGACGGTGGATTCCTTTTTCCGCCTTCAAGTATCCATAGGCATTGTGCCCTTGAATACGGAGCGTGACCGATTTAACACCGGCTTCGTCACCTGGTTGGTAGTCCATCGTCTCGACTTTCCAGCCCTGTTTGTCGCAAAAACGTTGATACATCCGGAGTAACATCGAAGCCCAGTCTTGCGACTCGGTCCCACCCGCACCCGGGTGCAGCTCAAGGATTGCGTTGTTCGCGTCATATTCGCCGTTCAACAAGATTTGTAATTCAAACTCGTCGAACTTCTGTTTGATGTCTCCGAGTTCCGACTCGAGTTCTTCTTGTAACTCGACGTCCGGCTCTTCTTTAATCAATTCATACGTCAGGACGATGTTTTCGTGTCCATCGGCGAGGTGTTGGTACTTATCGACCATCGCCTTCAAACCGTTCGACTCGTCGATGACTTTTTGCGCTTCTTCTTGATTGTTCCAGAAGTCCGGGAACGTCATCTCGTTTTCGAGCTCTTCAATCCGGGAAATCTTCGTTTCTAAATCAAGCGATGCCTTATATTCTCCGAGTTTCTTCTCCATCCACTCGGCGGTGTTGCGTATTTCTGCTAATTCCATTGTGTTCCACCTTCTCTTTCCGTCAAAAGAGGCAGGAATCTCCCGCCTCTTTCAGTCGATTCATCACTTATGCCTGACGGCCGTGACAGTTCTTGTATTTTTTACCGGATCCGCACCAACATGGGTCGTTGCGTCCGATTTGGTCGTTCGGATTTTTGCGGACAGGCGCTTTTTTGACGACCTTGTCCTCTTTGCCTGAGACGGCGACTTCATCCTTGACGACTTTTTCGCGTTTCAAGTTCGGGTCAAGATCAGCACGAAGGACGAATTGTGTCACTTCTTCCGCGATTGCCGCGTTCATCGTATCGAACATCATTGAACCTTCCGACTGGTATTCCCGCAGCGGATCGTTTTGACCGTAAGCACGAAGGTGAATCCCTTCACGCAACTGATCCATCTGATCGATGTGGTTCATCCAGTGTTGGTCGACGGCACGTAAGACGATGACTTTTTCAAACTCGTCAAACGCTTCAGCCGGTACTTCCGACCGTTTGTGTTCGTAGTGTGCGAACGTCCGCTCTTTGAGCAGTTCGATGATTTCTTCGCGTTCTTTGCCGAACAACTCTTGTTCCGTCACTTTTTCTTCGACGGCAAGCGTCTGGTTCGACCAATCCGCGAGTGCACCGATGCTCCACTCTTCCGGTACGAACTCGATTGGCGTGTACTGATGGACACCTGATTCAATCGTTTGTTCCATCATCGGACGAACGATGTCTGAGACAGACTGGGCGTCAAGAATCGCTGCCCGGTCCGCGTACATGACTTTCCGTTGATCAGCCATGACGTTATCGTAACCGAGGACTTGTTTCCGTGCGTCAAAGTTATTTCCTTCGACCCGTTTTTGAGCAGACTCGACGGCACGTGAGACCATCCGGCTTTCAATCGGTTGCGAATCGTCCATTCCGAGACGATCCATCATCGATTGCAGGGAATCGGAACCGAAACGGCGCATCAATTCATCTTCGAGTGAAAGATAGAACTGGGATGCCCCCGGGTCACCTTGACGACCGGCCCGGCCACGTAACTGGTTATCGATCCGGCGTGATTCGTGACGCTCTGTCCCGAGAATGTAGAGACCGCCTTTTTCGATGACACCTGCACCGAGCTTGATGTCAGTACCGCGTCCGGCCATGTTCGTCGCGATCGTGACCGAGTTCGCTTGTCCCGCGTTCTCGATGATTTCTGCTTCCCGTGCATGGTTTTTCGCGTTCAAGACTTCGTGGCGGATGCCGCGTTTCTTGAGAATCCCGCTGAGGAGCTCAGACGTTTCGACGGCGACCGTACCGACGAGGACCGGTTGTCCTTCGCGGTTGGCACGTTCGATTTCGTCTGCAACAGCAGCGAATTTCCCGTTCATCGTCTTGAAAATCAAATCAGGCTGATCGTTACGGATGACGGGCTTATTCGTCGGAACGGGAACGACATGCATGTTGTAAATGTTCCGGAACTCTTCTTCCTCCGTCTTCGCCGTACCGGTCATACCGGCAAGTTTCGTGTACATCCGGAAGAAGTTTTGGTACGTGATCGTTGCAAGCGTCATCGATTCACGTTGAATCTCGACGCCTTCCTTCGCTTCAATCGCTTGGTGCAGTCCTTCTGAGTAACGACGTCCTTCCATGACACGACCCGTGAATTGGTCGATGATCATGACCTCATCTTCCCGAATCATATAGTCGACGTCGCGGTGCATGATGGAGTTCGCACGGAGTGCGAGACTCAAGTGATGGTTGAGGGCGACGTGCTCGAGACCAAACAGGTTGTCGATACCAAAGTATTTTTCAGCGCGGTCGATGCCTTGCTCCGTCAAGAGCACACTTTTCGTTTTGATGTCGACCGTATAGTCTTCATCTGCCTTCATCATTTTCGCGAACGTATCTGCTTGTGAGTAGAGGGCCGTCGATTTCTCAGCAGAACCTGAAATGATTAACGGTGTCCGTGCTTCATCAACGAGGATCGAGTCGACTTCATCGACGACAGCATAAGAAAGCGGACGTTGAACACGGTCTTCTTTATACAGGACCATGTTGTCACGCAAGTAGTCGAAACCGAACTCATTGTTCGTTCCGTACGTGATATCACAGCTATAGGCTGCTTGTTTTTCTTGACGCGACATGCTTGACAGGTTCAAACCGACCGATAGACCGAGCGCCGCATAGAGGGGCTCCATGATGTCACGGTCACGTTTCGCCAAGTATTCGTTGACGGTGATGACGTGGACGCCATTGCCGGCGAGTGCGTTCAAATAGACAGGAAGCGTCGCGACAAGCGTTTTCCCTTCCCCTGTCTTCATTTCAGCAATATCACCGTTGTGAAGGACATATCCCCCAATTAATTGGACACGATAATGGCGCATGCCTAAGACACGCGTCGATACTTCACGACAGACGGCGAATGCTTCCGGTAAGATATCATCTAAATCTTCTCCGCCCGCAAGACGCGTCCGGAACTCCACCACTTTACCTTCTAATTCTTGATCTGATAAAGCACCCATTTGTTCCTCGAATGCTTCGACGGCGTCTGCCACTTTTTCTGCTTTTTTCAGGACACGTTTCGTCGGTGCGAATAACTCTTTTAGAAAATTAGCCATGCCATACAGTCCCCTTACTTCGAACGATTCTTTATATGAACAGAATTCCGAGATTTTTCCTTTATTCAGTGTACCGAATACAGCGTCAAATTTCAACAAGCGGACGACGTGACGTCTCGTCCTGTTCGATCTATGTAGCATACGCATCGACTTAAGATATAGTTTTCTAACATATCAAAAAGGGACCCACTCCTAAGAGCGAGTCCCTTGTACATTCATTATTCTGGTTCAATCAAGCCGTAACGACCATCTTTTCGACGGTAAACGACGTTCGTGTTACCCGTTTCAGCGTCTGAGAAGACGAAGAACGTGTGACCGAGCATGTCCATTTGAAGAATCGCTTCTTCCGTATCCATCGGCTTGAGTGTGAAACGTTTTGTTCGAACGAGTTCGAGTTCCGCTTCATCCTCTTCGTAGACAGGTGCTTCTGCCTCCGGTCCTTCAAGCGTTTTGAAGTATTCGCCAATGCCGCCTTCTTTGGCGCGTCCTCTCCGGTTGATTTTCGTTTTATGTTTCCGGATTTGACGTTCGAGCTTATCGACGACGAGGTCGATTGCTGCGTACATGTCGCCATTTACATCCTCTGCACGAAGCAAAAGGTTTGGCATTGGAATCGTCACTTCGACTTTCTGTTTCTCATTGTTGACTTTGAGATTGACATAAGCCGTCTGCGCTTCCGTAGGAGTTGTAAAATAACGAGTTAACTTTTCAAGCTTTTTCTCGACGTAATCCTTGAGAGCATCTGTGACGTCCAAGTTTTCACCGCGAATGTTGTAGATCATGTAAACTCCTCCTTAAGTAACCGGTTGAACCTATGAATTCGCTAAACTTCAGTCGTTTCCTTCTGAAGATTCAAAATTCTTTTGGTTCGTATTTATTATACCACGATAAATGATACAAGGAAATGAAAACGATGACATTCTATTGAACATCCCCCTCAATCTTTAGCGTACTATAATAGTTTTGTGTGGTGATATTAGCGTATATACCCTTACGAAACTAAATCGAAACAAAAAAACCGCCTTTAGACAATGCCTAAAGACGGTGGCGGCTGCTATTCGGATTAAAGTTTTGTAACGTTCGCAGCTTGTGGGCCACGATCGCCGTCAACGACTTCAAACTCAACTTCTTCGCCTTCTTCAAGTGACTTATAGCCGTCTGCTTGAATTGCTGAGAAGTGGACGAAAATGTCTTTTGCGTCCGATGTCTCAATGAAGCCGTAACCCTTTTCAGCATTAAACCATTTTACTTTACCTTGTTCCATTCGAATTCACGTTCCCTTCGCAAACCAGAGTTCGAGAGCAAGCTCTCTACCGCTTAGTCTATCAAAAGAAGGAATTATTGACAATTGAAAATTCTGATTAATGCGAATTCATTGATGATTTTAAATAAATAGCGCGATCTATTGCTGTTCTTTTCAAAAAATTACATTGTCATTACAGGTGTAGTATTGTATTATATCGTTAGTAATTACCTATTTTATCCATTGTCCTAATTGAGGAGGATGTAGTCGAATGCGACCATTCCATAATGACGAAAAATACCGAATCACGAAACGGACCGTCGCGATCCTGCCGTGCTATGACATGATGAAACAATCCATCATCGTCCTAGAAGACGGCTCAACAATCATGACCCCGCTTCGTCCGTATCAACTCCTGCAACTATCTTGCAGGCAGTACAACAGTTCCATCGAGGAACGGATCGTCACGGCAAAACGTGTCGCTTCCGTCAAAGGAAAAGTTCCAGTCGTCATCGAACCGACGCTCGGTCTTGTCTTTTTCCCTACCAAATCACCAAAACGTGATGATTGCGAGTGGTACGCCTGGAGCCACATGTCCGACGTCATCGAGGAAGACGGACAAACGAAACTCCAAACTCGTAATGGCATGATCCTTCCTGTAAACGCCTCTCCTTACATCGTCCGTAACCAAATGAAAGCAACTGGCGAGCTGATGGCTCGTTACCAACAATTGAACGCGATGACACTAGAGGAACGCTTTAATTCAATTAAACATTAAAAAAAACGGGTTGGGCGATAATTTCGCTCAATCCTTTTTTGTTTATGCCGATATATAATAAGATGAATAAATTATGAAACAGGAGGTGCCTCGATGAACATCCAGTTGCAACCAAATAGTCCGGCCGTTCCGTCGCCACCGACGACATTGTCCGACAAAAAGACGTATAGTGGGACCGTCCTTGAAAAAACGGGTCCACATACAGCGCTCGTCCAAGTCGGACGCGACCAAATCGAGATGACGTTTACAGGTGACGTCCCAACAGGAGACTTCCAGTTTAAGGTAAAGGGAGCGACAGCAGAAGGCTATTTGATTGAACAATTGACGGATACCCCGGACACAGCGCCGACAGGCTCCGTCAAGACCGATGCAACTGGCATCGATCCGACCTTACTCGACGAATTGCCACAAGAGTTAAAGCAAGCTGTCGCCCGACTGCTTGCGACAGGACAATTGCCGCAAACGAAGGAAACCGTCGCCCGGCTCGTCGCCGCTCTTCAGGGAACGTACAAAGATCTCGTCGTCGCTCTCGTCTCACGCCCTTCCGACAGTGCCTTGCCGACGGACGTCGATGCGTTGATCAGCAGCCTGCTGACTGAAACGGATTCACTCGTCGACCTTTTACCGGAACGTCAGGCCGTCGTCGATAAACCGACACTCGGCACTGCCATCGCGCTCGACGTTGCTCGAACGACCTTGCCGACACAAGCAGACATCGAGCAAGCGAATGCGCCAAGACTTCGGCAAATCGTGAACCACCTGCCCCTGAACGAGCAAGGCGCGATTGTCGAAACGATCGAACGCGGTGCGTTGACACAGGCACGGGAGCAACTGCGCCCGCACTTCCCCGTCACGCTCGAAGCGCCGGAACCGACGAAGCTCGAGCAGTTAACGGCACTGACCGCTGCGCGCCAGACGACGGAACCCGTCCGGTCGGCGTTGACGGTCGTCCGCGAAGTCACGCCACGACTGGCTGAGATGACGAACGACTTCCGGAGTAATCAGCGGACGATCGTCTCGCAACTCAAACAGATTGAACCGCTCGTCGAAGGGCGTCCGGCACAGATGGCACAAGTCATCGAGAGTACGGCGAACCGGCTTCGCCAAACGTTCCAACAGACGGATGCGATGCTCCATACATCGATGCGGGACGAAAAACAATTGATTCAGTGGCTCTCGAAACTGGAGCGCGGTGCCGATCTTGCCGCAACTGGTCGCGGGACGGAAGCAAAAGCACTTCTCCAGGAAGTCCGGATCGGATTCGAAGCGTTCCGCTTCACACCGGCGAACGTCCGAACGACGTACTTACCGGAGCTCAATCAACCGGTTCGTCCTGTCAGCGGACAAACACAGACCTCACAAACACCGAGCCGCCCGCTGCCATATGAACCAAGCCAAAACAGCCCGCGCGTCTTACAGGAGACGGTCCAAAAAACACTCCAACTGCAGACAGCCGAGTTGAAGCTCGCGACACCAGCCGCGAACCCGGAAGCAGCGAAACTGCAAACATTCCTGGCGACACAACAACAAGTCAATAAACCGGATGCCAGTCAACAGCTCCAACAATTGTTGCTCGCCCTGCCCGTCCAACTCGTCGAAGGGACAGCCGGCTTACACGTCCATCTGCAAAATAAACGCCCGGACGAAGTGATTGACTGGGAAAACAACACACTCTATGTCCAGCTTGAGACACCGCGGCTCGGCGATATCGGCGTCCGCGTCGAAACGGTCAACCGGAAGATGCAGATTACGATTGAAAATGATGTGCCGATTCTCGAGCGACTGGCCACCCCGTTCCTCGAGCGGACGACCGAGGCGTTAGCAACGACCGGCTTCCAAGATGTCCGGATTCGCTTCAGTCCATTTACAAAAGAACAGGCGACGCCAGAACCTGTCAAACCGGCAGAGACACCAGCTGGCTACGATTACCGGATTTAAGGAGGAGCCATGTATCAAAAAATTGATTTAAAACATCGAAAATCAGCTGCCGTTCTACGGTATGATGAACATTCAGGCAACGCTCCCGTCGTCGTCGCCCGGGCGACCGGGCAAGCCGCCGACCGGATTTTACAGGAAGCGCGCGCCAGTGGTGTCGCGATTGAACAGGATACATCGTTGCTCGGTCACTTACTCGACCTCGATCTTGGAACGGCGATTCCGCCACAACTCTACGACGTGATGGCCGAATTATTGTTATTGATTGAAGAACTCGATCACGCGAAAGGACGGGACTGATGACAGAACAAGAACTGTTTCAAATGACACCGCAACAATTGACGGAAACGATGCTCCAGGGACTCGTCCTGCAATACGACCGGTCGTTGCTCGCCCGCGACGACAACCGGTTCGATGAAATCAACGAACGGTTGCAAAAAGCGTATCAACTTTTAACGAAACTACAAGCAGGGCTCCATGACGACGGTGGCATCATCACCGGTCAACTCGACGCCCTTTACCAGTACTTAGCAGACCAGACGTTACAGGCCTATCGGACGCCACTCGTGTTAGAGGAACTGCTTCAACTCGCAGAAGAACTGCTCGTCACGTGGCAAGCCGCAAGTCTGAAAAAAGAACGACCGCTCGTCCGGGCGGCACACCATGAACGGTATGAAGGGATGGATTATTAATGCGGATCACCAATAACGTACAGGCACTGAAAGCGTACCGGAATTTAAGTGCTAACCAACTGAACGTCAAGACGACGATGGATAAACTGTCGAGCGGACAAAAAATCAACCGCGGCGCCGATGACGCGGCCGGGCTCGCCATCTCGGAGAAGATGCGGAACCGTCTCAAAGCGCTTGATAAAGCGGAACAAAACGTCCTCGACGGAATCTCGATGGTTCAGACACTTGAAGGCGGCATGAGCGAAACACATAACTTATTACAACGGATGCGCGAGCTCGCCGTCCAGGCCGGCAACGGAACACTGGCGACAGAGGACCGGTCGGCTATCCAGGAAGAAATCAACCAATTGACAAATGAAGTCTCACGAATCGCGCAAACGACGCAGTTCAACGGGAAAGACTTATTGACGGGTAACTTCAGCACGGAAGACAATGCCATCTTCATCCAGACAAACATAGGCGCGAACGAAGGGATTTCCTTAACGATTGACGATATGCGGGCGCAAAGCATCGGCATCAGCACGACTACCCAGCTGAACACCGATGTCCGCAAACTCGATGTCCCAAGCGTCGACGGCACACCCGAATACGCCCTCAGCGTGATGACGGAACAGGACGCGAATGATGCCATCAGCCGTTATACGCAAGCAATCGACACGGTTTCAGCGCAACGGTCGAAACTCGGTGCCATCCAAAACCGCTTCGAAGCGATGACATCCGTCCTCAGCGTCAGTAAAGAAAACTTGACGGCATCGGAGTCGCGGATTCGTGATGCTGATATGGCGCGTGAAATGATGGAATATGCAAAATACAATATTTTGAATCAATCCGGGATGGCGATGATTGCCCAAGCGAACGCCTTACCGCAAGGCGTCTTACAACTACTCAACTAATCAAGGAGGACGACAGCCATGGATATCCGGCGCATCCAAGAAACGAGCCGCCTGCAGACACCGAAGACCGGACCACGCGAGGTCGAGGCGTCGACGACGTTTTCTGCGTTGATGCAAGATAAACGCGAGCATAAAGGCTACGAACGGCTCCAACAAAAGTTGACACTCGTCGAAGAACACGGACAATTGCTCGCCGAGAGCCAGACAATCGAGAACCTCGAGAGCTATAAAGAGAAAATCAAGGACTTCCTAAAAGATGCCCTTGATCAATCGCAGCAACTCGAGGAAAAACGCGGCTTCAACCGGCGCGGACGGACGAAAATCTACAAAGTCGTCGAACAGGTCGACGCGAAGCTGCTCGAGCTGACAAACACCGTCATCTCCGGTGAGTCACGCCGTCTCGACATTCTCGACCAAGTCGGAGAAATCAAAGGGATGCTCGTCAACGTCTTTGTCTAAATCGATCCCGAGGAGTTTTATCTAATGCCTGCTATCTACTCAAAAAAATGTAAATGCCCGTACTGCTTGAAGGAAACAGAAACGAAGCGCGTCTTAAGTCGACAGATCCGTGTCGTGCAGACCGACTTCGACGGTTTCATTCACTATGACGGACCAAACGTCTATTATTACGAACCGGTTCAATGCACCCATTGCCGTTTCATCTTCCATGAAGCGTTCGAGAAGCTCCGTCCGGACGTCCGGGAACGACTGACGACGGACATTCTTCCCGCTTTACCGGTGTTAGCGTTCGCTACGACTGAGCGGACAGCGGAGCAGGCAATCCAGCTTTATAAGCTTTGTCTTTATAGTGCTCAAGTGACACTCCAAAAAGAGAGTATCCTCGCGATGCTCGGCGTCCGAATCGCCTGGTTAAATCGTTTGCTTGCAAACAAAGAGCAGGAAGTGCTCTGGATGGAGCGGTCGGTCGAGAAGTACGAAGCGCTTTATCTCAATTATACCGATGCTGTCCGGACCGGGATTCCGCATGATGTTTTATTATTACGAATTGCCGATCTCTATGCGAGTCTCGAGCGGACAGATGACGCGAAGCAATGGTATAGCCTTATCTTTCAGAGTCAAAAAATATCTGACCGAATCAAAAAAGAGGCACGGGAACACTGGGAACTGTATCGGGAACGGCACCAAATCTAAATATCATAACAAAAAAGGACATCCATACAGGATGCCCTTTTTTGTTACGACTCGCGTCGATATTTTTCTTCTTCATAGACGTCAGGCCCGTCCGAAATCGGGCGTTCCGCCTCTTCCCAAGATTCGGACTCGACGTCCGGTTCGATGAATTGATCGTACGAACCATCTGATCGGTAAAACGGTTTCGGCACGGTACGTTTTTTCTCTTCACGTTTAGTCACGCAAGATCCCTCCCTGGAATAAGAAAGTTACTGACGAGAATCAAAATATGGTGAAAAACTACCTTCGACTTCTTCGTACGGGTCGATATACGATTTCCGGCTGACTTTCGTCTGTCGGAGTTGATTGATTTGTACCCCTAATTTAGCGGTTTCTTCAGATAATTTCAAGTCCAGTTTCCGACTTTCGGCGACAAGCTCTTGAATAACCGCTTGATTGGCCCCGGCAAGCAAGTTCGAATGAGCGGCAATGAACGCTTCCCGTTCATTCAGCAAGTTTTGAATCTTGACGACCCATTCGTCATAAACTTCTTCCTCCGGTGTCTGCTCAAGTAGTTCCATCAAATGTTTCGTCTTCAGGCGCAGCGGATCGAGTGGACTCATCGTTGACGGGCGAGCTTCATCGCTTCTTTCCATGTTTCACGAAATTCTTCCGCGAACCCAATCACTTCGTCAATCGCCGTCACATCATTTTTGATGTTCGCATCAATCAAGCGTCCCTGCATGTAATCATATAAATTATTTAAATCCGTTGATAGAGCAATCGATTTATTGAGCGTCAGTTGGAGCTCCATGATGATGGCCTGCGCTTTTTGAATATACGTGTTTTTATCTTGAATATTTCCTTGTTCGATATTACGTTTCGCCATCATTGCAAACTTAATCAGTCCTTCATACAACATCAACGTCAAGTCTTGCGGCAATGCTGTCGTCACCGAGTTCGTTTGGTACGTCGCATATGGATTCATCGTCAGAAACCCTCCTTATTGTCCTAAGTATGAAGCGAGTGTTGCCGATTGACTGTTCGCTTGATTCATTGCCTGTTCCATCGCCGCGAAGCGGCGGTAATAGGCATTTTCTTTAGCTGTTAATTTGTCTTCCCATGAAAGGATACTCTTATCGACGTCAGCAAGTGATTGGCCGAGACGATACGTCGTCGCGACTGCACCATCTAGACCTGCAACCTGTGATACTTTACTCCGCATAGTAGTTGCAAATACTTGAATTTGACGAACAAATCCATCTAATCCATTAGAATTTTGTGTAAGACTTCCATCTGGATTCGTAACCGGTCCTGGTGCATCCGTCGTAAACAACTTGTAAACTCCATCCGGTTGTTCTTCGAGCATTTTCTTCAACTTCGTTTCATTAATTTGCAATTTACCACCATCACGGAAATCGCCTGTAGTTGTAATTCCAATTTGTGACATATAGTTCAAGGCAATCGTATCCGTTCCTGATTGATATGTATAACCGGTGTCAATTTTTGAAGAAATCGCACTGCGAAACTGGTTCATCCCGCTTTGTAAATAACTATCATTACGTAAGATACCACTACTTGCTTTTTCTTCCCATTTTTTAATTTCATCGTCACTTAATTCTGTTCGTTGAGCATCAGTTAACGGCTGATAATCTCTATACTTTTCTTCATTCACTTTACTATTCATTTTATCAATCATATCGTTGTATTTATCAACGAATTTTTTAATAGAATCAAAATTTGTTTGCACATCAAGTTTTGTATTCAATGTTGTTGGTGTTGTCGATATCTTGTTTAAAGTGATTGTTAATCCATTTTGTGTAAACGTGTTTGTTCGTTGTTCTAATTCTTGACCACCAATTGTATACTTGGCATTTTGACCCTCTTGCCCTAAAGTAGCGGTTTGAGAATTTACTTTCTCTATTCCAGCATTAACATCTACAATCGAAATGTCTGATCCGTTCGGATTAAGTTTTCCTGTATTCGTTTTCGTTAAAACTAGTTTCCCTGTAATTTCATTATAGACTGCATTCATGCCAAGACTTGATTTACCATTAATCGCTGCAGTTAAATCAGAGATTTTCTGTGTAGCATCGAGTGAAATCGTTTCATTAATAGCCGTTCCATCAGAAGAAAACGTATTGATTTGAACATTAATTTTACCGTTAACGTCTGCTTCAAATAAACCACTATCTGTAAGTGTGGTGCTACTTGGTCGACCTGCCGTTGTTGTCATACTCACAGAAGAAGCTGAAGCTAGCTGACCAATACTGTCAATCGTTACACTTCCGGTACTTGCTATAGAACTTGCAGAAACACTTACTATTGATAAATCAGAGCTGGTCACAGTTTTTGCTGTATAGTTTTTAGATAAAATCATATCACTTGCTGCTGTTCGCAGGTCAAGCAATGCTCGGTTAATTTCTCGATATGCATCACGTTGCCACGTCAATGTTTGTTTCTTTTGGGCTAAACGATCGACTGGCGCACGTTCCACCTGCATTAATTGTTTAATCATCGTTTCCGTATCAATCCCACTTGCGAGACCACTTAATCGAAGTACTGCCATCCAATCAGTCCTTTCTAAATTAAACCCGTTTATCGATTAATTGATTAAATTCCATAAATGCAGCGAAAAAATCCAATTCTTTTTTACTTGGAATTTCTTGCACGACATTATCATTCATATCAACGATTTGAATATAAAATTCATTTAGTTTTTCATGTTTTACGAACTTCAAACCAGTCCGTTGTATTTCGAGTTGGGAGTTCGCTTTTTCAATTGCTGTTTCAAGCTTCGTAACATGTTGAGATGTAGGCAAGACGACAACCCCATCTTGCTCTAGTTCTTCTTGGTTCGCTTCAACAAAGACGTTCCGTGTCGCTTCGTATGATAAGACGTTTGCAGGCAGGTGAAGCCGAATCTCCGTATTAATGGAATTCATAGACCAACACTCCTTATTTATTCTCTATGTAGTATATCGGCATTGTACTAAAAAATTATAATAGACATTTTATAAAATACATAAAAAGGTCACGGAACGAGTCCATGACCTTTTTTAGTCGTAATAGCTTAACCTTTGATTAACGGAGTAATTGAAGAACAGCTTGTGGCTGTTGGTTTGCTTGAGCAAGCATTGCTTGTGATGCTTGGTTTAAGATGTTGTTTTTAGTGAAATTCATCATTTCTTTCGCCATGTCTACATCACGAACACGTGACTCTGAAGCAGTTAAGTTTTCAGAAGCGTTGTTCAAGTTATTGATTGTGTGCTCTAAACGATTTTGAAGTGCACCAAGGTACGAACGACCAGACGATACAGATTCAATTTGTGTTTGAACAGTAGTAATCGCACCATCTGCTCCAGCTTGTGTGCTGATATCGAGAGCTGAAACTGCCGTAGAAACAGCACTTAAATCAACTCCAGCAGTAGTGAAATCGATATCAATTGTTTGCGTCGCATCTGCTCCAACATGAATTTTCCCGTTAGCATCTGATCCATCAAGAAGTTGTTTCGTATTGAAGGTAGTATTATCTTTGATACGTCCGATTTCTGAAGAAAGTTGATCGAACTCATCTTTCAATGCAGTTCTGTCAGCAGCAACGTTCGTATCGTTTGAAGATTGAACAGCAAGTTCACGTTGACGTTGGAGAATAGAATGCACTTCGTTCAAACCACCTTCTGCAGTTTGAATTAACGAAATACCATCTTGTGCGTTACGTGAAGCTTGTTCTAACCCACGAACTTGACCACGCATTTTTTCAGAAATTGCAAGTCCTGCAGCATCGTCACCAGCACGGTTGATACGAAGACCTGAAGAAAGTTTCTCCATTGCTTTTCCAGCGTTTGCTGTGTTTGCACTCATGTTACGATGAGCATTCATTGCGTTAAGGTTGTGATTGATAATCATTTTAAGTTTCCCTCCATAGGAATAATTTTTTTGTCTCTTTGAAGATCCTTCTTCTCCGAGATGCGCCCCCTGGCCGGCCCAAGGGTAGCGCGATGGTTGTAGTCGATGACTGCTTCCACTCTATATATCGTCGCCGTGCCGAAATGTTTAACAGTTTCTCTCAAAAAAAATAAAAAAATTCAAAAGAAAAATCGCAGACGGGACTTCCGCCTGCGATTCCTAAATTAGAGACGCGTCGCGCCCGTTTCTTCTTGCAGTTGTTCTGCGACTGAGACGAGCTCTTCCATCGCACCGTTGACTTCACTGAGTGAAGCTGCCTGATGACTAGAAGCCTGTAAGACTTGCTCCGCATGTTTTGACGCTTCTTCGACCATCGCCAAAATGTTCGCCGTCGTCAAACCGACCTGATCAATCTCTTTGTCCGATTTTACGACAAGTTGATCAACCGATTTAACACGTGAATACACATGTTCTGTTGAATGGTGAATCTCTTCGAATGACGACCCTGCTTGTTCGACGAGTCCGACACCGGTCGCGACTTCTTTTTGGACGTCCGTCATTGCATTCGCCGTATCATTGACGAGACGTTTAACACCGGAAATCAAGTCGGTGATTTCTTTTGCTGACGTCGCTGTTTGTTCAGCCAGTTTCTTGACTTCCGCCGCAACGACGGCGAAACCACGACCGGCTTCTCCGGCACGTGCTGCTTCGATCGAGGCATTCAAACTGAGTAAGTTCGTCTGTGCTGAAATGTCACTGATGACGTCCGTGATTCGTGAAATTTCACCTGTCATGTCCGTCAAACGACCATTGAGTGTCGCGGATTGTTCCATCTTACTCGAAATCATATGCATCGCTTCAACGGAATCCGTCGCGAGTGTCTTACCGTTTTCAGCTTCTGTCTGCATGACGGTCGCTGATTTCAAAGCTTGATTCATTTCTTGTGCGACTTCATCCATCGTCCGTTTGACGGCACCGAGTGCATCCATCGAGAGGTACGCTTGATCGACGTTCTCGTTCATCTTCGTCGAGAGCTCCGCCATCGCAGTCCGGATGCTTTCACCTGACGCGTTGCCTTCCTGAACGGCTGCCGCGATTTCTTGGGCAGATGCCGTCAGCTTATCGCTTGAGCTGCCCATCTGTGTCGCTTGCTTGCGGATATGTACTACCATCACTTCAAGTTCATGCATCAATTGATCGACTTCGTCACCACGCTTCGCTTCTTCGAAATCCACATCAAAGTTACCGTTCGCGACTTCACGTGCCGTTTGTGTCGCTTTTTCGATTGCTTTGATCGGCTGACGGAGAATCAATTGAATCAATAGTGATCCGAGAATCGACAAGACTAATCCGATACCCGCTCCAAATAAAATCGCTTGGTTTTCTGCAACGTCGACTCCACGCGAGAGGAATAATGTCAGCTGGGCAGAAATTCCGCCTGTAATGATTGAAATCACGAGAACCCATACAAATAACCGAATCTTTAAATTGCTACGTAACTTACTCATATCCGTAACTTCCTTTCCTGATTCTTTTCTCAACATTCTCCTTATCGGCAAGATATGAGAACGCTTTAATAGAATTGACCTGATTTCAAAGTCGGTTATAGGATTTACTTGTCACAAAATAACAATTTGATTTGTGACAATGACAGATCCACACAAAAAAACCGTCCGCTTCATCATCTAATCATGACAAGGCGGACGGCTGATCTTTTTACTTCCGGTCAATTTCGACGTACTTATACGAGATGTCCGTCCCGACGTTGTGTCGGGCGAGGTGCGTGATTTCCGTGTTTTGCAAGAAGGCGTTTTTGCGTTGGTAGACCGGCGAAATCGCTTGATCGTCGAGTAACAGCGATTCGGCTTGGCTCAAGAGTTCCAACCGTTTATCTTGATCAAGTTCTTTTTCTGCCTGTTGCAAGAGACGGTCATACTGTTTGTTCGAGTAATCCATCATGTTGAACGGGTTACCGGTCATGAACAAGTTCAAGTACGTCGTCGCGTCTTGATAGTCCGGTGCCCAGCTCGCGAGTGACAAGTCGTAGTCCCCTCGTCCTTCACGGGCAAGACGTTCCTTCTTCGGCAGCGGCAAGAGTTTGACGTCGAGGTTTTGACGTTTAAGCGTTCCTTGAATGTACTCACCAATTTTTTTCGAGACGTCATCGTCCTCGATGATCATCGTCAATTCTAGATTTTGCGGTTCGAGGACTTTCTTCGCCTGTGCTTCGTCGAATGATGACGTGATTTGACGTGTTTTATCGTACTGCGGGTCAAGCTCTTGCGGGACGATATAATCGGCCGGTAACGAACCGTTTCCGAGTAACGTTTCCGTCAACGCTTCTTTATTATAAGCAGCGTCAATTGCTTGGCGGGTCTGCTTATCTTTTAAGGCGTCCGTTTTTTGATTCATCCGGATGAAAAACATCCGTGAATCACTGAACGTGTTGTACTCTTTTTTATCTTTATAGTTGATGACGTTTTCCGAGTTGAGCGGTGCGACATCGAGTTCACCTGTTTCAAACAAGTTGATCGCAAGCATCGGGTCCTTGATGATTTTGACGTCGACTTCGTCAATCTTGACTTGTTTTTGGTCGGCGTAGTCAGCATTTTTCGCGAGCGTGTAGCCTTGCTCCGCTTGATACTTCTTGAAGGTGAACGGTCCATTGTAGACATTCGTCTCAGGATCCGTCCCGAACTTGTCGCCTTGTGCTTCAACGATATCTTCACGGACCGGCATGTATGTCCCGAACGTCGTCATGCTGAGGAAGTACGGTGTCGGCCGTTTCAGTTCGATTCGCAACGTTTCGTCATCGATGACTTTCGTTTCTTTGACGGGCTCAAGCAAGTACGCAAACGGGGAGTTCGTCTCGATGACGCGCTCATAGGCATAACGGAAGTTTTCTGCCGTGACGGGTTTTCCGTCAGACCATTTCGCCGTCGGGTCAAGCTTGAACGTATAGACTTTACCGTCTTCCGATACGCTGTGTGACGCGGCAGCTGCCGGGACGAGTTCATTGTTTTCATCGAAACGGTATAGTCCTTCATAAATCTGGTTGAAGATGTTCGACGTGATGGCATCTGCCGGGTCAACCGACAGGAGATCATAACTTTCCATCGTGTGCAGGACTTTCTTTTCGTTTTCATTTGGTGCTGCCTGTTCTGTGTCTGTCGTCGAGCATCCTGCGAGTAGGAACGCCGTGCTTGCCGCCGCGATCAATGTCTTCTTCATAAAAAATTCCTCCTAAAGATAATGTGCGTTGGATGATTCGGCGTTCCTTGACGTAAAACAAAAGACGCCCTCTATGCATAGCAAAAGCTGCTGCATAGAGGACGCCTGTATCCGCGCGGTGCCACCTCTAGTTGAGATTAAAAATCTCCTCTTGTCGCTGGTCCAACAACCAGCTAGCCTTGTAACGGGGGCAACCGTCCTGTCTACTGCAATCGTTCAACAGGCTCTCAGCGGTCCATTCCCTAATCAGCTTACCGCGTCAGGCTCTCACCTTTCCTGACTCGCTTTGTCGGCAGTGTTGACGGTACTTACTCCGCGTCGTTGATTTGTTTGATATGGCTTAACTTGGTCTTTACTTTACACGGCTCGGATTTCACTGTCAATCAAAAGTGCTCAAAACGGATGATCTTCCTGTTTCTCCTGTTCTTTCCGGACCGGACGGGGACGAATCGGTTCGACCCGCTCGACGTGGGTCCGTGTAATAATCCGGTTACCAAATGCCGCGTCAAGTAAAATCGTGATGGCTGCTGCCATGTGTAATAACATCCCGACGACCGGAATGACACCGACTGTCGATGCGACGATTCCGACGATGTTTCCTTTTGAGACATTGCCGGCCCGCGCCGTCAACACCACAACCACGATGTGAAACGCAAGCATCAACCACAACGCGTTATACCCTGACCCGAGAACAATCAATCCACCGAGAATCGGAATCCCGAGGATGGCCTCTAAACCACCTGACACCCACTTCAACGTCCGTAATGATTCCTGTCGATCATTCATGTCGTCGCCTCCTCTATTTTTCCATATATTTAGTATACGACAAAACACGGGAGAGGTTTCAGACTTCCTTTAGATTATGAACTTATTTTTTTACGTGGTTTCCTTCGCTACATGTCCCTTAATTGCTAACAAAAAAGTTTCCGTCGTCCGGGCGCGACTCCTGTGGGAAAAGGAAGGGCTTGTCCCTTCCGTCAGGAACAGGCAAGACCCGGTCGGCTGCAAGTCGATCGCGGCTTGCGTTCCGCCCGAGGAAAGCGCGCCCGAGGACGATAGGAAACGATACTCTATTTTTTAAAATCAGTAAGACCCAAACGCCTATGCCTTTTATAACGATTACATAAACAAGCCCACTCCCATGAACTTTCCATCAAACTGCTTATGCTCCTATCGTCCGGGCGCGACTCCTGCGGGAAAAGGAAGGGCTCGTCCTTTCCGTCAGGAACAAGCGAGACCCGGTCGGCTAAAAGCCGATCGCGGCTTGCGTTCCGCCCGAGGAAAGCGCGCCAGCGGACGATCGGAAACGATATTCTATTTTCTTAGAGAGTAGTAAGACCTAAGGTCTATGCTTGCTATACGATTTCACAAAAAAAGCCCACTCCCGTGGACTTTCGTTCAGACTTCTTATAATTCAAGCACGTGGAACTGATAACCGCGACCGACGACGAATCCGGCATCTTTATAGAGATCCAGTGCCCGTGCGTTATCCGTCTCGACATCGAGTTCAAGCTGCGTTCGACCTGTCCGGAACATCGCTTGGACCATCAGTTTCAACATCTTCTTCCCGTAGCCATTGCCCTGCGCTTCCGGACGAACGGCGAACGCATGGATGCTCGCTTGTGTCTCGGATGCTAAATATGCACGGACGACACCGACCGGCTGACCGTTCGCGACACCGACATACGTGACGCGATCCTCTGTCTCAATCGCTTGATAAATCGCTTCCGCCTCGTCCGCTGTATTTCCGAACGACTGTCCGAGCGTCTCGACGATGAACGGACGGTCCGATGCCGTCGCTTCGCGTAATTCGAAATCAGGATCTGCTTTTAAGAACAATTGCGCTTTTTTCAGCACCATATTGTATTCCGTCATCCGGTACTCTGCCCCAAGCTTGCCCAAGACTGCTTTACCGGATTGACTTGCATCATCAATCACGAACGTAAAGGCTTCCGCGCCCGTTTCGCGCGCTACGCCAGC
Source organism: Exiguobacterium sp. s127 (assembly GCF_018618695.1). NCBI lineage: Bacteria > Bacillati > Bacillota > Bacilli > Caryophanales > Exiguobacterium > Exiguobacterium sp. s127. The sequence goes on along the minus strand of NZ_JACSMO010000001.1, from coordinate 205,079 downwards.
CGCCGTTTCGACGAGCGATTTAAAAATCCCTTGCTGCCGGTAATCGGGATCAACGAAGACGTTGACTTCCCATTCTGTCGGTAGATACGCGAAGGCTTGCAGGTAGCCAATCAATTTTGAGCCGTCGTAGACAGCAAAATCATTCTCGCCGACATAATCTGCCGCCACCTTCAATTCAATTCCATCATGATCGTTGACACATTTCTCAAGTTGCAAGACATCTGTCGTTTGTAAGACTTTCGTTACTGTAAATTCCATCTCTCTTCACCTCAACCTTTACTATAGCGAACCACTAAAAGAAGCACTAGCAAAAGCTAATGCTTACTGCAGTTTAAATGTTTTCATCATCCGCGGAACGTGATATGTGATCAAGCGTTCGATTGTTTTGTTCCCGACCGCACCTTTAACGGCTTCCGTCGGTTGGACATAATAGTACGTTTTATTGTCCTTCGTCCCAAGATACGTGCCGTACCCGACTTGACGGTCGAACTGTTTTTTCGACAGTTTCTTCGGTTCATAGTTCAAGTTGACGAGCAACTGATCTTTTCCTTTGACCTTATAATAGAGCGAAAACGTTCCACTCCGCGTGACGGTACCGTACTTTGATTTGACTGTTTTGTTTTTGATCAGCGCGACTTTATCTTGCGCGATCGCTTTCTTCAGCGTCTCTGTCGCCTTGACCGAATAACCAAGCTGTTTGTTTTGAACCATCCCTTTTTGATAAGAGACGTTCGTCGCACCAAAGGCCGTCACCGGAATCAGACATGCCCCGATTAATAGTCCTGTCATTGCGATTCGTTTCATGCTGATTCCTCCTTTATGTATGCGATAATAATAAAATTCCCTTTCGTACAATAGGTAAACCTTATTCTCGAAAAAGATTTGACGGAATTGTCTAAATTTCTTACGATAAGAGTAACGAAACGAAATGGGGTTAAAAGGATGGCTGAACAAGAACAATTAACACAAGAACAGCTCGATAATCTGCTCAAGAACTCATTCGCGATGCAGGTACCAATCCTCGAGAAGTTCATGAAAGATACACATGACCGCTATGCACTTGCAACGACTTCTTTCAAACGGGATATGGACGCGATGAAAGAATCGGAATGGCATCAATTCTTCGCCGGCAAATTGTTACCGCACTTCTTCCTCGAGCATCTTGGATTCGGCGCTTCGTTCCGCTTCAACGGACACGATAAAGAAGTCGACCTCCCGGAAAACGTCGTCCCTGTCCGTAATGATGCAGATGACCAAATCGCGAAAGTCGTCCTCGGCGTCGAAAAAGCGATGAAAGACATGCACATCAAAAACCACAGCCTCGTCGCGAAATTTTACCAAGAGACACTCGAACTCGCTTGCCAAATGGGCAGCCGTGTCGGCATGAGTGATGAATTCTATACACTCGTCAAACCGAGTCTCGTCCACGAAAACGAATCAAAATAAGCACTGACAGCCCCGCTCCTCTCGACGAGGAACGGGGCTTTTTTACATTATAGACGAATAAAGAAACACGCTCCGCCTTGCGGACTCGTTCGGACGCCATAGACCAGTTCATGGCTGTCGAGAATCAAACGGCTAATCGCAAGCCCGAGCCCGTGCCCGGAACTGCCGTCTTGTTTGACGTACAAATCCCAAATCGTCGTCCGGTCGGACTCCGGGACGCCACGCCCCGCGTCCTCGACCGTCAATTCAGTCTCCGTCAGCCGAATGATGACCCGGCTATCAGGCGGAGCAGCCGCGTGGGCATTCATCAGGAAGTTGACGAGGACCCGTTCGAACATGTGCCTGTCAACACGACGCGTGACGGACACAGCTTCAGCGACAAGTGCCACTCCATCCTTCGCAAACGTCGCCTCCAACCGTCCGACCGTATCGAACACCAGGTCATCTAGTCGCGTCTCAATCCGTTCGAGCGGCATCATCCCTCCGGCAAGTTTCGAGTAGACGAGCGTCTCATCAATCAATAGGCCGAGGCGATCCGTCTCCTCGATGATGCTGTCCGTGACATCCGGTAGTTCGTCTAGCGGAATCACTCCTGCTGCGAGCGCCTCCGTTTCGTTGCGGATGATTGCGAGCGGCGTCCGCAAATCATGGGTGATACCGGCGATGAATGACTTTTGCAACGTTTCTTTTTGGAGGAGTTGTTCCTGCATCTCATCGACGGCAGCAATCAACTCACCGACTTCATCATTCGGTCGTTCAGGTAGCGGGACGCTTTTTTTTCCCGCTCCGATTTGCTGGGCGACGGACCGTAAGTTGACGATCGGTCGCGTGAACTGTCGTCCCATATAATAAGCAAGCCCTGTCGCAAGCAACAAGGTCACGAGGAGCGCGACACCAATCGCCAAGTAGACACCGTTCAACGCACTACTCGCGAGCGGTGCATTCCGAATCGTCGTGATGACCGTGTCCCCCTCTTTCAGCTGATAGGTCAACAAACGTTGATTCTGAACATCAATCACGTCTTGTTGCTGCAACTTCTCGAGCGCCGGTAAGTTGACCGGTTGCGGTCCTCGTCCACCGAGGCGTTGCGTTTGTCCGTCGATCGTGATGAAACCTTGAATGTCACGGGGAAGCGGTTGATTGCCGTCGATCGCTTCTTGAATGATATTTGCTTCACGTGCGAGTTGACTGTAGCGTTCGTCTTCCGCAAACCGATTGACGAGCACCGCCGTCAAGATAAAACTCAAGCTACCCATGACGAGGAGCGGTGCGACGACCGCCAGTAAAAACTTCCGCATCAATTTACTCATTCCATCGCCTCCAGTCGATATCCGACCCGGTGGACCGTCTTTAACTGTTGTTTGATCGTCGGTAACTTATCACGCAATTGTTTGACGTGCGTATCGACGGTCCGGGTATCGCCACCGAATGTATATCCCCAGACATCATCCAGGATTTGATCGCGACTGAGTGCTTCACCGATATGTTCGACGAAGTATGTCAACAGCTCAAACTCCATCTTCGCCAGACTGAGCGACTGCTCGCCGTTTTTGACGAGACGCGCTTTCGGATCCAGTGTTAAATCACCCAACCGGAAGGCGGTGTCTTTCGGACGCTGGTTCAGCGCCCGCTCGAGCCGAATCGTCAGTTCTTTCAAGACGACGGGTTTGACGAGGTAATCGTCTGCTCCGAGCTCAAGTCCGAATACACGGTCATCCGCTTCACCACGCGACGTCATCATGAAGACGACGGGCGGCATAGCGACCGCTTTAATCGACGGGACGAGCGACCAGCCGTCCCCATCCGGGAGTCGAACATCGACGAGGACCGCGTCAAACGTCGTTTTGCTTAAGGCGTCCTTCGCTTGTCCAATCGACATCGCGAGTGTCACTTCATATCCGTGGTGCCGTAAAAAACGTTCTGTCACGTGTGCTAACTTTACTTCATCTTCAATCAATAAAATATTCATCGTTATCCCTCCACATGCTTAGTGTACCGCCTTTTCTAGCCGATTTGCTTTTCTTGGCAATTTCTTTGCAACTTCCTCACAACTTCGTTTTCGATCCACGCTAACATACAAGGTGAAAGGAGTGATCAACCATGAAATTCAAAAAACAATGGATCACCGCACTTACAATCAGCGCATTAACAGTAGGAGGAGCTTCTGCTCTCGCTGCAACAAATGATAGCGATGCATCGAAAACGAAATCCGAGCGTCATCACTTCGAAGGTATGAAAAAAATGGACGTTACAATCCTCTTAGATAAACTCGGCATCACAGAAGACGAGGCACAAACAGCACGGGAAGCGAAGACATCGATCGCTGAGCTCGCAGAAGAAAAAGGCATCTCGTTCACCGACTACAAAGCGGCTGAACTTGCAGCAACAAAAGAACAACTCGCTAGTCTTGTCGCCTCAGGGGATCTTACGAAAACACAATCCGCTGATATGTTAGAACGTCAAACGGAGCGCTTCAGCAAAGTCTCGAGCTATGACGAATTGAAAGAACAGCAACCTAAAGGGCAACGTCACGGTAACAAGGGCGGTTTCTTTAATAAAGAACTCGTCGCAGACGTCCTTGCCGCACTCAACTTAAATCAAGAGGACTTCGATGCTGCAAACCAATCACTCGCCGCGTTCGCGAAAGCCCAATCAATCCAGTTCGCCGACTACAAAAAAGCGGTCATCGCCTCACAATCAGAACAACTTGACCAATTCGTCAAAGACGGTAAGATGACGGAAAAACAGGCGACGACGATTAAAGAACGGATGACGGAAGAGTTCTCAGACATGACGAGTTATGACGAGTTGCCGGATCGGGAAAAACAAGGACAAGGCAAACGTGACGGCGGAGCACGCGACGTCTTCGGTGACACGACTGCAACGGTCTTAGCGAGTCTCAAACTCGATGAAGCGCAATTCGAAGCTGCCGATCAAGCACTTCCTGAATTTGCGGAAGCGAACAATATCGCCTTCGACGACTTCGAGCAAGCAGTCCTCACCGCTCAAACGGCTGCAATTGATGCGAAACTAGCAGACGGTTCCATCACAGAAAAACAAGCGACGTCGATGAAGGAACGGATGCAAGAACGTGCGGATCAGGTCTCAAGTTATGACGACCTTAAGCAAGGACCACGCGATGGTAGACAAGGTGGTCGTCACCACGGAATGAACGAAAAGAATACGGATCAATCAACGGACCCGAATGCAAGCGAGACATCTGTCGATCTTGCCATTTAATCCATTCAAAAAGAACAGGTGCTTCTGTACCTGTTCTTTTATTTGTTTTTTGATATTCCGATTCTCTTTTTTTGAAAAAACAGTCTATTTTTCGAACTTTAATTGCAATTGTCGCCACTTAGAACCGATACTAGAAATAGGATTACAGATTCTTGAATTACATTCTAGTGAGGAGATATAGCTATGACTTTTTTCGACGCTATGCAACGACTAAGTCGTTCATCGACATCCCCTCTATTCATTGGTGGATTAGAACTCTCACATCCCGATAGCGCAGAATTCTTTTTCCATCAAAACGCGGATGCGATTTTCTTTTTTAACCATCTTGGTGAAATCATATATTTCAATGAAAAATTGCCTGCAATGCTTGGGTATTCCACGGAAACACTGTATGAACACTTTGGAGTATTTAATCCCCCTGAACAAATTGATGCAGTCACAGCATTTTTTGAACGTGCTCTTACAGGAGAGACCGTTCACTACACCGCCCAAGGCCTCCATAACGATCATTATCGGCTGACCTTAAAGATTACGAACATGCCCATTCTTCAAGATAATCGAGTCATTGGTGTATACGGGATCGCACGTGATATCACTCGAGAAAAACAACTTGAAGAAGATGTTGTTCAAATTCGATCACAGCTCGAACTAACGGAACACATTCCAGAACTTGTTGTCTTCCATTACGATCCTTCTACGAGGAGCATCGAACATTCCGCCTCTTTGATGAATTACTTAGGCGTTTCATCTGACGAGTTGGGGACATTATCACGCGAACAGTTACATAACCTCATTCACCCGCGCGATTTTGACCCGCTTCTGTTTAATATGGAGCGACTCATTGATTGTGAAGTGGAGATGTTTGAACAAGAGGTTTCTGTCTTAAATGCCTCAAACGGATATCAATTATTACGCTTAAAAGCATTTCGCCGCCCGGAAAACAATGAACTAATTTCCGTTATCCTGTATGACTTATCGGAAGTCAACGAAGCGCGACGCCAATTAACGCTTGAACGGGAACAGACACGTGAAATTTACGAAGCGCTTGATGCAGCCATTTCGCAAATCGACCCTTCTACTGGCCGAGTCCTCTTCCACTCCCAGGGGTTTCTTCAAATTTTTGAAGAATTGCCAGAGGATTTGTGCTTAAGTCAAAAATGGCTATTCGAGCGAATAGACGAACGGGATCACCTGGCGATGAAACATTTTATCCAACAACTGCTTTCTGGAAAATCCGGAACGATTCAATATCGTCTCCGCTTTCCAGATGGACGACGGAAATGGATTGAAGATCAACAGTTACCTGTTTTCCACCTGGATGGGAACATTGCCTATTCAAACAGTATCATGCATGACATCACGCTTCAAAAAGAGTATGAGGAACGGCTGCAGCAACTCGCATTGATTGATGCAATCACCGAATTGCCGAACCGTCAATTATTAACGGACACCATTGAGGAATGGATGAAGAACGATCAATCTTTCTCCGTTCTTTCGGTTTCCTTCAACCGGATTTCTGAAATCAATAACGCGTTCGGCCATGCATCCGGTGATCAATGGTTACAAGCGACGAGTCGCATTCTGTCGATCACTAAACCGGAAGAAGTATTCCTTGGCCATCTTGGGGGAGATGAGTATGCCATGCTCGTACCCTCCAGTTACAGTGATGACATTACTTCCTGTGCGGAAAAACTGCTCGCACTCTCGGCAAATCCGATTTTGATTGAACCGTATGAATTGTTCGCCCGTATTTCTGCTGGGGTTAGTCGTTTCCCGGGAGACAGTCAGGATGCGATTGAACTGCTAAAACATTCCTACACTGCCTTACGCCGTTCACGACGGGAAGATCACAGTACGTTTCATCATTACGCTTCGAATCTTGACATCGATTACTACAGACGTTACCGACTCGAACAAGACTTACACTATGCCATTGAACGCAACGAGCTATTCCTTGAATACCAACCGAAAGTCGATAGCTGGACCGGAAAAATCATTGGACTCGAAGCTTTAATCCGTTGGCAACATCCAGAATGGGGACGGATTCCGCCAAATGACTTCATCCCCCTTGCTGAGGAAAGCTCACTTCATCTTGCAATTGGCGACTGGGTCATTGAGACCGCATGCCAAGCAATGAACTCTTGGGCACGGGCCGGTTCAAATCTTATTCCAATTTCAGTGAACGTCTCACCAAAACGTTTCTTGATTCCCGGTTTTGAACATCAGATTGAGCAGGCATTGCTAAAATACAATTTATCCCCTCATTTATTTGAACTCGAAATCACGGAAGCAGCACTTATTATGGAAGACCCGAACACGAACCGTATGCTCGAACACTTAAGTCACCTCGGTGTTCGAATTGCATTGGATGACTTTGGTAAAGGTTACTCATCGATGGTTTATTTACAGCGATATCCGATTGATGTCGTCAAGATTGACCGTCAGTTTGCAACGCACATTGCTGATGACGCAAAAGCACAGGCCATTGTTAAAAGCATTCTTTATATGGCGTCCGTCTTCAATCTTTCCGTCGTTGCAGAAGGTATTGAAACGATACGACAGCTGGAAACGTTCCGTGCCCTCAATTGTCCGAACATTCAAGGATATTTGTTCAGTCGTCCTGTTTCAACAGAAATCATGCAAAGTTATTTGTTACGGGAAATTTTGTATCCGATTGAATCCTGCGCCCTGACAAGTGAAGGTACTCCCAGTTTTTCGATTGAAGGGAAAATTAAGATGTTGACGCACCATGAAATGGCGCTGGATTTCGATTATTCGGACATTCATGCGCATCAGACGGATACACGCCACCTCTATTTCACAACAGAAGTCCCGCTGCCTTTAAACACAGCGACCTTCGAAGTCCGTTTATCCGAAGGGTTACAACTTGTCAGCTGCACACTGACCGTCATCGGTTTCGAACATGGACAATATATCGGTGCCTATACGAACACTTCGGAAGCAGAACTCGTTTTACGATTTTTCCAATCAATTCGACCGTTTATCTAATTATTCGCACTAAGGTTGCTCTCGCATGCCTTAGTGCTTTTTTGTTATAGTAAACACAGAAACACTTTTCAAAAAGGGGGAATTCGATGAGTGGTGCGATCCAAACGAAAGCTCACCGACGAACGACGAAATGGCAACTTATACGCCGCCTTTTGTTATTGACGATTGGTGCCATCGTCTTCGCAATCGGTTTGAAAGGATTCCTTGTTCCGAATAATATCATCGATGGTGGGATTGTCGGAATTTCCATCATTGGGTCAAAACTGACGGATACGACACTTGCATTATGGCTCTTCTTTTTAAATATCCCGTTCATCTTTTTTGGTTATAAACAGATTGGTAAGACCTTTGCCCTGTCTACGCTTTATGCAATTTTCATCATGGCGGTCGCGACGAAATTACTCGAAGGCATCGGACCGATGACGAACGTCGATCTCCTTGCGACCGTCTTCGGTGGTTTAATTCTCGGAATTGGCGTCGGTATCGTCATCCGGGCCAGTGGATCGCTCGACGGAACGGAGATTCTTGCTGTTTCCTTCAGTCGCTCGACCCCCTTTTCCGTCGGTGAAATTGTAATGTTCTTTAACGTCTTCATCCTCGGAGCAGCCGGATTCGTCTTCGGTTGGGACCGGGCGATGTACTCGCTGATTACGTATTTCATTGCCTTCAAGACAATTGATGTCGTCATTGACGGACTCGATCAATCAAAGAGTGTATGGATCATTTCTGAGAACTACGAAGAAATCGGCCTTGCCATCATGGACCGGCTCGGTCGGAGCATGACGTACTTACACGGAGAAGGATCCTTTTCCGGAGATGATAAGAAAGTCATTTTTTGTGTCATCAGCCGGCTCGAAGAAACGAAATTAAAAGAAATCGTCCGCGACTTCGACGAACAGGCCTTCATCGCCATCGGCAACATTCATGACGTCCACGGTGGCCGCTTCAAGAAAAAAGATATTCATTAATTCACAGTTGTTCGAGAAAGGGAGTCGCGCCGTTGTTGAAGAAACATCGCAAGAAAATCATCGGGGGATTGATCCTCGTCATCGTTCTTTTGTTGATTGCTCTCGTCGGAATTTCTGCTTATGTCGGTTCGTCCTTAACGAAACCGGAACGGGAAGCATTGACGACGAATCCTAAAAAAGCAGAAAAACTGGCTTATGAAGACGTCTCCTTCCGCTCGCTAAAAGATCGCACGCGGCTATCCGGCTGGTGGATTCCGAGTGAGGATGCGAAACTGACAATCGTCTTTGCTCACGGCTATGGGAAAAACCGGGAACAGACGGATGTCCCCATCTTCCCGCTCTTCAAAAAATTTCATGATGCCGGCTATAACGTCTTAACATTTGATTTCCGCGGGTCCGGGATCTCGGAAGGAAAACGTGTCACGGTCGGGGCAAAAGAACAAGATGACTTGCTGACAGCTGTCAGCTATGCCAAATCACGTGCTTCAGAGCCGGTTGTTCTTTATGGTATCTCAATGGGCGCTTCGACTGCCCTTGTCACGGCTCCAAAAGCAGATGTCGCCGGTGTCATCGCGGATAGTCCGTTCAGTGATTTAGAAAATTATTTAGAAACGAACCTCCCCGTCTGGAGCGGGTTGCCGAACTTCCCGTTCACACCCGTCATCCTGCAAGTGACGCCTCCACTGACAGGGCTGAACCCGGAACGTGTCAAACCGATTGAAGCGATTCGACGGATTGATCTTCCCATCCTGATGATTCATGGCAAGGACGATGATGCGATTCCGGTCACGGAAAGCATGCGCCTTCAAAAAGCGGCGCCACATTCTGAGCTTTATGTGACGGAAAACGGCGGACATGTCCAGTCTTATGCCCATGACCGCAAAGCCTATGAAGACAAGGTCCTATCTTATTTAGAAGACATCAAATGATTTCACATCAATAATCGCAGCAACTCTTTAATTAAGGAACAGTCGCTGTACCTTCAATCTCTTAATCCAGAAAAAAGAGTCAATCCAAGCTGATCTTGTATCAGTAGGTTAGACTCTTTTTTGTTTGGGACGACTTCACTAAAATGATTCGAAGTAGAGAAAAACACGGCGACTACGCTCAGACCTTAGACAAATGCTTATGAAGCGTGAACATGCTATAACGAGATGCGATCCGTTCGCGCTTCCCTGTCTCGCCTCGTCTTCAAAGCGGCAATCGGTCACGCCGATACAGCAAAGCTGCAGGGTCGCGACCGATTGCTTTTCGCGGTTCTAAGCGATTCGAGACGGATTGCGCTCTAAACCGCCTGCATGCCTGGATTTCTGTCACGGTATTACCTAAAAAGCGTCACGTTTCGTTGACTCCTACGGGAAAAAGTGCGTTTTTAACGCACTTTCAGAGGCAGGCAAGACCCTGCTCGTTGTCCGCTAGAATCCAAGGAGCAACGGCTAGGAAAGCAACGAAAACAGACGCCTTCTCTCCCGATTGCACGTTGTCCACACGTTTAAACCCAGCTACTACACTGTTCAGAAACCGCGGCAGAACATTAAAGTTCCGGACTCTTGCTAACGACAAAAAACACTTACCCACACGCCTCATCCTGCCAAGCGTCATGTGTAAGTGTTTCTCTTTTAGTCAGTTCATTATCGTTTTAAAACCACACTTCCGACGATTTTCAAGACTTCTGGTCGACTGAGCTTCTCTTTTCCCCGAGCGAGCGCATCCAGCGTTCCATGTGCGAGGGCAAGTGGAATCTTACAAAATTCGTAGATCGTCGTCTCTTTCGGAATCGACGCGAGATACAAATCCGCTTCTGCCAAGTTATCCTGCGCGTACGTAAACATCGTCTCCGTCGTCCAACCGGGTGGGAAGTATCCGACACCGCGTTCTGCATCTTCTTGTTGGTTCCGTAAGATGTTAACTGCTTGGAGTCCCCGACCAAAACCAATCGCCTGTTGTTTATCCGTGACGATACCCGCTTTCCAGTACCAAATATCTGACAACATGACACCGACGAGTCCCGCAACATAATACGTGTACTCATCAAGATCCGCTTCCGTTTCGACCGTCCAATCACGTTCTGCCCAGACGGCCATCCCTTCTGCCATCTCTGCCGTCGATTCAAGAACTTTCGCTCGGATACCACTCGGGCAGTAGGCAATCCATTCTGAAAGACGAAGTGTCACTTCCGGCAACTGATTTGCATACGGTGCAATCAATGCTTGATAAGCAGCTCCCGAAAACGTTCCACGCATCTGGAGGGCCGTCTCCCGAAGGAGCGTCGTCTTGACGTCTGTCGGCAAGTCTTCATGGTCCTCAATCTCATCAATCGCACGCATGCACAGGTAGGCAGACCCGACTGCCTCTTGCAGTTCTTGCGATAGGCGACTGATTGGTATATAAAAGGTTCGGCTCGTCGCTTTTAGTACACGATTCGCATCTTTTTTCAGCTGCTTCGTCTCATTCATTGCTTACACTCCCTCTTTGTCTAAAAAGGTTTCTTTTCTCTACATTACTATACACGATTCGAAAGGAATGAGCATTTTTTTCGTAGAAATGAAAAAAACTTCTTTTGGTCGCGTGCGCACAAAAGAAGTTCACCTCATTATTCAGAACGCTGTTTTAACAACTGACTCATCAATCCGGTACTTCGAGATGCTTCCGCATTTTCATCTTGGATTGCAAGATAAATTTCTTTCCGATGGATGTCGATGTGACGCGGCGCATCGATTCCGAGTTTGATTTGGTCCCCTTCGATTGCAAGAACCGTCAACTCGATATCATCCCCGATTTGAATCGCTTCCCCCGTTTTACGTTTTAAGACGAGCATCAGCGACCACCTACTTCCGTTAGACTACCAATCACATGCCGGTTTGAATACGTTTCATCAAGGATGACTTGTTTCGCTTGCCGACGTTTCGTCTCCATTACGAACGGTGCGCGTAAGTTCGTCGTCGACTCCTCGAACCGTTCACGTAACGTGACCGTCGTATAGACAGCGACTTGTGCCGTATCTTGGATACCGAGTTGTTCTTTCGCTGATTCTGGTAATTCAAAGACATACTCCGGATCAATCCAAAACGGATTCGTCACGACGAATGCGCATTCCGTTTGATCAATCGATTGGAAGGACCAGAACGGAATGCCTTCTCCGAACGGTAATAAGATAAAACGACGTGCCTCTGGAAAACCGGGTACTTCGGAAGCGAACGTGATGATTTCACTTTCCTCGATTTGAACCGTTCCAAAAAAATCTGTTTCGATATGCATGTGATTATCCTTCCCCATCGAATATGCCGCCGACTGGCCACATATCCAGTTGATTTTGTTCCCGTAGGTAAATTTCTGTCGTGCCTGGCGTGACGTTTAATTCCGGTCGATGTATCTCAACATCGATTTGCGGTTTTTGCGCCGTATAGTTGACACGCACCTCTGCCGGTGTGTAATTGATTTTGACCCGGTCGAGACTGCGTGGCGTAAAGCCGAGCGTCGTCACTTCTGCCGGTGGTGCTTGCCGGGATGTCGCGATGCGAGCAACGGCATCTCCCCGTTGCTCGATCCGCATCAACTGATCCCCTTCAGCTGCTGCCCGCCCGACTGCTTGTTGTCCCATTTGTCGTCCGTAATCAGCATAACGCTGAACGGATTCAAATGCCGGGATTCGTCCGATTTCAATCCATGCCTGGGATGAATCAATTTCGAGTCGTGCCGCGACCGTTTCGAGCGACAGCTCGCCTTTCGGTTGCTCGATTGACAAGGAGGCTTGTTGTTGGTGTTGTTCAAGCGTCGCCCGTGTCGTATTGATACCGATTTTAGCAGACGTTTGACGCATTTCAAGATGCGGAAGGTTCATCTCCCGTCACCTCCTTAACGTAGGAAATCGAGTAGTGTCGGTTGAATGATTCGCGCACCGGCACTGAGTGCGGCCCGGTGAAGCGTCTCGTACGATTTGAGTTCCATGATGACTTTTTCCGCTTCGATGTCTTCGTTATCCGACATGACGGATTTCGCGATGATTTCTTGATCTTCAAGGCGTGACGCATTCAGTTCAAGACGATTGACGCGTGCTCCGAGATCCGCTCGTGTCTCGACCGTTTGATTCAGCATCGTGTCTAAATCCTTTAGCATCCCTGACAACTCGGCTCCATTGTTTGAGCTATCGACGGCTCCCGTGTCTGAGACACCACCAAGCGCATCATATAATTTTTTTAGTGTTGTAAACGTCTCTGCGCTAAACACGCTCGTCGGCGAGACATTGACCTGGACTTCGATTCCTGACGACACTTCATAGCGGATTACTTCGCTGTCTTTACCGGCCGGGTTTCCGTCCGTAAAGACCGTATCGACAGACTTACCGGGCGTCGCTAAATACTCTTTTAGACCTTCCATCGAAACGAACGGTTGATCCGTCTTCGTTCCGTTGAAGATGACTTTTTCATTGTATTTCGTGTTGGCGAGTGTCCCGATGTGTTCAATCAGCTGCCCGACCTCACTTTGAATTGCTTTTCGTTGTGTCGCGTCATACGTATCCGTTGCTGCTTGCGTCGTCAATTCACGAACACGACTCATCGCTGACGTCACTTCGTTCAGTGCCGAATCGGTTAAGTCCATCCAACCTGTCGCTTCGTTGACGTTCTTTTTGAACTGTTCGACTTCACGGACTTCTGTCCGGTAACGGATTCCTTGCATCGCGACGACGGGGTCTTCCGAGGGACGTTGGATTTTTTTACCGCTGATCAATTGCTCTTGTAATGTGCTTAATTTTTGGTAGCTTGACGATAAGTGTCCGATATTCGTTTTCGTCAGCATCGTTTGCGTTACTCTCATTTAGTCATCACCGTCCTACGATTCCCATACCGTTGATGATCTTATCGAGCATCTCATCAACCGTCGTGATATTACGCGCTGCCGCGTTGTAAGCATGTTGGTACTGAATCATCATCGTCATCTCTTCATCGATTGAGACAGCCGAGACTGACATACGGCGCTGTTCCGCGCTTTCCATCAAGACGGCCGAGCTTTGCCCGAGTCGCGCGACTTGGTCGGTCGCGACCGCCATGTCACCGATGACGTTTTGATAAAAGGAACCGATTGTCGTTGTCGTATCCGACTGGTCGAAACGAATGCTTGCCGTCTTCATGTTGGCGAGCTTCAAGGCACCGGCGCTGTCCCCGATGTTTCCATCCGTCGACGTCGCGATGTTATCGAGACTCCTCTTGATTTCGCTTCCTAGTGCGATCGTCTTCGCTGTGATCGGACCGTTGGATGAACCGAAAAATTCGTTTGTCCCATTCGTCCCGTCTTTTTTAAGATTCCCTGCGTGGGCTGTGTTGAAGGCTTCGGCAAATGTTGCTGCCATCTCATCGAGGTGCCCTTGCATGTTGACGTATTCGCCCGTTGCTTGACCATTCTCGACATGACCATACATCTCAATCAGACCGATTAGCCGTCCTGATGAGAAGCCGCCTGCTGTGTCAAATGAAATCGTTTGTGAATCTGTTTTAAACCCTGTATAGAGTCCGTTCGCATCGGTCGTGAACGTGAGTGTCCCGGCCTTCGGTAAATCCGAGTCGACTGCAAGCAACTTATCGCCGTTCGGTAGTTTAATCCGGACATCGATTCGTCCTTCTGCCGTTTTGACGGTATTTCCGAGCTGCCCTTGCTGGATCGCATCGCTGTCGACGGAGACTTTTTCAAAGTCGACATATTCAGCGAGCTCATCAAAGTAACGGTCCCGCTCATCGTATAGCGCATTCGGTAAGACGCCGAGCGGCTCAACCGTATGGATTTCCGCATTGATATTGTGAATTTTTTTGAACAAATCGTTGACTTTTTTCGTCGAGACGTCGATTTCGCTTTTCAGGTCGCCTTGCACTTGATTAAGCGCCTTCGCCATGTAGTTGAACGTTTGCGTCAAGGTTTCTGCTTTTTGACGGACGACACTGCGCGCCCCGGAATCTTGCGGATTCGTCGACAGTGTTTGAAGCGACTCCCAAAATCCATCAAAAGCTTTTGATAGACCGGTATCCGACGGTTCATTGATGATGTCTTCCATTCGGCCGAATGCCGCTTCTTTCGTACCATAGTACGATGTCTTCGTCGCTTCGTCGCGATACTGTTTATCGAGCATCACGTCACGCACCCGTTCAAGCAATTCCCCTTTGACCCCTGTGCCGATTTGCCCCATCTTGCCCGTTCCGATCGACATCGAGAGTTGCTCTGTCGTCGCCATGATTAAGCGCTGACGTGAAAAACCAGCCGTTCCGGCGTTCGCAATATTGTTTCCTGTGGATTGGAGCGCCCATTGGTTCGTCGTCAGTGCCCGACGTCCTGTCTCAAGCCCCATAAAAGTTGATGCCATTCGTCTACCTCCTTAAGCATTCCGGTTGAAGTGTGTGCGGTCGAGTGCGGACTGACCATATGTAAAATCATCGGCTTCCGGGATCAGCAATTGTAAGTGCCAATCGAGATAATGAAGCGATTGTTCGAGTAATTCAGCGTTCAGGTCGTTCAGTCGTTTGAGTTGACCGATCGTCTGTAACAAGCGGCGTAATGAAGCGACATCCTCCGGGTGATCTTGTAACCACTCGGTCATCGTCACCTGTCCCATCCGTTCAAGCCGTTGTTGTTCGAGCTGTTCAATCCGTTTCAGATGTACCGGTTCTTCTTTGACGATTTGTGAGAGTCGCTTCATATCATTTTGAATCAAAATTGTCTTTTTTTCTTTTGCAAGATCCAATAAAGCATCGTGCTCACTTACGAGTTGTTCAAGGATTTCCATCCGATTGCCTCCTCACAGTTTGCTCTTCATATAAAAAGCGACCCGCGCATCCGTGCCCCGAGTCGCCTCTACTGTCATAGTTGTCCCTCTTACAAGTTCAAAAAACGCTCCGCGATTTTTTTCGCGTCTGGTTTATAGGTTCCATCCTGAATGGCTTGACGAAGGGATTCGATTTTTTCGGTCCGTGATGTTGGTGTCTCATTGAAACGCGCACGCGCTTCACTCGAGATTGTCACTTCATCCGGCCGATTCGTACGTTTTGCTTCTGTTCCTTCTACTGCTTGATTTCTTTCGTACGCTTTAGGCATATTCACCCATTTCGTAGAATCAATTCGCATGTGAACACCTGCTTTCTAGATTACAAGATTCTTAATTCATGTTCGATACGTTCTCGGTTTCGAAGGGGCAGAAGAATCTAGCATCGCTTGGGCGAGGTCGCGTCGTAATTTCTCACGACAATCGGCACAAATCGTACCGTCACGGGAAGGTTTCCCGCAACTCTCACACGTGATTTCCATCTGTGTGATTTCTGACATCAGTAAACGCCCATCCCTAATGTACCGGAGGACTGTTTCTCGTTTGACCCCGACCGCTTGCTCAACATCAATAGGTGAGGTTCGGATTTTCCGCCGTTCTCGCAGGAACTCACGCACCTTCTCAAAATCAGTATGATCTTTCCTAATGCAATCGATGCACAGGTCAGAAGATTGACGAACAAATAATTTCCCGCAAGATTTGCAGTTTAACACATCCATTTCCTTCACCTCATTATGAATATCGGCAGAAATGAAGAATTCTTAAACACTTCGAAATAAAGTTACGGCAGAAATTTCTTTTGCACCTGCTTCACGTAGTCGCAAAGCCGCTTGATGCAAGGTCGTTCCCGTCGTATACACATCATCGACGAGTAAAATCGTTTTCCCCTCGACGGAAGTGATCACTTCATACGGATTGGTCCGAGACAGGCGCTCTCGCCTCGCCTTGCGACTTTGCGCTGGACCATCTGAACGTGCCAAACACAATGTGACCTTTCCACGCATCATCCGGGCGATGCCTTCCGCCTGATTGAAACGCCGTTCGCTCAGTCGCTCTCGACTGAGCGGAATCGGCACAATGAAATCCTGTTTCACTTTTACCTTCTTCAGCTCTTCTTTAAACACGTCCAACAGCGCCGTATCCCCTAAAAACTTATAGCGCTTCAAAAAATCCTTTGCGGTTGCCTCATATAAAAATAATGGGTCCGTCTTCAAATCATAACCGAGTCGCCGCCACTGCTGACAATCGCTGCAAAGGGTGAGACCCGGTTTTCCACAATCCGTGCATTCCCCTCTTTTTACAAACTTTATTTTACAGGTTCGACATACCGTTTGCCTAGTCCATACGTTCGACAATGACCAGCTCGGTAAAAAAAATTGTTGGCAAAGCAGACAATTCATCGGAAACCCTCCCGGTTCGCACGCTGAATATCAGCGATTGCTTCGTATAACGCATTCGATCGATCATTTGCGAAAAAGATGACGTCCCCACTCGGGAAATCGACATCTCGCCCGACACGTCCACTGATTTGAATCAATGCCGCTGCCGTAAACGACACGTCTGCATCGACGACCGCGACTTGGACGTTCGAAAAGGTGACGCCACGTTCTAAAATCGTTGTCGTCAATAAAATCGTTGCTGTCGTCCGAAAGCGTTCGACCTTAACGATCCGGCCAGGATCTGCCGCGTGGACCGTTTCAGCCGTTAATCCCGCTTGTTCGAGTCGCTCCTGCCATAACGCGAGTACGGCAACGGTCGGCACAAAGACGAGTCGTGGTTTGTCTGCGTGACTGTGAAGCCATTCAATCAAATGGGCTGGTGTATAGGAAAAGTGGAGTTGCGGAACGGGTAACGGGAAGCCGTGATACCGCCGCATCAGGCGGACGGTCGGCAGGCGTTTGTTCCTAAAGGAAGGGGTTGCACTGAGAAGGATGAGTGATGCCGCGCTGCACATCACCCGTTTGACGTAGCGATGTAGCGTCCGGTCCGTACTATAGGGAAAGGCATCGACCTCATCGATGAAGACGACGTCAAAGCAAGCACGGTAATGAATCAATTGATGGGTCGTACTGATCGTGATATCTCCGAGCTGAAGACGTTCCTCCGAGCCGCCGAACAACGAGACGATTCGCGCGTCCAAAAAAGCACGTTTGACGTGTAACGTTAATTCTCGGACGACATCCGCCCGTGGCGTCGTGATGAGGACACGTTTCTTCAGACGCAGTGCCGTCTCGATGCCGGGAAACAGCATTGGTGTTTTTCCGGCACCGCAGACAGCGTGGACGAGCAAACGTCCTTGTTGCTCAATCGTTCGTTCAATCGTCGTCGCAACCCGTTGTTGGTCGGGTGTTAATGCGAGCACCTCGTGCCGACTCGGCAGGACGGAATCAAGCGGACGGGCATCCGTGACGAGCGTATCACACGTTCTTAATTTACCGAAGATGAGGCAGTGCCGACAATAGTAACAGCGTTTCCCGCATGTACATGGTCCGCGTGTCGGCAGTCCCCCGCATCGTTGACACCGCCACGTCACAGCAGGGTACCGACGTTCATTCGAACCAAGCGAAACCTTTACTTGATCGCTCGGAATCAGGCGTCCTCGAATATCCATGACTCACTCCCTTTCTTGATGAGACTCCCCTTCCTTTCGTCAGTCTTGCGTGCGCTTCCTGCCGGCAGTGTAAAGACCAGTCAAAAAAGAAAGAACATCCCATTGAAGTGATGTTCTTTCCCGGTGCAACACTTGTTTCATTAATCCGCTTTGTACCACGTGATCCCGATCGCACCAGGACCAAGGTGTGTCCCGATAACCGGACCGAACACGCTCATTTCAATTTGCGCTTTCGGGAACCGTTGCTCGAGTACTTCGATTTCAGCACGTGCTTTGGCATCGTCTTCGGCATGGATGACACCGATGACATATCCTGCACCCTCATTATGAATCGTATCTTCCATCATCTCTTCAATCCGTTTAACCGCCCGTTTGAACGTCCGAATCTTTTCGAACGGAACGATTTTCCCATCGACGAAATGAAGAACCGGTTTAATCTTTAAGAAAGAACCAACGACGGCTTGCGTCATACTGAGACGTCCGCCCCGTTGTAAATGCTCTAAATCATCAACGACGAAATACGCACGAATCATCCCTTTAAGATCTTCAAGACGTGCGACGATTTCTGTTGCCGTCGCCCCGGCATCACGCATCCGGACAGCCTCCTTCACTAAGAATGCTTGCGGCATACATGAAATTCGTGAGTCGACCGGGTGAACTTGAACGTGATCCACCATCATATTAATGGTATGTAAAGCTTGATACGTTCCACTAATCCCGCTTGATAACGTAATTCCGATGATATCCGTTCCCGCCGGTAGTCGTTCAAAGGCATCCGTGATGTCACCGATGTTCGGCTGCGAAGTCGTTGGCAGACTTCCCGTTTGAATCTTCGCATAAAACTCAGGGACTGAGATATCGAACCCTTCCCGGTATGCGTCACCATCAAAAATGACGCTGAGCGGTGCGACATGAACATTATTTTCTTCACAATAGGTAGTTGGCAGATAGGCTGTACTATCCGTTAAAATCACAATCTGGCTCATCCGTGAATTTCCTCGCTTTTAAGAGTTCCGTCGTGACTTGTAATTTTCTGACACGTCACAATCGTTATTAAGTGTATCATAGTTCATTTCGATACAAAAACAAAGACGGCGCCGCTTTGGCAACCGTCTTTTTATTATACGACGACGACCCAGCCGCGTCGGATTGCTTCGACGACAGCACCTGTCCGGTCGGGTACATTCATTTTCCGCAAAATTGAGGAAACATGATTTTTGACTGTTTTCTCACTGATATAGAGCGTATCACTAATCGCCCGGTTCGAGAAACCGTCAGCAAGCAACTGCAGTACTTCGCACTCACGACGCGTCAAGACGTGTAACGGCGCTTCCGCGACACGTTTTTCAATCGGTTGGGAAGACATCGTTTGTTTCATCTTCATCAAACGACGGTACTCTTGCAAAAGGTTTGGTGTGACTTTCGGGTGGACGTATCCCCCTTCGCGATAGACGGAACGAATCGCATTCACGAGTTCATCCGTCGCCATTTCTTTCAGAAGATAACCAACCGCTCCTGCGCCTAACGCGTGCATGACGTACGTTTCATCGTCATGAATCGACAAAATGATGACGCGGACATCCGGATGGACCTCCATGAGACGTTTTGTCGCTTCAACACCATTGACTTGCGGCATATTAATATCCATTAAGACGATATCCGGTTGATGGGCTTCGACGAGTGGAATCACTTCCGCTCCGCTCGCCCCTTCTGCGACAACGATGAATTCTTCTTCAAAATCAAGAATCCGTTTGACGCCTTCCCGGAATAACTGATGATCGTCGATGATGACTACTTTTACTTGCTCGTTATTCACTGTGTTTCCCCTCTCGCTTCGGATTCTTCGATCGGAATCCCTACCTTGATGACCGTCCCTTTATCTGGTTTCGTTTCGATTTCAAACGAACCATCAATCAATTCAATTCGCTCACGCATGCCAACAAGTCCGAACGACTCATCGCACGAAGCAAAAATTTCATCAAAGTCAAACCCGATCCCATTGTCCTTCACATGAATACGGACAGAATGTTGATACTGTTCTATGATAATACGAATGTCACTCGCTTTGGAATGCTTAACTGCATTTTGGACGGCTTCTTGAACAATTCGGAAGACAGCGACTTCATACGTCGACTCAATCCGCTCCCCACCGCCAAGATAATTAAAATGAATCGGAATGTTCGAAATTTCCTGCATATGACGAAGATAACGCTCGAGTGTCGGAACAAATCCAAGATCATCGAGTGTCATCGGACGTAAATCATAAATGATCCGGCGAATATCCGCGAGCCCGTCACGAATCAAGATCCGGAGGCGATGTATTTCTTCAAAGGCTGCTTCTGCTCCGTTATGCTGGTGAATCTTTTCAATCAAATCTGCACGAATCAAAACGTGAGCAAGCGTTTGTGCTGGTCCATCGTGCATGTCTCGAGATAAGCGCCGTCGCTCATTCTCAGCCGACTGAAATACTTTTAAACCCATCTCTTGTTTTTGCATCGCCTTTTCATACTTTTCATTCATGACCTGCATATCGTCCGTCAAAAAATTCAGGACAACCGAGACGCGACTGATCAGCATATCGGCTCGCTCAATCGTCTCATCAAGGTGGACTAAGCGACGCTCGAGTTCATCCCGCCGCTTTCGGCAGTTCATTTCATCCCGTTGGTTAATGAACGACTCGAGTTGAAGGGCATTCGCCGTTTCGTAGGCGCTTCTGACGTCTTGTTCGGAGTAATGATCGAA
This sequence comes from Exiguobacterium sp. s127, assembly GCF_018618695.1. Taxonomy (NCBI): domain Bacteria; kingdom Bacillati; phylum Bacillota; class Bacilli; order Caryophanales; genus Exiguobacterium; species Exiguobacterium sp. s127. The sequence continues at coordinate 184,258 of NZ_JACSMO010000001.1, read as the reverse complement.
GTTCTTGCTGACGACGACGAGTCGTGCTTTTGAATCCTTGATCAGTCGTTCCAGTCGTTCGGCTTCTTTAATATAGTCATGAACACGCGTCTTCAAATCCCGTAACTCCTGTTGGATTTCTGCGTATTGTTCTCTTGAATCTTCTGTAATTCGAACGATTTCTTCCCGACTTTCTTCTACGACACCAATGATGTTCTGTACGATATCATTCAAGGACAGCCGCTCCCTCATCTCATTCGTCATGCTACTCCCTCCAGTCCCCGTGGTTGTCTCTCTCCCGATTCGTCGTTATGCTAGAAAGAACTAGTTAACGAGGAGGACATTTTTGATTATGTCATTATTTAATTATTATACAGTAAAAGAAAATGGTTTCCATGAAATCATTATACAAAAGTCACGATTTATTACATATTTAGCACGTGCCACCTCTGAGCAAGAAGCACAGGGCTTCATCACGGCGATTAAAAAGCAACACCATGACGCCAATCACAATTGTTCAGCGTACGTCATCGGTGAACGAAATGACATTCAAAAAGCGAATGATGATGGTGAACCGAGTGGAACGGCCGGCGTTCCGATGCTCGAAGTGTTGAAAAAACGTAATCTCCGGAATACGGTTGTCGTCGTCACCCGCTACTTCGGAGGAATCAAGCTCGGTGGCGGTGGTTTAATCCGTGCTTACGGCACAAGTGTCTCCGAAGGATTGAACACAATCGGCGTCATCGAACGCGTCTCCCACGACCTCCTTGAAGTGACGGTCGATTACACATGGCTCGGAAAATTAGAAAATGAACTCCGGGCGACGCGTCACCTCATCGACCAAATCCATTACCTCGATCATGTTCAAATCGACGTCCTCGTCAATTCAGACGATGTCGCCCCATTCATCGAGTGGATGACGAACTTGACGAATGGGCAAGCGAAGATACACGAAAATGGTTCTCGCTACATCGAGCACGATGTGACCTGACGTGACATTCTGTCTCGACCTGCTATACTGTTTGTAAAGAATTTAAAAGTTTTTTAATTATTCAGTAAAGTTAGGGGCAATGAACAGTGGAGGATTCTACACGATCTCGTTCTAATAACCGAAAATCAAAACGCTCTTGGTTTAAGATTTTCGTCACCGTATTTCTCATCGTCTTAGTCACAGGTGGCGCTACGTTCGCCTACGTCGCATATAAAACCTTTCAAACAGCCAACAAAACAGAAGTAAAATTATCCCGTGGTGAAAAATCAGAAAAACGTCCAGCGGCCGTCGATTTGACGAAAGATCATTTCTCCGTCCTGCTCGTCGGGACGGACGAACGCCCTGGTGACACTGCTTCACGATCAGACACGATGATTGTCGCCACCTTCAACAAAGCGGAAAAGAAAGTCAGCATGTTGAGTATCCCCCGGGATTCCCTCGTCATGATTCCGTCTGTCGGCTACGAAGATAAAATTAATCACTCGTATGCGTTCGGAGGAATCGATTCAACGATTGAGACGGTCGAGAACTTGCTCGATATCCCAATCGACTATTATGGCTCAATCAACTTTAATGGTGTCGTCGCGATTGTCGATGCAATTGGCGGAGTCGACGTCGACGTCAAGTTGCCGATCGACACACTCGATTCATCTGATCAACAGAGCGGCGTCAAGCTCGATCCCGGCGTTCAGACATTAACCGGTGAAGAAGCACTCGCTTATGCCCGGATGCGCTACGAAGATCCCGAAGGTGACATCGGCCGTACAAAACGCCAACAACAAATTTTACAAGCCATCATCGATGAATCGACTTCGCTCGGTTCAATCACAAAGTTGAATCAATTGATGCAAGCGACCGGCGATAACTTCCAAACAAACATGTCGTTAACGGAAGCATTCCAGCTGCAGCCGTTCGTCAAGTCACTCGCGACCGTCAACCGGATCGACTTAGAAGGATCGGATGCCCGAATCAACGGCGGCTATTACTACAAGCTGGATGAAGAGTCGCTCCAAGAAGCAAAAAACATGTTAAAAGAACAACTCGCTCTGCCGACGAACCAGGCAAGTGAGGCATCGGCTGACGATTCAGGGACAAAAGATGATACGTCGACTGAAGCAAACTGACTTTGAGGCGTTGTTCGCATTACAAAAACGTGCTTATCAAATAGAGGCGGAGTTAATCGGTACGACCGATTTTCCACCTTTGCGCCAAACATCGGCTGAATTGACGCAAGAAGCTCCGCTCGGTTACGTCTTGACGTCCGAATCCGGACTCATCGGTTGCCTGACGTATTCCGATCGGACGATTACACGTCTGCTCGTCGCACCCGATTTTTTCCGGCAAGGTGTCGCCTCTCGTTTACTGCGCCATGCGCTTGAAGCAGAGGATTTGCAATTCGTCTCAACTGCAAAAATGAACGCGCCGGCGATTGCGCTTTATCATCAATTCGGTTTCATCGAAGACGCGACGACCGTCCGGCAAGACATCGCCCTCGTCCACCTCAAGCGTAAGACTGGAAACAATGGAGCTGACTCATAAGTCAGAGTAAAATCAATCCTTATGTCGTACGTTTCCGACAACAATCAAATGGCCGATGATTCTCTCTTTTATGGAATCATCGGCCATTTCTATTTCCGTACTTTTCGCTCATGCCGTCTTGAAACCTATCCAAGTCTCGTGAAAGCCCGCACTTTTTGTACAAAGCGATCACGCGCTCTAAAGCGTCTGTAGATTGCCTTTTTTAAGTAAGACCGATTCCGCTTAACACCATTCCAATCACTGCTCCAAGTAAAACGATGCGTAACGGCGACTGGTTATAAAAACGAAGTAAACAAAAGAGCCCGAAGGCGACGAAGAAATCGAGACTCGTCTCGACGCTCGATGTAAAGATCGGGTCATATAAGGCGGCTAACAACAAACCAACGACCGCTGCATTGACGCCGATCAACATCCGTCCGACCTGTTTATTCATTCGGACGCGATCCCAAAACGGGACGACGCCAATCACGAGCAGAAAACCGGGTAAAAAAATCGCCAATGTCGCGAGCAGACCACCCGACACACCTGAAATGACCGTCCCGAGGTAGGTCGCAAATGTAAAGAGTGGACCGGGAACAGCCTGGGCCGCGGCATACCCCGCTAGAAAGTTCGTTCCGTCCATAAATCCTGGTACGAGTGCCTGGTTGAGAAACGGTAAGACGACGTGACCGCCCCCAAACACGAGTGCACCGGCATTGTACATGATGCTCGCGAGCTGCACGTTTCCCGTCGCTACCGTTGCTAAAATCGGTGTCGCGACTAACAAACCGAAAAAGAGTATGAGCGCACTGATGCTCCACACGCGTGATACGTGAATGGCTAACGGCTGACCAGATTGTGGTTCAACTTTAAACAAGAGTAATCCGAACAATGCCGCCAGTAGTAAGACACCGACTTGCGCAAGCGGATGATCGAAGATTAAGACACCTGCAAGCGCAAGCAACATCAACGCTAACCGCTTCGGTCCAACAGCAAGCTTCATCCCCATTCCGAGTACAGCATCGGCAACAATCGCCACCGCGACGAGTTTCAGACCGTGAATGAATCCCGCATCGGTCAAATCGTAAGTTGTCGCAAGCAGTGCGAACATGATCAATAACAGACTCGACGGTAATGTAAACCCGATAAAGGAAATGATTGCACCGACGACGCCACCACGAATCAACCCGATTCCCATCCCGACTTGACTCGATGCCGGACCGGGAAGAAACTGGCAAAGTGCCACAAGATCGGCGTAGCCTTTCTCGTCAATCCACTTCCTTCGTTTGACGTATTCTTCATAAAAGTATCCGAGATGCGCGACAGGACCTCCGAACGATGTCAAGCCGAGCTTCAAAGAGACGATGAAGATTTCTATCCATCTACTCATTTCTCCACCTCCAACACCTAGTATACGAAACGTTTGTAAATTTTTTGTGACAGCTTACAGTTCAGTCGACTTTTGTTTTCCGTATGTCCCCTTTCTCCACAATGCTTCGATTGGCCCTTGGTGATGGTGTCGCAAATACCAACGCGAGAAAAACGTTTGGCAGGCTAATAAGATGAGAGCTCCTAACGTCCCTTGCCACAGCGGAATCGTGCCGTATGTCCCGGATAAGAAAACAAGGACTGTAAAAACGAGTGTGTGCGTCAAATAATTCGTTAGCGCCATCCGTCCGAGCAAGCGGAACCCTTCCATTCGCAGGCCGGCCCGAACAACCAAGGCGATGGCTGTCGCATAAGTAATGGCGAGCGTTCGTCCGGACAACCAGACGAAAAAGTAATTGATTAGTCCATCTGCAACCTGCCCTTGGTGAACGCGAATAATTTGCGTTAGTGCAGGGAGTGACAAAATCAAGCTTACGAGGAACCCTACGATGAGTAATCGTGTTGTCGGTGGCCGCACTGAAAAGCGTTCCATCAAATAGGCGCCGATTAAAAAGAGAGATAAAATTTCCGGCCAAAGCATCAACGTATTTCCGAGTGCATCCGGCAATTGGACGGTCGCATGATAAATGAAATAACCTCCGAGATCACGTTCGGCAACAAGATCGGTCAATCGACCGTCCGGTTCAATGATGGAACGATCGCCTTCTGATTGAGCAAAGAGATAAATTGAAAGATAGAGAGAGACCGTATACAGTTGGAGGGCAAGACCGATGAAGAGTTTGGTCAGCGGTCGTGTTTTGACGAAGAGCAACAAAAGGAATCCGCAAAACGCATACGTTTGGAGAATGTCACCTTCCCAAAACAATAAATGAATGAGACCGATCGCAAATAAAATCGTCAAACGGCGAACAAAAATCCACAGCGAACGCTTTTTTTGACGGAGCCGGTCGATGAAGAGGATAAAGCCAGCACCAAACAACGCGCTGAACAACGTATAAAACTTCGTTTGAATGAACAAATCAAAGAAAAGCCGGAGCAATCGGTCGACTTGTCCCATATCGGACACGAACCGTTCCCCGAGAAAACTCGGCATGTTGACGAGCAAAATCCCACACAGTGCAAAACCACGGAGGACATCCAAATAAATAATCCGTTCTTTTTCCGCTATCGGATTCATAATAGTCTCCTTAATCGTCAATCAGCCGCCCAAAAATCAAATTTTGAGCGGCTGATTGGTCATTTTGATGTAAGTCGTTCGAGTAAATTCAATAACGGACGATAGCGTTCGCCAAGTAGTCCCAGCGATTCGACTAAGATATCGAGCACAATCAATAACATGATTAACGAAACGAGTGCCCCGACGGAATTCGTTTGTGAAAATAAAATCGCCGTCATGCCGAAAATCGCACACAACCCATAAATCACGAGCACAGCTTGGCGCATCGTAAATCCAAGATCGAGCAGACGATGATGCAGGTGGGCTTTGTCTGGTGCGAACGGTGGTTTCCCTTGAAGAACACGCCGGACGATTGCAAACAACGTGTCGGAGATCGGAATCCCGAGCAAGATGACCGGAACGGCAAGCGAGAACAAGGTCACGTTTTTAAAACCGAGTAACGATAAGACACCAAGCATGTATCCAAGGAACAAGGCCCCTGTATCCCCCATGAAAATCTTCGCCGGATAAAAATTGTGGAACAAAAAGCCGAGCGTGCTCATCAAGAGTAAAATTGCGACGATCGTCACGTAAACATTTCCTTGGATGACAGCGAGGCTGATCAACGTCAACAACACGATGCTCGAGACACCGGCTGCGAGTCCATCCAGTCCATCAATCAAGTTGACGGCATTCGTAATCCCGATGACCCAAAGAAACGTCAACGGCACACTCCACCAACCGAGAAACAGTTGCTGGTCAAACGGCAAATTGATGAATTCGATTCGAATACCTCCATTTAAGACGATGACGGCAGCAACAATTTGTCCCATCAGTTTCAACCGGGCATTCAATTGGAATCGGTCGTCGAAGGCCCCCGTCAAAATGATGACGAATCCTCCGACTAGAATATGAGTCGCATAGGGACTCGAAGGTTGCAAAATAAAATAGCCAATCATGAACGCGATATAAATCGCCAAACCACCTAGACGTGGCATGATTCGCACATGTACTTTTCGCGCGTCCGGACTGTCAACGGCACCGACTGCAATCGCAAAGCGTTTTACGACGGGTGTGATCAGTAAGGCCGCGATAAAACAGACGATGGACGCAGTCCATAACATAATAACATCACGCTCCTGCGCGAATTATATCATAAAAAAAAAGAGCCGACGAGCGGCTCACATGAAGATTGGGACTTCAGCAGACGGATCATATGTATAAATCCCACGGCCAACCTTTTTGATTGCCGGGTTCGCTTGCTCGACTTTCGCCATCAATTGATAGATGTTACTGATTTGATGACGGTAACGTAATTCAAGTTCCATTTGAATGTCACGTGCCGACATCGATTCACGTTCACGCATCAAATCACTGATTTGGTGGACGTACACTTCAAGCGGGTAACGCTGATTGACACGCCGTTGTTTTAGAGGGCGTTCTTGTGCTACGGCGATTTCTTTTGAATACTCTCCAGCACCACGACTCAACTCTGCAATCAAGTATTCTGCACGCCGTTGAAGACGGCGGTATTCCTCTTCAATCTCCATCAACTCACGATAAATGTGTTCACTCGTTCCCATGTTTACCCTACCTTCCAAAATTAAACATAAATATTTCAATTATGTTTCAATTGTATGTTTATTGAAATATTACAGAATATAAATTGTCTGTGTAATATATAATTTTTTTAAATATTTAATTATCCTGTAATATTTTCATCAAACACCCGATACAATGGTTACACCTCATATTAACAGAAAGGAGCTAGAACGGAACATATAAATTATAAATTAAACTATCTCAAAAGCACTTATTTTATTCGTAAAGGTGTTCTAACTATTGATTTTACACAAAAGGAGACTGGAAAATTAATGGACAAATTAACTAAATTATTGTCGTTTGCACTAGTACTTTTGCTTCTACTCACGGTTGCGTTTCCGTCTTCTTTAGTATCGGCAGCTAGCGGTACTTCTTTTACGAAAACGACTTATAAAACAACAGATTCTTTAAATCTTCGGACATCCAATACAACCACGTCGAAAAAGTTGACGACGATTCCGAAAAACACACAGATCAGCTCCTCTTATCGTAAAGGGAATTGGTACAAACTGTCTTATCAAGGAAAGACGGGCTACGTGCTAGGAACATACTTAAAGAAAGTCGTCACGGGGACTGCTTTCGCGAAGACAACTTATCAAACAACCGCAGCACTTTCTTTACGCAAAGCAGCGACGACTTCTTCGACACGGCTGTTGACGATTCCAACAGGTAAAAAAATCAGCTCAAGCTATAAAGATGGAAACTGGTACAAAGTCACGTACAGTAATAAAACCGGTTACGTCTCCGGCTCTTACTTAAAAAAAGTCGCGGCTTCGACAACATCGAAAACGACTGCTTATACAACAACCGAACGGTTAAATCTTCGTACCGCACCGAGTGCATCCGGGAAACTGATCTTGACGATTCCGAAAACTCAAGTCGTTCAGTCGCTATCTACAAGTGGCGCGTGGCATAAAGTGACCTATAACGGATCGACGGGTTATGTCATCGGTACTTACTTGAAAAAAGGGACTTCTTCTCCCGCCTCTTCTTCTACGGCGAGCGTCGATTACAGCGGTTCAAAAATGTATGTCCTCATCAGCTCAGGTAGTACGGTCACATTACGCTCCGGTCCGTCTTCTTCAAGTAGCCAACTCGCTCGTCTCGGACGCGGTACGCCGGTCGTCGTCTCAAACAGTACACATAAAACACGTGGTTATGTCGCGGTCAAGACAGCGGACGGACGCTCCGGTTATGTCGAGTCGATGTATTTAACCCTCTTTCAACCCGCTCCTTCGAATCGACCATTGATCGTCCTTGATCCTGGTCATGGCGGTTATGATCCCGGTGCTACACGGGTCGGACTAACAGAACGCGATATCGTCCTCGCCGTCGCGCGTCAGGTCGCAAGCCTTCTCGAAGGAAAAGTCGATTTACAATTAACGCGGTATACGAATGACTATTATCCGACATTGACCGACCGCAGCGTCATGGCGAACTCACATGCAACTGCTCGCTTCGTCAGCATCCATATCAATGCCTCAAACGCTACGAGCGCTTCCGGTGCCGAAAACTATTACTATAGCGGATCAACATCCATTCAATTAGCAAATGCGATTCAACAACGGCTGGTCAGTTATGCCGGTATGCGAAATCGCGGTGTGGATTTCGGTAACTTAGCGGTCATCCGAGGCACGAATGCTCCCGCCGTTTTGACAGAACTCGGATTCCTTTCAAACAGCACAGATCGTTCGAAGTTAACGAACGCTGCCTACCAGGCACGTTACGCACAAGCGATCGCAGATGGAATTCTCGCGACACTTTAATTTTCCACAACACTTCGAGCCGACTAAAAAATATGACATACAATCACAAAAAAGGATTGCCATCTACCGATGCGCAATCCTTTTAGCGTTCAGCGTGTAGACAAACTATTAAAAAGCGTAAACATATGGTATGGAAATGCAATCCGTTCGCGCTTCCCTGTCTCGCCTCGTCTTCAAAGCGGCAATCTTCCGCGCCGCTACAGCAAAGCTGCAGGGTCGCGACCGATTGCTTTTCGCGGTTCTAAGCGATTCGAGACGAATCGCGCTCTAAACCGTCTCCACGCCTGGATTTCCTTCACGGTATTACTTGAAAAGCGTCACTTTTCGTTGACTCCTACGGGAAAAAGTGCGTTTTTAACGCACGTTCAGAGGCAGGCAAGACCCTGCTCGTTGGCCGTGAGGACCAAGGAGCAACGGCTTGCGCCTCGCCCGAGGAAAGCAACGAAAAAAGACGCTTTATCTCCCAATATTGCGAAAAAAATTTGTTTTGAGAAGAAGCAGGAAAGCAACTTCTCACCATCCGTTAAGATTAAAAACCGCTTAATTTGTCTATACGCAAAAAGGACCGCTCAGGGAAGCGGTCCTTTTCCTCACATGAAAAGAGATCAATCAGATGAAACAACGAACCATCAGGGAATGGAACGTTGTCGTTAGCGACTAGCTAAGATTTGCTCAAGGGAAAGCAAATCTGTCGAATCGACACGATAGTCTGCCTCATGTAACGTCGTTTCCGGTCCGACGCCGACAGCATACATGCCTGCCGCGTGGATGGCTGTAATACCGGCTGCTGCATCTTCTACACCGATACAGCGACTCGGATCGACGTCAAGCGCTTCAGCTGCCCGTAAAAACACTTCAGGGTGTGGTTTAGACTGAGCAACTGTTGCCGCATCGACGATATCATCGAAATAGTGTCGGACCTTTAGTGCCTCAACGACCGTCAGCGCATTTTTCGAAGCCGACGCCATACCGATTTTCAGCCCAGCAGCCCGAATTTCATCCAAGAACGAAATAATTCCCGGAAGAAGATCTTGTTCTGAGATATGTTGAATCAACTCGACGTAGTGCTCGTTCTTTTTCGTCGCAAGCGCGTTTTTTTCGGCTTCCGTGAAAGCATGCTGCTTTCCACCGAGCGCCAAGATCCGCTCTAACGAATCGGTCCGACTTACACCTTTAAGTGTTTCGTTGAAATCCCGGTCGAACGGAATCTCAAGCTCCTCTCCGAGTTGCTTCCACGCTAAGTAATGATACTCGGCTGTATCGGTAATCACGCCGTCTAAGTCAAAAATAACCGCTTCAATCGTTGGTGCCATCCGACATCCATCCTTTCATCCATCGTACATGAAAGACAAGAAATCGAATGATTTGCGCAAACGATTGCACTTGCCTCAAGAAATATTTTACCTCTTCATACACCTCTTTGCAAGCGTTATCAAAAATTTCTTCATTTAGACCTTTTGAAGTTATCAGGAAAAATTAGTTTGCATTGATAACGCTTTCAAATAAGCATAAATGTTTTCTCTATTTATCTCTTTACTATTCGTTTTACATTTTTTAACTGGTATAATCAGGTTAGTTTTAGAATCGGAATTGAAGGAGTGACTTAGTATGTTTCAACGTGTCAAACAACTACTCGACGAACAGAGCCGTCGGATGCGACGTTATGAAAAAATCGTCCTGTCGATCAATAGTCTAGAAGCGGAAATGCAACAGAAGACCGATGACGAACTCTGCCGCTTAACCGCTTCTTTAAAAGAACGTCTTCAGACGGGTGAGTCGGTCGAAGCGATTACTGCGACTGCATTTGCGCTTGTTCGGGAAGCGAGTAAGCGGACGCTCGGATTCCGCCATTACGATGTCCAGCTGATTGGTGGCCTATCGCTACTTGAAGGACATATCGCCGAGATGGCGACCGGGGAAGGAAAAACCCTCGTCGCTTCGCTCGCCAGTTTTACACAGAGTCTGTACGGGCAAGGCGTCCATGTCATCACCGTCAATGAATATTTGGCCTGCCGTGACGCGGAACAAATCGGACAAATCCATCGCTTTTTAGGACTGACGGTCGGCATCAATCATTCCGACTTATCATTTGACGAGAAGCGAGCCGCCTACGCTGCCGATATTACATACGGAGTCGGAACGGAGTTCGGTTTTGATTACCTTCGCGACCATCTCGTCATGCGCAAAGAAGACCGGTTGCAACGCCCTCTCCGCTTTGCTCTGATCGATGAAGTCGATAGCATCTTGATTGATGAAGCTAAAACCCCCCTCATCATGGCGGAACGTGACACCGTTCACGAAGCGCTCCAACAACTCGTCCGTCGTGTCATCGAAGCGTTCCAGCCAGAGGAAGATTATACGTTTGACGATGAAATTAAAGCGGTTGCCTTAACCGACCAAGGCATCGAGACGATTGAGCGAACGTTCGGAGTCGATCAACTCTTTGCGGCAGAACATGCTGTCTTGTTTCATTATGTCATCCAGGCACTTCGCGCGCATGTCGTCTTGACACGCGATATCGACTACATCGTCAAAGATGATAAAATCGCCCTCGTCGACTTATTCACAGGTCGCTTAATGGAAGGGCGCAGTTTATCTGACGGCCTACACCAAGCACTCGAGGCAAAAGAGAATGTTACCGTGACTGAAGAAAACCGGACGACAGCCCAAATCACGATTCAACATTATTTCCGCCTCTACCGTCATGTTTCGGGTATGACGGGAACCGCGTCGACCTCACGCGATGAGTTCCTGAAAACTTACCGGATGGATGTCGTATCGATTCCACCGAATCGCCCGAAAATCCGAATCGATGAACCAGACGTCCTTTTTTTGACGCGTCAGGAAAAATATCAGGCCATCGCACAGGCAACACGACTCGCACATCAAACAGGACAACCCGTATTGATCGGGACGACTTCAATCGAACAATCCCTAAAAGTCGCTCACGTCCTGGAGCGCGAACAGTTGCCTTATGAGATTTTGAATGCAAAGACGGTTGATCAAGAAATCCGAATCATCGAGTCAGCCGGACAAGCCGGCCGGATTACGATTGCGACGAACATGGCCGGTCGTGGAACGGATATCGTCCTCGATGCCTCTGCCAAACAGCAAGGTGGATTGTTGGTCATCGGGACAGAACGCCACGAGTCGGTCCGCATCGATAATCAACTTCGCGGCCGGGCCGGTCGCCAAGGTGATCCAGGATTGACGCGCTTCTATTTATCACTCGAAGACGAGCTTCCCCGCCGCTTCGCAAAAGACCGCCTCACCCGTGTTCAAAAAAAGCTTCCCGATGTCGCAGGTCCTGTCACGTTAAAAGAGGCGCGTCAGTTGATGTGCTATGCGCAGGAGACATGTGAATCCGTCAACCGGAGCGTCCGTGATGAACTCGTCCAGCTAGAAGATGTCATCAGTGAGCAACGCCTCGCGATCTATCGTCTTCGCAATCAAATTGTTGAGTCCGAGTCACTTGAAGGGTTCGTCCAGTCCTTTGCTGCTCGTGTCATTCATGCCTTAGTCGATGAGCATCTCCATGACGCGCTCGTTCCAGAAGAATGGCCACTGGCATTACTGACATCGGAACTTGAACAGCTCGTCCAACAACCGGTCCTGCTCGAGCGCGTCGAATCGCGTGAAGAAATGAAACAACGATTGACTCCACTCATTGCAGAGACCGAGACCACGATGGCAGACCATCTTGCGTCCCATGAAGAAACAGCACGTCGCTTCATGCTGCTCGCACTCGATGAACAGTGGACGGGTCACTTAACGGCGATGAATTCATTGAAGGAAGGGATTCATCTTCGCGGTTATGCGCAGGAACAACCTGTTCGTATCTTTGAACAGGAAGGAATGGACTACTTCACTTATGCGATTTCTACTTTTGAAAAACAGATTGTCTCTAGTCTTTGTCGCTTCGAAAGTGTTACGACTGAAGGAGGAATGCTTCATGCAACCGTCGACTGATTCACCGGTTATTCAACCTGCGCTCTATTTCACGGACGATATGCCAATCGTCAAAGAAGATGAGTATGTCTTCCGCTACGTCGCGGCACAACTACCTGGACTCGCTCCTGGTCAAATGGCAATCCACCTCTTCCAAAGGTTAGAAAACAAGCCGTTGCGCTTGATTGCCTTGTTCCAAAATACACTTGACCAAGCTTTCCAGCTGAATGATTTAGTCGTTCTTGCACTGTCCGGCGACCAGTTGATTGCCCGGAAAACGCTTAGTATCGAGGAGATACCGGTCCTTTTACCAATGGTAACAATTCCGCTTTGGCTTGAGTTTGCGGAAGAAGATGTGTTTGTCGACCTTGATTTACTTACTGATCCGGTCCAACTTGTCTTTTCGAACGAATTATTGACCGATGTGCTGATTGATTCGTCCTTCTCGGAGACTGAACGCCAACGGATCCGCCAAATCGCTTTTTCTCACCCGATTCCTCCGACAGACGGTTGGTCGCTCCTTCCGGTATCGATTCTAAAAAAAGAGACTTCCGTTGAAGCGATTGTCTTAGTGCGTAATCCAAGTAATCAGCTTTTGACACTCGATCAGTTGGCATTCGAACTCGTGACCGGAGAAACGACGCTTGCGCAGACCGAGCACCCCGCTGTATCTGTTTTTTCGACGAGCGAATATGCCATTCGCCTCCAGTTTGACTATTCGGCAAAGGCAACTGAAACGTTCGCCCTCCGCTACCTCCCCTAATCAACAACGAGGCGCCTCGTCCAATGACGAAGCGCCTCGTTCCTTTTTTATCCTTTTAACAATCCGATGACGCGGACGTCGACTGCTTTCGGTGGGAATGCCAACATGTTTTCCATGTCTTGCACAATCCGTTCTTGCACTTTACCCGCTGTCTTGATGATCGACATACCATACTTGATATGAACAGCCAGGCTGACCGTAATCTCGCCTCCGACATCTTCGACCTTAACGAGTTTGACCATTTGTTTTTCTTGCAGTTTCGAATCATCTTGCGTAAATGCGATACCTTCTGTTTCCTTGACGGCAACTCCGGCGATGACCTCGATTACCTGCTGAGAAACGTTTACGACACCATCCGCGTTGTTTAAATTATATGACATACTTTCCACGCCCTTCATCTATTAATCCATCTACTTTAAAGTGTATAGCATTTAACCTTTTTTTGAAAGGTCTTCCCGCTTCTCGACAATCGGACGGATGTCAATTTCAATCAATGGGCGTAACATCCGAACAACTGCCGGGTGAACGATGATTCCGACGATTAAAATCGCAACGCCAAAAATGATCAACAAAGCGACCCAAGGTTCTGTTACAAATGCACCCGTTACATATTGTCGCCAAGCCATGACGAAGAAGACGTGTAAAAGATAAACGTAGAGACTCAGCTCCCCTGCCCGGGTCACGAGTGGAAGCCTGCGCATCGGCACAAGCATCATGAACCCGAGTGACGCCGTGATCGATAAGAAATAGATGACGCTATGCTTCAGTACCCCGACCCAGGCATCGCTATCATATTGTTCGACGTAAGGAAAACGGTGTTTAAAGGCATTTGCAAGATCGACGACTTCTTGCGGTGTATCCCGCCAGGCTTGAAACAATAAAAAACCGACGACGGAAGTAAACGCGAGTCCGCCCAGTAAGCGGACGTTCATCCGGCGTTTGAAATTTTTCGGCATCTCGAAAATCCGGATAAACTCGTGTTCCGAGAGATAGTTCCCTAATAAGAAATACGGATAGAACATGATTAACTTCCGTAATGCCAGGAATCCTGTATTCTCAAGTTCGAAGCCGTATAACAGGGCGAACGCTAAACCGAACCAGATATATCCTCTCAAGTGCACGACGTATGGTGTGACAATGTACCAGACGACCATGACGAACAAATACCAAAGCGCCCAGTACGGACGCAACAAGTGCGTCCCGATATTTTGACCGGAAAATAAGGGTAACCCTTCCCCAAAGGTTGCCCACGACCCGATTAAAATTTGCCAGACACAATAGACGGCAAATAATTGAATCACCCGTAAGTACTTGTTTTCGCGAAAGAAGTAGCCACTCAAAATGATGAACAATGGCATGTGGAACGAATAAATAATTAAATAGACCGTCTCGAGTACCTTGCCATCATAGTCGAACCGAATATCAGTCAGCATATGACCAATGACAACGAAAATGACAAGAAATCCTTTAATATTGTCGAACCATGGATTTCGATTCATGTTACACTACCCCTTATACTCCTCTGAAAGGAACGATTGTTTTATGAAAAAAGCACTATTGATTCTCTCGGTTGTCATAAACATCGTTCTCCTTGCACTACTGTTCGGACGTAAACCACTTGATTTAATCGAAGACGTCTTCCCTGCAATGAGTTCGAAACCGGTTACGACATTCCAATACACAAAAAACTCCAACTATGTCCGATTGAATAGTCTCTTCCATACTTATCAATACCCAAAATCTCCGAATGCTGTCATGTTAGGTGATTCGATGACACATTTTGGTGACTGGCGGATTTTGATGAATGATTCATCGATCGTTAATTTCGGGATTCCCGGTGATACAACGGAAGGATTTTTGACACGACTTGACCTAATTCTTGAGTTAGAACCAAAACAAGTTTTCGTGATGGGTGGTATCAATGACATCCGGCACTTCACACCCGTCTCTAAGATTACAGAGAATATGACGACGATCGTGACGACACTCCGAAAAAATAACATCGACGTCGTCATCCAGTCAACGGTCCCCGTCGCACCGAAATATTCCGACTCCGTCCGGGTCAACCGTGAAGTCGAAGCGTTGAACCGTAATTTGAAGCAGCTCGCAGAATCGGTCGATGCCGACTTCGTCGATTTACGGCCGGTCTTGACGAACGATCAAGGATACCTCCAAAATCGGATGACGTATGATGGGTTGCACCTCGTCGGTGGCGGTTACTTGCGGTGGATCGATGCCTTAAAACCGTATGCAGAAAAGATAGATGTGACGGAAAATAAATAAGCTCTACTCGGCCGACCCGAATGATGCGCTTGTCATTCGGTTGGCTTTGATTGTATTCAAAAATCTAAAAAGGACGATTCCGACAGCGGAATCGTCCTTTGAGCTTGTAAAGATTCGGTGAGGCTGATGCCTGACCAATTCTTAGTCTTCTTGATTTTTAACGCCCATGTACGCAGCAACGCTTGAAGCTGTGAACACAGCGATTGCGACGATACCAACCGCGATCCAAACGACTTGATCCACCATCTGTTTTCCTCCTTTAATGTAACCGCTCACTTTCTTTTTTTAGCGTACACGAAAATCGTCAAGAAAGAAACACATTTTCCATGTCTAATGACTGGACGTTTAGGGAAAAAGTAACTATAGTAGAAGGACAACTATAAATTGTCAGAAAATTCGATTATTTCACAAGGAGGTGATTCTGATGGCCACTCCACTCTTGAAACCGAAACTCATGATGCAACGACGAAGTACACTCAACTTTGGTTATTGGCTCGTCATCGGGCTCATTGGTTGGATGATGCTCAGCTTAGTCACAGGACTTCGCGATGTCCTGACAAGTCTTCCTTTGTATGAAACAATTCCACTGACATTTCTGATCGTCTTTGTTACCGGCGTTACTTTAAAGATGCTTCGCGATGAATGGTGGATTCGTTATCTCAATCGGCAAAAGCAATTCTATATCGGTCAAGAAACCGTCCTGACGTGGTGTTCGATCATCGACAGCATGTGGCTCGTCCGCAAACCGATGCGTCGCGAACTACGGCACCTGTACAAACATATCACACAGACGAAAATTTCTGAAGAAGCAAAAGAGACACTCGCAATGCAACTCGTTGAGCGAGGAATCTTGATTGTTTATTCTCGTCCGAAAAGTGACCATCCAGCTTAAGAAAAAAGCATTGAGAACTCAGGATTCTGCCCCTTGAGTTCTCAATGCTTTTTTATTGTGTCAATTGATTGTTTAACCAGGATGCCGCGCTTTCAATCGTCGGCATGACGAGCTGATGTCCGTGGTTTGACCATGTCACGTCGACATGCGCTCCGGCACCTTCAAATAGTGCTTTTAGTTCTTCCGTCTCACTTGCGGCACAAATCGGATCATTTGCCCCCGCTCCGATGAAGACGTTGACGCCTTCACTATTTGGCAACGGGATGCCACGACGCGGTACCATCGGATGGAGCAAAATCGCTTGTGCGAACAGCGCTTCTTCAAACATCATGTTCGCTGCGATATTCGCACCGTTCGAGTAACCGACGGGAATTAATTCCTGAACGGAAAATTGATACGTCTCACTTTTTTCTTTGATGAATGCCATCAATTCTTTTGTCCGTAAGGCTAAGTCGGCTTCGTCAAAGACGCCTTCTGCCAAGCGTTTAAAGAAACGCGGCATCCCATTTTCCGTGACTGCTCCACGAACGGAGAGATAACCGGCATCTGGATGAAGCAATTGGACGAGTCCGATTAAATCTTGTTCCGATCCACCCGTGCCATGGAGAAGCAAGAAAATCGGTGCGCCTTGTTTTTTAGGTTGTTCAAAAAGATGTATCATACGAGTCTCCCCTTCTTGACTGTGATTGGTGCGGCATGTTGCGCGATTTGCACCCGGTGCGCCTCAAATTGTTCCGGCAACTTTAAGTCTTCACCGAGTGCTTCGAATGCTTCATCAACGGCAAAACCAGGATTGTCCGTTGCGCTTTCATGACGATTACCTAGTTACTCCCTTTTATCCTTAATATAATAATAGTAACTAAATTACTAAAAGTAAACAAAAATGCTCAATTATATAAATTTTAAAAATGGAACCTTTAACCAGTTTTAACGTAAGGGTACAATGTAAAGAGAAGTGACTACTTAGTCTACCAAGGAGGTTCACATGCTAGAACTACAGAACATCACAAAACAGTTCGGCGATTTTACAGCCGTCGATGAGCTATCGTTTCAAGTTCCGGAAGGACAGATTTTCGGATTACTTGGCGCGAATGGTGCCGGAAAGACGACGACGTTCCGGATGTTGCTCGGTATCTTACAGCCGACGACAGGATCAATCACCTGGAAAGGAAAAGCCATCCCCCTCTCGCAAATCGGCTATTTACCAGAAGAACGCGGTCTTTATCCAAAGATTCGGGTGGACGAGCAATTAATCTTTTTAGCCGAGCTTCGTGGGATGCGGCGTAAAGAGGCTAAAGCATCTCTAGTGGCGTGGTTGGATTACTTTCAAATTCCTCAATATGAAAAGATGCGTGTCGAACAGCTTTCAAAAGGGAATCAGCAAAAAATCCAATTGATTTCTGCCGTCCTGCACAAGCCGGATCTGTTGATTCTCGATGAACCGTTCAGCGGACTTGACCCTGTCAACGTCGAACAACTTAAAAAAGCGGTCCGGAAACTGACGACGGACGGGACGACGATTGTCTTCTCAAGTCACCGGATGGATCATGTCGAAGAATTATGCGAACATGTCGCGATTTTAGATCACGGAAAACCTGTTGTCGCCGGTTACTTACCAGACATCAAAGCAGGCTACGGAAAAACGCGTGTTTTGTTAGCAACCGATGCCCCACCATTGTTATGGGATGCACTGCCTGGTATTTTACAGGTCGAGACGGAAGGCACCGGCTACACGCTCCAAGTCGAATCAAAAGAAGCCGCCGACGGATTACTTCGCCATTTAATTACAGAAGGGTTCCACGTCGAACGTTTCGTCTGGGATCAACTCTCCCTACAGGACATTTTCATCGAGGAGGTCGGAAAACGTTATGAACCGTAAATTTATGACCCTATATCGCTTTAGTTTATTACAAAAATTGCGGGCAAAAAGTTTTCTTATCTCAACCGCTTTAATGATTGTTTTTTTGATTGGATTTTCGAATATCGAACGAATCATTGACTGGTTTGCAGGAGACGAACCTAAAATCGCTGTTGTCAGTTCACTGGATGCGGACATCGTTCCTGTTCTAAAAGAAAGTGGGATAAAATCCGAAATCGATCAGAAAGATTATTCATTACAGGAAGCACGAGATGCCGTTAAAGACGGCATATATGAAGTGGTTGCGTTGATGACGAGCGATCCTTACGCTGTCACATTAATTAGTGAGAGTCCGGAACAATCCCTGAAAACTCAACTGTCAACGGCACTAAAACTGGTTCGTGATCAAAAAATCATTTCTGAATCAAATGTTGATCCTGCGATTCTCGCCGCATTGGCTGCTCCTATTACAACAAAACAAGAGTTAACATCCACTGGCGGAAAAAATGAGGACGAACTGTTTGCCGCTTCTGCCCTCGTGTATGTTTTGCTGTTCTTAATGTATTTTACGATTGTAATTTATGGCGGAATGATTGTAACCGAGATTGCCAATGAAAAATCATCACGTGTCATGGAGCTGTTAATCTCTGCTGCCAGTCCGATTCAACATATGCTTGCAAAAATTTTATCCATTGCAACGGTCAGCATCATTCAACTTTCTTTGCTTGTTGGCGTTGGTTACTACAGTGGACAAAAAAGCAGCTTGTTTGACCAACTATCACTCGACTCTTTAAGCATTCAAACAGTTGTCTACTTATTTGTATTCTTCTTACTCGGCTACTTCCTTTATGCAACGTTGCTCGCCGCACTCGGTTCACTCGTCAGTCGGGTCGAAGATGCACAGCAAGTAACGATACCCGTTATCATGCTGATTGTAGCCGCGTTCATGATTTCCATTTTTAGTTTAAACGCTCCAACAAATCAAGCGGTCGTCGTCTTATCATTCATTCCGTTCTTCACCCCGATGTTGATGTTCTTACGGGTCATGCTGACGGACGTCCCGATGTGGCAAATCCTTTTATCCATCGGCTTAATGGGGGTAAGCATCGCCCTTGCCCTGTTCGTCGGAACGAAATTTTATCGAGGCGGTGTGCTGTTCTATGGATCGAACCCGCTCAAGCAACTGCGACGTATTTTAAGTGGTCGTCAGTAGTGGTTTACAAGATGAGACGTTTCCGCTATCGTTAAGTGAGAAAAACTTTAGGAGGAACTACGTTATGCGGTCTCGTTTTTGGGCAGCTATTTTATTCACCGCTGCCGCCATCGTCTCGTCTCTTGTCATGTTTACGAAATTTCCACAAGCGAGCGAGACGTGGAAGCTCGTCCTTGCCTATGGTGGCATGACGTTTGTCGTCAGTCTATTTTTCTGGTCGTTCGTCGCTATCCGCATTCAATCATCCCGCCTCTTCGGAAGTTGGATGGGAATCTTCATCGCCGGCACGACGGTGTTACTCGTTTGTATCGCTCGGTTTGTGATCCGTGGAGATTTCATGATGGTCTTCAAATGGCAAGCTATGCTTGGTAGCTTGACGCTTAACTTTGGATACGTCGGATGGGTTCTCGTCATCGCGAACGCAATCATCGGCTTCATCATCGGGCGGACACGTCAAAAAAGCCGAGTCTCTCATCACCAAGTTCCACGACGATCATAAAACAAATGCCGCCTCTTCTTCAGGAAGGGGCGGCATTTTTAATAAAACGAATTCGCATTACTTTCGATGATAGCGCATTCGTTCAATCTGATTACTATACTGGGTGTAACACGTCGTTCGCTCGGTCGTCTCTCCCTCAGTCAAACGATCTAAATACTCGTCGAGTTGAATCATCGAGGGGAGTTTATCCTCGAACATCTCAAACGTCCCCCGCGCTTCTTCCCGACGAAGCTCTCCGGCCTCCATGACCGACTCGACCAGCTCGTGAAAGATTCGCTGTTCCGTCGTACTCATCGTCTGTTCAATTCGCTTCACGTCATCATCATACATCAAGTCAAACATCCGCATCCGTTCTTCGAGTTGTTCTTCGATGACGGACTCATCCTGACCCAGTGTCTGCTCGTACGCTAAACGCAATTCCTCGAGCGGTGTGCTGTCCTGCATGACGAACTTCAACGATTCCCCTGTCCAAATATGCCGCGCCAAATAACTCGAATCAATTTGTAAAACTTCTGCTAACGACTCGATGTAGGCTTTCGTCGGGTAGACCTCACTTAATTCTGTTCGTCGAATGAAATAAGGTGCGACACCCAGGTTATCTGCTAACTGATCAATCGAGATTCCGGCGCGTTCCCGCAAAATCCGAATCCGGTCCCCGTACCCTCGATATGGTGAATGATCCAGCATATGCTCCCTCCTCGCTATGCTCTTATCATACCCTTGAATCCGGTATCGGATACATCGAACTTTCGCCTGATTTTTGAAGCAGGTGTCGTGGATACTGAACCCAGAGCGGGAAGATGCTTCCGATATAACAAAACGTGACGATTCCAATCCACATCAAGGAAACACCGAACAGGGGACCCATCTTAAGACCCGCCTCGGAAATGATGGCTTGGAACAACAACCAGGCATGAAATACGGAAATCAAGTATGGAATCATCAAGACCGCTCCATATTTCACAAGTAAAAACGTTCGGACACTTTGACGATCAAAACCGAGGGCAAACAGCGTCTTCAATCGTTTTTGTTCTTGTTCAGCCGTCATCTGCATCCAGACGTGGAGGAAACTCGCGTTGATGACGAAGAGCCAGACCGTCAGTAAAATGACGACGAATGAGACGAGACGGACAATCCGAATCCCATCGAGTTCATCTTCTGTTTCATTGATTAATTGATACGGCGCCGCCGCTTCGTTCGTCATCTTCGATTTCGACTGAATGTCCCGGACGATTGACATCCAGTCATCCCAAGCCCCTGTCCCGTAATCCCGATAGGCTGGCGTTTCAAAAACACGAATCCGGGCGAGGGGTTGTGCCAGTTCGTTGAAGCGCTGATCACTGATGACAAACAGCGTTTCGATGCGATAGTTATAACCGAAAAAGAGGCGGTGTTTAGCCGGGGTTACTAATCTGTATCCAGCTTGTTCCATCGCCTGTCGCGCTTTTTCCATCGTCGGTGTCTGTTCTTTTAACTGAACGGGACGGGCTGGAATTTGAAGCGCCTCACGGTCGTTCAGCTCGCGTCGTTTCTGTCCCAGCTCGTTTAATAATTGATTGTAGTCGGATAAAGGCAACACGTAACGTGTCCCCTTCTTTTTCAGACGAACTTCCTGCTGATATTTGTCCGGGAACGTCTCTTCCATCGTCTCTTCAATCTTTTGCAAGCGTTCGGACTGCTCTTTCGACTCTTCATAATAGACGAGTCCAAAATGATTTTGTGAAGATAAGTCTAACCCGACTACTTGAAAGATGAAGACGAGCCCGACTGCCGTTAGTGCACATGACGTCAAAATCGTCCCAAGGGCAACGAGGGTGCTATTCGTCCGGAGCTGTGTCGCAATTTCAGAAAGGATGAGTTTACGTAACGATAACGTCCGGGGACGATACAATTTCATCAACGTCGGTAACACATTACGGCAGATGAAAAAGGAACCGATAAAAATGACGAGTGGAAACAACAAAACAAATCCGGTTTGTTGGACGAACGCTAATATATAGCCGTACAACAACAGAAGAATCGCCAGGACGCGCAGCGACATACGAAAGCGGCGTTTCCATGTTGAGCGTGTCCGAATGGGGCGATCCGGACGGAATCGATAGATTGCGAGTACTGTCGCCGTTAAGAGAACGAGGAGCGCCCCGGCGATGAGTACTAAAAACGACAGTGCAGAGATCTCAATATCGAGTTGTGGTAAAAACATCACTTTTTCGATTGCCAGCAACATCAGTTTCGTCAAGACGACTCCAAGCAACAACCCCGCCGAAATCGCTAGTCCGCCGACAAGGAGAACCTCAATGAGGAAGTACTTTAAAAAGTGCGAAAATCCGCTCCCGAGCGTCCGCATGACACGTAAATCATTTTTACGGTGTTCAAGCATCGTATACGTCGTCGCATAGATGAACAGGATACTGAAAAACAAAATAATCAGTTCCGCGATAAAAACAAAAATCATCGTCAGTTCGATGACTTGATTCAATTGACTTAAGACTTTTGCGACATTTTGGAACGAAGCACTCGTCACTAAGTTCCAGTAGCTCGTCGAAATCGTCATCGCGATGACAATCGTCAGGGCGTACCCATAGTACAGACGCTGATAGCGTTTAATGTTACGTAGGGCGTATTGTAGATAGTTGATGTTCGTCCCCTCCTAATAACGACAGCGACTCGATGACGCGTTGAAAGAAGACACGACGGGGTTCGTCACGAAACAACTCGGTTTGAATATTACCATCCTTCAAAAATAAGACATGGTTACAATACGAGGCGACCGTCGGGTCATGGGTGACGATGACCATCGTCATCCCGGCTGCATTTAACTCAGCAAGTAATTCCATTACATGTTTTGTCGCTTGGAAATCGAGTGCACCGGTCGGCTCGTCAGCCAACATCAAACGCGGAGCATGGATTAAAGCACGCCCAATCGCAGCGCGTTGGCGCTGTCCACCGGATACTTCATCCACCTGTTTGTCGAGTAGTTCATCGATTTGAAGCCGTTTTGCGAGATGCAGCATCTCCTCTCGCGCGAGCTTCGTCTTTTTCCCAGACAACATCAACGGAACGAGCATGTTTTCACCAAGCGTCAACGAATCGAGTAGATTGAACTCTTGAAAAATGATTCCGAGTGTCTCACGCCGAAAGCGCGTCGTTTCTTTTCGCTTGAAGGTCGATGTATCAATGCCCTCCATCAAAATCGAACCCCAGCTCGGTTGATCGAGCGTCGCCAGTAAGTTGATCAGTGTCGACTTGCCACTTCCGGACGGCCCCATCACCGCGACCATCTCGCCTTCCTCGACACGGAAATTCAAATCCGTCAGCGGTTGTTCCGTTACTTTTCCTGCATATACTTTCCCAAGCTGTTTGACTTCAATCATCCGTTCGTCCTCCTACAAGCTTCAATCGACACGTCGTCCCTTGGCCTTCCAGACTATTCAATTCAATTTCATGCCCGAGCTTCGTACAGACCTGCCAGACGAAATAAAGTCCCATTCCGGTCGACTCTCCGTAACGCCGTCCATTTTCACCCGTGAAGAAGGCGTTGAAGACACGCGGCAAGTCACGCTTCGGAATGCCGACTCCATCATCAATCAATGTCAGCACGACTTGTCCGTCGCGTTCCATCGCCCGAATCAGAACTTCTTTACCATGTCCCGTCGTGTATTTGACGGCGTTCGTCAACAGTTGAAGTAACAAAAAGCGGAACCATTTAGCATCTGTATACACGTATAAGGACGGTTCGATTTCAAGCTTCGGATAGACTTTATTTTTGACAAACAGTCGTTTTTCTTGATTGATGATGTCCATGACGAGAACACGGAGATTAAGTTGCTCCGCCTTCAAATCCGTCTCGATTGCTTCGAGGCGTGACGAATACAACATTTGATCAAGACCTGTCCGTAGTCGTTCGACTTCGTGCCGCAGATCTGTCCGGTAATCTTCACCCGGATGTTCAAGAATCAGTTCGATGACCGAGAGCGGCGTCTTCATTTGATGAATCCACTGATCGACGTACCGGTGCCGTTCTTTTTCTTTCCGCCGTTCGGCAAACAAACTGTTTCGAAAAATCGTTTGTTGCCGTTCTAAAAATTGTTCGACTGCTGCAGCGATTGGTTCCTCACTGCCGGGGCGAATCGGTTCTGCAACCGAGGTAATCGGATTTTGTAATCGTTTAAGCAGTGGCAACATACTAAAAAAGCGATAGCTTAAATAAATGATGAGCGCGATTGTATCAAGTAAGATGATATAGAAAAACGCTGCGGGTTGATAAAGATCGTATAACCATAAGACGAGAAATAAGCCGACCAGTTGAACGATGAAAAACAGCAGTCCTGGAATCGTATAACGAAAAAACAGTTTCATTTTTCAAGCACCAGGCAATACCCGACTCCCCGGACCGTCTCAAGCCCTGACACGCCGATTTCTGTCAAACGTTTACGAACACGCGTAATATTGACGTTCAATGTATTTTCATCGACGAAGGCTTCATCATCCCAAATTCGTTCGAGCAGGTCTCCCCGGCTGACAATCCGCGGGCTAGCCGTCAGTAACATTTCTAAAATCAAACCCTCTTTTTTCGATAGTTCAATCGATTGATCACCATGTTCGACGATATACCGATCTAAATACAACGTGATGCCCGCCTTCACGACGGTCCGTTCATCATTCTCACTTGATAACGTCCCGTACGCCCGCCGAATCTGACTTTTGATTTTCGCGATGACAACGGCTCCTTGGAACGGTTTAACGATGTAGTCATCCGCCCCATATTCAAGTGCCATGACTTGATCCATTTCTCCGACTCGCGCCGAAATGAACAAAATCGGGGCACGTGTTTTTAAGCGAAGCTGCCGGCACCAATAAAAGCCGTCGAACTTCGGAAGGTTCACATCAAGCAAGATGACATCCGGCTTCGTCTCTTCAAAACGTGCCGCGACATCACCAAATCCATCTTCGTGAATGACACGGAAATCATAACGTTCGAGCAACTCTTGAAGTAACTCCGCGATTTTTTGATCATCTTCCACTAATAAAATTGTTTCCATCGAATGATTCATCTCCTTCGTTATCTATCATACCGAACAAAAAAAGGACTGGAAACGATTATTCGTTTCCAGTCACCGTCGTCACATCACAATCCGCCGGTACGCTCGGACCGTCATGATGTAATACACAAGGTAGACGACCGTATAACAGCCAATCGCAAGGACTGTCGGCATGACGATGTTGTAGTTGAGTAGTTTTTGAAGGACTTGCATCGCAAAGATGCTGTGAATGAGTCCAAGGAGGTACGGTAGGGAGAAGACAAATCCGACGAGGCGACGAATGATACTCACCTGTTCGCCTTGCGCCACCCCAACCTTTTGAATGATCGCAAAACGGTGCTTTGATTCTTCTGCTTCCGCAAGCATCTTGAAGTAGATGATTGAACCTGTCGCGAGCAGGAAGACGAGTCCGAGGAACCCGGCAGCAAATGCGAGCAGCCCTGTCGTCGCCGTCGTTATCGCGTAGACCGGATAATAGGCCGCCATGTCCGTTTCCGCCTGCTTTCCGTAAAGTGCCTCGAGTTTCTTCATCAACCCGTCATCCGTCCGTTCATCTGAAAATTGATAATTCGTCAGCATCCATGCACGCTCCGGCATCATCGCGAAGGCATCGTCCGAAACGACGAACGCCAATCGTTGTTTCTCATAGAGTTGAGCGATTGGTAAATCCGTTTCACCCGTGATGCGAAAGGACGAATGGATGTCGTTTATCTTGATTCCAACGGGTGACTTGACTCGTTCCTGCAACAAGTCGTTTCCTTTGAATGTCTCGAGGACAATCGCCTCACCTTGTTGCGGCTCAGGTAAAACACGTTTTCCGTTCGCCTTCGCTAGTCTGCGGTAGTCTGAATAATTGATGTAGCTGAATTGTCCTTTTGAACCGTCCATCGCATATGTTCGGTAGTACTTCGTCAAATATAACGGATTTGGTAACTCTTTCATCTGATGGTCGACATTTTTGACGTTGACCATCGTCCGCTGTTCAATGGTTTGATTCGATTCCTTAATCAATTGCTCTGCCTCCGGTCGTTTACTCGCAACCGATAAACTGTATGGCATTTGTTGCTCGACCGTTCGATCGATGAAATAGTAAATCGATGTCGCTGTTCCGACCGTCGTCAGTGTGACTGCCGTGATGACAGTAATCGTTGATAACATGACAGCATTCGACTTGACGCGTGACAGCAATTGACCATGTAAAATCAAATTCGTTCCTTCGAAGTGACGTGCCTGCTTACTGAGAACACGCAACAAGAAAATTGTAAAGTAACTCATCGTCCCGAATGTTCCGACGATGATACAAACTATCAAGAGTGGCGCGACTACAGTAAAGTGATCGAGCAGCGGCTGCCCCGTCAGGTAATAACCGAATCCCATCAATAGAAGAGAAAGGACTGCGAGAATCGGATGGACTTTCGGAATCACTTCGACTTGTTGGTTTGCTTTGAATAGTTCAATCAAGGTGAAGCGATAAATTGTTCGTGCCGATCGCAGAGCAATCAATAAAAAAATGACCAAGAACACGGCAATCGTCTGACCCATTGCAGCGAGGCTGATCGTAAACGTCGCTTCGATATCGATTGCCATGACATGCGCAAGCAGTTGAACAAAGTATTTTGAAGCAACCGTCCCTAGAGCGGTCCCGATGATCAATCCGACCATTCCATATCCCATCGTTTCAATAAAGATCAGTTGAGCGATTTGTTTTCGCTCGAGTCCAAGTAACGCATATAAACCAAGTTCTTGTTTACGACGTCGTAAGAAAAAGTCACTCGAATACCAAATGAAAATCGTCGAGAACACGGCCAAGATGATACTCGATCCCGTAAAGACCGTCCCGAGCTTACCGTACATCTCATTTGCGTTCAGCATCGCTTCGTTCGAACGAATCCCTAAAAACGTGTAATAAATCAAAATTGCGAATGTGACGGCACCTAGATACATCATATTGTGCCGGATGTTCTTTAAATTACGAAAAGCTAATTTAGACAAACTCACGTGCTGCACCCCCGAGTTCGCGTTGGACTTCCATGATTTGTTCGAAAAATTCCTTTTGCGTCCCAAACCGATGGATTTCCCGGAACAGCTCTCCATCTTTGACAAAGACAATGCGTTCCGCGTATGACGCCGTGACAGGATCATGGGTCACCATCAAAATCGTTGCCCCTTGTTCATTCAGCGTCTCGAGGGCTTCGAGTAACCCTGTCGCTGACTTTGAATCGAGTGCTCCCGTTGGCTCATCGGCTAAGAGGAGTGATGGTTGGTGGATGATTGCACGTGCTGCTGCGACGCGTTGTTTTTGACCACCTGAAAGTTCGACCGGACGTTTCTTCAATAAATCTTCGACTCCAAGTTGCCGCGCCACTTGTTCAACACGCAACACAATCATCGCTTTCTCGACACGTGCCAGCGCAAGCGGAAAGGCAATGTTTTCTTCGACCGTCATCGTGTCGAGTAAGTTAAAGTCTTGGAAGATGAAACCCAGTCGTTCCCGACGAAACCGTGCCAACTGTTTTTCAGTCATGCTCGTGACATCTTCACCATTAATCGAAATCATACCTTCACTCGGTTGATCAATCGTCGATAAAAGATTCAACAGTGTTGATTTACCAGCTCCTGAAGGACCCATGATGCTGACAAACTCCGCTTCATGTACCGTCAATGATGTCGGTTTTAGTGCTTCATGCCGCGCCATCTTCGTTTGGTATACCTTCGTGATATTTTCTGCATTCAAAATTGCTTTCATATTCTGTTCCTCCTGAAGTCGATTCGTTACCTTCAGTCTACCGAGCAATCGTACTTCAAGGGATGGAGTTGACTTTCAATTCACTTACAAAACAGTAAGGTTTGGGTGGAGAACAAAAAACTCCCTCATCTCGTAAGATGAGGGAGTCGTGTAGACAAACTCTTATGAAGCGTGAATATGCTATATCGAGACGGATTGGGTTCTAAACCGTCTGCATGCCTTGATTTCCCTCACGGTATTACCTAAAAAGCGTCACGTTTCGTTGACTCCTACGGGGAAAAGTGCGTTTATAACGCACTTTCAGAGGCAGGCAAGACCCTGCTCGTTGGCCGCTAGGATCCAAGGAGCAACGGCTTGCGCCTCGCCCGAGGAAAGCAACGAAAAAAGACGCTTGCTCTCCCGATAGCACGTTGTCTACAGTCTGAAACTCCCTCATCTCGTAAGATGAGGGAGTTTCAGGAGAAGCGCAAAATTTCGCGCGTAATCAGATTATTTATGTGTTGCCTTGAACAATTCTGTTTCGCCTGCCACTACTGAAGTACCTTCAGCAGGAACAGCAGAAAGTGTGAATTGGTCGTGGTTCGTGACGATGATTGGTGTAACCGTCGATGGTGCATTCGCACGGATGTAATCTAAATCGAACTCAACGAGGACATCGCCCGCTTTGACTTTATCACCAGATTGAACATGTGCTGTGAAACCTTCACCTTTAAGGTTAACTGTATCTAAACCAACGTGAATTAATAGTTCGAGACCATCTTCACCTTTAAGACCGATTGCATGTTTTGTTGGGAAAATCGTTTCGACTGTTGCGTTAATCGGTGCGACCACTTTACCTTCAGTCGGTTCGATTGCGACTCCGTCTCCCATCATTTTTTGTGAGAAGACTTGATCGGGTACGTTCTCGATGCTGACGATTTTACCTGTAAGTGCAGAAGTGATTTTTGCGTTTCCTGCTTCGTTGCCACCAAACAATTTTTTAAAGAATCCCATGATACTATCCCTCTACTTTCTTGATCGTTTTTCTTCATTGAAGAAGATTCGATTTTTTTATAGGAGCGTGTTTATGAACGACTCGCTCACGTTCTCACAAAAAGCATACGTTTGTCCCTCTAGTTTTGCAAGTATTTTTGTGTGATAATAGTTAGAAATCAAAAGGAGGCGCTTACATGTTACCATTTTCAGAACTTACATATGTCCGTCCTGATCTGAATGTTTTAGAAACCACCATGCAAAACGCAATTTCTCGTTTAAAAGAAGCCACACAAGTCGAACAGGCAAACGCAGCCATCACTGAGATTAATACCCTTAGAAACCAATTCGAAACAGCGAGCCAAATCGTCGAGATTCGTCATACGATTGATACGCGCGACGCATTTTACGAAACGGAACAAGGCTTTTTTGATGAAGCAGGCCCCGTCTATCAGGGCTACGTCTCGAGTTACTATCATGTGTTGACGGCGCATGCGCTCCGTGAACAGCTCGAAACGACTTGGGGCAAACAACTCTTCCTCTTAGCAGAAGCCAGCTTAAAAACTTTTTCAGAAGCAATCATTCCGAAGCTTCAAGAAGAAAATCGTCTCTCGAGTGAATACACGAAGTTGATGTCTTCAGCAGAAATCGAATTTGATGGCAAAACGTTGAACTTGTCTCAGTTCGGTCCTTACTTGCAGTCACCTGACCGCGCGGTTCGTAAAGCGGCTTCAGAAGCACGTTACGGTTATTTAGCAGAACACGGCGAAGCGATTGATACGATTTACGACAAACTCGTCCATGTCCGGACTGAAATCGCCACGACGCTCGGATTCCCATCATTTGTCGAACTCGGTTATGCCCGGATGCTTCGCGTCGACTATAACCAGTCGATGGTCGAGGATTACCGCCAGCAAATCCTTGACACGATCGTTCCGATTGCGACGTCACTAAAAGAACGTCAACAACGCCGGATTGGTGTCGATTCACTCTACTACTACGATGAAGGATTCGCTTTCAAATCAGGAAACGCGACACCGCAAGGCGAGGAAGCTTTCATCATCGAAGGCGGAAAGAAAATGTACCGCGAGATGTCGCCTGAGACAAATGAATTCTTCGATTACATGATCGAGCGTGGTGCCCTTGATTTGACGGCGAAGCCAGGTAAAGCAGGCGGTGGGTATTGTACCTACATCGCTGACGAAAAACTGCCGTTCATCTTCTCGAACTTCAACGGGACGTCGGGAGATATCGACGTCTTGACGCATGAAGTCGGTCATGCTTTCCAAGTTTATGAGAGCCGTCACTTCACGACACCGGAGTACGGGTTCCCGACATATGAGGCATGCGAAATCCATTCGATGTCGATGGAATACTTCGCGTACCCATGGATGGAAGAATTCTTCGGTGAAGAAACATCGAAGTATAAATTCAGTCACTTGGCTGGCGGTGTTACCTTCTTACCATATGGAGTCGCAGTCGACGAGTTCCAACACGTCATCTACAGCAAACCGGAGCTCACACCGGCTGAACGTCGTCAAGCGTGGCGGACGATCGAGAAGAAATACCTCCCGCATCGCAACTACGAGGAGAATGACTACCTCGATTCAGGTGCTTGGTGGCATCAGCAAGGACATGTCTTCGGCAGCCCGTTCTATTACATTGATTACACACTCGCTCAAGTCTGCGCCTTCCAGTTCTATGCGTGGATGGAGAAGGACCGCGAAGCCGCTTGGAAATCGTACCTCGCGCTCTGTAAAGCAGGTGGATCAGAAAGTTTCCTTGCACTTGTCGAACGCGCCGGCTTGAAGTCACCTTTCGCTGACGGAACAGTCGACGAAGCGGTCGCACCAATCAAAGCCTATCTCGAACAAGCAGACGACTTAGCACTCGATCGT
This sequence comes from Exiguobacterium sp. s127, assembly GCF_018618695.1. Classification (NCBI taxonomy): domain Bacteria; kingdom Bacillati; phylum Bacillota; class Bacilli; order Caryophanales; genus Exiguobacterium; species Exiguobacterium sp. s127. Next base: position 153,743 of record NZ_JACSMO010000001.1, on the reverse strand, counting down.
GTCTAACTAAAACATGCCTGGCAGCAACAGGAATCACTCGTTCGCAAGTGTGCTGTCCTCAAGCAAAAAACATAAGCCCCGTTTTCCTGTCAGTTCAATGGACAGGAAAACGGAGCTTTTTTTGTGCACGCGTAGTTTACGTTAATCCCAGCCGAAACGAACGAAGTACCCACTCTCCGCTTCGGTTGTCTCATGAAGATTTCAATGTTTCCTGATGCTGCATGAACCAAACTTCAAATTCATCTGCCGGAATCGGACGGGAATAGTAGAACCCTTGTCCATATTCACAGTCGAGCTTTCGTAAACTCTCGCTTTGTTCCAACTGTTCAATTCCCTCTGCGACTACGTCGTACTTCAACGTATGCGCAAGCTTGATGATTGTCTCGATCAATGGTGCATTCGAACATGCATCTTCCCCGCTAATGAAGGAGCGGTCGATTTTCAGACGTTGGATCGGAAGGCGACTTAAATAAGACAAAGAAGAATAGCCGGTTCCAAAATCATCGATTGCCAATTGATAACCCATTGCATGTAGCGACTCGAGGGCATCAAAGACGCGTTTATCGGAAAAGACACCAAACGATTCCGTGATTTCTAACTCCATCCGCCGTTCAATTCCCGGATGTTCATTTCTGATATCCGCCAAATAGTCGACGATGCGACCGGAAGCAAGTTCTTTCACTGATAAGTTAGCTGAAACACCAAGCATCGCAAGTGGCGTCTGCTCCCAGCGTCTAATTTGGTTGACCGTTTCCTGAACGACCCACATGCCGACTTCTTCAATCAGCATCGAGCGCTCGGCAATCGGAATGAAGACGGCCGGGCTAATCATGCCTCGTTCAGGATGGAACCAACGGAGTAACGCTTCACAGCCTTCGACCTGTCCTGTCTTTAAGTTAATTTGTGGCTGATAAAATAATTGAAGCTCATTTTTGACGATCGCTTCGCGCAACTCTGCTTCGAGAACGACCGATTCACGGTACTCTTCACTCATCCATGATTCGAACCAAACCGGCTCCCCTGCTTGATCTCGTTTCGCATGTTGCATCGCGATATCAACAGATGACAAGAGCGAGGTCACGGCAACTGCATCGTTCGGATAACGGACCATACTCATACTGATGCTGACATGGATTTCTTCACCTTCGACATAATACGGAAGTTCCATGACTCGTTTTAATTCGTGGTAATCGACGATGCCTTGCTGCGAAATCAAGACAGCAAATTCATCTCCACCGATTCGTGCCGGTGAACCTGTCCCGATGAAGTGACGGCGTAAACGGTTCGCTACTTCTTTTAGAATCAAATCACCCGCGCTATGCCCATACGCATCATTGATGCGTCTAAACTGGCGTACACTGACTGTGACGAGTTCGCCGGGCTGTAACCCTGCCAATGCTTCCGTCATCTTTTGTTCGAAACCATTTCGATTCAATAGCGTTGTCAAGACGTCATACAGTGCCAGTTGCGTAATCCGCTCTTCTCGTCTGTATTGATCCGTTTCATCGTGACACGTTAAATAAAGTGCAATCCCGTTCTCGCTTTTCGTCGGCACATAAATGATGTTGACGAACATATTCCGAATGTCCGCTTCGAAAATCATCTTACAACGAATCGTTTGACTATGCCCTTCGATTGCCCCATTTAAGGCACGACGCACCCGGTTCAAATCAGCCGGGTGAATCAGTTCTTCAATCGTCACGAACTCTGTCGTCTCGACGAGCTTCTGGAACTGGTCATTCCCATGCAATAACTTGAAGTCTGCTGCTAAGGCAATGATTGGATCTGTATTTTGTGAAAACAGGGATTCGATTTCTGCTTTTCTCTGTTTGATTTCGAGCGTTTTTTGGTCATTGTAATCCAGTAGTCCTGAGATGATTGCCGTCATCGTCCGAAAAGCATGGACGACAGGTTGAAAATCATTGCGTTCCGGCACTTGATAAAACGATTGTTGCTGTCCTTCAGCAAATACGTTTGCTTCTTCCTGTAACATGACTAAGTCTTTTCGGAAAGCACGTAACAGCGAGAGCGTCAGTAAGAGTAAAGCGAAAATGATGAAGCACGTCGCAACGAACATCAACCACGCATTTCGAATGACATCATTTCCCCGGTCCGTCATTTCCGTTTGTACGTCTGAAATTGCTCGATTAAACAAACGGTACATGCTGCCTTGATAGCGATCTGAAATACGTTCTAACGTTTCGTATTCGCGAAGTGCGGGTTCACTCAACGTCGTATCGATCACACCAAAATATGCCGCCATCTCACTTTTCATCGTATTAATATCAAGTCTCGACGCTCCGTCTTCAGCATCAATCGTTGCCGAAAGCGTTTTCGTCACCGTATCATTTCTCACTGCCAAATCTTGACGTATTTGCCGTATTCTTGATAACTCGTATGCATCCAATTGTTTGTCTTGATCTGCACTAAGCAGGCTCTGTCCTGCTTTTCCGAAATCCCGTTCCATTAAGAACAGGTTAGAAAACAAGGAATAATATTTCCCGGTATCTTGACTGAGCGATAGCTGATTAAATAAAATTTCACTTTTATAATTTGCTACGGCCGTAAAAAATCGATTGCTCGCGACATAACCGTTTTTTCGAACCTCGTCGATTTCGGTTAGTACGTCCTCTTTCAAAGAACTTGTCGTCGGCATTGTCTCTAAACGTTTGCTCAGCGCCACGAGCTCGTCATCGACCTTTTTCGACCACTCGATTCGTTCCGTCAACGAGTCATCGACCCGTGAACTCAATGATAAGTAATAATAGTATGTAAGATCGCGTTCCGCCTGATTGACTTGTTCAAATACATCCATCACGCCGCTCGCACGTTTATAACTGTAACCTTCTTCTACATTTTTTAAGAGTTGCTGCGTCGCAATTAACACGGCTAACAACCCGATAATCGAAATCATCCATGAGAACGTTTTATAGTAGGAGCGTTTCCGAAATGCTTCTACGATGAAGACTGGTGGTAAAAGTCGCAACACATCGTCCTCCCTAAATTGTCATTATGTCTATATATCGTCTAAAAGAAGCGATTCGTGAAGCGGAAAGAGGTCAATAAAAACGCTTTCGCCCGTTTATTTTCGGGACAAAAGCGTTTTTGATCCATTCTTCAATATTGGACATTCTCTCGCTCTACCTTTTTAGCGAAATAGTCGATGATGTCGCGTCGACGAATGATTCCAATGAAGTGTTTGCCGTCATCAATGACGGGCACGAAGTTTTGATCAGTGATGACCTCAATCATTTCTTCCATTTGTGCTGTGATCGAAACGGGTTTATAACGAACACGTTGTTTAATGTCTGTCAGACGTGTTTGAAGTACATGATCATAATCCGCATGTTCCAGGTTTTTTTCAAGTGCCCAAAGCACATCACCTTCCGTGAGCGTTCCTGCATATTTTCCTTTATCATCAACGAGCGGGACTGACGTGAACCGATGATGTTTCATCTTTTCAAGTGCTTGCCTGACCGTCGACTCAGGATCTAAGTATTTCACTTCATCTTTTGGCAATAAGAAAAAAGCAATATTCATTTCTAAGTTCCTCCCTAGTCACTCTGTGACATCCACTTTATTTTATCATGAACTTCCGTTCGATTCATTTCTCAAATCATGAAAATCTCACCATAATTCCTTCATATTTAACATTACCCGTCCGATAATCAGAATAGACAGATTTTATAGATTATTTAGATAGGAGAATTACATATGCGCCTTCCCATCACACGCCGTCTTTTCATCGGTCTCATTCTATTACCTGCGCTTACGTTAGGTGTCTCAACCTGGTTCTCATACAACCAGACAAGTCAAACTGTTGAAAATCTTGTCGATTCAACGTCTCAAACGGCATTAAAGCAACTCGAGCAATCCTTCTCGCGGATCATCGACGATACAAAAAAAGATACGTCTTTACTCGCCGGACTCCCGTTCACGCGGGCGAGTGGCTCACTGCCGAACTATACTGATCCAAAAGACCTTCCTGATCTGACGGACGAACCGTCTCAAAAAGCAAAAGACATTTACAGCGTCCTCGAAAAATACGGTTCATCGAAAATCGAAAATTCTTTTCTCCAATACGCTGATACGTCAGGCGGCTATTTGAACTGGCCGAAGCAAGACGTCCCTGCCGGCTATGATCCACGAAGCGACCTTTGGTATAAACAAGCACTTGAAAATTCAAGTACGGTCGCCATGAGCGAACCGTATTATGACGAAGCGACGAAACTATCCATCATCAGTTTCTCAAAAGCGACACTTGATGATCAAGCAAACATCAAGGGTGTCTTGTCCGTCTATAAAAGCATCAACCGCCTCTCAGAAGACATGAAGCGAATCGAAATCGGACAGGAAGGTTTCGTATTCAGCTATACAAAAGACGGAAAAGTCGTCACGCACCCGAATAAAAATTACTTCTTTAAAAGTCTCGACCAACTCCGTGAAGAAGGAAAGTCTTATTTCAGTGCACCGAAACAGATGATTGACCAAGAATCCGGTTCCGCCATCATGGATGTTGCAGGGAAAAAATCAGTCGTCATCTGGCAACTCTCTTCTAAAACAGGTTTCAAGCTAGCAGTCGTACTAGATTATGCGTCTCTGTATGCTCCTAAAGATGCCATGCTCGAACAGTCGCTCATCAACTTTGTCGTCGCGATTGCGCTAGCGACATTGATTGCCTGGTTAATTGGACGCTCAATCAACCGTCCCCTCTCGACACTTCGGACGGAAGCCCTCGCGATCGCAAGCGGTGATTTACGGACGACAAAACGTCCAAAACGCTTTATTCGCGATGAACTTTCTGACCTCAATGAGAATTTCGATGCGATGCGTCAAAAGTTGCGTCAAACGATTACGGCCATGACACAATCAGCCGGAACCGTTCGTGATGCGTCACAGGACTTATCAGCAAATGCGACCCACGTCCAAAATGCGTCACAACAAATCGGTCAAACGATGGAAGAAATTGCAGCCGCCGGTGAAACGCAAACGAAACAGGCGGAACGATCTTCGCATGCCGTTTACGGTGTCAAGGAACGCTCGGTCGCGATGCAACAAGCGGCTGCTACGACGTTGTCTGAAGTCGCATCCGTCGCCGATGCCGCAACACGCGGTAGCTCACTGACGAAACAAACGATTACCGACTTACTACAACACTCCGATTCACTCGAACAGGAAATTCAGAACACATCCGAATTCCTCGGTAAACGTTCAGGCGAAATCGGAAAGATTCTCGGGACGCTTCAAGCAATTTCAAGCCAGACGAATCTCCTGGCTTTGAATGCCGCCATCGAAGCGGCGCGTGTCGGTGAACAAGGTCGAGGTTTTGCCGTCGTCGCAAGTGAAGTCCGGAAGCTTGCAGAGGAAAGCGATCATTCTGCAAAACAAATTAAACAGCTCCTCGATAATATTCAAAAAGAGACGCACACCGCGATGAGTGCGATGAACCATGTCATGGATGACTTGAAAATTTCCCTTGAGTCCGTCAAAACGACAGGCATCGACTTCGAACAGATCGCCGGTTCCGTCCATCATGTCTCACAACGGACTGAATCACTAACCGGTGATATCAGCGCTCTGACGACTGCGACAGAAGAAGTGTCTGACGCGATGGGAACGATTCTCGCGTTGACAGAAGAGAACGCAGCCGGTATCGAAACGAGTGCCGCAAGTATCCAGGAAACGAATGCGACAATCGAAGCCGTCACGACGGCAGCGACGCACTTGGCTCATATCGCAAGTGAACTTCATCAATTGACGTTCGACTTCCAATTAGACGATACACTGCCACCTGAAGAAAGAACCGAAGCTGACGAACTGCCTCATGCCGATGCGTCTGATGAAGTTGCGGACGAAGCAGCCGTGACCGAATTGGAACAGACAAGCGATAGCGACTTGTTTGAACTCGATGCTGAAGAAGTGCTCGATGATTCGACTAATCAGCAGGAATCAGACAATCGTTGATAAGCCTTATTAAAAAAGGAACCTGCCACGCGCAGGTTCCTTCTTTTCGTTCCTCCCTATACAATTTCTTGTACACCCCTTAGACTAGACTTAATGATTTCTACCGAGAGGAGTAGACCCATGAAGCCGCTACAAACAGACGATTTAATCCAGATTGCTGAAAGTATTTATGGGACGACCGGTTTTTTTGTATCGTACCAATCACATGAAAACGATTCACTTCATGTACGACCAACCGCGCCTGTCCATCCCGATCAATTGACGCTTGAAGCCGAGTGGCCGACTGCTGAATCGGTCCCACTCCTCTACACGCTAAAAGATGGAACGGCGTATTTATTCATTGCCGTCGCAGATCAAGGGCAATACCGAATTGGTCCCGTCCTGTTACAATCCGCCTTGTTTCGCGCGCATATTCAGGATGAGTCTTATCACCAATTTTATAAATCGTTACCTCGGACGACTGAAAATCGATTAATCGACTGCGCTCACCTCGTCTATCGGTTATTGAACGGACGACAGCTCCCGTCCCGCGCAATCCGGACGGAGTCTGAAATCGTCGAAGAAGAAATCCCGCTCGTCGCAGACGTACCTGCCCATACAGGAACGACAGCCTACCGCAAAGCTTGGCAACGCGAACAGCAAATCATCGACTGGATTTCCTCCGGTCAAAGCGAGCGATTGGCGACGACTTATTCCTTACCTGCCTATGGTGAATTCGGCTCGCTCGCACGCCATCAACCACTTCGGGCAGAAAAGAATCTCCTACTTGGAACGGTCCTGCTCAGCGCACGTGCTGCCATTATCGGTGGACTTGAACCGGACGAAGCCTTCTCACTCAGCGACCGGATGATTGATTCGATTGAAGCAGCAAACAGTATCTCTGAACTTCGTAATCGTCACGTCCGGATTACTGTCAGTTTTGCAGAAGCCGTCAAGCAAATCCAAGAGTTACGACACTCGCCACACGTCTTAGCTGCCATCCGTTACATTCAACAGCATCTTTACGATCCGTTGTCCGTCTCTTCAATCAGTCATGCGATTCACGTCTCCTCCAATTACCTATCCGTCCTGTTCAAGGACGAAACTGGTCTACCGCTTGCCCGGTATGTCATCCGGGAGCGAATCCGGGAGGCGAAACGCTTGCTCCGTTCATCTGATGATTCGTTGCTGACGATATCAAACAAACTGCATTTTTCGAGCCAAAGTCACTTCAGTCAAGCGTTTAAACAGACGACTGGTGAGACACCCACCCATTATCGACAACGGCACTACCTGTAAAACGCAGCTGACGATTTAGTTTTTTAACCGACAACAGGACCCTCCGTTTACACGAAGGGGTCCTGTTTTTTGAATCGCCTGATTTAGTTAAAAGGACGAGTCGAACTCTTTTTTTAGAAGATCGATCGGCGCTGCATAGCCGATTGGACCACACAATAAATTTTCTCCGATCCACATACTTAAATCCATCATATGCACTTGTTCTGTCGGTAAAAAGTCCTCAAGCTTCCACGAAATACTAATGATGGCATCATTCAATTGTCCGATGATACTTCGATCATGTGTCTTCGAGTACTGGACGTCACCGCACCGTTCCAGATAACGATCCACGACCGCATTAGAAAATCCTTCTGCTAAAAATGTGTCCTTGATTGCCTTCAAGGCAATGACATCAAATTGTTTGAATTCTTTCATTTTCATGCCGTAGAAGACGATACTATATCTTGTTTTGTTATTCATCAAGACAACACATTTTCTTCGATCAAACGTGAACACATTCGCATGCCATTCATAAAAAGAACCTGCGTGAGTTGTCTCATACGGAGTTAAGTTGATTTTCATCGCATCTGCTAGTTTTTTTGTACATTCGATCAGCATGCTCCAACCCCGCTTTTCCTTTAGTTAGAAAGTTGCTCTTACATTTTTACGAAAAGAGCTACACTCTCGACGTGTGTCGTATGCGGGAACATATCGACAGGTGTGACTTCCATCAGCTTGTAACCAAGTTCAGCAAACAACTTCGCGTCACGTGCTTGAGTTGACGCGTTACATGAGACATAGACGATTCGTTTTGGTGCCACTTCAGCCGCAGCACGCAGGAATTCTTCGTCACAGCCTTTACGCGGTGGGTCAACGACGATGACGTCTGGTTTGATTCCAGCTTTGACGAGTGCCGGCATGACGGATTCAGCCGTTCCGTACTCGAATGATACATTGTCGATGCCATTCGCAGCGGCGTTACGACGTGCGTCGTCGATTGCTTGAGGAACCATTTCAATCCCGTAGACATGTTTCGCTTGTTGTGCAAGTGATAATGAAATCGAGCCGATACCGCAATACGCGTCGACGACGATTTCTTCACCTGTCAATTGTGCATACTCCAGTGCTTTACCGTATAGTTTCTCCGTTTGCAACGGATTGACTTGGAAGAATGAATGTGGCGAGATTTCATACGTCAATCCGGCGATTTGATCGCGGATGACAGCCGGTCCGTGCAGGACGATGTTCTTTTTCCCTAAGATGACGTTCGTATCCTCTGGGTTGATGTTGTGTTGAATCGATGTCACGTTTGGGACAGCTTTTAAGATGCCCGCGACGATTTTATCGACGCCACGCAATTGTTTGACCTTCGTCACGAGGACGATCATCAATTCATTCGTATGGTACCCGTGACGTGCCATGATGTGACGGATGACACCCGTTTGTTTCTTTTCATCGTAAGCTGGGACTTTTAAGTCAGCGAGGACTTTACGGACCGCTTGGATTGCTTCATCATTTTCCTTGTTTTGAATCAAGCAGTAATCCATATCGATGATGCGGTGGCTCCGTTTTTGGTAAAAACCGGCCATCAACTTGTTCGACTGGAAAGCGACCGGGACTTGTGCTTTATTGCGGTAGCCCCATGGATCTTCCATCCCGATTGTTTCATGGACCGGAATTTCGAGTCCTGCGAGGCGGGCAAATGCATCACGAACACGGTTGTGCTTAAAGACGAGTTCTGCATCATATGATAAGTGTTGCAGTTGGCAGCCCCCACATTGGTTGTAGACAGGACATGGCGGCTCGACACGGTCAACACTCTTCGTCTTTTGACGGATAATTCGTCCGAAACCATATGATTTCGTTGTTTTCGTAATTCTGATTTTGACTTGTTCCGTCGGTAAAGCTCCTGGAATGAAGACCGTATAACCATCGATTCGTGCGACACCTGAACCGTCGTGCGTCAAATCAACGATATCGACGACGTGCTCGTCATTTTTTTGTACTGGGATCATAATTGGGTTCCTCCTAGAAAACCCCGCGCCTTACGCGAGGTTTGTTTCTGTTTCTTGTAGTTGTGTATTAATCAGTTCCATCTCATCGATCCGGAACTTCGGTGTCATGACATCGAAATGCGACTGTAAATTCGTCATCTCCCCTTCACAGGTGCCACCGAACTCACCGTCGATGTTCAAGCTCATCTCAGAAGTATTTTTCATCCGGACGAATGAAGTCGTGACATGCTCGACACAAGGATCCGAGAAGTGATCCCCTTTTAAGGCGAGACGCATGACGCGAATCAGTTCGACAAGATTACATTTTTTTAAGATGAATAAATCAAACCGTCCATCATTGAGTGACGCATTCGGAGATAGCTTCTCAAAGCCACCAACGGAGTTCGTATTCGAAGTCAAAAACAACATGACTTCGCCTTTGAACGTCCCTTTTTCATGTTCGAGTTCGACATACGTCGGACGGATTTGTGGTAACTTCTCCATCCCTTTGACGTAATAAGCGAGTTGTCCGAGTGCCGTTTTGAGTTTTGACGGAACCTCGTAAGACAACTCCGTCATGATGCCGCCACCTGCGATGTTGATGAAATAATGAACACCCGTCGTTCCTTCAATCTTCCCAATGTCGACAGGCATCGTATAGCCGGTGCAGATGACATCCATCGCGCCTTCAATCGTCAACGGAATCCGCATCGCTCGTCCAAAATCATTCGTCGTCCCGACAGGCAAGACACCCAGTTTAGGGCGAACCTTGTAGGCAGCCATGCCACTGATGACTTCGTTTAACGTTCCATCTCCACCCGCAGCCACGACGAGGTCAAATTCAGCTTCACAGGCCCGTGCTGCTTCATGTGTTGCGTCACCGACCGCTTTCGTCGAATAGACGGAAGTCTCATAACCCGCTGCTTCAAGCCGGTCTAAGATATACGGCAGATTTCGCTTTACCATCTCTTTCCCGGAAGTCGGGTTATAAATCACTCGCGCTCTAGGTCTCATAAGTTTTTCTCCTTTTTAATCAACCGGTCCATTTGATACATAACTGTTTTATTTTACATGAAGTTTTGCTACATTACAAAGCCGAAAAAAAAGATGTTCCCGTTCTCCGCCTGATTACGAGACGAAAAATGGGGACATCTACTACGATTTAAAGGATTATTTTAATTTTTCGAGTTCTTCATGGAAGAGTTGATCGAGGAGGGCCGGATTCGCCATCCCTTTCGTTTTCTTCATGATTTGACCGATGACGAAACCTTTTTTCCGGTCTCGTCCACCCACGAGTTCTTCGACGACAGCCGGATTTGCTTCGAACATCTCGACGATCAGTCCTCGTAAGAGACCCTCGTCAGAAATTTGAGCGAGTCCTTGTTCTTCGACATACTGACGCGGTTCGACACCCTGTTCGATCGTCGCCGCGAAAACTTGTTTCGCGATTTTCGAAGAAATCGTTCCGCCGGCAATTAATTCGATCATCTCGGCGAGACGTGCCGGTGTCAGTTTGATTGTTTCGAACGTTTCACTCGACTTGTTCAAGTGTCCTTGTACTTCACCGACTGTCCAGTTCGCTGCCGCTTTCGGTTCTGCACCGGCAGCAATCGTCGCTTCGAAGTACTCAGCCATCTCGCGTGTGACGGTTAATTGTTTCGCGTCATACGCGGATAAACCGAGCGTTTCTTGATAGCGGACACGACGTGCATCCGGAAGTTCCGGAATCGCGGCACGAATCGCTTCTTTCCAGTCTTCGTCGAGGACGAGCTTGACGAGATCCGGTTCTGGGAAGTACCGGTAATCGGACGCGCCTTCTTTCACACGCATCAAGACAGTCTGTTTTTTCGCTTCGTCAAACCGAAGTGTTTCTTGACGCATGACGCCACCCGCCAGTAAAAGTTTACGGTGACGGTCTTCTTCGAATTCGAGTCCTTTTAAGACGTTACCGAACGAGTTGAGGTTCTTCAGTTCGGTTTTTGTTCCGAACTTCTCTTGCCCGTAAGGACGGACTGAGATGTTACAGTCGCACCGTAACGAACCCTCTTCCATCTTCACGTCCGAGACGCCTGCGTATTGCAGGACTTCTTTCAAACGTTCGAGGTAGGCGACCGCTTCTTTTGGTGAACGCATGTCGGCTTCACTGACGATTTCAATCAAAGGTGCGCCCGTCCGGTTAAAGTCGACGACAGAATGATTAGCACCCGTATGGTTCATCTTCCCGGCATCTTCTTCTAAGTGGACCCGTTCAATCCGGAAGCGTTTTGTTTCACCGTCGACTTCCGCATCGATGAATCCATCAAACCCGATTGGCTGATCGAATTGTGAGATTTGGTAGGCTTTCGGCGTATCCGGATAGAAGTAATTCTTCCGGTCGAATTTTGTTTGATCGGCGACGTGGCAGTTGAGCGCCATTGCCGCACGAACCGCGAGTTCGACTGCTTTTTCATTGACCATCGGAAGTACGCCCGGGTGTCCGAGACAAATCGGACAGGTTTTCGTATTTGTTTCCGCACCGTACTCACGGGCACAGCCACAAAACATTTTTGTATTTGTATTTAGTTCGGCGTGGACCTCGATGCCGATAACCGTTTCAAAGTTCATAACGCACTCTCCTTATAACTTCGGAAGCGCGAATCCGCCCGTTGCAAGCTCGAAAGCATGCGCCGCACGATAGATCGTCGCCTCGTCAAAGTGTTTTCCGATGATTTGTAGACCGACTGGTAATCCGTCGACGAGACCTGCCGGGACCGAAATCGCCGGAACACCCGCTAAGTTGATTGGAATCGTCAAGATATCATTCGCATACATCGTCACAGGATCATCGTTTTGCGCACCGAGTTCGAATGCAGGTGTAGGTGCCGTCGGTCCGATGATGACATCATAGTTCGCGAGGACGTCATCAAAATCTTTTTTAATCAATGTCCGCGCTTGTTGCGCTTTTTTATAATACGCGTCGTAATAACCTGAACTTAACGCGTACGTTCCAAGCATGATGCGGCGTTTGACTTCGTCGCCGAATCCTTGGGCCCGTGAATACTTGAAGACATCTTCGAGTGCATCTGCTTCAGCACGGACACCGTAACGGATCCCGTCAAAGCGGGCTAAGTTTGATGAGGCTTCTGATGAAGCGAGTAAGTAATATGTCGCAAGCGCGTACTTCGAGTTCGGAAGGGATACTTCGTCGACCGTCGCTCCGAGGGACTCGAGTTTTTTGATGGCTGCACGAATGTTGTCTTTCACAGATTCACTGACACCTTCGCCGAAGTATTCTTTTGGAACGGCGATTTTCAAGCCTTTGATATCACCTGTCAGTGCTTTCGTATAATCGATCCGGTCAACGTTCGCTGACGTCGAATCCATGTCACAATGCCCAGCGATCGCGCTAAGCAAATAGGCGTTGTCTTCGACCGTCCGTGTCAATGGTCCGATTTGGTCGAGCGATGACGCGAATGCGACGAGACCGAAACGTGAAACGAGACCGTACGTCGGTTTTAAACCGACGACACCACAATAGGCAGCCGGCTGACGGATCGAACCACCTGTATCAGAACCGAGACTGAACAAGACTTCTCCTGCCGCAACAGCAGCGGCTGATCCGCCTGAAGATCCGCCTGGAACGTGTTTTGTGTTCCATGGGTTACGGACCGGTTTGTACGCTGAATTCTCATTGGAAGACCCCATCGCGAATTCATCCATGTTCAGTTTACCGATCGTGATGGCACCTGCTTCATGTAAACGTTCGACGACAGTCGCGTCGTGGGCGGGGACGAAGTTCTCGAGGAATTTCGAGCCGCATGTCGTCGTCATTCCCTTCGTGACGATATTATCTTTTACACCGATTGGTAAGCCGAACAATGGGTTTGCTTCATGTTTTGCGAGCTCATCCATCCGTTTTGCTTGTTCGAATGCGTCTTCATTCAAGGACAAAAAGGCGCCGACCTTCCCGTCAACACGATCGATTTGATCAAACGATTCTTGAACGAGATCCGATACTTTCACTTCGCCATCCTTGACGAGTGTATGCAGTTTTTTGACACCATGCTCAAAAAGTGACATTCCTGTTTTCTCCTCCTTATTCGAACACTGCTGGGACGCGGACTTGTCCGGCTTCCCAATCAGGCGCGAGTCGTTCTACTTCCGTGCGCGGAAGCGATGGACGTACTTCGTCTTTTCGTAAGACGTTCTTTAAATCAAGGACATGCGTCGTAGGTTCGACACCTGTCGTATCAAGTTCATTTAATTGCTCAGCAAAACCGAGAATTTTTTCGAGCTGAACCGTAAATTGTTGTACTTCTTCATCTGTCACGGCAAGGCGTGCCAAATGCGCCACGTGGCGGACTTGCTCTTCATTAATATTTGCCATGTCATTCCACCTCCGGAACTTTTGCAGTATATTTTACACTATTTCTAATCATAGCACTTTTTAGTCAGACAAAAAAGACGATGGTGCATCGGGGGGAGGTCCGCACCATCGTCTTTATAGGGGTAGCAAAGCTTTCGGGCGGAAAGCTTCTAGTAATTCATTACCCGTGCGACTGTTTTACAAAACAAAATAACAGAATATTCAAACTAAAAGATCAACCAGTAAATAGACATTGAAGATGATGACGATCGTCACGATACTCCAGGCAAGGAGTTTCATCTTCATCCCGTTCTTGAAGTCACCCATGATTCGCCCACTCGACGTTGCCCGAATCAATGGAATCAGCGCGAACGGAATCCCGAACGATAAGGCGACCTGACTCCAGATTAAAGCACGCGTCGGATCAAATCCCGATAACAACAATACAATGGCTGGTGCCATCGTGATGCTCCGACGAAGGAAAATCGGAATCTCAATCTTTAGGAACCCACGCATAATCGCATCGCCGGACATTGTCCCGACACTTGATGATGCAAGACCGGAGACGAGTAAGGCGACCCCGAACAAGTACGGTGCTGTTCCACCGAGCGATGTCCCGAGTCCTGAAAAAATACTTTCAAGTGTCGCTGCTTTTTGATCGGTTCCGAAGAAGACTGTCGCCGCGATGACGAGCATCGCCCCATTGACCGCCCCTGCGATTAACATCGCTGCCCAAATATCGAGCGTCTGAATTTTCATCAATCCTCGTTTATCCGCAATTTTCCCCATCCGGCGTTTCGTCAAATCCGAGTGCAAATAAATCGCGTGCGGCATGACCGTTGCCCCTAACATCCCGGCAGCAAGGACGATACTCGGTGTTCCCTCGAATCCGGGAATCAAGCCCCCTGCCATGTCCCGCACGTTCGGCTCGACTTGAATGACTTGGATCGCGAATGCAACGGCAATGACGAGGACCAGTCCAGCGATGACGGCTTCGAAATGGTGTAAGCCCTTCCGTTCAAAGCCGAGAATGACGAACGACGCGATGGCTGTTAACAGCGCAGCGATTTTCATATCAATATTAAATAACAAATGAAATCCGAGTGCGGCACCAACGAATTCCGCGAGATCCGTCGCCATGGCGACGAGTTCTGCCTGTGCCCAGTAAAACAGTCGGGCAACGGGCGATAGCTCGTCCCGGATGACTTCCGCCAAGCTCATATTACTGACGAGTCCAAGTTTTGCTGACAACGTTTGGATGACGACCGCCATCAAGTTCGCTGCGACGATGATCCAAAGTAATAAAAATCCGTACTGGGCGCCGGCCGTCATGTTCGTCGCAAAGTTCCCCGGGTCGAGGTACGCGACGGCGGCAACAAAGGCCGGACCGATAAATTGTCTTTTTTTCAATCGTTCGACCGGTGCTACCGGTTGACTGACCATATTGAACACCTCTCTTTAGTTGCAAGTATACGCTTTTCTTTCCTTCAGGCAACATACATGCTTCACGGAAATACTTATTAACAAAGTAAACTGAATCATTCAGTCCTGAAATCAAGCCATCTACCATTCTTTTTGACCGCGCATTCTAACCACAAAAAAAATCGAAGTTCACATTCAAGTGAACTTCGATCAGATTGTAGACAAACGCTGATGAAGATTGAAGCTTATCTATTCGCATACTGTCTTACTGCGCTTCCCCGTCTTGACTCGTCTTCACGGCAATTCAAGACGAATTGCGCCCTAAACTGCCTGCATACCCGGCTTTCCGTCACGGTATCACCTAAAAAGCATCACGTTTCGTTGACTCCTACGGGAAAAGACGCTTGATCTCCCGATAGCACGTTGTCTACAGTCTGAGTTCAGTCCTTACATGACCTGCTGTTCACTTACACGATTTTCCGCTCTGGTTCGACACCTTTCAACTGCGCCTTTACTTCATCAAACTCACGGTAGACCGCTTCACTTGGTTCAGCCGTCGCCAGACTGACGACAACGAGTGCAATCGTCGACGCGAGGAATGCAGGAATCATTTCATACATCTCCGAAATATAGAACGGTAAATCCTTCACGTACAGTTTGACTAAAATCCAGGCGATGACGACGACGGATCCCGTCAGCATCGAAGCGAGTGCTCCCGCTTTGTTCATCCGGCGCCACAGTAAGCTGAACAAGACGACCGGACCAAAAGCAGAACCGAATCCTGCCCACGCGTACCCGACGAGTGTCAAAATCGATTTTTGTGCGCCGAACGATAACGCAATGGCAAGTAAGGCAACCGCCAGCACCATGATACGACCGACGAGCATCAACTCTTTGTCTGAAGGCGTCCGCTTCATGAAGCGTTGATAAAAGTCATTGGTCGCAGCACTCGAAGAGACGAGTAGCTGTGTCGAAATCGTCGACATGATGGCAGCGAGTAACGCTGCGAGTAAGAGACCGGTAATGAAGCCCGGGAATAGATCACGCGAAAGCTGAATGAAGACGTTCTCCGGGTTGTTCAGCTCAATCGCCTGTTGCGTAAAGTACGCATAACCGAATAATCCTGTCACCATCGCGCCGATGATGGAGAAGGTCATCCAAACCATCCCAATCCGGCGGGCCGACTTCATTTCACTCAAGTTACGTATCGCCATGAAACGGACGATGATGTGCGGCTGACCAAAGTAGCCGAGTCCCCAAGCGAGTAAGGAGATGATGCCGATAATCGTCGTTCCTTTAAACAGTTCAAGTTTTGAACCATCCGTCGTCCGAATCGTCTCGAGCGTCTCATTGATCCCGCCGCTCAGTGAAAGGGCGACACCCGGAACAATCAAGAGTGCGATGACCATGATCATCCCTTGGACGACATCCGTCCAACTGACGGCGAGGAATCCGCCAAGGAACACGTAGGCGATGACGACGCCTGCTAAAATCCAAAGACCCGTCGTGTACTCTAAACCGAAGACCGCTTCAAACAGCCGACCGCCGGCGACAAACCCGCTCGATGCGTACATTATAAAGAATATTAAGATAACTCCAGCTGAAACTGTACGCAACACACCACTTTTGTCATGGAATCGTTTTTCGAAATAGTCGGGAATCGTGATGGCGTCGCCCGCATGCGCCGTATACGCCCGCAGACGTGGCGCAACAAGCACCCAGTTTGCATAAGCTCCGAGCAATAGGCCGATCACGATCCATCCACTGGACAGACCAGTTGCAAACATCGCACCCGGCAATCCCATCAACAACCACCCGCTCATATCGCTTGCTCCGGCTGAGAGTGCAGTGACGACGGGCCCGATCGTACGTCCTCCAAGCATATAATCATTCATGTTTTTCGTCCGGTAATACGCCATCACGCCAAGCGTCACCATCAGACCGAGATACAGTAAAATCGCTAACCACATTCCGTTCATCCTTGCTCCCCCTTTTCTATGGTGTATAAAAAAACGGATATGCAGGTCGCATACCCGTTTCATCTATTAAACACTAATTCAGAACATTTCTGAAGTCGTTTTTGCTTGCAAGTGGAGTGTTAAATAATCCGGTCCACCGGCTTTTGAATCCGTTCCTGACATGTTGAAGCCACCAAACGGTTGGTACCCGACGATTGCGCCTGTACAACCACGGTTGAAATAGAGGTTCCCGACATGGAAGTTCGCCCGTGCGTACTCTTGGTTTGTCCGGTCTTGTGTGATGACTGCCCCTGTCAAACCGTACTCCGTGTTGTTCG
This sequence comes from Exiguobacterium sp. s127, assembly GCF_018618695.1. Lineage (NCBI taxonomy): Bacteria > Bacillati > Bacillota > Bacilli > Caryophanales > Exiguobacterium > Exiguobacterium sp. s127. Next base: position 136,465 of record NZ_JACSMO010000001.1, on the reverse strand, counting down.
CGATCGCGATTGCTTCTTTAAAGTCTTTCGCTTTCGTGAACGCAACGACCGGTCCGAAGATTTCTTCTTGCATCAAACGATCCGTCGGTTGAACGTCCGCGACGACCGTTGGTGAGACGAAGAAGCCTGTTGAATCGTCAGCCGTTCCGCCTGCTGCAATCCGTCCTTCTTGTTTTGCGATATCGAAGTACGACGTGATTTTTTTGAATGCCGCTGCATCGATGACAGGACCGACGTTGTTCGTCACGTCGACCGGGTTCCCGATGCTCAGTTTTGCTGTATTCGCAACAACTTTTTCGAGTAACTCGTCGTAGACAGAGTCGAGTGCGACGACACGTGAACATGCTGAACATTTTTGACCTGAGAAGCCGAATGCTGCTTTTGTGATCATGTCTGCCGCGTAATCAAGATCGGCTGACTCATCGATGACCATCGTGTCTTTTCCGCCCATCTCTGCGATGACACGTTTGAGCCAGATTTGACCGTCATTTAATTTCGAAGCACGTTCGTTAATCCGGAGACCGACATCACGTGAGCCTGTGAAGCTGATGAAACGTGTTTTCGGGTGGTCGACGAGGTAATCCCCGACTTCTGCCCCTGGTCCCGGGATGAAGTTCAAGACGCCAGCCGGAAGACCTGCCTGCTCCATGACTTCAACGAATTTAGCAGCGACGACTGGTGTCGTCGATGCCGGTTTCAAGAGAATCGGGTTTCCGGCGACGATTGCCGCAACCGCAGTCCCTGCCATGATCGCGAGTGGGAAGTTCCATGGTGAGATGATGACCCCGACACCGAGTGGGATGTAATCGTAACGGTTGTATTCACCCGGACGACTCTCGACTTTTTTGCCGTCTTTTAAGACGAGCATCTGACGTGCATAATATTCAAGGAAATCGATTGCTTCTGCTGTATCCGCATCTGCTTCGTTCCATGGTTTCCCAGCTTCTTTGACGAGGTAAGCCGAGAATTCATGTTTGCGTTTACGGATGATGTTCGCCGCTTTGAACAGGACGTCCGCACGAACACTCGGATTGACGAATTTCCACGTTTCGAATGCTGTGACAGCTGCCTGCATCGCATCCTCTGCGTGTGCTTGTGTCGCTTTTGAGACACGTCCGACGATCTCTTCTTTGTTTGCCGGATTGACCGAAACGATTTTATCTTCCGTCGTCACATGTTTGCCCCCGATGACGAGCGGATAATCTTTTCCTAGCTCTTGCGATACGAGTGCAAGTGCCTCCTCGAACGCTTTCTTGTTCGCTTCTTGTGAGAAGTCCGTGAATGGTTCGTGTTTGTACGGAATCATCTCTATTCCCCCTTTATACATACTTTTAATCGCTTACATTCTCCATTGTACAGAAGCATGACGCCGCTTACAATTATTCTAGTCAAAAAAAATGAGCAGGCTGCGTTCTCCCGCTCACGTTTCGCTCGAATTATTCAGTTGCTTGGGAAAAGACGATCTCTTCGTTTTGGATTGAGACCTTGACGTCCTGCTCCTGGAACAACCACTCATCTTGATCGGAGACGACGAAATGAATCCCGTCCACGACTTCTTCAACAGCTGCCCGTTCGACTTCTTCCATATGGACACCGACCGAAAATCCTTGTGTCAAATCCGTCGATCCGCCGTATTTCGCGAAAAAGCGAATCGTGTCGCCTTCCTTCGCTTCCATCTCATCTTTAAAGTATTGTAATGCTTCATCCGTTACGTGAATTTTCATGTTTTATCCACTCCCCTTTAGACTAGTGTACCTATTTCCTACTCAAAAAAGCGAATATCCTGTATGGTGAAGACAGTAAACACTTCATTCCATCATTCCTGTTGATTCTGATTTAGGAGGTCCTATATGAAACGATTAATCACAGCTCTACTATCAACGAGCATTCTGTTAGTCGGATGTGGGAACGATTCCACTTCCTCTACAGATACTGAATCCCCGAAGACGACGGAAACGAAACAAGTCGCGCAAGCCGATCAAGCCGTTCTTGATGTCTATCAAGCCTATCAAGATACGTTAGGGAAAACGGGATCAGCTGATGCGAAAGCACTCGCTAAGATTGAGTACACGGGTGAAGATGAACCGTTACGCGCAGCAGCGATTGGTGCTAAAAACCTGAACGTTACGCCTGGTAAGGTCGTTAAAAGCTTCCAACAAGGCGACGTCGCCTACATCATCCATGAGTTCAATGATGCGGACGGGTCCCCGCTCCCAAACCGTGCGTCGAAGTTATTCCTGAAAAAAGATGGGGAATGGAAAGCTGTCATCGCACCAACGACCTTTGAACCAGCCGTCTTCACGACGCTCGCTGAGATGTTTGATTCATTTAATGCAGACGAATATGGCGTCAATGCCAAAGCAGCAGAAGCCGTCGGGAACACACCGGAAGATGAACAGGATAAAGTGTTCACACGCGTCAATGCCCAAACCGACTATATGGCACTCGAAATGAACAGTAACATCCTGATGATTTACGGTATGGCACTCGGCAACGAAGGCAATCCCGAAGTATTAGTCGACTATTATTCCGATTACGCGGACTGGTATGTCGATGAACAAAATCTATTACTCAAAACGGCGAAGGCCGGAACAGACTACGAAAAATATTTGATCGCACTTGACCCATTAAAGGAAAGCTTACAAAAGAAACTCGGAAAATACGCTGATCAACTGAATATGGAATTAGGTTAAAGGGGGACTCTTAATGAACGCACCGACATTTACGTTACCGAACGCCCATGGCGAAAACATTTCACTCGCCGATTATCGTGGTAAGAAAGTCATTCTCTACTTCTATCCGAAAGACTCGACACCGGGTTGTACGACGGAAGCCTGTGACTTCCGTGACGCGACGGACGCCTTCGCGGCTGAAAATACCGTCATCCTCGGAATCTCCGCCGACAGTCAAAAACGGCATCAAAACTTTATCTCAAAATATGAACTTCCGTTTCAACTTCTCTCTGATGTCGATCATACGGTCTGCGAACAGTATGGGGTCTGGCAACTCAAAAAGAACTACGGTAAGGAATATTATGGAATCGTCCGTTCAACGTTTTTAGTTGATGAGGCGGGTGAATTAATCCAAGAATGGCGGAGCGTTAAAGTTAAAGATCATGTTTCTGAAGCCTTAAACTACGTAAAATCACTTGATTAAAAAGAAAAACACGTTACTGATGTAGCCTGTTTCAATGTAGACAAACTCTTATGAAGAGTGAATATGCTATAACGAGAGGCAAAGTTCGCGGTTCTAAGCGATCCGAGACGGATTGCGCTCTAAACCGTCTCCATGCCCGGATTTCTGTCATGGTATTACCTAAAAAGCGTCACGTTTCGTTGACTCCTACGGGAAAAAGTGCATTTTTAACGCGACTTGCAGAGGCAGACAAGCCCCTGCTCGTTGTCCGTTAGGATCAAGGAGCAACGGCTTGCGCCTCGCCCGAGGAAAGCAACGAAAAAAGACGCTTTCATCTTCCGATATCACTTTGTCTACACGCTGACCACGTTACTGATGTAGCGTGTTTTTTAATTTTACAATCATTTTATCGCTACCAATTTTATCCTTTCAAAAATTTTTTTCACATAAAAAACCTTGGTATTGCTCATATTTTTAATGTTTTTGAAATAATCTGAAAATATTCTATTGATTTTTCTGAATATTGTATTTATTATTAGAAACAAGTTGATTCGGTGCTTTCCTTCAACAAAAGTAAAAGGCGATGACCCCTCTTATTTTTTCATAGGACACCGGATCGCTCTAACTATCGGGTACTCATTTTATCATCATATATATTTATTCTTGGGAGGGAACTTATCATTATGAAGAAGAAAAAAACACTCGCACTCGTTGGTGCACTAACAATCGCAGGATCAAGCTTGGCAGCTTGTTCATCAACAGATGACTCGAAAGACACATCCGGCTCGAAAGACACTGCAAAATCAGATGACAAGCAAGTCTTGAATTTAACAAGCGGATCAGACATCCCGGCACTTAGCCCGACAGTCGCGACAGACTCTGTTTCTTTCACAGTTTTAAACAACGTTCAAGAAGGTCTCTTCCGTCTTGATGAAAACCAAGAGCCAACACCAGGTGTTGCAGAAAGTGTTGACGTCTCGGAAGATGGACTTACATACACATTCAAATTACGCGATTCAAAATGGTCTGACGGCAGCGATGTCACAGCAAAAGACTTCGAATATGCTTGGAAACGTGTCCTCGATCCTGATAGCGGTTCGCAATATGCTTATATCATGTATGTCATCGATGGAGCGGAAGGCTACAACACTGGTAAAGGGAAAGCGGAAGATGTCGGTGTCAAAGCAGTGGATGACAAGACACTCGAAGTTAAGTTGACACAACCTGCAGACTACTTCAAAGCCTTGACTGGATTCGGTTCATTCATGCCGCTTAAGCAGGAATTCGTCGAAGAAAAAGGTAAAGATTTCGCGAAAGATCCTGAAAACTTCCTTTACAACGGTCCATTCCAACTAACAGACTGGAAAACAGAAGTCGGTTGGTCGTACAAAAAGAACGATCAGTATTGGGATGCTGACGCAGTTAAACTTGAAGAAGTTAACTACAAAGTCGTTAAAGAAGTTTCAACGGCTGTCAACCTGTACGAAAAAGGCGACATCGATACAGTCGGTTTGACAAGCGAATTCGTCGATCAATATAAAGATGATGAAGATTTCCAAACACGTCTCGATGCATCAATGTACTATATCCAAATGAACTTCAAAAACGAATTGCTCAAAAATAAAGATATCCGTAAAGCGATCGACTCAGGATATGACAAAGAACAAATGGCGAAAGTCCTCTTAAACAACGGTTCAATCCCGGCATACTACTATGTCCCGCAAGAATTCGCAAATGGTCCGGACGGAAAAGACTTCCGCGACGGCAACGAAGGCTTCGGTTCATTCGATGCTTCATCTGCAAAAGCATCATTCGAGAAAGGTCTAAAAGCAGAAGGCAAAGACAAAGTTAAACTCGAGCTTCTCTCATATGATGATGACAACTCGAAAAAAATCTCTGAATACCTCAAAGGTGAATGGGAGAAAAACCTTCCTGGTCTTGAAGTAACAATCAAGCAGCAGCCATTCAAAAACAAATTAGATCTTGAATCGAAAGGTGAATTCGAACTTTCATTCGCTGGTTGGGGACCTGACTACCAGGATCCAATGACGTTCCTCGATATGTGGATGACTGGTGGACCGTACAACCGTGGTAAGTACTCAAGCGAAAAGTACGATTCACTCATCAAATCTGCAATGAAAGACGCGAATGCCGAAACACGCTGGCAGTCGCTGAAGGATGCTGAAAAAGTCTTACTCGAAGACGATCAAGCAATCTCTGTCATGTACCAACGCGGTGCTTCCCTCTTACGTAAACCTTACGTTAAAGGAATCGTCAACCACAAAGTCGGAGCGGATACTTCGTTCAAATGGACATACATCGAAGGAAGATAATCATACAAGATCTCTAAAGGCCAGCCTCGCTTTACGCGGGTCTGGTCTTTTTTTCCATATGGGGCGAATGTACTGTTTTTTAAATATTGATTAAAAAGTGGTAACATTCTGTTTTCATTTGTATTACTTCCATTTATACTTATGCAGAAGAAACTAAATTCACTTTTTTTTACAATAATTCGCGGTAATTCTTCAGATTTAATGAAAAAGTGCCGATACATTCTATATAGAGGACTTTTGCCTCAACACTACGATTATTTAGGAAGGAGGACTCATCTTTGAAGCAACGTGTACTGACGAGTCAACAAACATTCACAGAAGAACAAATCGAGATGATTGAAGCCATCCGTGCAGTCGGCGAACTGATTCAAGACCGGCCACGCCGGACGATCTACCGCCGCTATGCCGTTATACATGGTTGGCCATTACCTGAAAACATCATCCGTCAATTCGGTTCGTGGCCGGAAGCTTTATCTGCCGCAGGTTTTGAATGGCATATCGATCAGCAACCGGAAGAGCTGGAGCGGGCACCGAAATATACGAAAGATGAAATTCTGAATTCTTTCCACCGGTATGCGAAAGATGTCGGTTCGACGATTACCTTGAAGAAGTACCAAATTTGGCGGAAGTCGGTCCACCATGCACCGAGCCACTATCATATCGTGAAGATGTTTGGTTCTTGGCATGATGCCTGTACAGCAGCAGGACTCGAAGCAAGCGTCACGTATTCGAAAGCTGAGCTTGCGGCATCACTTCGACAAGCAATTGAAGAAGTCGGATTCTCATTGTCTTTTGAAGCTTACCGTGAGTGGGCGAAGCGAAACAACAAACCCTCTACAAAAGCATTGCTCCATCGCTATGGTTCATGGTCAGCCGCTATTCATGCGATCGAGAGTGAAATCCGTATGAGTAACCAACAAGCGCAATAATCAGTCTAGTGCATTCATTTTCTTCATATTTTATAGTTCACACGCTAAACAGACCAGTCGAAACCTCGACTGGTCTGTTTCATGTTTAATAGTAGTGGCCGATGCTTCCGTGAAAAGATGGAAGCATCGGCCACTTGATTTGATGTAGGACGAAAACGTCTGTCAAAAAGATTGTTTGGGCTACACTTATGAGTCAGCACCGTTATATTAAATCACTTTTTCTTTCCATTCTTGGTATGACGCAACGCGGTCACGCCCCTGGAATTTAGCCCCTACGTACATCGCACGGTCTGCATTTCGAATCAGGCTCGCAAGATCGCCTAACTCTTTCAGCGTATCGATTCCGATGCTTGCGGTGATTTCTAACGAATGACCGGATACTTCGATTGGATTGGCGTGTAGCGTCTCACGGATGCGCTCTGCAACGATTCGTGCCGATTCGATGTCCGTATTCGGTAATAACACGACGAACTCTTCCCCGCCGTACCGCGCGACAAGGTCTGTGATGCGTGTCGCCTGTATCAAGAGTTTAGCGACCTCGAACAATACAACATCTCCGATTTCGTGACCATGGGTATCATTGATTTGCTTGAAGTGATCCAAGTCAATCATTAATGCCGAGAACGGATATAAATCCTTTTGCTTGATTCGTCGATCGCCCCACTCTTGCAAGGCACGGTAGTTCGGTAATTTTGTCATGGCGTCTGTCCGGCTATCGGTTAAAAGATGTTGTCGTTCTTGGGCCCGTTCAACGGCCCAGGATAACACACGTAATGCACGATACAGCTCATAACCAAAATCTGTCGTGAATTCACCACTTGCTTCCGATGCTAAAAATAACGAGCAATTGATGGTTTCCGTCGCTTCCGGTTTGATGAACAGAATCGATTGTGTTTCTTCAGGAAGACAATCGTAGAGGCGAATGTCCCACTCCTGTTGCATGCCGTAAAGGAGAACTTCCTCTTTTTCAATCAATTCTTCGATGATGATTCCTTCGACGTGATCCGCTTTTAATTTCCGTCCATCTTTCAGCGAATAATAGACTGTCTTTCCTTCTCCAAAATCAAACTTTATCCAGGCGATGTCAGGTTTAACGAATTGATTGAGTTGTTTTAAGTAGCGTTCGATGATGAACTGGGAATCCCCGTCCTGCCACGCTGCTTCTTTTAGACGCTCAATCTGTTCCCAGTGTTCAATCCGGTCACTCGCATGAACTGAACTGCCGAGCGCACGTTTGATGATGAATAATGCAAATGCCGTCATGACCAATGCACTGATTCCATTGTTTTGGGCCATCAAGGTACTAAAAACTCCAAATAACAGTTCTGCCGTAATGACGACTGCTTCAAAACGTAGCAACGGGATCATGACGCTGCTCGGGATATTCTCTCCGAGTAAGAAGTTCGACAATGTATATTGGAACAAGAGGACGACCCACATGATGACGACCATCGTCACGAGCGGTACGATATTCCCGATGAGTGAAAAATCCGGACCGTGTGTTCCACCGAGCGCATTGTAGGCTAAACCTGCCGGCAAAATCAATAAGAGTTCGAGCGTGACGTTGAATGGATAATTGTGCAGCATACGCCGTCGTCCGATTGCCGTATGAAAAGAACGCAATTGGTAAATCAGCATCGTCAATTGTCCGACACAAATCGCTGATAACAATCCATATGTTAAAAAGGTATACAGGACAAATCCAAAGTGGAACGTAAAACTCATATGTCTTCGACGAACCGGGTCGACGACGAAAATCGTCGATAACACTACTACCAAAAAGAATGTAAAGTAATCGATGCTGAGGCTGTATCCGTCTGCTCTCGCGATAAGATCAATGACAATCACGACGATAAAGAACACGACCCAGCTTCGAAGGATGTATTGTTGAAAACGACGCACGTTGAGTTCCCCTTCCTAAAAAATTTTTATTTTTTTAAGTGTACTGCATTGCACCTAAGAAAATCTTCAAACGCTCTTTTTCCTAGACGGATTTGTTACAATGTAAACAGAGGTGATGAATACATGAGTACTCAATTTACAAAGGAAGCCTTCGAAGCGTTTGAAATCGAAGGGTTAGAAAACCGGATGGAAGCGATCCGGGAACGGATACAACCTGTTTTCCGGCAGATCGGCGCTGAAGTCTCACCCGATTTGACAGTCAATCTCGCAGAGGATATGTATGTGCACATCGCACAACATGCAAGACGCAAGGTAAACCCGCCTAATGATACGTGGATGGCGTTTTCTCCAAACAAACGTGGTTATAAAAAACATCCGCATTTCCAAGTCGGACTCTTTGATGATCATTTGTTCATTTGGCTCGCTTATATCTACGAGCTTCCTAATAAACAACAATACGCGACACAACTTCTCGAGCAACAAAATTTGTTACAGGACTTACCGGAGGACTTCGTCATTTCCTACGATCACATGAAAAAAGAAGCAGTTCGTGTGACTGATGCAAACCTTGAACAAGGATTAGTTCGTTTTCGTGATGTAAAAAAAGCTGAATTTTTAATCGGACGGCATGTATCCGCCCAAAAAGTCAGCACAATGTCCCATGATGCATTACTTGAATTGATTCGAAATACCTACGACCATCTCGTGCCGGTCTATAAAAAGGTTAAATAAAAAGGATGGCCTATAAGGTCATCCTTTTTCTCATTAGTTATATTTTACTAGAATTGACATGACTTGTGTACGGTCAGAATTTAAATTTAGATAAATGTTGACCTTTTTCGCTGAAACGGTCATCGTGTTGAACATTGGATCAAGCTTAGCAGTTGGATACGCTTTTTTTACTTCCTTGACAGAAATCGTACGTTTAACCATTTTCGGATCATATACGATTGCTGAAACTTTTGCTTTACTGTCCTTTACTCCATACGTCGAACAATAATGAACGGAACGATCGGGTGTCATAAGCCCATTACCACTTTGGCACCAGTTCGAATTTTTTTCACCTTTATATGCACTATGTACCTGTGCGAGTGTCGTTCGGTTAAGTTTAACATTTTTGTCGAGTGACTTAGCATAACCCGCGTTCTTATTAATATGTTGAAGCCAATTGACATCCGTTGGTTTCGTTGCTTCTGCTGATTGATTATATGAAGTGCCTGACACGACGCTGACGGCAAGAGCTGCTGTTAAGATAAGTCCTAAGATTCGTTTCATGGTGTTACCTCCTAAAAATGCTTTGTTAAATAACTCATTCCCCCATTTCTCAAAAAATACTCATCTTCCATACATTTTTTAGAAAAATATTTTAAAAAAGGCTGGTATCCGTGGGATACCAGTCCTTTGTTATTTTTTATGCATTTTAAACTCTAAGAATAATTCATTGTAATGGGCAAGCATCTTTTTCCCCAAGTTTTTGTAGACTTCGAGTGTATCCGTCACAGCTTTATCCGGATAGAACCGTTCGTCTTCCCGTACCTCTGCGTCGAGGAGTTTTAAAGCATCTTTGTTCGGTGTCGAGTAGCCGACATAATCCGTATTCTTCGCAGCGATGTCCGGGCGCAACATGAAGTTGATGAACGCATGTGCCCCTTCGACGTTTTCCGCCGTTTTTGGAATGACGACATTATCAAACCAAACGTTCGATCCTTCTGACGGGATGACGTAGTTCAAGTCTTCATTTTCACTCATGATTTCATTGGCATCACCGGACCAGACGACCCCGATTCCGGCTTCTTCGTTTGCGAGCAGTAGCTTGATTTCATCTCCAACGATCGCTTTGACGTTCGGCGTCAAGTCCATCAAGTTCGCTTTTGCTTCCTGGAGCTTATCTTCGTCCGTTTCGTTCAATGAATAACCGAGACTGTTTAGACTCATCCCCATCACTTCACGGGCTCCGTCCGCTAATAAGATTTGATTTTTAAAGGCAGGGTCCCATAAATCCTTCCAACTCGTTGGTTCTTTTCCATCAAGCAGTTTTTGATTGTAGACGATGCCGACCGTCCCCCAAAAATACGGGATCGAATACTGATTGCCCGGGTCGAACGGCAAATCAAGGAAACGATCATCGATATGCTTGAGATTCGGAATTTTCGATTGATCAATCGGGATGACGAGATCTTCTTCAATCATCTTCGCAATCGCATAATCTGAAGGAACGGCGATATCATACGTCGTCCCTCCTTGCTCAATCTTCGTCAACATCGCTTCGTTCGAGTCGAATGTCTGATAGACGACTTTTATTCCTGACTCTTCTTCAAACTGATCGATTAAGTCCGGGTCGATGTAATCCCCCCAGTTGTAAATATTCAAGACATTTCCCCCGGAATAGCCTTGTGTCGCGTTTAAGCGGTTCAAAGCAAACAGGATGACGCCCGAGATTAGAAAAATCGTTACGAACAATTGTATTAATTTTTTCAACGGTCATTTCACCTCCGGTCGTGACAACTTCGCTACAGAACGTTGGTTCAAGAAATAGTAGCCGATGACAAGTAAGAACGTAAATAAGAAGATGACGGTCGACAAGGCATTGATTTTCATCGAAATCCCTTGGCGTGCCAATGAATAGATTTCAACGGATAAGGTCGTAAACCCATTCCCCGTCACGAAAAATGTCACGGCAAAATCATCAAGTGAGTACGTCAGTGCCGTAAAGAATCCGGCAAAGATCCCCGGTGTGATGTACGGCAAGATGACTTTCGTCAGGACGTCCAAACGACTTGCCCCTAAATCACGTGCCGCATCAACGAGCGTCGGGCTCATCTCTTGCAGTTTCGGCAAGACGAGGATGACGACGATCGGGACAGAAAACGCGATGTGCGACAGTAAGACGGATGTAAAGCCAAGTTGAATCCCAAGCATCGTAAAGAAGATTAAGAACGATGCTCCGATGATGACATCCGGACTGACAATCAAAATACTATTAAGTGTCAGGAGCGACGTTTCAATCCGCTTTTTCCGAACTGCTTGAATCCCGATTGCACCGAACACACCGACAATCGTCGAGATTGCTGCTGAGAGCAAGGCGATGACGAGTGTATTCAAGACGATGATCAAGAGGCGTGAATCTTGAAAGACTTCCTTATACCAATCCCACGTGAAGGAATCAAAGTTCGTCATGTTATCTGCACTGTTGAACGAATAGAATGCGAGATAGAAGATTGGAGCATACAAGACGATGAAGACACCAATCAAATATAGGTTTGCCAGTTTAAACCGTTTCATCATGTCGTCGCTCCTTTCTTCCGTTTTGTACTCGTCAAGGCGAGAATGATGGCCATCGCGATGATCAAGAAGACGGCAATCGTCGCACCCATCCCCCAGTTTTGGGTGACAAGAAATTGTTGTTCAATTGCTGTACCGAGCGTGATGACACGGTTCCCGGCAATCAGGCGGGTAATCATGAAGAGTGATAACGCCGGGATGAAGACAAGTTGACAGCCTGACTTCACACCATCAATCGTCAACGGGAAGACGACACGACGAAATGTCGTAAAGTTCGATGCCCCTAAGTCACGTGCCGCAAAGACGAGCGACGGACTTAACTTTTCGATGGCATTAAAAATCGGCAAAATCATGAACGGGATGAAGATGTAGACCGACACGAACACGAAGCTGAAGTCCGTGAACAGGATTTGTTTGCGCCCGATGCCAATCGCTTCAAGCGTTTGGTTCGCAAGCCCATACGTGCTGAACAGTCCGATGAAAGCATAGGCTTTCAGCAACAGGTTGATCCAGGTCGGCAAGATGATCAAGAGCAACCAAAGTTGTTTATGCTTCGTTTTCGTCAATAAATAGGCCGTCGGATAACCGATCGCAAGCGAAAACAACGTGATTAAAAAAGCATACCAAAATGAACTGAGCGTCATCGTCAAATACGTCGAGGTAAAGAAATTCTGATAGTTGACGAACGAGAAGTTTCCATCTAAATCAAGGAACGAATAATAGATGACAAGCACGATTGGTGCGATGACGAACAAGGCAATCCAAAATGTATAGGGAATCAGGTACCAGTTACGTGTTTTTTGCATCATAACACCCCATCGTACGATTCAAGCCGTTTATCAAAGTCCTCTTCCGTCTCATTCAGACGCATGACATGAATCGCTTCCGGATCAAATGTCAGACCGATATGCTCACCGACTGTCGCTTTTTTCGTGCTATGGACGAGCCACTCATTTCCGACTTCATCGATACAGGCGATTTCATAATGGACGCCGCGGAAGAGTTGTGAATCGACCGTCACCTGTAACTTCCCTTGGGCGACATTCGTGATTTCTAAGTCTTCCGGACGGATGACGATTTCGACCGGCTCATTCAATTCAAGTCCCCGGTCGACACATTCGAATTCTTTTTCTGCGAACGAAACGAGGTAGTCGTTTAACATCCGTCCCGGAATGATGTTCGATTCACCGATGAAGTCGGCGACGAAGCGGTTGATCGGTTCATCATAAATGTCGGTCGGTGTCCCCGATTGTTGGATTGAACCATGATTTAAGACAAAAATTTCATCCGACATCGCAAGCGCTTCTTCTTGATCATGCGTGACGAAGATGAACGTAATCCCAAGACGACGCTGTAAGTCGCGCAGCTCGTATTGCATCTCCGTCCGCAACTTCAAATCGAGTGCTGACAAGGGTTCGTCCAGTAAAATCACTTCCGGTTCATTAACGATTGCCCGGGCAATCGCGACACGTTGACGTTGTCCACCCGACATCTCTGTGATTTCCCGTTTTTCATAGCCCGATAAGTTAACGAACTTCAACGCATCAAGGACACGTTGCTTAATGTCTGCTTCTTTGACCTTTTTGATTCGGAGGCCGAAGGCGATGTTCTCGAAGACGTTTAAGTGCGGGAACAAGGCATAATCCTGGAAAACCGTATTGACTTGACGTTTGTTCGCCGGAACATCGTTAATCCGTTTTCCATTGAAGATGATTTCACCCGCTGTCGCTTCCGTAAAACCGGCAATCAAGCGCAGGACTGTCGTTTTACCGCATCCGGATGGGCCGAGCAATGTGTAGAACTTCCCCCGCTCGATTTCGAAGCTGACACCGTCGAGGACGGTTTGGTCGTCAAACTGTTTTGATACTTCTTTGAATTGAATGATCGTATTCGTTGTCACTTTAGTTCCTCCTTAAAGATACGAGTCGGTTGCTGTGACGAGAAGTTTCGCCTCCGTCGCTGACTCGTTTCGTAGTTGATGGATTTCTGACGCTTTATAGTAGAACGTCTCACCTTGTTTCGCCCGGAATATTTGTCGACCGAGTGCGAGTGTCACGTTACCCTTGAGGACATAAACGAATGTTTCCGATCCGGACGGTTCATAAGCTTTAAATGAACTGTTCGCAGCAAGCGTCAACAGGACCGGCTCCATTTCTTTTTCATTCGACTCCGGAATCAACCAGGTGACGTGGTACCCTCGTTCCTCATCGGCATAACTCGTGACATCGTCTCGTGTATAAACGACTTTCTGATTCAGCGCCTCCTCATCGAAAAAGTCTCTTGCTGAGATGCCTAATACTTCAAGGAGGCTAAATAATGTCTCAATCGAGGGAGAACTGATCTCTCGCTCGATTTGCGAAATATATCCTTTACTTAAATCGGTTCTTTCCCCGAGCTCTTCTTGTGTCAATCCTTTTTGAAGACGCAGGTTTTTAATTTTATTGCCAATCGTACGCACTTTACGCCCTCCTCTCCCATACTGTTCCTGAGTTTAGTATAAGACGACTGAAAGTTTACTAATCACGTACCGATTATAGCGTACTGACTTTTTTTAGCAAGGGAAATTACTCACTTTTTTCAGGAGGGTTTGACACCGATAACGCTTACACCTACAATTAATATCAGGTACTAAAATGAGGAGGAATTCACGATGCGTATTGCTTGGATTACAGACAGTACGACGATTGTGCCAAACTCAATCGTCGACCATCAAGACTTAACGATCGTCCCGTTACTTGTCATGAAGGATGGTGAAAGTTTTATCGACGGTGTCGATGTCAATGCTGAGACTGTCTATAGCTGGATCGATGCCGGTCATAAGGTCACGACAAGCCAACCTTCGATTGGGACTTTTACGGAACACTATGAAAAACTAAAAGCAGACTATGACTTCGGATTTGCCGTTCATTTATCAAGCGAACTGAGCGGTACGTATAATGCTTCCATTCAAGGAGCAGAAATTGCTGGTTTTCGTCTGATTGCGATTGATTCCCGTTGCGGTATCTATCCAGCAGGACAATTACTTGCGGAAGCGATCCAGTTAGCAGAACAAGGAGTTGCGATTGAACAAATCGAACAGATGATTTTAAAACGACGGTTCGATCATCACATCGAATTTACCGTCGAAAACTTAAAACAGTTGCAAGCTGGCGGTCGCATTTCATCGACGAAAGCTTTCGTCGGTAATTTACTTCAATTACGCCCGCTCTTCCACTTCGAGGAGGGCAAAATCGTTCCTTACCAGACGGTTCGGACCTTCAAGAAAGCACACTCCAAAATTTATGATCATCTCGTCGAAATCCTTGAACGTGGTGACGTAACGGATATTTCACTGTTTCATGCCACAGCGTACGACTTAGCACGGGAATGGAAGGTAAAACTTGAGGCGCGCTTCAATGTCTCGATTCGTATTGACGATCTTACGCCTGTCCTCGGCTCACACACCGGGAATCCGGCGATTGGCATGTCATTCTTGAATCCGACAAGCCGACACTAATGTCTAAAACTGAAAGATTCAGGGTAAACCTTCTTTAGAGATTAAAGGAGGTTTTTCTATTGAAAAATAAATGGATTTGGTTGAACTGGCTTGGTTTCATCTTTGCTGTAACAGTTAACGCACTCGACGGTGGGAAAACCGGTCGTATTTCCGACACGATTCCGACGTTGTTCAAACCTGCCGGGTATGCGTTCTCGATTTGGGGACTCATTTATGGTGTTTTACTTGTTTGGTTGATTTTACAGACCATCCCAAAGTTCAAAGAACATGAAATCGCAAAAAAAATCGGTCCTTGGTTTTTGATTAGTTGTCTCTTTAATGCCGCTTGGATCGTCACATTCGCTTACAAACTTTTCCCATTGACGCTCGTCGTCATGATTGGTCTACTCGCTTCTTTGATGGTCATTTACTCGAAGGTCGATCGCGAAACAAAAGCCCTTCGTTTTAAAGTCCCGTTCTCCCTTTACATCGGCTGGGTCTCGGTCGCGACAATCGTTAACGTCTTCATCGTCATGCAGACGCAAGGCATCACGAAGTTGCTCGGCATCGATGACGCCGGTTGGACGATGATCATGCTTCCGGTAGGTGTCATTGTCGCACTCATCTTTATGTTTGCGAACCGCGATCCGATTTATCCGCTCGTCTTCGTTTGGGCCTATATCGCGATCAACTTTAAATCAGATGACGGTCTCGTTGATACGGTCGTCCTCGGTAGCGTCGTCGTCCTTCTTGCAGGATACGTCTTCTTACTCGTCCGGATGCGTCGGCAAATCCATGTGAGCAAGTAACGTTATTTTTGTTTGAAACACGCGTATACTGGAGACAAAGGAGTGATTGTCATGAACATCACATTTACACGTCCCGCACTTGACCGGATTGAACAATTGCGCGGTGACATTAAAGGACAGCTTCATCTTTATTACGACACAGAAGGATGCGGTTGTGGAAACTCCGGTATCTTCAGTATCCGTTTCGTCGAGTCGGCGACTGACGAAGATATGACGATTGATTCAAATGTCGGTCCCGTCCTCGTCAAACGTTGGTCGAGTCACTTTCTCGATCAAGACATGACACTCGATTATAAAGAAGAATCAAAATCACTGATTTTAAAAAGCGACGGACAATACTTCAATACGAATGTTCTTGTGACCGATCATACCGGCTGTCAGTTGACACCGAATCGGTAAGTACAAAAAAGGCAGCCTCCCTTGTGGAAGCTGCCTTTTGTAATAGTTGGACAGACAGAGGCTGCGTTGATTACAGAGTCACGGTCATCTATAAAATGTACTAGAGTTCTGTCTGCATCGTACACGAGTCGAGTAGGTTTTTCCGCCCGATCAACCTACTACCAATACGTTTTTCGTCCCCCATATCTTCGCACGCATCATGCCGGCGTGCTTATCTAGCTTACGTAACCAATCCGTGATTGGATTTAAAAAACAACATTTTTTTAGCCGACATCACGTACTGTACGCTCAATCGTCTGCTGATCCAAGTCCTTGACGTTCATCGGACGGCTATAGTAATACCCTTGTCCATAATCACAGCCGAGGCGTTTTAAAAATTCGTGTTGTTCGAGTGTTTCGACACCTTCCGCCACGACCTCAATTCCGAGACTTTTCGCTAATTGAATGATCATTTCCGTGATGGCCGTGCCCCGCTCGTCATGCGGAACCTCATCGATGAACGATTTATCAATCTTTAAGATATCGATTGGTAAGTGCTTCAAGTGGGTCAATGAAGACAACCCTGTTCCGAAGTCATCCAAAGCAATCGTCAGACTCAACTGTTTCAGTTCACCAAGCATCATCAGGGCCCGTTCCAAGTTTTCCATGACAGAGGTTTCCGTAATTTCGAGTTGAAGATGAAGCTCTCCCCCGCGTTCGAGTGAATGATGGACAATCTCTTTAATCATTGAATTATGAGACTCGGACCGGAAGTGCATCGCTGATAAGTTGACCGACACTTGACGAATGAAGTGATCCTCCTTTTTCCACAACTCCATCTGGTGGACCGTCTCCTTCAAGACCCATTCTGTCAGTCGATGAATCAAGCTGTACTTTTCAGCAATCGGAATGAACTCGGCCGGTGAGATGAAGCCGAGTTTCGGATGGTTCCACCGAATCAGGACCTCTGCTTGTTCGACCTTCCCTGTCGCTAACGCAATCTTCGGCTGATAGACGAGATTAAATTCTTTGTAATCGGTCATCGCCTTTCGGAGTGAACCGACGATCAACTGTTCCCGTCGATCCGAGTGAATCAATTCATCATATAAAACAAACCGATCGCGCCCTTCATTTTTTCCAGCCCGTAAGGCACTCTCCATCTGACCAATCCGCATCTCTAACGTTTCTTCTGGATTCGGCAAGATGACACCAATCGTCGCAGTTAAATGAATCTCTTGATTTTCAAGGAGCATCGGTTGACGGATTTGCTCGAGCACTTGATTAAATGAAGCCTCAAGTTGTTCCGTATCGACTTGTTTAATCAAGAAAAACTGTGTTCCGTTATAGCGGATACAGGTTTCTTCTTCACCTAGGATTTCTTTAATCCGATCTGCGAACTGACGAATGATCGTATCCCCTTGATCAAAACCGAATGTGTCATTAATCCATTTATAGCCGTCTAAATCAATCAACGCCATCGCCATCGTTTGTTTCGAGCGGTTGTATTGTCCATCCACCTTCATCATGTGATGGTCAAGCCAGCGCCGATTGTGCAGCCCCGTCAAATGGTCCGTATAGGCCATCATTTGAAGTGCACGTCGTTCCAAGTGGATGTAGAGTCCCGTGATCAAGATGATTAAAATAAAGATTGGAATCGCCACTTCACTCAAGATGTTCGACGTGATCGGGTCATTTGATAAAACGGTAGTGGAATCAGCCGGGATACAAAATGTCGTTCCGAGCATGCCTACGTAATGCATCGCTGATACGGCTAAGCCCATCAATGTCGCGACAGGGATTAAAATGCGTTTTTTGTCGACATGGCGCGTCATATAGAGCAATAATAGCGCCACATAGGCAACCGTCACGGCAATCAACACTGAAAGAGTGAAGATGCCGATGTCATAACGGATATCTCCCCCAAACTGCATCGCGGCCATCCCCAGGTAATGCATCATTGTAATTCCAATCCCGATGAGTGAACCTGCAAGCACGACTTTTTTACGCGTAATCGCAGAATAATATAATAAATAAAAGGCAATCCATGCAGCCGTGATCGCGGGTACGACCGAGAGTAACATCAGGACCCAGTCATAATTGACCGCGACCGATAATTCGAATGCACCCATTCCAATAAAGTGCATGCCCCAAATCGATAACCCCATCGTCAATGATGAAAGAAGCAGTGTTCGTTTTCTTAAAGATGTCGCTTTAGCCAAGCGTCGATTGAGTTCAAGCGAGGCGTAGGATCCGACAATGGCGACGATAACCGATAGGATGACCAGTGCCTCTTCATAGTGTTTCGGTAGTATGATCCATTCATTCATTGTGTAAGTGCCTCTCTTTTTGACTGACATTCCTATTAGTATCGTCTTAATTCGTCATTTCTTTCAGTACTGTTTCGAATTTTTATACAGTTTGATGTGTTTTTCGACTTTTTTGTACGAAATATACAAAAAAGAGACCCACATTTGTGGATCCCTCGACATTTCTTCTCTTATAGTGTAGCGGATGCAATGACTGCTCCGGTTGGTTGTTCTAAATCTGGTTCAGGTTCGACCGTAATCGCGACGGCATCAATCTTTCCACTGCCTTTGAGTGCAAAGACTGCTGCTGCTTGACCATCTTGTTCGATGACTCCGTTCGCCTGTACTTGATCGCCTTGAATCGTCCACATCTGATACAACTCGCCTTCTTTAAGCGGTGGCAAGTCTTTCAATTGAACGAGCATGTATTCTTTATCGTCTTTCGTAAAGATCATGCTCGATCCTTGAATCGAAGCCGTACTCTCGAAGTTTCCCATGCCGTTCACTTCATCCAGCGCTAACGCTTCTGTTTGTTCTGGTTCATCTTGCGCTAAGAAATAGGCGTTCGCTCCAAGCGATAATAAGAGAACCGCTGCAATGCTCATTAACCAACCGAGCGGGACTTTTCGTCTCGTTTGCTTTTTCGCACGTTTTGTCTCGAGTTCCGAGGCATGTTCCGGTGTCGGCTGTGTTGTTTTCACATTGTTAGGAGCTTCTTGATCCGTCTCGTTTGACGAAGCAAGGACTTCTCCTAAGATTCTTGATTTCATCCCAGCCGGTACCGGTCGTTCTGGAAGTGATTCCGCGATGGGAAGCATCAATTCTTCCATTTCTTGTAGCGCCTGCTTGCAGTCGTCACAAGTCGCAAGATGTGCTTCGAACGCGTCTCGATTGGCTGCAGATAACGTTCCATTAAAGTAATCAATTAATTCATGACAACGTTCTTCCATCAACGTTCCCTCCCTTCCAATAATTTTCGTAACGCTTGAATCGCACTCCTTATCCTCGTCTTCACCGTTCCGAGGGGCAATTCGAGCTGATCTGAGATTTGTTGTTGCGTTAACCCTTTAAAATAGACGAGCTCAATTAATTCTTGTTGCTCCGGTTTCAATGCTTGGACCGCTTCACGTACTTCAGAAGCCGTTTCCCGTTCGACGACCGTTCGTTCGACCGGTTCATCAAACCCACCGTCTCGTTCTTCAATTTCAATTGTCGGTTGTCGCTTTTCACGCCGCAAACAATCAAGCGCAGCATTTCGGGTAATCGTCAACACCCACGAAGAGAACTTTCCTTTCTCCGTGTTGAAGTCAACACGTCCATTCCATATCTTCATCCAGACTTCTTGAATAACTTCTTCAGATAATCGATCGTTGTTCGTAAAGCGATGTGCGAATGAAAACAACAGCCTCTCGTATTTATCATATAACGTTTCAAGAGCCTGTTCATCTCCTCCACGCATCTGATGATAAAGCGATTCATCGGATTGAGTATGCATCCTTCTCCCCCTTGTGATTAGTCAGCCTTATCATATAGTATACGCAAGCTGACGCAAAATCGTTTTAGTTTTCTTTCGTTATTTTGATTATTTTTCTCCACCACATCCATATTCCCTGTTCTATCAAAAAATATAGCTGAAAAATCGATTGAATTGACAGAAATACCATGATGGGCATAGCATGAAGGTATCGAGAATACGTGTTGCACCTTAGAATGGAGGAAAACGAATGGATTACGATCAAAAGATGAAAAATCGGGTCAGTCGGATTGAAGGACAATTGCGCGGTATCTTACGGATGATGGAAGAAGGTCAAGATTGTCGTGACGTCATCACTCAGTTATCCGCTGCACGGTCAGCAATGGACCGGACGATTGGTGTCGTCGTTAGCTCAAACTTGATTGAATGTGTCAAAGAGGCTGAAGCCAGTGGTGAGGGACAAACAGAAGACTTAGTTAAGGAAGCTGTCAGTCTTCTTGTCAAAAGCCGTTAATTTAAAGGATGGTCTTCATTTCGGTAAACTTCCGAGCTGAAGACCTTTTTTAATAGAATCGATTGAATTTTCGAGCGGACGTTTTAGATTAAAGTAAAACAGGTACATTTACTGTGGATACTATGATTCATTTTAGATCACGACACAAACGACTCATATCACTCTCTTCATTAAGATAGCAATGGTAATTTATCTTCACTTGATTGATTCAAGCAAGACCACACGTAGGAGGAACATATATGACAGTCTCACTTTTTATTGATGTAGCATGTAAAACAGGCGAATCGCCTGTCTATGACGCCAAAACGAAACGCTTTTATTTCGTTGACATTCCAAACAAGCTGTTCTTTTCATATGATTTGACGACCGAGGCCTTGAAGCCGTTTCAAGTCCCGAGCGCGATCACTTCAATCGCTTTAACCGATGCCCCTGATTTTCTCCGGGTGACTTCAGAACATGGTTTCGGAACATTCGATCTGAAAGAAGGTCATCTCTCACTCGAAACGAAGTTGACGATGCCCGACTCGGATCGAATGAACGACGGTAAACTCGATCCATTTGGACAGTATGTAGCCGGTAGCATCAATGAAGAGGACGGGGAAACGGCCAGTCTCTACCGTTTGCGTCACGATGGCTCAATCGATGTTCTGCATGATGGACTCACGAATTCAAATGGTCTCGTCTGGTCAGAGGACGGAACGACGCTGTACCATATCGACACACCGACTAAAAAAGTCTACGCCTTTGACTATGCACCCGATCAACCCTTGACGAATCGTCGCGTAGCAATCGATTTAGAAGAAGAAGATGGTTTTCCGGACGGCATGACGAAAGACCGGGATGGACATGTCTTCATCGCGCATTACGCCGGTTCTTGCATTACACGTTGGAATCTTGAAACGGGCGAGAAGCTCGCACACATCGATTTCCCGGTTGCAAATCCGACGTGCCCAATCGCTTATGAAGATCGTCTGCTCGTCACGACAGCGGCAGATGGAGACGACTCTGCGCATGCTGGTGCCGTCTTCGAAGTCACGTATTAATTTTTGTTTACTCCTCGGTCCAGTCGAGGAGTTTTTTTGTAGACGCCTGTACTAAAACAGGTGATACTAAAGTATCGATGATTATTTTAACGAGGGAGTGAAACGCTATGCGAATCTCAACGATTGAACGACTCCATCAATTACAGACGACACCATCTTTTTTCCCGGTCAACTGCTACCTTTTTGAAGAAGCCGACAGCCTGACCTTGATCGATACCGGGATTTCACTGAACGCCAAAGCAATCCATCGCGTCATCAAGTCCCATCACAAACCGTTACGTTCCATCATCTTGACGCATGCCCACGCTGATCATGTCGGTTCACTCGACTTCTTAGCGAATGCCTTTCCACTCGCCGAAGTGGCAATCAGTTACCGCGACGCAGCGCTTCTTAGCGGTGACGAATCGCTTCGTGAAGGAGAGACGACACCCTTAAAAGGGGGCATCCCGAAAAACATCAAGACACGACCAGACCGTCTGCTTGAAAGCGGCCAACAAGTCGGAAGCCTGAGCGTCATTACGTCTCCCGGGCACACCCCGGGCTCGATTTCCTTATGGCATGAAGGCAGTCGGACGTTGATTGCCGGAGATGCCTTCCAAACACAAGGCGGAATCGCTGTTTCCGGCGATACGCGCTGGCAGTTCCCGTTCCCTGCTCTCGCGACTTGGGATAAAGACGTCGCCTTGAAGTCCGCCCATCAATTGACGGAACTGACGCCCGACATCCTTGCGACTGGACATGGTCCTCTCGTTCTCGCACCGAGCTATGAAATGCGTGAAGCTGTCGATCGGTTTGAACAATTGTTAAAACGCTGATCCCACAACAATCTACCGAACCCTTTACCTTGCTTAAAAAGCAGGAAGTGCGGGAGGTAAAAGCGTAAGTATAGACAATTCATGCAGCCGATTTAGAGCGCAATCCGTCTTGAATCGCATTAAACCGAAAAAAGCAATCGTTCGCGCCCCTGTCGCTTTGAAGACGAGACGAGGAACTGATCGCATCTAGACATAGCGTATTCACTTCTCGCACACGTTTTTCTACACGCTCAAAGGGTCTGACTCAAAAGCGGGAACCACTCTCGATTAAAAGGAATCAGGACTTTTCCATACGTATCTCAGTCAAACACTCAACTATCTGAAACAATAAACATTTGTATAGATATGGCCGATGATCCCGTCAAAAGTGGGTCATCGGCCATTTGCTTAATGGAGGACGGGAATATTCATCCTCGACCCCTGTGGGAAAAGGTAGCGCGATTCGCGGTGAGGATAACAAAACCGTCTGTCACTCTGATTGATATTGGAGCGACTCTTGAGTCAGCTCCTTCTTTTTTCATCAGCCCGTTCGAAATCAGCGGGACCTAGCTCTTGTCATGACCCTCGATCAGAATGTTCCTCAAAACCACGGCACTTTTCTAGCGTGTCATTTTCTTGTATTTTCCTAAGATGAGACCCTTCACTATTTCACCGACTCGTTTGGTACAGGCGTGCCTCATAGGGCTGCAAGATCTTACTTGCACTCTCTTCATAGTTCGAGAGAAGTAACTGTTCATTCGGTAAGGCGAATGTCGTTTCGACCTGTTCATCATGGACGTTCAAGACGATTCGCCACGTCACCCCTTCGAATTCCCGTTCATATACGTAAAGATAAGGATCCTGAATCGCCAAATCACGATACACGCCATACACCATGACAGGATGTTCTTTTCGTAATTGAATCAACTCCCGGTAAAACACGAGAACCGATTGCGGATCCTGTTCAGCTGCCTGCACGTTGATTGTTTTATAGTTCGGATTGACCGTCATCCATGGTTCCCCTGTCGTAAATCCGCCTGCCCGGCTATCATCCCATTGCATCGGTGTCCGCGAATTATCCCGCGCCCGTAGCTGCATCGATGACAAGACAGTGCCACTCGGCTCTCCCGCTGCGACGCGCTCCTCGTAACGATTACGGAAGGCGACGTCTTGGTACAGAGAAGCATCCGAGAAACGAATACCCGTCATCCCGATTTCTTCTCCTTGATAGACATATGGGATACCCGGTAACGTGTGTAGCATCAAGCCGAGTAACTTGGCGCTCTCGACACGATAGCACTCGCTACCGAAGCGCGTGACTTGTCTTGTATGATCGTGATTATTCAAAAATTGTGAAGCGACGCCTTTCGGGTACAGCGCATCATACCACCGTTTTTGAATCTGTTTATACCGCAGCAGGTCCATTTCTTCCATGTCATCGGCGACTTCGAAATGAAACAACGTCTGTAACTCCTGACGTTCTTCGCTGACATATAACAGCCCGTCTTCGGGACCGACAAACGGAATCTCCCCGACCGTAAACAAGTCTTTCCCCGCAAGAACTTCCTGATGCATCTCCTGTAAAAATTCATGGACTCCCGGTTGATTGCCTAAGTAGGACAAGTCAAACGGATCCTCCACATCGTCAAACGCCGCTCGTTTTTTAATCAAGTTAATGACATCCATCCGGAAACCATCGATGCCTCGGTCAATCCACCATCGCATCATCGTGTAGACAGCTTGACGGACGGCAGGCTGTTCCCAGTTCAAATCAGGTTGTTCTGACGCAAACGAATGAAAATAGTACTGTTGCCGTCCTTCATCCCATGTCCATGGACTCGGCGCAAAATACGACCGCCAATTGTTTGGTGGTGTTCCTTTTTCCCCGTCATGCCAAATGTACCAATCTGACTTATCATTCGTTTGATCACGGCGCGACTCCTCAAACCAGTGATGTTGATGACTTGTATGATTGACGACAAGATCGAGAATGATTTTTAAGCCGCGCGCATGCGCCGATTCAATCAGCTGGTCCAAATCTGCCATCGTGCCGGCTTTCTCCATGATGCCGTAATAGTCAGCGATGTCGTAACCGTTGTCGATATCAGGTGATGTATAACAGGGGTTAAGCCAAATGACATCCACCCCCAGTGAGGCGATGTAGTCGAGCTTTTCAATCACGCCCCGCAAGTCCCCCATCCCGTCTCCATTCGAGTCGTTAAAACTCCGCCAGTACACTTGATAAACGACGGCTTCTTTCCACCAGGTCCGATTCATCTTTTCCATCTCCCGTCTAGTAGTCAATCGATTACTTGTCTAGTGTATCAAGAACATCGTCTGAAATTGGAATGTTCTTCTAATTTTTAAGGAATTTTAAAAAACCTCTTTCATTTTGACTGAAAATTCGCTATTCTTGACGACAATACCTGAAGGAGGAACAGAGATGAAACATTTCGCCCCATCGATCGCCATCGATCGCTTGCCCGATCCCGTCTTCGCAGAACTTGCCCAACGGATCGGTTCCGTCAAAGCCGCAGGACACGACGTCATCACGCTAGGTCAAGGAACACCGGACCAAACGACACCCGTACATATTCTCGATGCTTTAAAACAAGCCATCGATGATGCAAGTAATCTCCAATACCCGCCGTTTCGCGGACATGATTTCTTAAAACAGGCCGTCGCTAATTTTTATGAATCAGAATTTGGCGTGTCGGTTGATCCGGCGACAGAAGTCGCGATTTTACTCGGAAGCAAGGCCGGCATCGTCGCCCTTCCGCAGACGATCGTCAATCCCGGTGAAGGGGTCATCGTCCCGGATCCAGGTTACCCGGATTACTTATCAGGCGCAGCACTTGCCGGTGCGTATCCGATCACGCTTCCGCTTCTCGCTGAAAATAGCTTTTTGCCTGACTATGATCTCCTCGATTCGCTTGACGTCGAACGAGCCCGGATGTTGTTCCTCAACTATCCGAGTAATCCGACCGGTGCGACAGCGACGGCAGCGGCTTTTGAACAAACGGTCGCGTTCGCTGATGCACATGACATTTGCGTCGTCCATGACTTAGCGTACGGCGGGATCAGTTTCGATGGTCCGACGCGGAGTTTCCTCCAGACGGAAGGCGCTAAGCATGTCGGGATTGAGTTGTTTTCACTCTCTAAACGGTTCAACATGTCCGGCTTCCGGATTGCCTTTGCAATCGGTAATCCGTCCGTCATCGCGAGCATCGAAACATACCAGGAACACCTTTACGTCAGTGCCTTCACACCGATCCAGCATGCAGCGACGGTCGCACTTTCAAGCGATCAGACATGTGTCCGTGAACTGAGCGCCTTGTATGAGACGCGACGCGATGCGTTGTTCGGTGCATTAAACGAAATCGGCTGGGACGGACCGGTTCCCGGCGGTTCGTTCTTCGTCTGGCTCCCTGTTCCGTCCGGCTTCACGTCCCAAAGCTTCACCGATCACCTGCTCGACGAAGCGCATGTCGCCGTGACACCGGGTCATTTCTTTGGTACATACGGTGAAGGTTACGTCCGGATCAGTCTGATTGCCGATGTCGACCGACTCGTCGAGGCTGTCAAGCGAATCGGGACCCTTCAGCTCTTCCAAACCGCCGTTGCCGAATAATTCTGAAAAAACGTTTGACAGATGGGAATCATTTCCGTTAAAGTAAATCCCAACAGCATAGCTACTTATCGAGAGCGACCGAGGGATTAGGCCCAACGACGTCCGGCAACCACCAGTAATGGAACGGTGCCACATCCTACAGAACTTCTTTTGTTCTGAGAGATAAGTTACGAAATTCTACACTTCGTCGCTTTTTTCTGGTTGCTCTCTAACTGGAAAAAAGCGATTTTTTTGTATCGGGAGGGAAACATCATGATTGAGTTCGCACACATCACAAAACAATTCGTCCGTGACCGCACACCGATTTTTGCATTAAACGATGTCAACTTAACGATTGAACAAGGGGAAATATTCGGCATCATCGGTGAATCCGGCGCCGGAAAAAGTACACTCTTACGGTTGATTAACGGGCTCGAGACACCGACGAGCGGTACGGTCATAGTAGACGGAGCCAATCTATCACGTGTCTCCAAAACGTCTCTCCGCAAACTCCGTCTCCGGGTCGGTATGATCTTTCAACACTTTCAACTGATTCAGTCCCGCACCGTTGCCGACAATATCGAGTTCGCCTTAAAGGCTGCCGGTGTCAAACGGCGTGAGTTCCCGAAACGGATTCAAGAATTAACGGCACTCGTCGGACTCGAAGGATTCGAGACGAACTATCCGAGCCAACTCAGTGGTGGACAAAAACAACGCGTCGGCATCGCACGAGCGCTCGCCAACAATCCAAACATCTTACTCTGTGACGAAGCGACATCAGCGCTCGATCCCGTGACGACGCTCCAGATTCTCGATTTACTGAAAGATTTGAACGCCCGGCTCGGTTTGACGATCATCCTCATCACCCACGAAATCGACGTCGTCAAACAAATTTGTCACCGCGTTGCCGTCATGGCGCACGGTGAAGTCGTCGAAGTCGCTTCGACTTACGCCATATTTAGTCAAGCCGAACATCCGGTCACAAAACATTACGTCGATACGGCACTCCAAATCGAGTTACCGGAACGGATTTTACGGACGACACCCGGCAAAGTCATTCGACTTCAGTTCACGGGTGAAAAAACAGGTGAGAGTACCTTATCTGAAGCCATCAAACAATTCGATATCGCAGTCAGCATCCTGCATGGGAAGGTCGACTACATTCAGGACGTCGCGTTTGGCGTCTTAATCGTCAGTTTGACGGGACCGACACTGCACGTGAATCGTGCCTTAACCTGGCTCGAGGGACAGTTGCACGCAATCGAGGTGATTCAAGATGTCGCTTGACCGGTTTACGACAATGCTTCCCGACTTAACGAAAGCACTCGGAGAGACGGCCTTCATGGTTGGCATTTCACTCGCCTTCGCCATCATCATCGGAATTCCACTCGGGATTTTATTATTCATCACCGACCGCGGACTCTTTTTCCAAAACGTCTTCATTCGAACGACGTTGGACTTCGCCATCAACATCGTCCGCTCGTTACCATTCATCATCCTACTCGTTGCTTTGATTCCATTGACGCAACTCATCACGAAGACGACGATCGGTCCCGCTGCCGCCTCGGTCAGCTTGAGCGTCGCCGCGATTCCGTTTCTCGCCCGACTCGTCGAAACCTCACTCCGTGAGATTCCACCCGGTTTGATTGAAGCAGCAGAAGCGTGCGGGGCGAAACCGCTTCGCATCATTATCAGTGTTCTCCTTCCGGAAGCATTGCCCGGAATCATTCAAGGCTTGACGTTGACCTTGATCAGCCTGATCGGATTCTCAGCGATGGCAGGGATCGTCGGTGGCGGCGGAATTGGTGACCTCGCGATCCGGTTCGGTTATTACCGGTACGATAACGTCGTCATGATCATGACGATCGTCGTGCTTGTCGTCATCATTCAAGTCATTCAGGCACTCGGCAACCGGTTCGCACGTGTCGCCGATAAACGATAACTTACAAATAGAGAACGCAAGGGAGAGATTAAGATGAAAAAACGCTATGCCTTTTTAGCAACAGGATTATTAGGAGCAAGCATCTTAGCCGGATGCGGTGACAGCAGTGCAAATGAAGAAACGAAGTCCATCAAAATCGGGGCGACGAGTGGTCCGTATAGCGATATGGTCAAAGAAGCGATTCAACCGGGACTCGAAAAGAAAGGCTACAACGTCGAAATCGTCGAATTCAGTGATTACATTCAACCGAACCTTGCCCTCGGGAGCGGTGATATCGATGCCAACCTGTTCCAGCACTCGATTTATTTAAAAACGTTTGCGAAAGAAAAAAATCTCGATCTCACAGGGCTGATCACCGTCCCAACGGCACCGATGGGATTATACAGCAAGTCCTATAAAACGTTGGACGATGTCAAAGAAGGTGCTGAAGTCGCAACACCCAATGACCCGACGAACCAGGCACGTGCTTTAAACCTGTTAGCGGATCAAGGTTGGATTGAACTAAAAGCAGATACCGATCCATTGACCGTCTCAGAAAAGGACATCATCAAAAATCCAAAGAAACTCGTCATCAAACCGCTTGAAGCCGCTCAGCTCCCACGCGCTGTCGAAAGTGTTGATATTTCAGCTGTTCCCGGAAATTTCGCACTTGCTGCGAAGTTCGACTTACTCGATGCACTCGCACTCGAGACGATGAACGAGCAGTACCGCAACTTAGTCGCTGTTAAGACAAGTGACGAAGACAAACAACTGGCCAAAGACTTGACCGCTGTCGTCAAATCGGATGACTTTAATGAAGTGATCGAAAAATCATTCAAAGGATTCAGTAAACCGGACTGGGCGAATTGAGCGGCAGCGTCTGTGTCACTTTTACAGAAAGACCTTTGTCTTGCCTACTCCCCGAAGATAAATGATATAAAAAAGAACCGGACGGCTCCACCTCCTTTCAACAACAGGGGTGGGCCGTCCGTTTTTTCGATAGTATCTCTGTTACTCGTCGCTCCTTCCCGAATCGCAGCCTTTCTCAGGTCTTCTTCCATTAGAAAGCCTAAAAAGATTTGCTTCCACGTGACTCCTACGGGAAAAAGCGCAAGGCTCGCTTGCGCTGTCAGAGGCAGGCGAGACCCTGCACCTTGACCTGTAAGGGAAAGGGGCAACGGCTTGCGCCTCGTCCGAGGAAAGCACGAGAAGCATGAATCTTTTCGCCTCTTAACATTCATTTCCACCGACTGACACCACATATTTTCTGATTCGTAGAATGCGTCGCCCATCCTTCCCAAATCGTCTCCGAGCGGCAAGCCTTCGCGCCGCTTCGTTTCACTGCAGGGTCGCGCTTGCGCTGTCAGAGGCAGGCGAGACCCTGCATCTTGACCTGTAAGGGAAAGAGGCAACGGCTTGCGCCTCGCCCGAGGAAAGCACGGGAAGTAAGAATCTTTCGTACCACTTATATCAACCACCTACGTTTTTTGATTCGTAAGATATCACGTTTCCCGGGACTCAAGACAAACCAAAAAGCCTAGGTTCCCATTGACGAGAACCTAGGCTTTACTTTAGTTCGTGCTATTTTCACGGTGTTCTAAAGTTAATCGTAAAGTACGGTGCATCTTTTCTAAACGCCACTCCAACATCCGCTTGTTTGAAGCCGCTTTGCATGATGTTCTCACGATGCCCTTTTGAGTTCATCAATCCCCAGTGAGCAGTGAAGACATTTGGATACCCCATCGATAAGTTTTCACCCGCCATCGAGAAGCGAATGCCTTCTGCCTTCATCCGGGCGAACGGGTCACGGCCTTCAGGATCCGTATGCGAGAAAAAGTTATTCTCCGCCATGTTTTCACTGTGTCCGCGCGTGACCGGTTTTAATGCTGTATACGGCGACAATGCAGGTTTCTTGTATTCGGCACGTTCCCAGTTCATCAGGCGTAACATCAATTTCTCATCCGTCGTCCGTAATGCTTTTGAAGCAGCACCATAGAACCCTTCTTTTTTCGCTTCGACGTCCTTCGGAATCGCCAGTGTTGCTTTGACGCGATTTTTATCATATTGATCAAAGAAATACGTCACGTAGTTATCGTTCTTTTCATAGACGGCTGCGTGATCAAGGTTCAGCATGTAGTTCGTATTTCCCTTTCGATAGGACTTGACGACCTTCCAGCCTTTTTTCGCAAGCGTCGCTTCCGTATCTTTATTTAACGTCGCGCCTTGCGTCGTCACGCCGTCCCGGAAACGATACTTCCCGTAATCTTTCCCGTCTTTCGTCAGTGCGACAAACTCCTCTGTCGCTGTCCGTCTGACTTCCCACTTGTATCCCGGGTACTCACTTGTATATGCATCAATCAGCTTTCCCCCACTTTTCGGGTACTCCGCCTCCGCTTGTTCGATTGGAACGCTTTCGCAACCAAAGAAAGCAAATGCTATTACCCCGAGGACTAATACTTTTTTCATCCTGCTGGTCCGCCTCCTTCTTTCTTGCATTACCCTTATTTTAAAAGAAATTGAACCGTTCGAACAGTCAGAGTATCCATTCTAAGAAAATCACATGATTCATTCGACTTGTTCACAACACAGACACATTTTAGTAACATCGCCTTTAAAGGTCTGACAACTTAGTCCGAAGCCATTCTCATTTCATTATCGTACAGAAAATGAACTATTTTCCCCTCTTGTTGAAATGTGTGAACATTCTTTTATTTTCATTCTTTGCAAATCTTATTGCCGTTCTTTCATCACCTAGCTAATATTAGGAATCGTAAGGAAAAAAAATACGTGTTTGTCCATATAATATCCATCAAAAGGAGTATGCCATGATTCTTCTCTACTTTATCTATGAATCGATTACGTTTCTCGCGATTCAGCAGTACTTGTTTTCAGGTTGGATGATTCTCGTTGTGTTGACGGTCTCCTTTAGTCTCGCGAACGCACATGACGAAGTTCACTATAGCCAACGTCTCGGATTCGAACTGCTCGTCCCGGGTGTCGGAAACTTATTACGGAAGAACTTTATCGTCGGTCTTGCCACGATTATTACCTTAATCATCATCCACTTCATGTATATGTTCCGGATTCTTCCTCTTGAAACTGCCCTGCTCCTCACCTTTTCAATCAGTACCCTTTCCTTCCTATCTCTTTTTATCCGAACACAAAAAAAAGCGGACCGCTAAGTCCGCTTTTTTGATTTATTGAAATTTATCAGAAGTCGTTAATTTGTAGCGTTTTGAAAGCTCAAGCCAATTCTGCCCATCTTTTTTCGTCTTCACGAGAATGTATGGCAGGCCTTTCGAAACACGAAGTTCGAGTAATTCACCTTGTTGCTGACCATGTGTTTCACTCACTTTCAACCAACGCTTTGCAATTTTTCGTTCAATGACGATGTGCTTTCCTTTTTGAACAGCACGCCATTTTCCAATTTCGGCTTTTCCTCTAACAGGAACGGCACTCTCAGCACCTTGAATTGAAATAATGGCTGGATCGTGGTCACTCGCACTTCCGTCCGCTTCCATATAATCCGAGTTGATGTTGACGATGTCAGAAGACGTATACGATTTTAAGTTTTTCGAGATTAGGATGTGATCGAGTACTTGTGCGTTACCATTATAGACATACGAGTAACGTTCTGATTTCGGAAGATCATCGACCGTGTTCCACAAGTTCTTTCCTTTGAGGATGTCGAGTGTTTTCGAGAACTGGAAGTCATTCAAGTCACCAAGAACAACGACATTCGAGTCTTTGACTTCTGTTTCGAGTTCATTGACGAAATCTTGGACGATTGTCGCAATCGCATGACGCTGTACTTCGCTCTTACGTACGACCGGTTGATTTTTACCGAAGTCTGCTCCGTCGCCACCTTTAGAGTTAAAGTGGTTGACGATGACATGGTACGACTCCCCTTTGAAGAGGAATTCCCCGACGAGTGGCTTCCGTGAACTTGCGAAGTTCGGGTCGAGCGGTTGAATCCGTCCCGGGTTACTCGTCAACTTGCCGTTTTCGACCGAAACCGCTTCTGTTGCCGTTCCTTTTTTACCTGGTGCAAGTGAGACGCGCTCCGGGTTATACAAGAAGCCGACACGGATGTTTCCGCCTGGCTGTCCACCATCTTTTTTATCTTCTGGTGCGATGTCTGTATACGCATACTTAACGCCAGTTTTCGCTTCAATTGCGGCAATCAATGTTTCAAATGATTTGGATGCATCGACTGTTCCGCTATCAACTGCACCATCGTTATCTTGCATTTCTGTCAAACCAACGATGTCCGGTGTTTTAAGGAACGTCGCGATCCCTTCCGAGACACGATCAACTTTCCCGGCGTCTGCTGTCGAAGCAAAGTTTTCGACGTTATACGATGCGACCGTCAAACGTGACTCTCCTGTTTCAATGTTCGTCGGTTGACGATCAATTTCACTCGTGACGAGTTTCGGAAGATCAGCTGCTTTTGACAAGACTTTATAAGCAGAGTAGTTGTAGCTCATGACCCCTTCAATCGTTCCTTCAAAACGGTCACCTGATTTCGCACGGTATGACGAACTGCCCATCTCGACGAAGAGACGTTCCGGGTTGACGTTGTCTGCCGTCAAGATTGGTGTACCGCGTTTCGTGTAGACTTTGTCTGCTGTTTGCGTCCGGACCGGAATCGTCCGGTTTGCTTGTGGACCTGTGACGATGGCATTCGGAAGTGCAACACGCATCCCTTCGACACTTTCATACAGGTCGATTGCATCCTCTTCCGGATCAAAGTTCGCGAACGCATCGTTATCGACGACATCCGTCGGAATCAAAACGCCGTCCCCACCGAGGACGATGCTTGCAGGTAATCCTTCGTTAAGTGCTCCTTTAACGAGGTTGACAGCACTGAGCTCTGTTACAGGCAAGTCTGTCTCCGCTTTATCACTATATCCACCTAATAGCCATTCTTTCACATATCCAGTTGTCGCGACCTTTTGTCCGACTGCCGCTCCGTGGTTTTTCGAATACACTAAGATACCTTCAGATGTCTTACTGTTATTATCCGGATTCGGATCCTGCATGTAGAAGTTGTTTGCATCCACGATATACGTGACGACACCTGTCGTCCGGACGAGTTGATCGGCGTATGGAGACAAATGTGCAATTCCTTGGATACTGCTGATTTTCGTGAGGGGTGGTGCGATGTAATATTTGAACGTCGAAACGGCTGACGTTTTACCATTCTTGACGACGACTGCTTGAATCGTCATTTCCTCATTAATTGTGATCGGCTCTGAGTAAACCGGACTTTCAACTGTCGGTGTTAATCCATCGACTGTATAGTGAATCGTCCCTTCCCCTGTAAGCGTTACTTTATCACCACGCTCAACTTCGCCGACTGGGTCAGCCGTTGGTGCAACGAGAATATCACCTGCTACTGCTTTATGTGATCCTAAATCTGTTAATGTATCGACCGGGAAGCTTGTCCATTGTGACGGTTCATATGTTTTTGAACCGGTCGTCACGTTTGTGTTACGGACGAGCGTCGTATCTTTCGCGAAATCCGCACTTGATCCGACTGGTCCGATGATGTCGAGGACGACATCTCCTTTTTTCAGGGCAACGGGATCGTTACCGTTGAAGTTCAGTGATCCTGTCGTTTGTTGTGCTTTTGCTTTAATGTCAGCATTTGCACTTGAGTTTGCAATGACGAATGTTTTCCCCGGGTCAATCGTTCCGGAAAGCGTGATTTTTGATTCAGACGGTCCACCATTCGTATACTGTACGAGTGTGTAGTCAGCGAGATTGATGATTTGTCCCGAACCATTGTAAATCTCGATCGCTTTGTTATTGCTCGATCCTTCTATGTACTCTGACAGGATGACGCCTTCGCCCTCTGCCCCTACGATGATGCCTGCCTGCGGAAGAATACCTGCTGTTAATGCTCCGACCAATGCCCACTTACCAAACGTACTTCCGTATTTCATGATGTTGACCCCCTATTTAATTTTCTGACACTTCTTTATAATATCAGAAATAATTTGGAAAAGTGTATATTTTTCGTAAAAAAACATGTTATCCTTCGTAAATGATAATAATGGTATCGCTTACAAATTTTTATCGTTCGCTTTTATTATAATTATCTTTTGGAGTCACTCTCATCAATGGATGTCTTCCCACCGTTAGCAGGTTAAAAAAGGGCATAAAAAAAAACGCCTTCTCAGCGTGTTGGTTTCTTTTACATTAGTTGTCAGTGGAATCGAGGACACAGGTGATCAAAACACCTGAAACGACGAAAGCCCTACCTCTCTTTCGTTGTTACGGCTCCTTGGCCGCGCCAGCTGAATCAAGCGTTTTAGCAAGAATCAAGTTGCGTATTAGGTTACGCATTTACTGGGATTTTTAGAGTTTCGCTCGGATGAGCTGAAAAGTATCGAATGGAAGGTTTATCTTGCTGGGTCAACTTCTTCCCTAAAGAAGAAGGACAAAATAAAAGCGATGACTTATGTCTGACTCGATTGTCAGTTAAGGTCTAAAAATCCTGACCTGATTATTAAATTGTGTATTGTGGGTTAAAGATTCTCACATGAGTGATCATCCCCGATTCATGACATTTCTTAATATAACACAAAATATTTTACAAAGTCAATCTTTTTTTCTCTAGATTTCTTTGACTAAATCAAGTTGATACAGACCTTAGAAATCGCTATCGTAAAGATACAAATACTATAGAAGAAACGAGGTACACATTATGCCGACAAACCGGTTGATTCACGAAACAAGCCCTTACCTGCAACAACATGCTTCCAATCCGGTTGATTGGTATCCGTGGGGAGAAGAAGCCTTCACTGCCGCCCGGACAGCAAATAAACCGATTTTTTTATCGATTGGTTATTCGACCTGTCACTGGTGCCACGTCCTTGCCCATGAAAGTTTCGAGGATGACGAAACGGCGACGATGCTCAATGAACGTTTCATCTCGATTAAAGTCGATCGGGAGGAACGACCGGATATCGACCAAATCTACATGACGGCAGCCCAAATCATGACCGGTCAAGGAGGATGGCCGCTCAGCGTCTTCATGTCGCCGGAACAAGTTCCGTTTTATATCGGGACGTATTTTCCGAAGACACCCCAGTTCAACCGCCCGAGTTTCCGACAAGTCCTGCTTCAGCTGAGCGAACACTATCAAACGGATCCGCAAAAAATTAAACGGGTCGGTACACAAATCGAACAGGCGTTGCTCGATGTCAGCACGGTCAAGCAGCACGGCACGCTGGATGAGGAGCTGTTACACACAACATTCGACCAAGCGATGCGCCAATTCGATGTCACGCATGGCGGATTTGGCGGTGCACCGAAATTCCCGTCTCCGTCCCTGTTGACGTTCTTGCTCGATTATTACCAGTACGCGGAAGACGAGACGGCACTCCAGATGGTCATGCGGACGCTGACTGCGATGCGTGACGGCGGCATCACCGATCAAGTCGGCTTCGGCCTCTATCGTTATACCGTGGATGCCGCTTGGGTGATTCCCCATTTTGAAAAGATGCTCTACGATAATGCCTTGTTCGCGACCCTTTGCCTCGAGACGTATCAAGCTTCCGGGAATGACCGCTTCAAACAGTACGCGGAAGAAATCTTCACGTATGTCGAACGTGACCTGTTATCGAACGAAGGTGCTTTCTACTCGGCAGAAGATGCGGATAGTGACGGTCACGAAGGACTATTTTATAGTTTCTCCTATGATGAGCTGATACAACTGCTAGGTGAAGAAGCCTTCTTCCCGCGGTATTACGGTGCAACACCAAACGGGAACTTCGAAGGACGGAATGTGTTTCACCGTTCAAATCAAAATCTCCACGCATTCGCTGCTGAAGTAGCACGCCCCGTCGCAGATGTCGTGCGCCAACTTGAACACGAACGGCAACAACTCTTTTCACACCGTGCGCATCGAACTCGACCATTTCGGGATGATAAGATTTTGACGTCATGGAACGCGTTAATGATTTCCGCTTTTGCAAAAGCAGGACGGATTTTAGGAAACCCGCATTATACGACCGTTGCCAAACGCGCGCTCACCTTCATCGAGCACCACTTACTCGATGGTAGCCGCTTACGCGTCAGCTATCGAGAAGGACACGCTCAAGGCAGAGGATTTCTCGACGACTACAGTTTTCTCGCGGAAGCTTATCTCGAGTTACATCTTACGACGCAAGAAGTACCGTACCTTAAACAGGCTCGTCGCCTGACGGATGTCATGCTTTCAGCGTTCGGCGATCCGTCCGGTAGTTTCTTCTTCACGGCGTCAGGAGCAGAACGCTTGTTGATTCGACCGAAGGAAGTCTATGACGGTGTGACACCGGCTGGTAATAGCACAGCGACCTTGAACTTATTCCGCCTCTCCCAATTGACGGGAGACTCACGTTACCTCGAGACGGCACACCGTGTCCTTCAATCGGTCGCGGAAGAGATCAAGCAACAACCGACCGGTTATGCTTCATTGATGAGCGTCTATTGCCGAATCATGATGAAACCTCAAGAATTGATTGTGTTAGCAGACGACATGACGAAGGTCGAACCGTATCTTCGGCGCCTCTTCAAACACCGTCACCCGGAGTTATCCCTTCTCGTCGGCCAAAAAGCAGAACTACTGGAAATCGCTCCATTTATCGAAGACTATCAGTTAATCGCGGGTCAGCCGACAGCCTATCTGTGCCACGACTTTACGTGCGATCAACCGACGACAAACCTCGACGAACTCCTCGATCAATTGGACCTCTAACAATCATTCCCTTCTGTTTTCTACAAACAGAAGGGTTTTTCAAAAATCTAAACCCCTATTTTCAAAAAAATTCTAATTTTACTTTAGATAAATGTTTTATTGTCGATAGTAGAGATAGGAACACTTATCTTACACCTTAGAATCGACACCCTAGAGCCTGAAACGTCCCCGGACGAATTCTAACTAGGAGGAAATGCTCTTTGAACACGACACTATTCACGAAAACCTTGAAGATGCTCGTCAGCTTCATCATGGTCCTCGGCGTATTGTTTACGTATACTAAAGCACCTGAGGCCGCCACGACGAAAGCGACGACTTATCGCCTGTCTACAGATAGTTATCTGTATGACCGGACGACATCTTCCCGGAAACGCTTGTTGACGATCAAGACCGGAACAATCGTTTCATCCACGTATGAATCTACTTCTGGCTATTTCAGAAGAGTAACGTACGGCGGAAAAACGGGATACGTCGCGTCAAAATATTTAACACCCTACTATCAAAAACAATCGATCAGTGGGCAACGCTTCGCCATTTCAAAACCGATGACGCTCCATCAATCTGCGATGACGACCGCGAAAACAATCGCGACACTCGATGCAAACGATGTCTACTACACTTCTCAAAAGGTCATCAATCCTTACGGTGAAGTGTGGTATCGCGTCATGTACGACGGAAAAACAAGCTACATTCAAGCGCTCAACGCAAATCCGATCAGCTATCAACGTTTGACGGATACGACGTATGAGACGACCGATGCGTACAGCCTTCGTCAATACGCAGGAACAGGCTTCCCGCGTGAACTCGTCGTTCCGAGCGGGACGTCCTTAAAGACGACAGGTCGCATTGGGGATTGGTTCAAAGTATCCTATGCCGGAAAATCCGGTTATATGTACAAAGAGGCATTCCTTGGCGCCTCTAAACAAAACGTCACGACAATCCAAGAAACAACGTTCAAATTAAAGCTCACGACGTCGCTTTATGATGCGACGGACTTAAGTAAAAAATCGCTTTTGACGATCCCAAGCGGTACTCTCGTCAAATCGACCGTCAAATCAGGTCTCTATCACCGTGTTACATACAACGGAAAAACAGGCTATGTATTAACGACGGCACTCACTGAGTATACGTCGACTGCTAAAATCGCTTCTTCTCGTTTCATGATGACGAAGTCGCTTGAAATTAAAGCGACCCCATCCAGTACGAGCTCTACAAAAGCGACATTCCACTCAGGTGATGTCTACTATACAAAATACTTGGTGACGAACGCGATTGGCGAACAATGGCACAAAGTATCAAAAGATGGTCAGACTGGGTATGTCAAAATCAATCAAGGAACGTCGATTGCTTATAAAGCACTGACGGATCTCTCCTTAAAAACGACTGCTCCGACGGCACTTCGTTCCTATGCCGGTCCTTCATATGCGACCGTCAAAACGATTCCGACGGGTACGGTCATCGCAATTAAAGGTCAAATCGGCAGCTGGTACAAAATCACGTATGATGGCAAATCAGGTTATGCAGCAGCTTCAACGTTTGCCGATCATGTCACGACTGAAAAAATATCAGGTGTCCGTTTCAAACTTTCAACTGACGTCGCCATCAAATCTTCACCAAAATCGTCAGCAACGACAGTCGCGACGTTCAGCAAGGATGACATTTATTACACGACTGAAGTCGTCACAAACGGCTCAGCTAAATGGCACCGTGTCACAAAAGACGGTAAGACAGGTTACATCCCTGTCAATCAAGGGACGCCCGTCTCTTATGCGTCAGAAGACTTGAATGTCAAGACGACTGCAACGACGTCACTCCGCTCTTACGCCGGATCTTACGACGTCATTAAAGCAATCCCGGCAGGAACGATCTTAGCGATCAAAGGCAAAATCAACGAGTGGTACAAACTCTCGTTCGATGGAAAAACGGGTTATGCCGACTCTGCTACAATGACGGAATTAATCACGAAGCAATCATTGTCTTCTTCACGCTTCATCTTATCGAAATCCGTCGAAATCAAAGCAAGTCATCATTCGACTGCTGATACGATCAAGACACTCTCGGCTGGAAACGTCTACTATACGACGCAGCTCGTCACGAATGGACGCGATGAGAAGTGGCACCGTATGTCAATCGACGGACAAACAGGTTATGTCAAGATCAATCAGGGAACACCGATCTTATACAACAGCTTACCTTCACACCAGTATGAAGCGACAGCTGCAACACCAATTCGCTCGTACGCTGGATCATCATACGCAACACTCACGACGATCCCGACTGACACAGTCGTGACGCTAAGCGGACAGATTGGTGAATGGGTCAAAGTAACTTACAATGGCAAAACGGGTTATGCTTCGAGCGCTACACTGAAAGAGCATCTCGAAACGAAAAAAATCACAGGTTCACGCTTCTTGCTGAACAGTGCCATTGCCGTCAAATCATCTCCGGATGATACGGCAACAACTGTCACGACGTTAGGTTTCGGAAATGTTTACTACACGACGACACTCGTCACGACATTCACGAACAGCCAGTGGCATAAAATCACGGTCGACGGTAAGACAGGGTACGTCAAACTCGGTCAAGCGACGTCACCAATCAGCTACACGGCAAAAGACAAGCTGTATGTAAGAGCAACTGCGCCTACGTCACTTCGCTCGTACGTTGGTGATTCTTACAACGTCTTAACGACGATTCCTGCAAACATCGTCCTGACCGTCACTGGTCAAATCGGAAACTGGTATAAAGTCAGCTACGATGGTAAAACAGGCTATGCGTATAATGGCACACTCGTCACGACATCATCGAAATTGAACGTCTACAACTCAGTTGCGACACCGTACACGTTCGACAGTTTCATCAGTGCACAAATGAAATTGTATCCATCACCACAAACAGATCTGTACAAAAATAAGATCATGTATGTCAGTGCTGGTTACGTCCGACTCGGTGGTGGACTCGATCCCGTTTACGGGACGCTTGCAACCGTCACAGCGACGACACCGCTCAACATCCGTTCAGGCGCGACGACAGCGAGTCACATCTATGGTCAGTTCAAACCAAACAATTTAATTAAGGTCTACCAAAACGTCAGCGGTTTCTATACGACGTATCCACGCGTCTACAGTTCATCTTCGAACTACTCGACAATCCAGTGGTTAAATGCACTCGAGTCAGACGTCCGTGATATCGCTGATCCATTGAAGGTCGACCGTAACTCACAATCATTCTATCAATTCCTTGATTTATCGAAGTCGACGGGTGCTTCTGCCGCGACGCTCGATAAAGTCATCGGTTCAAAAGGCATCTTTGCAAAATGTACGACAGGAAGTTGCGGACAAGCTTTCATCGACGCAGGTGCAAAATATGCAGTCAATGAAGCATACCTCATCTCGCATGCGATGCTTGAGACAGGCAACGGCACGTCGACACTCGCGATGGGTGTGACATGGAACGGACGTAAAGTCTACAACATGTACGGAATCGGTGCATATGACTATGATGCGATCAATACTGGCGCAGCTTACGCGTACAGCCAAGGCTGGTTCACACCGGAAGCAGCGATCATTGGTGGTGCGGAGTTCATTAGCACGAAGTACATCCATAATGCCTACGACCAAAACACGCTTTACAAAATGCGCTGGAGTCCGACGCGCCCTGGTTCCCATCAATATGCAACAGACATGGGCTGGGCCGTTAAACAGACGTACCAACTCTATAACCTCTATCAACAGATGGACAGTTATACGGCCGTCTTCGATATTCCAGTTTTCGCACGATAAGCACGACTTTGCTTCGCAACAAAAAAACGCTGTTCCCGTCATTGCGGAAACAGCGTTTTTTCTTTGACCGATGATTATGATTGCTCATTCATTTTAGCTTGGACCGTCAAAGGAGCTAGCATCGTTACCCACAGGGCAACCACTCCAGAAACAAGAATCACAATATCGCGTTCGAATCCAAGGGTCAACAACGTAATACAACTTGCGACCAGTACGAGACAGAGCGTCGCGATCATGACATGACGCGATTGTTTCAACATTTTTCTCATGTGGCATCTCTCCTTTCCTTCCATACTCGCTTACCATTCTAACAAAGATCAGGCCGCTTGTGGGGCAGTGACACGGGATTGACGACGCTTTGTGACGGAACTGTCATCTGAAAGTTTACGTTTTCGGCGCTTCAGACATTCATTTGGTACACTGTTAGGTAAGACAGGTTAAGGGGGAATTTTTTTGTTACACGAACACTCATTCACACGCGTCGACGGTACGACAGCGACGTTAGACGACTACAAAGGACAAGCTTGGCTGATCGTCAATACCGCCAGTAAATGCGGCTTGACGCCACAATTCGAAGGACTCGAACAGTTGCATCAAACGTATCGCGATCAGGGTCTCGTCGTTCTCGGTTTCCCGTGTAATCAATTTGCCGGGCAGGATCCGGGCACGGATGAAGAAATCCAAGAATTTTGCCAAATCAACTACGGTGTCACGTTCCCGGTCTTCTCAAAAGTCGAAGTCAACGGCGCGCAGACCCATCCCTTATTCGCCGAACTAAAAGCAGCCGCACCAAACGCAGACGGTGCGGACGACGTCGAATGGAACTTCACGAAGTTCCTCGTCACGCGAGATGGTGAAGTGACACGCTTCTCACCGAAGACGAACCCAACTGATTTGACAGCAGCCATCGAACGCTTACTCGTTCGTGTCTGAACACGAAAAGACCACCGGCCGGATTCTTCAGCGAATCTGACCAGTGGTCTTTTCTATTTAAGGTGTGCCCGGTTCAAGGTGTCCTTTAATCATCTCTTCCGCGAGACGTGTCACGTCCTCGACATCACGCATTTCTGTAAACGAATGTCCCCAGACGTCAAGTCGTTCAATTTCTTCAATCGGCTGCGTGCTGAAGCGTTCGCCCGTCGGTTCAAATGAACTGGCGATCGTCGACTCAAACGCGGCATACTTTAATAACCACGGTTTGTCCGTCAACAACTTCACGACCTGCTTCGGTTGTTTGAACGCGACGTCGCCGACCAGTACGACGGGGTCAAATCGCTCATGGAGCGGGTGCGTATATTGGACAGACACGACGAGCGCATGTTGGACGTGCTTGTCATTTTGTCGGATGTACGACCGCGTCAAAAAATGTGGGACAAGTGACTCGGCACTATCTTTTGTCTGATGGATGCTTAAGCCATGCTCGGTCTGTACAAGATCAGGAAGAATCGGTTCGTACCCTCGATTCGCCAACTGCTGGTCCAGCTCTTTAAATAATAATAGTGTATGTTCGACGAGTGCCCGCACTTGACGAAATGACAGTTGAATCGATTGATTGATCATGAATGTGACCTGCCTTCCAAATGATATGGTAATATATAGTCTTTTACCCAGCTTAGACAGGCTTCATTCCTATTTTTTGAAAATCGTGCTAAGATTTCGAATTCACGTATTTAATCGACGCGTGATTTGCTCAGCACGACGAGCGAGACGCAAACGGGATAATTCGCTGTCTAACGTGATGCATTCGTCAGCATCATGAATCGATTTACAGATTAAAGCTGGCGCGTATGGACGTTCGACATGACCAGCAAGTATCACGCATGGTACTAAAGCTTCGTTCGCCCGCTCGGCGACGATTGCGGGTAACTTCCCTAGTGCCGTTTGCGCATCCACTTTCCCTTCCCCTGTCCAGACGTAATCTGCCGCTTCGAGCCGTTGATCAAACTTAATCTGATTCAACAAAAAGAGTGCTCCGGACAAGATATCCGCCCCTAATGCCGCAACAGCTCCACCTAACCCGCCTGCAGCACCAGCACCTGCGACTTCGTTGACACCGAGTATGTTACCGATTCGTTCGAGATGAACATCGAGCACATCAATCTCTCGCGCCGTCAATCCCTTTTGTGGTCCGAATACTTTCGCTGCCCCGTCCTTTCCGGCATAAGCAGCTGTTACATCTGCCAACACGTGAAGTTTGACGGCAAGCTTTGGCAAGATGATTTGTTCCGTCTCGAGTAAAGGGTTGTCCGTCCAAGTAATCGGTTGACTTCGTCCGTCAAGCAACACTGCACCGAGTTCATACAAAAATCCAAGCCCTCCATCCGTCGTCCCTGTCCCACCGAGTGCCAAAAAAATTTCTGTTGCCCCTGCATCCATCGTGCGGAGCACGAGTCGCCCGACGCCTCTCGTATGAAGAGTGATCGGCAAATCGGTTGCTCTGACCTGCCCAAGACCACAAACTCTCGCCACCTCGATGATGGCTTGTTCATTTTTTCTGGCATATTGTGCCCGAATCGGACGACCTGCTAAATCGATTGTTTCTGCTTCTGCTTGAACAAAGTCGTTCGCAAACAGCATCTCAAGTGTTCCTTCTCCTCCATCTGCTCCCGGGCTCCAGTCAATCGTCGCCTCTCGATCCCCTTGTAAAATCCCGTTTTGGACGGCCAACGCTACTTCCTCCGATGTCAAACTGCCTTTGAAACTATCGCTGATGTTGAACTACCTCCACCTACGCTTCGCTTAGAGGTGGAGGATTCCTGAGTGATCCGACCTAACGGTCGAAAATTGATCAGGCTAACCCCGTCGTCCCGACGGTTGAAGAAGCTAAGAGGCGTTCTGCTTCTTGTTTAAGATTCAATCCTGCGTTCACATCCCGGTCGTGATGGATCCCGCAACTCGGACATGTCCATTCACGCAATCCAAGATGTTTCACGTCTTTGTGTTGATGTCCGCAACTTGAACACAGTTGACTAGAGGCGAAGGTCTTGCCGACTTTCACGACGGTCTTTCCGTACCATCCCGCCTTGTATCCGAGCATGCGGAAGAACTCCGACCAACTGACCTCGGAGATGGACTTGCTCAACTTGCGATTCTTCTGCATGGTCTTCACCTGCAAGGTCTCGATGCCGATGACGTCGTGGTTTTTGACGATCTCGGTCGATACCTTGTGCAGGAAATCGGTTCGCTTGTTGGCGATCTTCTCGTGGATGCGGGCGACCTTCCGCTTCTGCTTCTGATAGTTCTTCGCCTCGGAAAGTGTTCCTTTCTTGTCCAAGGCCAACCGTTGACGACGAGAGAGTTTACGTTGTTCACGTGCCAGCTTTTTCTCAAGCGAACGGAAGTAACGGTCATTCTTGTACACCGTGCCGTCCGACAGGATGGCGAAGTGCTTCAACCCGACATCGACGCCGACGGATGAACCCGTCTTCGGCATTTCGTTGCTCTCCTG
Source organism: Exiguobacterium sp. s127 (assembly GCF_018618695.1). Lineage (NCBI taxonomy): Bacteria > Bacillati > Bacillota > Bacilli > Caryophanales > Exiguobacterium > Exiguobacterium sp. s127. Next base: position 92,584 of record NZ_JACSMO010000001.1, on the reverse strand, counting down.
CTCGACGAGCAGGGAGACGAAGTATTTTCCTGAAGCGTTCCGCCGGAGGGTCGCGTTCAAGATGCGTCCGACGACCTGCCTCGAGTTGGCGAAACGCACCCACTTCAGCTTTGGAATTTTGATTTTGGCGCCGACGATCGAGACTTCTGGAAGTTGAGACTTGCCCTGAATGTTCGTCTTATACGATTGAACAGGGTTGCACTTTGACTTGAAGCGGGGTCGTTCGTTCTGCTTCTTAAAGAAGCGGTCAAAGGCATCGGCAAGATGTTTGACGCTCGTTTGCACAGACGTGCTATCGACTTCCTTCAGCCAGTCGAACGCCTGCTTCAACATCGGAATTTCTTTCGAACAAGAACCGTAAGACAGTCCTTTTCCTGTCATTTTGTATGTCTCATCCCACTTCGCCAAAAAGTGATTGAAGACGAAGCGCGAACAACCAATCGTCTTCGCAATCAGGATTTCCTGCTCTTTTGTCGGATAGATTCTGAATTTGTAGGCCTTGTGAGTCAACAAGATTTTTCACCTCCTTCAAAAAGAATATACCCGAAAAGCAGGCTGGCGATTCATCTCCCACTTTCACTCGAGCTTCACCCTGATTGTTTAGAAGTGGGCGTATTCTCGCCTGATTTTGATAAAATGATGCATCCGTTATCCCTCCTGACGTTTTTGATTCAATCGGACATCGTTTTTTGATTCCGCTTCCAGTTAATGTTATTATGGACTTAATTTTCATAATATTTATTTGTTTGAAGAAATTATTTTCTTACAGGAGGTCTGTCGCATGGAACGCTGTTCGCTTTGTGGAACACCTTTAAAATCACAGGATACAGCTTGCTCCCATTGCCAGCATCCTGTGACTGAAAAAAAACGATTACATATGTCATCCACTTCATCGTCACACGTATCAAAGAAACGACATCCTCTGCTTTGGACGATTGCTGTCATGACGGTTTTCGTCATCTCTTTCGGTGCCTGGTCTTGGTTTGGTCCGACGACGGCAACGAAGATTGACAATCCGTCGAACGTCCAACCAATCGCCTTATCTGAATGGACAGATGAGGACAGTGCTTATAATCAAACGTATTCAAAAGAGAATCCACCGACTTCATATGAAGTCCTAAAATTCGTTCGCCAATATACGCAAACAATTCCGGAGCTCGTGACGTACTCCGCAGCAAATGATTCGCTTGAAACGTTTGCTGCGATTCAGTTCACAACGCTTGAGGCATTCCAGTCAGAGTTCGATGCCCTTCGCGCAATCGTCGCCGTAAGCGATCATCCAATCACGCCACTCCCGCATACGATTGATTTCAATCAGTTCCATTCAAAAGGGACGACATTCGAAGTCGAGACGACAGAAACGTATAAGATCGCTACCGTTCCGGAAAATCAGTTCGTGACGTATGACGTTCACTATACGGTTCGTCTGCATACCGACCACCTTCAAATCACGACCATCACGCGAAAGGAGGTCAACACATGAAACGATTGCTCTTATTGGTGCCCTTCTTTTTGATCGGCTGTACATCAGATCCAACAACACAGATTCAAGATGAGCTGGACAACAATCAATATACAAAAGCGGTCGATTTATCGACCGATCAAGACGAGATGAACGAGCCCGCCCGTTTGATGGTGCAGCTCGAACAGGCATTAGCCAGCTATCGTTTGCAGGATGTCGTAACCATCTCAAAAAAAATTGAACAGCTTAATCTTCCGGATGACCATACCGTTCGTGAACGGGCCGTCTCAATCCGTCTCGGTGTCGATGCGTTGTTACAGGACCTGTCGCGCCTCGAAGCGACCTACCGAGTCGATCGCAGTCTGTTGGATACAGGAGTGTCCGAAGAAAAATTTGACGGACAAGGTGACATCGAAATTCGATTCGATGACGAACACTCCCTGATTGCGACCTTCCTCTATGATGACTTCGGCATGAAAGAAGCACCCCGGCAAGGAACAGATGAAATCCGTTTTGAACCAGATTTGACGGCCCGCGTCCCTTTATCAGAAGGTGTCATCTCTTACCGCTTCATCCGCACGACCTTAAAAATCACATATGAAGGCCCCGGCGGAAAACGGATTTATTACTTGAAGCAACTAAAAGATGATGCGTAAACAGACAGATGACAAAATGGGACTATTCCGATAGCTGGAATAGTCCCATTCGTCTGCCAATATAACGCGAACAAGAAATGTCGTGTGATTTTTTATAACTTGGCGACGACTTCCGCACACAATTCATGGGTCGCCAAGCTGTCTTCCGCTGTAACGGACGATGACGGTTCACCATTAACGCTCGCAATAAATGCATCGACCATCTCGACGAATCCGCGCCGCTTGAGTGTCGCTTCCCAGTTGTCAAGCGGACGACGGAGCGTGCCTGCTTTCGTTAATTGATCGACCGACGTCACGTCCGTCGCAATCCGTTTTTCATGTGGTCCCATGACTTCGACACGTTCTTCTGTCACACCATTATTCCGGTTCATGATTCCGATTGCCGTGATCCCGTTCGCTTCGAACTGGATCGTCACGTGATGCAGTAAGTCGTCGACCTTTTTCCCGCGGACACTCAAGTTTTCGATTTTACCGCACCCTGTCAAAAAACGTAACGTATCGACGACATGGACAAAGTCGTCAAAAATGAATGATTTCGCATCTTCAATGAACGAAATCCGATTTTTTTGCATGACGATTAGATTCGGTTGTTCGACTTCTAATAACGTCCGGTGTGCCGACGCGAAACGTCGATTGAATCCTGTGATGAAGTGTAAGCCTTTCTCCCCTGCTAATCGTGTCAGCTCACGAATTTCCTCGATTTCCATCGAAACGGGCTTATCGATGTAGACATGGATGCCTGCTTCGAGCAGTTGTTTCGCTTGCATCGCGTGCACTTTCGTCGCCGAATGAATCATCGCCACGCCAATGCCTGCTTCCGTTAACTGATCAATCGATGTCAGTGTCCCGGCAAAACGATACGCATCACACAGTTGCTTCGCCTTGTCTTGATTTTCCGAGACAAGATAAATGTCTAAGTCGGACCGCTCCGCGTAGACCGGTAAGTACGCTTTTTGTGCAATATCCCCAAGACCAATGACTGCAATTTTCATGAATAAATCCCCCTCAATTCTTTCTGTTCTACTCATTCCCTATGATACGTAGTTTCATACCTGGCGTGTAGAAAATTCTAGTTTTTTGAAAAAAAAGAGAATTTCCTTTTTTTGTTTTATGCTAGAGACATATTTGAACAAGGAGGGAATGAGATTTTTATGAAAGTATCGCTCAGAATTGGACTGACACTGTTACTGCTCGTCGCCCTATGTCTTCCGGCATTACCCGCACAAGCTGCCAGTTACCAGGTCGTCGTCACTTCGACGATCGGGGCGAACGTCCGAACGAAGCCGAGCACGAGTTCATCAGCGACCATCACGCGTCGCGCTCCGTACAAAGCGAAGTTCACAGCAGTCTCGTACTCAAACGGTTGGTACAAAATCAAAGATGGTAGTGCGTACCGTTACCTTTCGAATCAAGTCGCGAAAAAAGTCACGGCAAGTTCGACGAAAACGTATAAAATCATCGTCTACTCGAAGTATGGTGCGAACGTCCGTACATCACCAAGCACCGCGTCCTCTAAAAATATTAAACGGCTCGCTACATACAACTCGAAGTTTAATGCCGTTTCCTATTCGAATGGTTGGTACAAAGTAAAAGGGAAAGTGAACTATTATTACGTCTCAAGTCAGGTCGCGAAAAAAATCACGACAAGTGCACCTGCGACTTCAAGTAGTTATCCCGTCGCCTCGATGCGTTATTTCAAACTCGGCTCCTCAAGTTATGAACTGTCAAAAGCCAGTACGACACGCCGTTATCCGGCAAGCACGACAAAACTGTTGACGGCCCTCGTCGCTTATGACGCCGCTGCCAAAAAAGGAACGCTCGATCAAACGTTCACTTTGACCTACTCTATGCTCGCCGTTCCTGCCGGAAGCAGCACGGCTGGATTCCGTTCGGGTGATAAAGTCACACTCCGTCAACTGTTGAACGGGATGTTGATTCGCTCCGGCAACGACGCAGCAAAAGCCATCGCCATCCGTACGGCAGGTTCTGAATCGAAGTTCGTCTCGTTGATGAACAGTCGTGCCAAAACAATCGGTATGGCGTCAAGTCACTTCATGAATCCGCACGGCTTCTATCATGCGAGTCACTATACGACAGCAGCAGACATGCAAAAACTCGCTAACACGTATGCTGAATACAGTTACTTGATGACCGTCAGTGGCCGAAAATCATACAAAACGACCGTCAAAGGACCATACGCCCGGACGTTGACGTGGTACCATACGAACACGTCGCTTCCAAACGAATCGCGTGTCTATGCGAGTAAGACAGGGTATACACCAGAATCTGCCTATACACGTGTCTTCTTCATTAAAAAAGGTTCGACGCGCTACGGCCTCGTTACGTTGAAAGGAACACTTCCACAAACGGAAACGACATTACGCGCTGTCTTAAACCGTTAATCGCCCGTCCCCTAGGAGACTTTCTTCGGAAACGCTTCTAGGGGATTTTTTTGTTCTGATTCCGTTTAAAATTTCACTTGCATTGGAAGCGAATTCATCATATGGTTAAAGCACAATCAGACGTCTGACGTCTCAATGGAGGTATGACCGTGGGAAATGTAAGTTTATTATTTGGGGGCGTTGCGCTCTTTTTAAATAGTTTGTCCTTGTTTGGAAAAGTTGATTTAAAGAGTGCCGGTGTCTTCAGTTTGTTGACAGGATTACTACAAACGTTCGTTGCGACGTTGCTCGTCATCGGTGCAGCAGGTGATCCGATCTTGACGTTCGGCTATGCGAGCATTTATTTGTTTGCCTTTACGTATCTGTATGTCGGCATCACGTTCATCTTCGGACTCGACGGGAGCGGCGTCGGCTGGTTTTCCCTGTTCGTCGCCATCGCTGCATTTTTCTATGCCGGCGTCAGCTTTAGCGCAGGCGACTGGATGAGCGGAACGACGTGGTTGTTCTGGACACTCTTATGGTCGATGTTCTTCATCGGAATGGGACTGAACCGCAATGTCGATGCATTGACGGCACGCGTCGCACTCGTCCTCAGCTGGTTGACGTTGATCGTACCTGCACTCGTCGGACTTCGTTTCGGTACGGCAGGAAGCAGCTACCAACTGTTATGGAGCGCAGCTGCCATCGTGACCGTTCTCTACTTTGTTTACTCGGCCTTGAAATTGTCGCCGCTTCGCCGACCTGTCCAATCATGATGTCCGACACATGCTACTACAAAACGCGCTGTTCCCTTGACGCTTACAGGGAATAGCGCGTTTTTTGGTTCGTAAGATATCCGCGTTTCTCGTCGCGCGTTCTCTTCCCGAATCATCTCCGAGCGGCAAGCTTTTTGGTTCGTAAGGTATTCGCGTTTTTCGTCGCGCATTCTCTTCCCGAATCGTCTCCGAGCGGCAAGCTTTCGCGCCGCTTCGTTTCACTGCAGGGTCGCTCCTTCTTGCTCTTTCGCTCGAAAGCGATTCGTGTCAGGAAACGCGACGCATCACAGTCTTTCTAGTGTTTCCTTCTATCAGAAAAGCTAAAAAGATTTGCTTCATCGTGACTCCTACGGGAAAAAGCACAAGGTGACTTGTGCTTTCAGAGGCAGGCGAGACCCTGCCCCTTGACCTGTAAGGGCAAGAGGCAACGGCTTGCGCCTCACCCGAGGAAAGCACGGGAAGCAAAAATCTTTCGCACCATTTACATTGATCAACTACGTTTTTTGGTTCGTAAGGTCTCCTTTTATTCGGAAAGCTAAAAAGATTTGCTTCATCGTGACATAAGCGCAAGGTGACTTGCGCTGTCAGAGGCAGGCGAGACCCTGCCCCTTGACCTGTAAGGGAAAGGAGCAACGGCTTGCGCCTCGCCCGAGGAAAGCACGGGAAGCAAGGATCTTTTGTACCACTTGCATCGATCTACTACGATTTCTCCCGCCACTTAACTCCACTTTCCGATTCGGAAGATGTCTTGACCCTAAGCAAAAACCCAGACACCGTTCACTTTAAAACCCCGCTCTATCTCAACGATTGTTGCAAACTCGTTTGCACCTCTTTCAGTGACTCCGCCGTCGGATGCCAGTAATAAATCTGATCCGACTCGATTCCACCACTTCCCTCGAGCGATAACGTCTCGACGTTCTTCAAAGCATCACGGTAGTCTAACGCAATTTTCCGGACGACTGGAAACGGAACGTTCGTCTTGACGTTTTCACCGAGCACGCTGAGTACGTCGTTAAAGCGACTGAGCGAAAAATCTGACGTCAATTTGTCTGCGACAGCCTGAACGACTTGACGTTGACGGATTTGACGACCGAAGTCTCCTCGAGGATCGTCGTAGCGCATCCGTGCATAGGCCAACGCTTCTTTTCCGTTCAAGTCGAGCTGCCCTACCGGAAACTGCATCTCGTAATACGAAAAATCGATGTCGTTCGTAACACGGACACCGTCAACTGCGTCAACAAGATCTGTAAAACCCTCGAGATTGATTTCAGCAAAGTAATCGATTCGGATATCGAGTAGGTTCTCGACCGTATCGATTGCCATTTCAGGCCCCCCGAAAGCATAGGCATGATTGATTTTATCGCGTGAGCCATTTCCGATGATTTCTGTTTTCAAGTCACGAGGTATGCTGAGCATCTTACTTTCCCCACTCGCAGGATCAATCGTTGCGACGATGATTGTATCGCTCCGTCCCGCCTCATCTCCATGCTGGTCGATCCCGAGCAAGAGAAAGGAAATCGTTCGTTCTTGTTCGATCGCTTCAATCGCTTCGACACTTGCCTCGACCGGCAACTGGACGTCTTCGAGCGTCTGACTCGCTTGATGGTAGACATACCCACCTGATCCGAAGAGAACGAGCAGTCCGATGCCAATGACGGTCAAGACAATCCACTTCCATTTTTTCATATCTCCATCCCCTTCGAATCAAGTCGATTTACGAATCTTGTTGGTTCATAAGCACCATGATTGCATTGCTCCAACTCCCGAACAGGGATGTGATGACACCAATACTCGGTACGTCCTGTCCTTCGCTAAAACGTTGGTAGCTCGCAATCGTCAAATGCTCCGTCTCGTATCTGGCTCGCCCTAACACGAGCAATACTTCCTCTTCCGTCCACCGTTTTCGCGGAAGTTCGATGCCGATGATTTCTAGCGCATTCGTCCATGAACCGTACCGTCGTGCGATTGTCGCTACCGTCGGCCGATTTTTTCCGACCGCCCATTTCGTATAGGCTTGACTCGTTAATGTAGGTAATGCTTCCTGTGCTTCCAGTAATGATTCGATGATCCGACGTTCCATCTCCTGGACCCGTTCCTTCAAAATGTCTGCTTCTGATAATGCCTGCTGCCACGAGTTGAATTGATGGACGATATCGGTCAAGCTCGGCGCCTGATGCCGTTGCGCCCACTCACGATATGTCGCACTCGTGAATGGTTCGAGTTCCGCTTTCGCCGCTCGTAATGCCTCGATGATGTCGGATTTTGTATAAACCACTCGGATTTGCCCGATTTCAGCGCGTTCCAGCGCGATTTGCCAAGATCCAAATAACATCAGGATTTCCGCGACGGTCGGATACTGGGTATTCAGTTGCCAACGAAAATAGGTATTTGCCGTCAGTTCATTCTTCCCGTTCGCAGCGAGACGGAGTGCTTCGATCGCTTCCTCCAGATCGCTCATCACGATGTCTCCCTCCCACACATTCATAGCCGAACGTTGCGTCGAACATCCTCAACAATACCTTGACGAACGGAGCGAATCACGAGTGCTTGTTCCGTAAACGTCATCTGTGAGGCGGACGGCAGACAAAGCCCTTCAGCAAACAAGCGACCGCTGACATCAATCCCGTCACTTGTAATGAACGGGACATCCCGGTAGACCGGTTGCAAGTGCATCGGTTTCCAGACCGGTCGTGACTCGATGTGATCCTGTTGTAAGCGGATGATCAATTGATCCCGTTGTTCCATTCCTCCCGGTAATGTCAAAGCCGTCAACCAGCGATTGGCGCGACTCCCTTCAACCTCTGCTTGGTACTGTGTGGCGTCGAGCATGTCGAAAGCCCGCGTATATCGCTGAAAGATTTTCCGGCGTGCCGCGACGCGATCTTCGATGACTTCGAGTTGTCCGCGTCCGATGCCGGCTGAGACATTACTCATCCGGTAATTAAACCCGACTTCTGTATGTTCATAATGAAGGACCGGTTGCCTAGCTTGTGTCGAGAGATAAAATGCCCGTTCAATCAAATGCGGATCGTTTGCGACAAGCATTCCGCCACTTGATGTCGTGATGATTTTGTTACCGTTGAACGAATAAATTCCGAATGTCCCGAATGTCCCAGTCATTCGACCGTTGATCGTCGAACCGAGTGATTCGGCTGCATCCTCAATCAACGGAACGTCATACTCGGCGCAAATCGCACTCAACTCTTCAATCTTTGCGACGACCCCGTATAAATGGACGACGATGACGGCTTTTGGCAGGCGTCCGCGTGTCGCGGCTTGAATCATGGCTCGCCGGAGTGCCGCGGGTGACATGTTCCACGTCTCCTCTTCCGAATCAATCAGGACAGGACGAGCACCGACGTAACGAATCGGATTGACGGAAGCAACGAACGTCAACGACTGACAGAAAACATCGTCGCCCGTCGTCACACCGAGTGTCGCCAAGGCGAGGTGAATCGCTGCCGTTCCACTACTTGTCGCGAGGGCTGCCTCTGTTTTGGTATATGCGCGCATCCCCGCTTCAAAGGCTTCAACGTTCGGTCCGAGTGGTGCAACCCAGTTCGTTTCGAGTGCTTCCTTGACATAGCGTGCTTCTTGACCACTGAGGTGCGGGATCGATAGTGGGATTTGCTTCATGATGTTTCCTCCCCTCTTGATGACAAGTGACGGATCGGTGTGCGATAGACGGGAAACCACTTACAATCGTTCGCTGACGGGTACTGCGTTAAAAACGTCCGATTCAATTGTTCATACGCCACTTCGTCAAGAATCGACGTCCCGATCGAAAAGAACGTATGCGCTCCTTCACTAAAGGAACGTTTATATAATAAAAGACTGTCTGATGCATCTTGTGAAGTGCCGCCTCCAAGATGCATCGCAACCATACCTTTCTCCTTTGCACGTCGCATCATCTCTGCGAATAACAACTGATTCGGTCGAACCTTTAACTGGCTCGGATCGGACGCCCCGAGGTGATAATGGGCGAAACGACTTCCATATAAGACGATGCACCCGGCGATGATGTGACCATTTAATTCTGCAACCAATACTTCGGCGTCGAGTGTTCCTGATAACAGCTGTTTAAAGTATTCATCCGTAAAGTAATACCGTGGTGCTGCCTCGTGCTTATCCATCGTCAAGCGGTAGAGGTGTTTAAATTTCTCGTAATCTGTCGGTGCGGCGACACGGATCGTGACGCCTTCCCGGACTGCTTTTCGTACATTGCGCCGTGTCATTTTTGAAAAGCCACCGAGAATCGCTTCATATGAATCCGTCAGCTCCACCGTCACGGTCGCTTGGAGTCGCTGCGTCGAACGGCACCAATGCTTTCCCAGTTCGACGTTTTGTAGGAGTGGATGGAACCGAATCGTTTCGGTGATGATCTGTTCCGCACGACAATAGTCGAGAAAACGTTGACGGACTTCGCGGATTTGATCGAGTGACCAAAGCCCAACGAAAATCGGTCCCCCGTATCCGTAGGGTGTCGTGATGTCGTGATATGACGTTCCATCGATTGGTCGTTTCAAATAAGGGTAGATCAATGTCCCGAATTCTGTCGGATAGAAGAACATTTCCGGGATGCCTACTTCTTCAAGTGCGAAGTAGGCATGTTCGTAATAACAATCGAGGCGATACTGACTGACGAGTGCGTCCCATTCGGTCGGATCATGGATGAGTCGTTCATCGCTTAGCGACATCATGGGGAACACCTCCGTCAAGTCCTTTGAACTCGCCCATCCCCGTCTGATGTTCCGTCGAGTTCCCTTCTGAGGAGACGACGATTTTTACTGTCTTCATGAGAATATAGAGATCGAGACGAAACGTCTGATGTGCCGCGTACCATTGATCTTGTTCGAGCCGCTCTTGCCACGTCGTCGCGTTCCGCCCATGAATTTGCGCCCAACCGGTTAGTCCAGGCAACACATCATGCCGCGTCATCTGCTCTTTCGAATAGTGGTTCAAGTAACTGACGAGAAGCGGACGCGGTCCGACGAAACTCATCTGACCGCGGACGATATTGAAAAATTGTGGGATTTCATCCAGGCTGAGCCGCCGAATCCATTCCATCGCGTGCGGGATCCGTTGTTCGTCTGGGAGTAAGAGGCCATCCGCATCCGTCTCGTTCGACATCGTCCGGAATTTATAAATTTTAAATAACTGTCCGTGATAACCAGGACGAACTTGATTGAAGAAGATCGGTCGACCGAGCTTCGTATAAATGAACAAGGCGACGAACAGGTAAACGGGGAGTAAGATGAGAATCGCGACTAGGCTGATTGTGAAATCGAATGTCCGTTTCATGATGACTTCCTCCTTTTACATAGTCGAAAAGAGATCGAGTTGTCGTTTGATGACATCAGCTTCGTTAAAATGTTTCATTGCCCGTTCGAATCCGGCCCGTCCCATCTCTGACGCCTGTTGCGGGTGTTTGACAAGATCACTCATTCTTGCTGCCAACTGCGTTTCGTCATGGACTTCGACTAAATAACCGGTCGTGCCATCGATGACTTCTTCCCGGCAGCCGCGGATGTTCGTTGCGATGACCGGTTTCGCCGTCGCCATCGCCTCGATGATTGAGCGCGGGACCCCTTCTCGGTGCGATGGCAGGACGAAGGCATCGACTTGTTGTAAAAGTCGTGGCACATCTTCAACGAACCCTCGATACTCGATATTCGGAATCTCGCGTAGACGTTCGAGGAAACGATGTTTCGTCGTTTGATCCCGTTCGCTCTCCATCATTTCACCGGCGATGATCAAGCGGACATCCGGGTCTTGCGACACGACGTTTTCAAAAGCATTCAGAAGTTCGAGCACTCCTTTTTCCTCGACGATCCGTCCGATGAACAGGAAGGTGAAAGCTTCGTTTCCTTGCCGCGCCTGTGGATAGAATCGGGTCAAATCGATACCGTTCCCTAAATGCATCAACCGTTTCGTCGCCTTAAAACGTTTCCGGTTTGCCAGTTCATAATCTTCCCCGCTTTGGAGCAGGAGGTAATCCGTCGCGAAACGGGCGAGCCATTTTTCGACGGAATAGGTCAATTGATACGTCACCCGTCCCATCTTTTCATGAAAGTAAAAGCCATGTGCCGTGTAGACGATATGCTTCGTCCCCGCTCGTTTCGCTGCGACCCGTCCGAGCGCTGCCGCGACCGGTGTGTGGACATGGACGGCGTCATAGCGACCCGTCTTTAAAATGTGAACGATCGAGCGGACAGTCTTCCAATTACTCGTCCAGTCAATTTTCCGTTCGATTGGAATGTCATGCATCGCAAAGCCTTGTGCTGCCAGCTTGTCAGAGGCTCCCGTGTCGGCACAAGCAATCCCGACATCATGCCCTGCGTCGCGCAGCGCAAGCAGTAACGGTTGCAGCATCGTTTCAGCTGTCGTATCAAGCGCGCAAACTTGGAGAATTCTTAAAGACGCCATAAGTGCACCCCTTCCGGTTTTTCAGCTGGTGCGAGCATCCCTTTGATGTCGACGACGACACCACGCCCCACTTTGAGTAAGTGTTTCGCGAGTAGCCAGTTTCCTTCGACGTACTCTTCATGACTGACGGCGAAGATGACGACGTCGGCTGGTTTAAGCTCTGTCATGTCGAGCAGATCAATCCCGTATTCGCGTTTCGCTTCATCCTTCGAGACAAGGCGATCGGTCACTTGGACTTCAATTCCGAATTCTTCGATTTCCTTGATTAAATTCGCGACTTTCGAATTCCGGATGTCACTGACGTTTTCCTTGAATGAAAGACCGAGGACAGTGACGCGTGCGCCGAGGACCGGCATGTTTTGTTTGATTAGATTTTTGACGAGTGACGTCGCAATGAAGCGCCCCATCGTATCGTTGATGCGTCGCCCGGCAAGGATGACTTCCGGATGATAACCGAGCGATTCAGCCTTCATCGTCAAGTAGAACGGATCGACCCCGATGCAGTGTCCTCCGACGAGACCTGGTCGAAACGGAAGGAAGTTCCACTTCGTCCCTGCTGCTTCGAGGACCTCGAGCGTATCGATGTCCATCCGGTCGAAGATGATGGCAAGTTCGTTCATCAAGGCGATGTTTAAGTCACGCTGCGTGTTTTCGATGATTTTTGCCGCTTCCGCGACTTTGATCGATGATGCCCGGTGGACCCCCGCCTCGACGACGGCTTCGTACACTTCTGCGACAACATCGAGCGTTTTTTTATCCTGTGCTGAAACGATTTTTTTAATGGTCTTGAACGTATGTTCATGATCCCCCGGATTGATCCGTTCCGGTGAGTAACCGACGAAGAAGTCGACGCCTGCTTTAAGACCCGAAGATTCCTCAAGGACCGGGATACAATCTTCTTCCGTCGCCCCCGGATAGACGGTCGACTCGTAGACGACGATGTCGCCTTTATTCAGCTGGCGCCCGACAAGTTGTGACGCCCGTAAGAGCGGCGTCAAGTCCGGTTGATTTTGAGCATTGATCGGTGTCGGTACGGCGACGATGATGAAGTCACTCGCTTGAAGTGCCGCAGCATCCGTTACATAATTGACGTCCGCATTTTTTAAAGTGAACGGTGTCAGTTCGAGCGTCGCATCGACTCCTTCACGAAGTTCCTGGATGCGCTGTTCTTTAATGTCAAAACCGACGACACCTGTCTTTTCACCGAAAGCGATGGCGACCGGGAGACCGACGTAGCCGAGGCCGACGACGGCAATTGAACGGTTGGCGATGGGAAGTGATCGTGTTTCGGCTGCTGTCGTATCTGTGATGTGTTTGACTGCCTTATTCATGATGGACTCCTCCTATTTCATCGACTGTTTGATGATCAATGTTTTTCCATTCGGTTCTTGTTTAACTTGTTCGACGGACTCGAGCGTAATCAACATATCCGGTCCAAGCAATTTGCGCATCTCGTTCAATAAAATCTTTTCATGTTTCGGTTGGAAACGCTGATTGTCTGGAATGTAACGCAGTGTGACACGATTGAATGCGTATTGTTCGACTTGAAGTCGTAAGACCGAGTTTGGTAATTCGCGGGCAATTGTCGTAATATCACCTTCAAAGACTTTCCCCCGCTTCTCACTGACGATGAAACTTGTCCCCCGTCCGTCTATCGAGGCGATGACCGGTCCGTTCAATCCACATCCACACGTCTCATGACTGAGGGTCATGCGGTCACCAATCCGGTAACGGATCAGCGGGGTCCCGCGTGTCGTAAAACACGTCACGACGACTTCACCATCCGGTCCGTATGGTTCGATGATGCCTGTTTCGTGATGCAGGTGCAGCTTCCGGTGCGTGCATTCAGAAATGATCGGAGCGCCTTCTGACGAACCGTATTGATCGAAGACTGGTGCGACGAATGCCTCCTCAAGAATCGATCGCATTTCTTCTGTCACTGTTTCTGACGTCGGAAAGATGGCAACGATTTTGAAATCGAGTCGAATCTTATTTTTGAGTAAATAACGGGCGATTTCGACCATCGCCGTCGGCGTCCCGTCTAATGCGACTGGTCGGAAACGATTCAATTCCTCGATATAGGCGGGAAAGTTTTCTTCTTTCATATGAAAAATCGAGAGCAGCAATTGATTGAGCGGACGATTCATCCGCCAAAAGATCGGCTTTTTCTGATCGACTGCCGTCAAGGTCCGTCCTGTGAAACTAGCCCGTGGCATCCCGCCGTAAAACCCGTGCTGTTCCTTAAAGTAATCGAGATGTGCCATTCGTTCTTGAATGTCCTCGCGCATGAAAGCAACCTGGAGTGACTTCCCGCTCGTTCCGCCTGTCCGTCCTCGGACAGGCGCGTCGACTTCCGACATGAATTCGTCGTTTTGCTGCCGTAACGTTTCTTTTTCAAGGACCGGAATCAGCGCCAACTGATCGAGTGACGTCAGCGGAAGTTTTATGTCGAGCTGTCGAAACAGCTCCCGGTAGTACGGGGTATGCTGGTGCACGAACAAGAGAAACGCATTCAAACGTTCAAGTTGTTCGACGCGATAGTCAAGCGACCGGTCTTTTTCGCGTAATTGCATCAGTTTTTGTTCATAACGGGCCCCGTACCGTTCATGCATCAGCTTTTTGCCATAAATGGATGTCAAAATATTCTGAATAAATATCGGAGACTTATAATAAAGATCTTCCTTAAGCGCCATCTTGGACCTCCTCCTTCAGCTGGTAATGACGTTCATACCAATCGATGAATGCATTGACGCCAGCTTCGACCGTCGTCCGTGGCCGGTAACCGATCGTCTCGAATAACGACGTGACGTCAGCGAAGCTTTCCGGGACGTCTCCTGCCTGGAGCGGCATACCATGTTTGATCGCCGTCTTCCCGAGCCGCCGTTCGATCAAGGCGACGAATTCGTTCAGGCGGATCGGACTGTGACTGCCGATGTTGAAGACCCGGTATGGAACGAAGCTCCGGTCTGGCTGTGGCGCCGCTTTATCAAAGGACGGATCAGCGACCGGCTCTGTCTGTAACAACCGATAGATGCTCTCGATGATGTCGTCGACATAGGTGAAGTCGCGTCCCATCTCACCGTAGTTGTATAAATCGATCGGTTGACCGTTCGCGATTGCTTCCGTGAATTTGAACAACGCCATATCCGGGCGTCCCCACGGACCATAGACGCTGAAGAATCGAAGCCCCGTCGTTTTGATGCCGTATAGACTGCTGTAGGTGTGGGCCATCAACTCGTTCGCTTTTTTGGAAGCGGCATAGAGACTGAGCGGATGGTCGACCGCGTCCGTCACGGCGAAAGGCATCTTCGTGTTCGAGCCGTAAACGGAACTGGAAGAGGCATAGACGAGTTGTTCGACCGGATGATGACGACAGGCTTCGAGAATCGACAGGAAGCCGACGATGTTCGATGTGATATAGACGTCCGGTCGATCGATGCTGTAGCGGACACCCGCTTGTGCTGCGAGATGAAGCACGAGATCAATCTGTTCCTTCGCGAAGATGGCGTCGACGGCTGCTGTATCCTCGAGCGATACACGATAAAAGGTATAGCGTCTCGGATCGAGTTCGACTAAGCGCGCCTCTTTCAACGCCGGGTCGTAGTAATTGTTGACTTCGTCGAGTCCGATGACACGGTACCCTTCCGCTAAAAATCGACGAGCGGCATGAAACCCGATAAACCCTGCGATACCGGTGATTAAAATCGTTTTATTCTGCACGTTGTTCGACCTCCTCAAAGTGGTGAAGCGCCTGGTAGCGAATATAATGAATCGATGTGTAGACGATCAGGAGCATCGGAAATAATTTGTAGCGGTGACGGATTGCCGTTCCGACGTTTCCTGTCCCAAGACCAAAGATGAGTGCATTGACGATGAAGAGGAGCAACATGAACAATAAAACAGCAGCGTAAGGATGGTGTTTCAAATAGCGGAAGTGCCGGATTGTCAGTGCGAACAGCAGGAGATAAACGGCGGCGTCGAAGAAGAAGATGGCGATGTTCGTCACACTGGACCATTGCCACGGGAACGGTGAGAAGAGGAAATAAATCATCCGGAGCGGTGAATAGAGAATCATGTCAAGTGGTCCCGTGACAGTCAACCCGTTCAAGTAAGCCGATCCACCACGGTCATAACTCATCCCGCTAAACAATTGACCGTTTTCCGAGACGTGTGTGAATTTTGCGAACAAGACATCCTGAAAACTGTAGACGATGAAGCCGACGATCAGGACTTGCATGACCAACCGCTGTACTTTGGAAGCTTCGAAATCCATCCGACCGGTCGCATGATTATAAAAGGAGAAATAAACCAATAAGACGACGATTCCAATCGCGAGACCGGAATGGAAAATCGTACTGACGAAGTAAGCGAGGTAGGCCAGTGCCAAGGAAGTACCCGACTTATCCATCGTCCAGCGCACCATGTAATAGAGCGTATAGACAATACCGAGTGCGACGAGTTGATCGCGTAACAGGATCGGCGAAAGCAACAATCCTTGGGCGAAGAAGGCAAATAACAGCGTCGACAGGAACACGACCCGCATCGGCAGACCGAGCAGCCGAAGCGTTTTCGCGAGAATGACGACGGCGACGACGCCGAGGATGACGTTAAAGTATTGTGCCAAGATCCGTTCAGGTCCGAATGCAAGATAGAAGATGCCGAGGAACTTCGAGTAACTTCCGCGAACGACTTCGTTGAACATCGCTGGATCGAGATAGATTTGCAGCCCTTCGAGATGGAACGCCTCCGTATCATCCCCACTGTGTGGCGGGAGCCGAAACAGCTCAAGATCGACGAACATCAATCCGAGACGCACGATGAAGGCGGTGACGAAGACGAGAAATAATGGCGTCGTCTCCGAGTTTTTGAGCAAATACCAGAGCATCAAGATGGAATTGCCGACTAGCATCAACGTGATATAACTTTCCGGTGTCGAAAAGAGCGGCCGCAACAGTTGACTGAGCAATGCTTCGATGATCAGCAGAATGAGGATTGGCCGCATCTTTTTCCCTCCTTTAGCTACTTTGTTCAATCGCGAGCGGCAAGTTCCGCGGATAGAGCGCCCGGTAGAGCGCTGGCACCAACAAGACGATTTGCGTGACGGCGCATAACGCATAAGCCGTCGTCGCACCGTATAACCCATACAGTGGAATCAAGAAACTGCAGGCAATCAGATTGACGGCGACACTTCCGAAAATCGCAAGCGTCTGGATGCGAAATTGCTGGAATCCCGTTAGTAACGCTTGGATGACGGTCGAATTATAGAAAAAGAGCGAAGCGACCATCATCAAGACGAAAATCGTATGGTACTGCACGAATGAAGCATTGTAGAAAATCGTCAACCCCCACTTTCCGAAGAAGATGGCACCGATGATCAACAGGACACCGACCGCGTTTGTCATCAGCAGCATCGAGCGTGTCAGCTTTCGGAGTGCCGGGAGACTTTGTCGTTCGCCCGTCTCTGACGAAAAATTCGGTAAGAGCACGGCGACGAGCGAGTGGATGAACAAGCTACCTAAAACGAGTAAGTAAGCGATACTCGCGTAGTAACCGAGTTCTTCCGTCCCGATGGTTTGACCGACGAAGAGACGCGGGATGTTGGCATTCAAGGCAACGAGTAAGGCAACAAATCCAAGCGGGACGGCCTTGAAAAACAATTGCCGGCCCGTTTGGTAGCGATCGCTCATCGTGATATTTTCAAACCCTTGTCCAATCCGGCGGACGGTCGGTAAATCGTAGATGATCAGCATGATTAAGTTCCCAGCAATCATCGCGAGGACGAATCCGTGAATCGAATGGGTCGTAAAGAGAATCAAGGCTGCACCCGAGACGTTGATCAGACTTCTGAAAATCTTCGATAAGGCGACTTCTTTGAACGCCATGTGTCCTTGGAGGAAGCCGTACGAGAGATCGGCGAACGATTCCATGTATTTATTGAGATAAACGAGTAACGTCAACAGTAAGATATCCGCTTTACCGAAGAAATAATAGACGATCAGTAAGACGAACACACCGAGCGTCAAGAGGAAGAACCGTGTTTTGATGAAAAGCGTGAAGTTCTTCAGCCCGGCCCGTTCCGCCGTCAAAATCGTGCTGGCATTGAGCCAACAGAACATGACAATCGGTGCCGTCAAGGCGAGAGCGTAATTGAAATAACCGATGTTGAGTGGCGTGCTCCATTTGATTAAGAGCGTCAAAATCATCCATTGGTGTAAGGAATAGGCCGTATCGGCAATGAAAATCAAGTTAAAGCGTGATAACTGCCGCGGTGCTTTCATTTATCTCACCTCTCATTCTCGCGCGATCCGGACGACTTCTGGCATCGCGACCGGGCGGCTGTCATTCGTCGCACCGAGCAGGTACGTCCGAAGCGCCTCTTCATCGTCGAGGCAACGATTGATTTCCCGAAGATACGGTTCGACGGAGCCGAAGGGCCGGGTCTTCCCAACTAGAATTTTCTCGAAAACCCGTTCCTCATGGACTTCTTCTTCTGCGAGTAACTCCTCATAAAGCTTCTCGCCTTTTCGTATGCCACTGTAGACGATTCGAATCTGTTCTTCCGTAAAACCGCTCAAGTGAATCAAATTTTTCGCAAGCGTCGTGATGTTGACCGGTTTTCCCATGTCGAGGACGAAGACTTCTCCTCCGCTTGCGAGGACGCTTGCTTGGATGACGAGCCGACTCGCTTCCGGAATCGTCATGAAGTACCGGGTCATCGCCGGGTCCGTCACGGTGATCGGTCCGCCTTTTGCGATTTGTTCCTTGAAGAGCGGGATGACGGAACCACGGCTGCCGAGTACATTTCCGAAACGGACGACGGCGAACGTCGTTTCACTGTTGCGGGCGATTTGCTGGATGACCATCTCGGCAATCCGTTTTGTCGCCCCCATCACGCTCGTCGGATTGACGGCCTTATCGGTCGAGATCATGACGAATCGTTTGACGTGTGCTGCTTCCGCCGCGAGCGCGACGTTGCGTGTCCCGTAAATATTATTTTTGACAGCTTCGCGTGGATTATCTTCCATCAACGGGACGTGCTTATGGGCTGCCGCATGATAGACGAGATCTGGTTCGAACCGTCCCATGACTTCATTCAGTCGTTCTAAATCCTGAACGTCCGCGATGACGGAATGAAGGACCGTACCATCGGTCATACATTCGAGCTCCCGGCGAATCAAGTAGATGCTGTTCTCGCCATGTCCGAGGAGGATGAGCCGGTCGGGCTTAAATTTAATCAACTGGCGACAAATCTCTGAGCCAATCGATCCACCGGCTCCCGTCACGAGGACGGTCGCCCCGCTGACGCTTCGTTCGATTTCCGTGATGTCGAGTTCGACCGGTTCACGACCGAGCAAGTCAGCGATGGAGACTTCGCGGATTTGATTGATTGATACTTTTCCTGACGCCAGTTCGACGAGCATCGGTAACGTGTGGGCTTCGACCTTTGTCTGTTTGATGCGATTGAGTAAAGCGACCCGCTCCGTGTAGGATAAGGAAGGAATCGCGAGCACGACCGCTTCGATTTTCTGTTCTTCGATGATGAATTCGAGTTGCTCGATCGTTCCGATGACGGGGACGCCGTGGATGCGCATCCCTTTGAGTTCTGCGAGGTCGTCGAGTAAACCAACGACGTTCAAGATGTGCGCTTTTTTCTGCTTTAACTCTTTCGTAATCATCTGTCCGGAAGCTCCGGCACCGATGATTAACGTACGTTTACCGAGCGTCCGGTCCCGTTTCAGTTGAAGCGTCCGTCCGCGAATCGCTAAGCGGACAAACAAGATACCGTTCAGGACAAGTCCCGTTTGCAGGAAGACGGCGCGCTCGACGGCGAAGTCGAACAAGGCATACTCGAGTCCGAGTAAGACAAAGCTGCTGGCGACGACGACAAACAGGAGGACACCTAAATCCCTCAGACTCGCATAACGCCAAACGATTTGATAAAAGCGCATCCAGTGGGCGACGAGTGTTAGGGCGACCCATTGAATCAATGCGATTTCAATCGCATTCCGTAAATCGAACTGGACGGTCAGGTGAAGGGGATTGAAGAAGTAGAAGGTGACGACGGTTGCGGCGGCGATGATCAGTGCGTCGACCCCGCGTAAAAGTCCGATTTTCATATGGCGACGATACTGATGCAATGGTGGTGCTTGCATGACTGCTCCTCCTTCCCCGAATCATGAGTGTGGACGGCTGACGGCTTGTGGATAGGATGCATCATCTTTCGTTGATTCAGTTGCTGACTTCTTTCCTAGTACACGGGAATAGACGATCAGTAAGCCGAACATCAACCCGAGTACACCGCCGATTGCCGTGTTCATCAAGATGTTCGGAGACATCGGTTTCGTCGGAATCCGTGCCGTCGAGAAAACTTCCGTACTGCTCGTATCAATCAACTGAGGCAGGTAATCTTGGAACACTTCTGTCATCGTGTTCGCTTGGATGGCAGCTTGTTCAGCTGATCCATCTGTAATGGATAAGGCGATGACTTGAGAATCAAGGTTACTCGACACCGTCAAGCGATCGGTTAAATCGAATAGACGCTTATCGGTCACACCCATCTTTTGGGCGACTTGATCGACGACTTCCGGACTCCGAAGAATATCTTGATAGGTACTGACGAGTGACGTCGAGGAAGTCGTGTCACTACTCTTTTGCGGTACGACGAGGATGTAAGCTGTTGCTTCATACGTAGGTTTAATGACGTACGTGCTGATCAGGTAACCGGCACCCGCAAACAAGATGGCACAGACGATGAGGATCCACCAGCCCTTTTTCAATGTCATCAAGTGGTCTGCAAATGTTCTTTTTTGATGCATGGTATTCACATGGTTCACCCCTTTCTTACCTTGAACGTCGGAGGGTCATTGGTTATGACTTCACCTTATTTCCAAACGACTACCAAAACAATTAGAGCTTGGTGGAAATGATTAGTTTTTTTTCAGTAGTCGTTGTGCATGCGTATCATTACATCATCGAAAAATATCGTTTCACGAAAAAAAGACGATTCACAGAAAAATAATCGTCGTTCCTTCAAAAACATTCATCTTATCCGCATAAATATCGTTTATTTACGGGTAAATACCAATTTGATGATTAAAAAGTCACATAATCGGTAATAAGTCCTATATGAAGGGTGGATAGACTTTAGAAATGATGTTAAAATCCGTCAATATACCCGAGTCAATTGCCTTATTCATCCTATTGCTATTTGTGACGATTGATTTGTGGA
This sequence comes from Exiguobacterium sp. s127, assembly GCF_018618695.1. Classification (NCBI taxonomy): domain Bacteria; kingdom Bacillati; phylum Bacillota; class Bacilli; order Caryophanales; genus Exiguobacterium; species Exiguobacterium sp. s127. Next base: position 71,654 of record NZ_JACSMO010000001.1, on the reverse strand, counting down.
CGCGTCCGTTACGCTTTACGGATGAAGTCTTACCGGAGCATTGGAACGTCGTGACCGTCTTTTTATACCCGTTACTCTTTCTCATTTTTTATATCGTGTCCCGTCCGTTATACTTTCCGTTTCGGTCTCGTTCGCATCGACTCATCCTCGTCTTTTTGAGTTATTTGACATTACACACTGTCTTGTTTTTCTCTCGTCCCGCGACGGATGCACCTTTTTCACTCTTCTTTCTTTTGACGACATGGATGTTTCTGATCATCGTCCTATCACTCTCTTCTCCGCTTTTCACTCACTGGCACCGGTTCTTATTTCTCATCCTCTTTTATCAGGCACTATTTTTAGCGAGTTACGCCCTGCTCGTCTCGTTTGGACAATCCTACATCCCAATCGACAACTTGCAGTGGTTACGGATTGGTCCGATCGCGCTTCCACAACTCTATGTCGGGGAGCAAGGTAGCTTTCTACGCTTAGCCAGCTTGACGAACAATCCGAACGCATTTGCTGCTTGGCTTGTTCCTGGTGGATTGATTGCTTGGATTGCGGTCCTCCGTTCCATCACGACGAGTGCCTGGCGCCGTCTCTTCTTCTTTGGCGTTTCGCTGGCATTGATATGCGGAGGGCTGTTGGCAAGTGCTTCGCAAACGGGCATTTATTCTTTTTTTCTACTCACTTTATTGACGACCGTTCTATTGTTACCTTCGCGGCGACTACGTCTTCAGGTCAGCGCCTGTTACATCACCGGAATCGCAATTGTGTTTGGCGCCCTGTCGCTAAAGCCGGGACTCCTCCTCCATTTAGTCAGTTTGAATGGTCGCCTTGATCTTTGGCAGGCGGGACTCGCAGCTTCAGTAGATCGCTTTTGGGTCGGTCATGGTTTCGGCGCCGCAACGACCGGCTTATTTGAGCAATTGGGAGAAGAGACCCTTTACACGTTTCACAGTACGCCGATCGTTTTCCTCTATGAGTTCGGCATCATCGGGTTACTCCTCTACGTTTTATGTTTTAGTTTCATCTTGTTTCGTTTAATTCGGAATTATCGTTTTGACGACGTCGAGTCGCTCACACTTCTACTGCTCATCTTCTGGTTGTTGTTGCTTCAGTTTACAGAAAGCATCCTGATTCGACCGGGCGGCTTTTATTTCATCTGGCTCAATCTACTCGCATACGCGACATTCCGTCGCGACACACCAACAGACAGTACCCACACCTAGACGAACACCGACACGAAAGGGGTATGACATCATGAAGAAATGGACAGAACAACAAGTTATCGATAGTTTGGTCGAGGCAAGTCTTGCTTCACCTGCGTTAGACGCTAAAACATATGCCCGCTGGTCCAGTACTAAAGAAGTACCTTCGATCACGACGATCATCAACGTCTTCGGTTCATGGCGCGAAGCGTTGCATGCAGCAGGACTTTCATCGATTCGTCCCTACTTTTCCGATGAAGAAATCTTGACGTTCATCAAAGAAGCCTCGAACCGCCTTCATCCGTTTCATAGCAACAGTTATCGTGAATGGGCGAAAGCGAAACAGGGTCCTTCCTTAACGTTAATCAACCTTCGTTTCGGGTCATGGTCACGGGCCCTTGAGGAAGCACATATCGAGATGACACGCTCCGTCTGCATGACGGAAGAACGCATCATCAATGCGCTCCTCGAAGCATCGGACGTCCTCCCGCGTCTGACGACCCAAACCTATTCGATTTGGGCGCAAGAAAATGGGCATCCGACGGTCGCGACGATTGCCCGAAAATACGGCTCGTGGGTCGATGCCCTCGCGTGCCTTGATATCGCGCCTCCCCGCCGGAAATGGGTCGAAGAAGATGTTCTCAGCGCCTTAAAACAAGCGCAAGCTGAACTTCCTTCCTTCAGCATCATCCATTACCGGAAGTGGGCTGAAGGAAAATCTGTCCCGAGCACTTCGACGATCAATGCCCTCTTCGGAAGCTGGACGTCCGCTGTTCAGTGCCTCAAGCGTTCCCGTGTCTCGCTCTCATAATTCCATTTAAAAACGGGGCTGGCTCAAAAGAAATCAAAGCTTTCGTATGTATAACGTAAAGACGCATCAAGACATCAGGAACGAGAAAAGACGCATCGAAAACGCCGATGGCTCCGTAGGAAAAACGGAAACATCGGCGTTTTATTTTATATGCGGGACGGAACACGCGTTTAAATATCTGCATGAATTTTCTTCCTTACGGCACAGCTCAAAGATTCGCTTTCAGCATGCTCACGCTTATGACGCGTGAACATGCGATATCGAGATACAATCAGTTCGCGCTTCCATCACTAAGATTTCGGAACGACGTAGGAGCCATCCTCCGTCTTTTTAGTATTTCGTTTGTTCAAACTGTGCCGCCGATACGAGCGTCAGCGTATCGTGCTTCATCATGTAAAGGTTTTCCTGATAGTGACCGATATCCGGTTGATTGACGAGCCCGCATAAATTGCGCCAGACTTGAGCGGGGAAGTTGACACCACATGCATAGGCATGGGGATACCCGCCGCCGAAGCGGGGATTGATTTCCGATAAGTAGAGCGTTCCGTCGACATCGAAAATATCGAAATCGAGCGGACCGACCAGTCCAGAACCGGCGAGGACGTGCTCGACGAGTTCGAATACATCGGTCCGGAGGACGGAGCGACTTTTATCCGTCTCTCCGGCTCGCATCGCCAATTTTTCTTTGATGAAGATGGACGTGACTTCATGAGACAGTAGATCGACGTAGACATCGACGCCGAGTTCAGGCCCATCAAGAAATTCCTGCACGATCAAGCCGGGGCTCTGTTCAAATAATCGTTCGACTTCTTCTAATGTCTCGACGCGTCTTACGGCGATACTCGCACTCCCATTGCGTGGCTTGACGAAGACTGGAAAACCAACTTCCTTGAGTGCGACCGCTTCACGAAACGACGTGAGGGCATGATACGTTTTCGCATGCGGGATGCCTTGTAAGGTACAGTGCTCGAACATCGCGTACTTATCAAAACAAAGCAGACACGACGATGGCGGAGAAACGATGACCGTGACACCGATTGCTGCAAACCGTTCCGTCGCTGTCGCGAGCAACTCAAGTTCAGGGTCGATTAACGACAACAATGCCGTCACCTGCTCGCGTTGACACAATTCTAATAAATGATCGATGTAATCCGGCTGATCAATCTTCGGGACGATATGGTGGTTCGGTGTCATATAGAGTGCCGGTGCAAGTGGATTACAGTCTGCCACGCTGACCGCCCCCTCCTGAAACTCCTGAACGAAGTATTCGACCAGCTTCGCACGACGACCTGCACTCGTAATCAACAGATGAGGTCTCTTCATGTTGTCCGCTCCTTTTTGTATGATGTTCCCAAAGGATTCGCTTTTACTAGACAAGATTCCTTCCAAAAAAACGTTGAACTGAGACAAAAGTCTCAAGACAGTCTAATCAGTTGCTCCGCTCGACGTTTTCTCCGAATGAATCGATACAATACAATACCAATTAACGCACCTGTACCATCTAATAAGACATCCTGAATCAACCCGGTTCGTCCGCCTGTTACAATTTGATGGAATTCATCAAAGACAGCAATCGTGATTGCCAACGTATAGGCGAATAAACCGGCTAGTACATAGGGACGCAACAAGCGAACGGTCAAGTCGACCAAGGCAAATCCGAGTACAATGAAAATCGATAAGTGCGCTGCTTTTCGAATAAAGAATTCGACAAAACCGGATGCACCAAGCGCTTCAACACTGACTTCTCCGTGATAATCAAATGAGATGAAGCGAAACGCCTCCACAAAGTCCAAATTAAAATAACGGGACAGCCCGGGCTTTAACGATTGCTCTTCATACGGCATCGAACTCGAAATAAATAAAATAATTAGAATAGCCAAGGTGATGTAACCGGACCAAGGAATTTTACGCATATAACTCGTCCTCCTTATTCAATACGCTTCTAGAATACCATGAGTTCTTCTTGAATTTCTCAGTTAATCGATGGAACAATTACTGTTTAGAGACCCTTTTAGTTACATAATTATGTAATTTGAATTACTAAAAAACTTTTTTTTACATTTGATAGGTTTGCGATATAGTCGAAGTGGTTATTTAGTACTATAGCAGTACCGTTAAAAGTAGGAGTTGAGCTTCACAGACCATAAGCTTTATCGTTGGCTGCTCTACCGATAAATCGATTACATTCTAAAAAAGGAGGTGAAGGATGTCCCTCTCCTGACTAACGTCTTGAGCGTCTGACAACCTATAACATGAACCGAGCTCTCGGGAAAAAAATCATGCAACTACGAAAACAGCACAAGTATACACAAAAGTATCTCGCTGAGCGATGCGGTGAATCGACGACCTCGATTTCTGCCTATGAACGCGGACAACGGATGCCAAGCACGCAATCACTTGAACGGCTCGCCATCGCCCTCAACACGACTGTGATTGATTTGGTTGATCCAGAGCACGTCCAGCATCCGACCCTTAGTGATTTTATGAGCCAATCGCTCGAACCATCGAAACCAATCGACTTTAAGCTTGTCCTTGAAGATATACTCGTTCACCTTACACTCTCGAATGAAGTTTACTTTAACGGTCGGTTACTATCACATGAAGTCCGTGAAGAGATAGCTGCCTCTGTCAATCAAGCCCTACAGCAAGGTCTCGAATCAATCGAAGTCTAAAAAACACGATGAGAAGTAGACAGGAACTATTCCCGTGCACTTCTCATCGTGTTTTTTTAGTTCAATCCGGTTTGACGATATGATGAATGTATAATGTTTCCTCTTCATATGTGGCTTCTAACAAACGACTAAAAAAAGAAGACTCTTTACTCTTTTCCGCAAGAAAAACCCGCTCGAACTTTTGGTGGGCTTGTTCAACGAAGCTAAATTTTAGTTCCCGCTCCTTCGATTTAAACGTCAAATATGTGCCGATTTGACCGAATGCATCCGGAAAGGTTTGCTCTTCCATGAATTGAAACGTTTCTTCCGGAAATAAGGTAGAGATGAATTCAAAACAGCTGGCTTGTATAGTCCGTGATTGTGCCATTTTTTTATCCATAACGTATTGATCCTCCGAATTTCATGATGGCTGCCCCTAAGTGATGAACTAGTTTAAATAATACCCTGACTTTAGACCCATTCAAACTAATATTTAAAATATTTTTTTAATCATTCTTCATTAAAAAGTCTAATCCGTACTTTAATCCTTAAACAAAAACAAGGGAGCAGATTATTAATCTGCCCCCTGGTGAAATTCATCCTAATTTATCAAATTCTAAGATGTGTACGGTTTTCCCTGCATATAGAGTACGTCCTGCATATTTCGATAGTTTCGCGAATTCAAAGAGAGTGGTTGGTTCATAGAGATGCTCGACAGCATAACTGACTTTCTCATCCTGATCAGATTTCAGATAAAGATTTAGTATCAACCGCTCCCCCTCCACCTTCTGTCCATAGAATAGAGCACAGTCCTTTACACGTTTTGAAGCGATCGGTTGCGTCTGTTGCTTTAAATGCTTGGCATTATGAACATTCACTAACAGTTGACCATCTGTCGTCAGAAGCTGGCGGATGTTTCGGAAAAATAACAGTAATTCGCCGCGTGAATACCGGGCAACCGTCGTCCCAGGCAAAATCAGCTTCTCAAATGCTTCATACCCGACAGCGTCGATTAAATCATAACTAAGACCGTATACTTTATGCATAAACCGTGAAGAAATTCCATTCAATCGGCCGGCTTCCGGTTCGACGAGATACAAATCATATCCTTCCTCAGATAACGTGTTGAACAAGCCCGGATCAAACGTTCCATAAACGAGGACACGGTCATTCCGATTTAAATACCGGCGATAAAATGTCAATTCATCGATTTCTGCCAGTTGCATCGTTTCCTGATGCAGACGCATGAAACGGTTATCTGCGTTGAAATCATCGAGCACGGTCACTCTCGAATAACTTCCTTTTCGTGAAAATGGTCCAAAGAGTGGTACGTCACCCATGATACATCAACTCCTTATAGGCTTGAATGACTGTTTCATAATCAGAACCGAGGCGTTCCGGCAATACATCGAACCGGTCTTTTTGATCGGCTTCCAAAATCCATAAAAAGACTTCATCTGTTTCAAACAGCTGGTTCGTCGTCAGTTCGAACACGAATGCCCCTTCGCGATTTTGAATGCCAATCATCGTCAAGGGACCGAGCTTTCCGGGCGTCCGAGGTAAATCCAACTGGGTATATGGAGTGACAAACTGACTTTCGGTCAAGAAGGCCGAGGCCAGCTGATACAGTAAAGGATACAATGCGAGTTGAAGGTGTGGCGCGATCGGTGCGAATGTCTCCCGTTGACGATGACGCAACTGACAAATATCAATCTCTTCAAGCCCGCTCAAGCAGATTTGTTTTCCGTAATCTGCACAGACGCCGTCTTTAAAAATAAATAGCCGATGAGACACGGTCATCCCGGTGAGTGTCGCATAATCGAGAATCCCCATATAGTGTCCCGGGTTCGGTACGCGGCTCGTCGTCTGCCACGTTTCGAAGGCAGCTTCTATTGCCGTTCGACTGACGACGGCAAGGTGTGCCTTGATGTCGAACGACAGGGTATCCGAGAAGGCGACCAAGACCGGAACGCGGCTCATCAGTTCAATGACCGGTAAATCGTGCCGTGTCGATTGGTCGATGTACAGTAAGCTGTTGATCGTCATCTGATCGAATAGTGCCGGATTGATGGAATTCAGTAGACTCGTCTCTTCTGCGTAAATATGCCGGAGTGGTTGCGGATGCCGGGACGTCGCGTCCGGATAGACACCTGTGAATAAAGACATCAAGGCATCTTGTAAGGCAATCGGTTGTGAGTCAGCGAGCGGTTCTTCGAACAGTACCGTGATGCCGTCTAAAAAATACGGATTCCCAAACAAAACGTCCCCCCGGTCATTAATCAAATGAAACTGGACATGCAGCATCCGTTGTTGAAGATAGGCGACGAGTCGCATCGTCCGTTCGCCGGTCCCCCGAAGAATGAACAAATAGTGTTCAAATTCTTGAAAATCCATATAATCCAGTAAATCAAGAAACGTGTGCACATTGTAATCGTAATGATCGAACGAAAAACGATGCGACTGACAAAAAGCGATGAAGTCCGCTGTCGGTTCAAGCTGGTGGAGCCAGCCTTCACTCTCAGCGAGTACAGTAAGTCCAATCATGTTCATTCTCCTTTCATCTGAGTGTGTAAAAAAATGGCTTCAAACCGTAACGAACGGAATGAAGCCACGCCGTTAATGGACGTTTTTTTAAGATGTTTTAGTGCGACGTTTCGTCACCGGTTTGACGCGTTCCATCTCCCGACTAGCCAAGGGTGCGACCGTAACCGTAGAAGCGTTTAAACACCAGCCACAAGATGAAATCGTACGGCGCGATTCTTTAAAAATGAGATTCATAGGAAATACCCCTTTCTTCCGTTTAGAATGGATAATCAAAATCGTTGACGAATTATCACAGTAAAAAGTTGGTTTTGTCCGGGCATCACTTCTATAATAAGGAGATAGACACGTAGTCGAATCCACTTGTATAGAAAGGACCGAACCCATGGATCAATTCACGTCACCCCAGATTGGCCTCGCCCTTCGCCGTCTTCGCAAGAAGCATAACTTGACGCAGAAGGATCTAGCGAACGGGATTTGTAGCCAAGCGGAGATCAGTAAGATTGAGAGCGGCACACATTCACCGACGGTTGATTTGTTGTTTGCGTTATCTCGGAGATTACAAGTTCCGATAGCCGTTTTTTTAGACCATACAGAGCAATATAATTCATTAAGAACTTTAGATGACTCTTTACTTATGAAGTTTAGAAATATGAAATATGAATCCCTTTACAATGAGGCCAGAAATCGACTAGAAAACTTCCCTTTAACAGAAGAATCTTCTCTGCTGTATAAATATTATTTCCATTTATCTTCATACCGATTAAAAAAAATAGATTACCGCACATGCATAGTCGAATTACAAAAATTATCTGATTTGTATTCAACTTCTTATTACTCACCAAAAATGTTAATAAGATTGAAATCAGCGATAGCAACGATTTATTACGAAAATAAAAGTTACCAACGGTGTAAAAAAGTATATGAAGAATTAATTTCTTTGAATTTCGACAATGATGAGTTAATGATAGATCGTATTAGAATATTCTATAACTTCTCAAAAATGCTTCTAGATATCAACGATACTCACACAGCACTTAAATACATCGAAGAAGGCATATACGATAGTTTAAGATTTAAGGATATGTCTATTCTGGGACAATTATTATTCCAAAGAGCTTCAGTATTAGAGCTACAATCCGGCCCCATTGAAGAAATAAAAATCTCATATACAAAAGCATATCTATTATTCGATCTTCTCGGTATGGAAGAATACAAAGATATTATCTTAACAAGCAAAATAAAATATATAAACGATAAAGGTATTTTATCCTAATTTCACCGAGAATTCTGTCGGTAGGTTGTTGATCGCTACGTCACGCTTCACCGAGAATTCTGTCGGTAGATTGTTGATCGCTACGTCACGCTTCACCGAGAATTCTGTCGGTAGATTATTGATTGCTACATCACGCTTCATCGAGAATTCTGTCGGTAGGTTGTTGATCGCTACGTCACGCTTCATCGAGAATTCTGTCGGTAGGTTGTTGATCGCTACATCACGCTTCATCGAGAATTCTGTCGGTAGGTTGTTGATCGCTACATCACGCTTCACTGAGAATTCTGTCGGTAGGTTGTTGATCGCTACATCACGCTTCACTGAGAATTCTGTCGGTAGGTTGTTGATTGCTACGTCTACTTTATTTAAAGAACCAATTGATCCTAATCCGATTGAAGCAGTTAAAGTAAGTGCGCCAACAACAAGACCTAATTTATTTTTCAAGTTCATGATTAATGACCTCCTAATATTTTTATATGGCTTATTAATATCATCATATAACCTTAGACCCCCTCCAAATATTCGAATACGAATATTATGCGTATTTTGCACATTATTTACACTTATTATTACTTTAGTCGCGGGTCATACGTCCCTAAAGTTGTGCAATTTTTACATTTAATCCACTCTCGTGTCGAAAATATGTATAAAAATAGATTTTTTAGAATATTCCTTCATACCTATTGTGTTCTTAATCTATCAAAAAAAGCAATCTCCCTGACTGAAACATCCAGCCAGGGAGATTGCTTGTTCATTTAGAAGATCGACGCAGTGTAATGAAATAACCTACCCCTAACAGCAGAATCACGCCTAATAAAATCGTACTGATCGTCGTCCGTGTCGGTGATTCCGGTATAAAAATGCCGAGCAGTAAATTAATTACGGCAATGATCAGTACAAGCCAGACAATTGTTTTAGGTCTCACTGTTGTCCCCTCCATTCTAATGGCGTCATCAATGTAAAGTTCCCGCTAAGAAGACGAGGTCGCTTTTCAATTTCCCGCGGCGATATGGTATGTTGAGAAAAGACCAGTCTTGAAGGAGGAACGATTGTCATGAAAAAACTCGCTGTGTTTTGTGGCTCAAAAGATGGAGCATCACCGCTTTTCAAGGAAGCCGCCGCGACGCTCGGCACGGTGCTTGCGAAACAGGATTACGGACTCGTCTATGGTGGTTCGCGTGTCGGAACAATGGGTGCCGTCGCAGATGCCATTTTATCCGCGAACGGACAAGCCATCGGTGTGTTACCACACTTTTTACAGGAAAAAGAAATCGCTCATCCGAACCTGACAGAACTCCACCTCGTCGACTCGATGCATGACCGAAAAGCAAAGATGGCGGAACTTGCGGACGGGTTTATCATCTTACCAGGCGGTCCCGGAACGATGGAAGAATTTTTCGAAGTCTTCACGTGGGCTCAGCTTGGTCTCCATGAAAAACCGTGCGGCATCTTGAACATCGACGGGTACTACGATCCCCTCATCGCGTTGTTCAAGCAGATGGAAACCCAAGGATTCATCATCCCCGAGCATGCAGCGATGCTGCTCGTCGAGTCGACACCTGAAGCGTTACTCGAGCGTTTTCGTCAATACGAAGCCCCTCACGTCAAGTCCTACTTGAATACGGATCAAACGTAAACAATCTTAATCACAGTTTAAAAGAGGGGGTTCCCCCTCTTTTTTTAAGCTTCCCACTCCGCGACGTACTTCTTCAGCAATGCTTTGACATCCTCTTGAATCTCTTCGTCCTTCAGCGCGAAGGCAAGCGTCGTCTCGACGTACCCCATCTTTTCGCCGACATCAAACCGTTCTCCTTTGATGTCATACGCATAGACGTCCTCGATTCCATTCAAGTGTTCAATCGCATCCGTCAATTGAATCTCGCCCCCTCAACCCGCCTGTTGCGTCTCCAAGTACGTAAAGATCGCTGGTGTCAAAATGTATCGCCCGATGATTGCCATGTTCGACGGCGCTGTACCTTGCGGCGGTTTTTCGACGAATTGCCGGACGTGGTACCGATTCCCGATTTGTTCAATCGGATCAATGATCCCGTAGCGATGTGTATGCTCCGCTGCAACTTGTTGAACGCCGATGACGGAAGACGCTGTCGTCTCATACTGATCCATCAACTGTTTGAGACCGGGACGTTCTGCGACGATCAAATCATCACCAAGTAAGACGGCGAATGGTTCATTCCCAATGAAATGACGGGCACTCCAAATCGCATGTCCAAGACCTTTAGGTTCCTTTTGCCGGATATAATGGATTTCTGCCATCGTCGTCGAGGCGTCGACTTCTTTCAATAGCTCGAGCTTCCCTTTTTGCCGTAATATGTTTTCGAGTTCCGGTGCATGATCGAAGTGGTCTTCGATTGCCCGTTTGTTTCGTCCCGAGACGATGATGATTTGTTCGATTCCTGAAGCAACGGCCTCCTCGACGATGTACTGAATCGTCGGCTTCGTCAAAATCGGAAGCATTTCTTTTGGCATCGCTTTCGTCGCCGGCAGGAAACGTGTTCCGAGTCCCGCTGCCGGAATGATGGCTTTTCGAATCTTCTGCATCCCGCGCCCTCCCTTATGCTGAATCGTCTAACGCTGTACTGTCCGTTGTACTACTTCTTTTTTTGATTCGCGTTTCCCTGTTTCCTCGACAAAAAAGACCAGTGACACAAAACGTATCACTGGTCGTTGGTGTTTAAAATAAGTTGGCGATTGCGTCAGTCAGTGATGCAAATGATGGCGTTTCATCGATGACCATCACACTGCCGGCTGCGAGTACGAGCAACCCGAGTCCGGACAAGATCCAGCCTGGATGTTTGACCGTATCTTCAGCATCGACGTTCTGCTTACGCGGTGTCGCGTTTTCTGCTTGTTCCTTTAAGCGATCTTTGCGGTACTGGTGTTGCTCGTCTTTCGACAGTTTCTTGTATGACGTCAAAAACTGCTTATACTGCGGCACGACTTCTTTTGTCGTCCCGTCGAGTTTGACTTGACCGTACTCGAGCCAGATGACACGTTCACAGAAGTTGCGAATCTGTGACAATGAGTGGCTGACGAAGATGATTGTCTTGCCTTCGTTCTTGAATTCATTCATCTTATCGATACACCGGTTATAGAACGTTTGGTCCCCGACCGATAACGCTTCATCGACGATCAAGATATCGGCATCGACGTTGACGGCGATCGCGAAGCCGAGACGCGACTTCATCCCGCTCGAATATTTTTTAATCGGTTGGTCGATGAAGTCCCCGATGTCCGCAAAATCGATGATGCCGGGCATCCGGCGGTCGATTTCTGCGTCGTCCATCCCGAGCATCAAACATTTGAGCCGGATGTTCTCGCGCCCCGTCAAGACACTCTTCAGTCCTTGCGAGACGGCGATGATCGCGACTTCACCATTGATTTCGACATCGCCTTCGTTCGCATAGATGATACCGGAGATCAAGTTCGATAGCGTCGACTTACCGGAACCATTGATGCCGACGAGACCGACGACTTCTCCTGATCCGATGTCGAGCGTGACGTCACGGAGTGCCGTGAACGTTTTCACGCTCTTGCTTTTACTTTTGAATAACAACTTAAATTTTTCTTTCGTCGTCGTAACCATGTCAAACCGTTTCGTGACATGTTCGAGTTTTATCATAGACATAGCGATTTCCTTCCCTTAAACAAGCTCGGTGAATGATTTACGGAACTTAATGTGTAAGTAAGTTCCGGCTGTGAACAATAGAAGCGTCACGCTCCAGAAGTAAAGTCCCGTCGGCCATTCCTGCCAGACCCAGGCACCGCCCAGTAAACTCGACCGGTAGCCTTCGACTAGGTAGAAGACCGGGTTGAGACGAAGCAGACCATGTAAGACGTCCGGGAATCGTTCAATGTTCCACAGAATCGGTGTTAAATAAAAGAGCATCCGCATCATCGATTGTAAAAAGAGTTGAATGTCTTTGACGAGCGTAATCAATGTCGAGAAACAAAGTGAGAACGCGTAGACGAAGATGTACGTCGCCGCCATGTAGTACGGCAACTGGAGCAGCTTCCACGTCATCGGGATTCCGTTCAGCAAGATGACGACGAAGACGATCAATAACATCGCGAAATGCTGGTACATCCGCGACAAGATGACATACGACGGAATCGCACTCATCGGGAAACGCATCTTCGTCACCATCGCGAGCCGGTTGTTGATCGAGTTCGAACCCCGGAGTAACGCGTCATTGATGAAGAACCAGACGACGATCCCGCAAAGAAGCCAGACAATGAACGGCGTGTCGCCATCCACGTTCTTGTTGCCTTTCAGACCGACACCAAACACGAACCAGTAAATAAAGATTTGTAATCCGGGATTGAGCAGCTCCCACAACAGACCGAGCCGTTGCTCCGCATGCGCCGATTTGATTTCGTACCGTGCCAGGCGCCGAATCAGTGGAAAATTCTCCACTTGTTCGCGGATGATGTTTTTCATTTCTTTTAACATAAGTTAAGTTCCTTCCGATCCGTAGAGGTACATGTATTTTAGTTCAGTTACTTCCAGTCAAAAATGACGGATTCGATTCGCGATCGTATCAAACGAATGCGATCCGTTAGCAGTGCCTCTCGCCTGCCCGATTCGATTATTCCCCCTCTCTGCTTGAACAAATCTTTCATATTAAAAGTCGTCGATAACGACCATACACTTAGTCAATTCTAGCCATCGTTAAAAATCGTGTCAATGTATTGAGGAAACCGACACTAAACTGTAGCTTTCTAAACGACAAAAAAACTGCCCTCATCGATGTCCTAGGACACGTCACGGAGACAGCTCAAAATCAATTACATGCATACTACCAATCGTCGTCGGAGGTGAAGATAATCCCCATCCGAGTAAGGCAATCATCAAACAGAGGATCAAAACGACTAAACTTCCTCGAATCGCTTCATTCATTTTCAGTTGATCATCCTTTCACACGTTAGTCCATTACTTTATATGATACAAGAGAGAGGCACTAAAAACTACAAGCAAATTATCAAAAAATGGGAATGACACATAAATTTCTCGCAGTTTTTTATTTCCTTTTGAATCAATCCGACATATAATGAAAGCGTTATCATTTATTTTTCAGTCACTTTTTCAGCGTCTGCAGTCTAACAAGTAAACCTCTCCAATCGGTTGTCCCGTCGTCCGACCTAAGAATTTACGTTTTTTACAAAACATTATCCGCACAGTGCTTTCTAAAACACTTATAGTAGAAGAAGAGGTCAACGATCGCATTTTGACCTTGCATTCATATACCCACTTTGAAGGAGGATTTTTACGTATGTACAAATCAAAACCGCTTTACGCGGCAGCTGTCGCTGTCGCCTTGACGACATCGGCAATCGTGCCGGTTGCGCAAACTACTGTTTCTGCTGCAACCCATGTCAAAGTCAAAACGGTCAAACTCAAGTCACTCGTCTTCAAGAAAGGTGCCTCGGTCAAATTACCCGCTACATACAAGGGCGAAAAAATCACGTGGAAGAAGTATGACCGTCACATCTTTAACCGTTTCCAAACGGTAAAAGGGACATACGGGAAGAAGAAATCACCAATCGAAGTGAAGATTTATATCCAAAACTATGCCGTCAAGTTCGTCGAGAGCGTGAAAGAACAGACGATCTACGTCGGTGAAAAACCGGTCTTACCGAAAACACTGGCTGTTCTTTATGCAACAGGCCGTGTCTATGACAAACCGGTCCATTGGACAAAAGTCGATACAGATGAAGCAGGCGTCAAATATGCGGTCGCAAAATACACACGTCTCGGTAAAACAATCACACTCAAAGCAAAAATCAATGTCCTCGACGTCAACAAGGATGATTTCTCAATCGGTTTACTCCACACGAATGACACACACGCGAACCTCGACAAAGCAGCGAAACGTGCAACTGTCATCAAGGAGCTCCGTGCGAGCTACAAAGCAGCCGGCAAACCGTCACTCTTACTTGACGCAGGAGATGTCTTCTCAGGCTCACTCTACTTCAATAAATTCCGTGGTCAAGCTGACCTCGAGTTGATGAACTACATGAAATACGATTTGATGACGTTCGGTAACCATGAGTTCGATCTCGGGGACCAGGACAACCATCAAGCCCTTCAGGATTTCGTTACGAACGCGAAGTTCCCGTTCATCTCAGCGAACGTCGATTTCAGCAAAAACGAACTGCTTGCGGGACTCCAATCGAAAACAATCACAGCCGGTCCTGACAAAGGACGGATTTACCAAGGTGTGATTAAAGAATACAAAGGACAAAAAATCGGCTTCTTCGGGTTAACGACAGAAGAGACTGCGGAAATCTCAAGTCCGGGTACGGTCGCTTTCGCGAACTACATCGAGAGCGCAAAAACAGCCGTCAAGAAACTTGAAGACCGTGGCGTCAATAAAATCGTCGCGTTGACACACATCGGTTTCGATGACAATGCTGCAGTCGACAATGATCAATTGCTCGCACGTAACGTTGACGGCATCGACGTCATCGTCGGAGGACACTCGCACTCGAAACTTGAAGCGCCAGTCGTCGTCGACGGAGAAGACGTTCCAGGTAAAACAGAACCGACAATCATCGCGCAAGCGTATCAATACGGTGATTTCCTCGGAAATCTCGATTTGACGTTCGACTACAAAGGGAAATTAACAGAGTACAACGGTTCGCTGATCGACGTCTCAAAAGCAGCAGAAGACGCGAAAGCTGCGGAGATCCTCAAACCATATGCGGATCAAATCGCTGAACTGAAAAACGAAGAAGTCGGGGCGAACATCGTCAATGAACTCACAAACCCGCGTGGCGAAGTCAGTGTACGTAACAGCGAGACGGCACTCGGTAACTTGATCACAGACGGCATGCTCAAAAAAGCTAAAGAATACAACAAAGATGCTGTCATCGCGATGCAAAACGGTGGCGGTATCCGGGCAGCAATCAATGCCGGACCACTCACAGTCGGTGAAGTCTTAACGACACTCCCGTTCGGTAACACACTCGCGACTGCGAAAATGACAGGTGCAGAAATCAAGGACCTCCTTGAAATCAGCATCGGTGTCGCTCCAGTCGAAAACGGTGGGTTCCTCCATGTATCGGGCATGAAATTCGAGTACAACAGCAAAAATGTTAAGGGTGAACGTGTCACGAAGATGGAAGTCGACAACAACGGGACACTTGAAGCAATCGATCCTGCGAAGACGTACGTCATCGCGACGAACGCTTTCACTGCGAAGGGCGGCGACGGTCTCACACCATTCGCAACTGCTTATGCAGATGGACGCGTCACGGATCTCGGTCTCTCGGACTGGGAGAACCTCCGCGACTTCACAGCATCACTTAAAGAAGTCGATTACAAAATTGAAGGACGCATCGTCGATACAGCAACGATGCTCAAATAAGAGACAAGACACAACGAAAAGACGCTTTCCCTTTACCGGGAGAGCGTCTTTTTTCATAACGTTTGCGGTACATTTTGTTTCAGTAAAAGAATGATGTCGTCGAGTTCATATTCTTCCGCAAGCATTAACGGTGTATAGCCTTCCTCGTTCTTAATCGTCAGGTCTGCCCCTTTCTCAAGCAACAGCTTTACGGTCTGCTTGCCTTCACCTTCAACGGCATGGTGGAGCGGCGTATAGCCGTCCTCATCTTGCTGATCAATTTTCTCACCTTGTTTCAAGTACAAGGCGACGAGTTCCTGATTGTTACTGTAGACGGCCGTGATAAACGGTCGCTCCCCGAAGTCGTTAATCGCATCGACGTCGCTGCCGGCTTTAATCAAAGCGTCAAACACACCTTCAAGCCCCTTACTCGACTTTCGGTATCCGAGGTAATGCAGGGCCGTATCACCGTCAGCATCGACGGCCTGCATATCACTCGTCGGTAACAGCTGTTCGATTTCCTCGAGCGTCCCCTTTTGAATCGCCGCCATCAGTTCCGTTTCACCTAAGTCCTGCTCGATTCCGGCTTCTTGTTCGACGAATGTCGTCAAGTCAGCAAACAGTTGCGAGACTTGTCGACCGACGACAGCAAGCCCGAAGAGCGCGACCAGCGTTCCGCTCATGACGAGCCCTCGGACGATCCAACGCATCGTCTGCCGATGTGCAGCATCGATTCCGGTCGCTTGTAGACGCCGTAAGACGTCCGGTTGCTTCCGAAACAGTTGTGCGATTTCTGTCGCGAGTGATGCCCCTGCTTGTTTTTCTGTTATGTAGACGTTCATATCAAGATTTTCCACTATCGTCCGACCGACCGTCGAACTGATGATGCCACGTACGGCAACGTCACGCGGGACCCGTCGAAGCGCCATCCGATCGACTGTTTCCTCACAGGCACGTACATAGGCCGCGCGTAAAAAGGGCACCCAGCTTCCAAGCAGGAGGACAAGACGTTTTTCATGATGATTCCGTTTGACGTGCGCGAGTTCTCGGATGATCAAAAATTCACCGGTATCGTCAAGCGACTGGTACGACGCGGGAAGCAACAGCGTATACTTTTGCAAAAAATAGACGATTCGTGGTGTCGTCAGCTGTGGATGGTCGATCAAATAGGTCTCCGGCATCCGCCAAAGTCCGAGTTCTTTCGCCTGATGCGCGACTCGGGATTGAAGATCGTAAAACAAGACGTCACTCACACGAACTTGTTCACTCCGTAACGCCGTCAGCTGAATCCACTTTCTCATCACAACCAGTCCGAGTACTACAACCACTCCACTTACTATCATCAGTCCACTCATCGGAAATTCGATGACGAGAACGAGTATGCCGCATGCCGTCACGATTGACGTCAGGAGCAGCAACCAAAAATACACATGCTCGCGTCTTACAACCGGTTCCTTTTGACGGGTTGATTGATTCGTTTCATTGATGTCGTGCATGGTCAGTCTTCGACCCCTTTCTTCACGAATGGCCTCTTCACCACTCTTCTCTATCATACCGATAATCCCAAACGGATTCCAAGTTAATTATTGTTAATCGTTAAACAAACTATCTAAATATATTTTCCACTTAGAGTATGAGACTTTCTGAATGGTTTGAATGATTCAGGAATTTATTTCACAAAGTATTCAAAAATAATAATATTTAAAATAATTTCGCATTTTATAAGGCTTTATCGTCATTCTAATCGAAAAAATCAATAAACCATTCGACCCATATACTATTTATTATAGAGTGAGACGAAAGTCACTCTTTTAGATTGCCATTATTTTGTAAATACCATATAATAACTACTAGAATGAAGAATATGGGAGTGAATATCATGGGATTACTGAATCGGTTCAACAAAGAATATACCATCCAATACCATGTCATCGAACGCGAAGAAATCATCGAAACCGATCGCCTGATCATCCGGGCGAGTGATCACACGACTGCCCGCAAAAAAGCAGACAACATGCTTCGAAAAGAGTACGGTCGGACACAATACAAAATCGAGTGGGTCCAACGCTTTTAACTGAATCAAAACATCCCCCGTCTTCTCAACTGTTGTTGAGAGAACGGGGGATGTTTTGGTTAGCTCGTTCGTTGATAGTCCCTTTTGACGATCCGGTCCGCCTTCAGGAAAAGCCGGAGTCCCGTGTAAAGCAGGATCCCGACGAACGCCCCGCTCCCGTCAATCAAGACGTCACCGACGAGCGGCGTCCGTCCACCGGTCAAGAGTTGATGGAACTCATCGAGCACGCCGACGGTCATTGCTGTCGTAAAAGCAAAAAAGGCAGCAGGGACCGGGCGATAACGTCGCATCCGCAACAAGTGGACCAGACTGATACCGAAGACGAAAAACAGACCCGCGTGCATGCCTTTACGGATGAAGAACTCGACGAATGCGGCCGGTCCGAGTGCTGCGACACTGATCGGGACTTCATAATGAAACGAGACGAACGAAAACGCATCGACCCAGCCGAGCGGGACATGGTTCGTCAAAAATGGAATCAAGGATTGTTGTTCATACGTCATCGAGCTAAAACCAAACAATGCTAACAGGATGGCACCTCCTGTGACATAGGCAATCGGTATCCGACGCATGTAGCATCCCTCCTTCTACTATCGGAATAGCTTACCATGAAAAACGACTTGGAACCTACGCCTAAAGACGGAGACAAAAAAGCGCTCACCCGTTTAACAGGTGAGCACTTTGCTTAGGATATAGATGTTTTCGGTTCACGCAACAGATGTTTGACTTCGCGAAACGTCACGAACGTTTTATTTTTAGCATCATATAGTTTATAACGAAGCGACTTGAGACTCGAGAATAAGCCGATCGTCGTTGCTTTTTGAAGGGGTGGTGTCGCCGTATGGGCTTTTTCTAGATGATAGTTCGGGACACGCGGACTTAAGTGATGGACGTGGTGGAAGCCGATATTTCCTGTCACCCACTGTAAAACTTTCGGCAACTCGTAGTACGAGCTTCCTTCGATCGCGGCTTTGACGTAGTCCCATTCGCTTTCATCCTCGAAATACGAGTCTTCAAACGTATGCTGAACGTAGAATAACCAGATCCCGAGCACGCCCGCTGTGAACATCGTTGTTCCTTGGATGATCAAGAAGGCCTGCCAACCGACGACATAAATCATGACCGCATACAAGACGACGAGTGACGCATTGATGACGTGTGTGTTGATGCGTTCTTTTTTCCGTGCGTCCTTGCGATTGAAGCGGCTGACGACGAGAATCAACAACAATGGTCCGAGACCGAACATGACGAGCGGGTTCCGGTAGAGACGATACTTCAACCGTGTCCATTTCGATGCTTCGACATACTCTTCGATCGTCATGACCCAAATGTCACCGACGCCACGTTTATCGAGGTTACCACTCGACGCATGGTGGATTGAATGCTCGCGTTTCCATTTTTCGTATGGGAATAACGTCAAGATTCCTGTGATTGTCCCGACGATCGCATTTGCTTTCTTGTTTTTGAAGAATGACCCGTGCGTACAGTCATGGAAGATAATGAATGTCCGGACGACGAACCCGGCTGCGACGATCGCAAGCGGAACCGCAAGCCATACTGAGATTTTGAGTGCTTGGTAGGCGAGAAACCAAGCGACGAGAAACGGTAGGATCGTGTTGATCATCTGCCTGACACTCGCTTTTATGTCTGCCTTTTCAAACGGCGAGACATGTTTACGAAGCTGGGCGATTTTTTCTTTACTCATGTGTTGCTTCCTCCTCGAATTCAGTTACAGCGTTCACGACGCTAATGAGATGATGTGCTTGAATGAAACCAGGAAACGGCGTTCGTGACGGTGAATTCGTAACATCCACATGATACTCGACCCGACCGATATAGTTATACGCTTAAATATTTTTTATACCAGGTAATTATAGCACATGTTATAAAAAATAAAGCAGGAATTCTCAAATTGATGAAGATACAAGCAAAAAGCCCACGACGCATCGTGAGCCTTTTGGCTGTCGTTACATTCTTTTCAGCGGCTTAACGGCTGGCCCTTCGAGCACATTTCCTTCGTAATCGAACCGGGAGCCATGACACGGACAATCCCATGACCGTTCGCCGTCGTTCCATTTGACGTCGCAACCGAGATGCGTACAGGTCGTCTTGACGAGATGCAGTTCACCCGTCTCGTCCCGGTATCCGCCGACCGTCTTCCCGTCGTGGCGGACGAGCCCACCTTCGTCGCGTGCTAACGCCTCCGCCTCTTTCTCGCCACGTGCGACTTTCCCTTTGACGAGTTCGAGCGCGACATCGGCATTGTTTTTGACGAACTGTTTCGCATCCTGCTTGCTCAACTTCGACCGGTTCGGATCGAACAAGGACAGGTAGCGGTTTGATTTCCCGGTCAATAGATCGGCTAAGAGACGACCTGCCGCAATCCCGTTCGTCATCCCCCACTTGGCGAATCCTGTTGCGACGAACAGGTTCGAATCGTCACTCGTCATTTGACCGACATACGGGACTTTATCGAGCGAAATCAAATCTTGCGCCGACCAAAACTGTTCGATTGCTTCGACCCCGAACTCGGCTTCCGCGAACTGCGCCAACGTTTGATAATTGGCTTTCGTATGTGTCTCGTGTCCCGACAAATGGTTTTCCCCACCGAAGAAACCGAGTGTTCGTCCATCTGCCGTCTTTGCATGCCGGAGTGAGCGACTCGGTTGATCGGCACTCATGAACATACCGTCCGGAAACGTTGCATCGACGAAGCCGGAGACGATATACGATCGGTGGACTTCGAGTTTTGAAAAATAGAGCCCTTTTAAATCATTGAACGGGAAATGCGAGGCGACGATGATCTTTTTCGCTTCGATTTTACGTCCGTTCTCAACGACGACGGTCGGCGTCCGTTTTGTCTCGACCGATACGGCCCGTGTCTGTTCGTATAACTTACCGCCATTCGCTGTGAAGTACCGGGCGAGTCCTTGTAAGTACTTGACTGGATGGAACTGGGCTTGATTACGTAAGACGACTGCTTTTTCAACCGGATAGGGCAACTTCGCTTGCACTTCCGCCGTCGCCTCTCCCCCGTCCATTCCGAGTCGGGCATAGGCTTCGATTTCTTTTTCGAGTTGACTGGCCTTTTCTTTTGAGGACGCGACGTACAGGTACGCATCCTGCGTCTCAAGCTCGCAGTCGATGCCGAGTCGTTCGACCTGCTCACGTAAAAACTCAATCGCCTCTTCATTCGCCTGAAAATAGAGGCGTGCTTTCTCTTGGCCGATTGTCTGAATCAATTGATCATAAATCAAACCGTGTTGCGATGAGACTTTTGCCGTCGTATACCCGGTCGTCCCGCTCGCGACTTGATCCGCTTCAAGCAGTGTCACGGCATATCCGGAATCAATCAACTGGACCGCTGCGACGAGTCCTGCAATGCCGGCACCGATGATGACGATGTCCGTCGTACTGTCTGTTTCTAATTTCGGATAAATCGTATGTTCAATCGAAGTGCGCCAGTATGATGTTGGAAATCCGTCAAGTCGCTTCATTTTTTCCGCCTCCGTAAGTGTTGGTTTCTTTTCATATAACTAACATTTACTTTTACCCTCACATCACAAAATCATTCATATTCTATATTTTTAAAGAAAATAAACTATCTAGTACAGCGCTATCTTCTTTCGCGTTATATACGATTATTCGTTTTCTCTCGCCGATTTCATACAAAAAAACTGCTCCCCTCATCAGGAAACAGTTCACTAATCAATCAAGTGGAAATACGGTCTTCGCGTGTTCCACAAGACGCGTGATTTCTGGTTTATTTCGATCCAAGATGGCTTGTAGTTCCGCGTCCGGTTCGAGCAGTTTCAATTGATCGTTAACCATCAGTTCATAACCGGTTTGCTTGTCTTGAATTCGTACACCGTATTCGTCATCTCCGAACAAGGTCGGCCAAATGATAAGCCAAATACCTGCTTTATCGTCCGAAACCGCTAAGTTTCCGACATACGATAAATAATCAGGTGTTTTGACATTATACGATAGACCATTCTTCGTCATAGCATGAACACCTGTAACGTGCTCCGGAACTGCTGCTAAAAACGGTTTGTACTGAATCGTCGTCACCCCGTACCAGACAAGATTCAGCAATAGGAATCCGGCCACTAAACCAAACGCAATGCGCAAACCTTTTTTCTTTGGATTCATCCGAGTTCCACCAACCTGTTCCCCTGTTTTTTGATTGCTTCATCGTGCGTGACGAGAATGACGGTCTTGCCGCTTGCATTCAACTCCTGCAAAATCGTCATGACCCGTTCTGCATTCGCTTGATCGAGTGAGCCGGTTGGTTCATCAGCAAGAATGATGTCACATTTCTTTAGCATCAGTCGAGCCAGTGCGACCCGTTGTTGCTCGCCTCCAGACAGCATATAGACTTTTTTATCGATCTTTTCCTCAAGACCGACGGCTGACAAGACCTCTTCAATCGTTCGCCCAGAGCAGTAACTCTTTTGGACGATGTCCAGATTTTGTCGAACTGTCTTCTGGTCGACCAAAGCAAAGTTTTGAAACAAGAATCCAATCTTCGTTCGGAAGTAGTCCAGTTGATTCCGTTTTTTTGTGATGTCCTGTCCATCAACAAGAATTTTCCCCGCATCAAGCGGTTCCAAAGCGCCCACCATGTTTAACAACGTCGTTTTCCCGCATCCGCTCGGTCCGGAAAATATGACGAAATCCCCTGCCTCAATCTGTAACGACAGATTTTCAAACAAGCTTTTACCTTCAAACGTTTTTGATACGCCTTGAATCTGAATCATACATTTCCCCCCTTTAGGATCCGCTGGATGTTAGCTCGTTCAATCTTACGGATCAGCCCGACCAAAACTATTCCTTCAAGTAAGGCCAACAGACCGCCTCCGCTCAGCAACCACAAGGGATGGCCGATTGCAAAGAAGTAGGCCGCAAGCGTCACGATTAAAGTGCTGAACGACGTAATACCAAGTGTATAGAGGACCAACCGTCGATTTTTTTGCCAGATGCTGTAACCGATGACTTTTTTGACGGATAACTCGAGCGCGTTGACTTGGTACTCGAGTTTCAAGACAGTTACGATAATCAACAGTTCCAGACTGATGATCAGTGCAGCAAAAATCAGATTCATGTTCATTAACCGTTTGGCCGTTTCCCAGGCACCGATGTACTTATCCCAGACATTCGTCCGGATGAACAATTCATCCGTCATCGCCTGTTCCTCAACGAAACGATCAAACGTCGGTGGATTGACGTCGTACATGATGTCACTCAACAAAACAGAGGACAACTGCTTCAGTTTCATCCGTGTCTTCGCATCATCATTCAAGACAATCAGCGTCGGTTCGTCGACGAGTAGGCTGCCACTCACGAGGTTTTGATCAATCGCCGTCAGTTCGAGCGGTGTCGTATAGCGGATTGTCTCATACTGTTGTTCGATGAACGGGCCTAATCCAAGTGATTGCAGGGTATTATCGAGCTCTTCTTTACTTGGTGGTGTCGCTTGCTCCGGTGCAATAATCGTCAACTTATTCGTGAAGACATCGGTTACTTCCGGAAGTCGCTCTTTAATCTCTTCGAATGCTTGCCGGTTCAAGATCAAGGCCGTCTGATCACGTGTCGAAAAGTTCGCAAGTGGTGTCACGAGTGTTCCCGAGAAATCGGTTTGATAGCGTCGATACAGCTCAGTCTGAATCTGTTCCGACAGTGCAGGACTCGTTTCGTCCGAATAATTCGGAGAAGTGATCTTGTGACCGATATAGGTATAGTCATAGGTCTGTTTCGTTTCAAAAAAGTCCCGTTGCTGATAAAGCGCCACAGCTTCCGTAATAACTGTGATAGTACTCGATAACATTAAGATTGTCAGCAACGCCGTGATGAACTTTAACCCATAGGTCATCGACAGGAGCGTCCGTGAACGATAACTGTTGGCAAACGCTTCTTTGATCTGCAAGCGACCGATCAACAGATAAACGAGTCCATTGCAGACGAGCAAGATAAACACTAACAGCAACAGGAACTGCCAATAAGGGTCAAGTGGCGTGACTTGACGCAACAGACCGAAGCTGAAAGCGAAAATACCAAGCACAATCACGGAATCAAAGGCGATGGACTTGCCAATCATCAGCGACAGCCGTTCTCCCATCGATAAGCGAACCAACAGTTCTTTACGATTCATAGATAGTTCATAAAATGTCATTAGGACGGTGATAATGATGACGAGCGACCAGATGCCAAGGACGCGATTTCGCTCAGTATGTTCGTTGTAACCAAGTTGCAGGTGATTTCCCGCATATGTATCAATCAAGTCCATCTTAAATGCTTTTACGGCATCGGAAGATCCGATCCCGTAAAAGTTAGGTGTATAGGCAAGACGAGGATGCTCGTATAAAGGTTTGAACGTGAAGGTGATGTCACCAAGGAAAACACTGTCGTATGTTTCGCTTCGAATCTGTTGGTTCGCAAGGTGTTTCTCCACACCTTCCGTTCCATAAATTGTCTTTGTACTTGAGAAACTGCCATTCGGCGTCTCTTCATACGTAAAGACATCCATCTGATTTCGCTCGGCAGCGGCATAGATATCAGCAATCATCTGTTTCTCCGATTTTTTCGAATTCGGGTATAGTGTCGTCGTATCGAACGGATCAGAAAATCCTTCCAGTTTCAGCATTCGACTTTCACCAATGATGAACAGACTCAACGCGAGAATCAACGTCACCATCAACACTTTTAATTGCTTCACGTTCATTCCCCCACTTTTTCACTCACTTGATGTAATAGTAAATCGTACTTCCCTTATGTGTTACTTCAATGCCAGCCCAGTTTCCAGCCTTATCACTATCTGCATGTGAACCATTACCATTCACAACTTGTGCTATGTGTGAACGTGTCATGTGTTTTGTATGTGTGTAATCTTCATTGATGAACAAGTCATTGAAACCGTAATTAATGACCCAGTTTGTACCTGTTGAACTTTTTTCCCATGACTTTGTAAACGTTTGACCAGAACTTGAATAAGCGAATGCTGTTGAGTTAGAGGCAAGAAGACCTAGCGCAAGGACTCCTGCTGCGATTGTTTTAAACTTGAACATGTTGAATGACCACCTTTTAATTAGAGTAGGTCATCGGCCGATCACCGGTGTGTTGTTAACAACCTTATAATAACGTAATATTTTACCAATTTTATTTATCTGAATATTCGCTTAATTACTAAGTCGGTTTTTATTGAAAAAGATTAATTAACTTTTAAAAAATCATGCAGTTTGATTACTTTCTTTATTATAGAATTTATTTTCGATTTCAAATCAGGTAGAAAGAGATAAATATTTATAACAATTTCCCCTACGAATGACCTATTCCTAAAACAAAAAAGTAATTTTCTTTCGAACACCCCCGAGGATAAGTAGAGTTATCCTGAAGCGACGCGCGACAAGACAAGGGTTTGCCTCGGTCAATCGTCGATATTTAGTTGGAAAACGAGACGAACAACTTTTGAAAGCTCAGAAAACCGTTGGCATGATTCAAAAAAGATGGTTTGAAAAGAGAGGATAACTCTACTTATACTAAAACTACCGCGGAATACCCTTCGATATGCATATCCGAAAGATTGGATCCTTCCCATGAATGAAGCCTTACACCACTGGCTCCCTCTGATTAATTCACTCCTGCACCGCCTCTCGATCCACCCGAACGAACACGATGAATGCCGACAAGCAGCGTTGCTCCGTCTCTGGACATCCATCGAATCTGGTAAGGAATTATCCATCACGTTCGTCCGTATTCGGGCGCGCGGCGCAATGCTCGACTATCTCGCTAAACGAACTCGCACACTGACGACCGAAGTCGCCGTCGAAACCCTTCCGGAACTGCCTCGTCAACAAAGCGTCTCCTTCCCCTATTTGCTGAACGAACTCGAACACGCCCTCTCCCCGAAAGAATTCACCTTCCTCCAGGCAATGATTGCTGGAACGGAAGGAACACTCGGCTACTCCGACGCCCGTCTGCGCTCCCTCAAGTCAGACTTGAAGCGGAAAGTCGAAGGTATCCTCCTATGATGACGTTCTACCTCGACCGCTTACTCGCCTTGATTGAGGCTTCCCCCACTTACAGCCGTCTGACGAAAAAAGCCTATCGCTCGGACGTCCGCCACCTCTGTCGTCATGCGACGGCCCTCGATCTTCCATCACTCCGAAGATACATCACACTGCTCCACACCACCTATGCCCCGACAACAGTCGCCCGGCGGATCCATGCCTTAGCGACCTTGTTCGATGCCCTCGTCGCGGAACGGTCACTTGCGAAAAATCCTCTCAAGCAGATTAAGAAACCGGCTCGTCCGAGTCCGAAACTACGGACGGCTTTCAGCTATCCGGATGCCCGTCGTGTCATCGACACGCTGACCGATGAAGCGACGGATGCGTTTTACTTTTTACTGCTCCATACCGGACTCCGGTTCAGTGAAGCCCACCAATTGACGTGTGCCGATCTTGATTTTACGGAGCGCCAACTGTTCGTCCGCCACGGTAAAGGCGACAAATCCCGTTTCGTCCCGTTGAACGACGAATTGACGGACGTCCTGTTGCGGTACATCGAGACGGAACGACCGAACGGGGAATATTTATTCCTGTCCGATCAAGGACGGCGGTTACGTCCCGACACGACACGGAAACAATTGCGCCAGGCGAGCGAAGTCTTGCTCGGACGGACGTTACGTCCGCACGACCTCCGGGTGACGTTCGCGACGACCCTTTACCGGGAACACCAGACCGACTTACTGACGGTCATGCGGCTGCTTGGTCACAGTGACGCGAAGACGACGCAACAGTACATTTTGCCGTCGGCTGAAGTCGCCCGTTCGTCGATCAACCGCCTTACGCCGACAAGGCATCGACGACTCGTCTGAGTCTAGTTTCCTCACTCAAGATATAGCCTTCCGTCGTCTCCGACCGGGCATGTCCGAGCAGGCGTTGAATCTCGAGTAACTTACAGCCCGCTGTTTGGTACAGGTAGGTCGCGTAGCCGACACGTAAATCATGCGGACGGAGCATCCGTCCCGACTGGTCAAGTGATTGGTTGCGTAACGCGTCCCGCGCTCCTTGTTCATGGATCGCCTTGCCACGGACGGAGCGAAAAACGTACCCTGTCACGCGATCTCCAATGAACGCTTTTAGCTTCGTGACCAAATGGCTCCCGAGCGGTACGGTCCGCAAGCGTCGTCCTTTTCCATGGCGGACGAGTAACGTCGCCGTCGTAAATTGAATGTCCTCGATCGACAACAAACGGGCCTCCACGAAGCGGAGGCCCGTTTGGCTGATGAGTTCGAAAAAGATACGGTACGTCGGATGCTTGATTTGCCGGATGACATCGATTGCCGTAAGCAACGGATAACCATCCCGTTGCCGGACGTGTTGATGGACGATCGGTCGGACTTGTTTCATTGGATTGACCTTAAGTCGTTTCACCCGGACGAGTTCATTTCCGAGTGCCATCAACGCATGGTACCGTCGCAGTGCCGTCGCTGGTTTATACTGTCCGATGACGTGATCAAAATACGTTTGGAGGGACTTGACCGACCACTCGCCACATGCCTTCTTCAGCTGCCGCAGATCACTGCGGTAGGCTTTAATCGTCAGCGCCGAATACGTCGCGTGCGTGCTAAGGTACTGCTCGAGATAGTCGAAGTGGGTCATGGTTGGTCCTCCTCTAGTTATAGTACTAGAAGGATTCCCTGTTTCCGTTCTTTGAAGCATCTACCTATTGAATCAATTCCAATAGACTAGATTCGGCTGAGACACTTGTATGTAAATACTTCTTTTCCTAATAGCAAACGGGCCTCCATGAAGCGGAGACCCGTCTGCTTGATAATTCATTTAAAATGTCGATTTAAAATTTATACAACATCACATTCGGCAACTTGTTTGCTTTTAGTTTCAGCCTAATTTAGACTTCAACAATGATAGGATAAGTTCATCTAAATTCTCCAATTTAGACAACTCTAAAAATCCTGTTTCATCAAGCCGTGGAACCGCATTTTTCTCTAAATATCTCCAATCTTCCAGAATCGTTTGAAGATCGTTTGAATTCGCAATTTCTTTGCTAGTCGCCCGCATTAAAATACGGTATGAATACGGCCAGAATCCTGTTTTATGTTGTTGCATGATAAAGTGCTCATTTTGTTCAACGTTCTTCCAAAAGTTTAATCCACCCATCGTTGAAACTGGTTTTCTAAACGGCATTTCACTCATCTCCTTCTAATACATCTACTTGATAACTTGACTTTACTTTGATAAATGCTTGACGATTCCTACAATTTGAATGCACTCATCGACAAACGGAAGTCCTTCCGGTATGAAAAAGTTAATGCCAAATGCAATGATTTTTCCACCGAGCGGTAAAGTCCATGTGATTAATGCCAACATAATGATGAATCCATAATAAAGTAAAATAAACAATTCTGTTCGTCCCAATCTGTATGTAATTTTATTTAAGCCTTATACTTTAAGCCCATCATCAGAAAAATCTTCATAGTCCTCAAAGTCTTCTACTTCAACTGTTCGTTCTACTGAAACAAACATATTTTTCGCGACTTCAGCAATCGTTTTTGTTGAAGCAACATCAAATGTTCCACCGATAACTCCTCCAACTAACGGAATCATCTTTCCAAGGTTCATGACACCTTTTTCACCAAACTTCGTCACGAGCCTCATACCGACCGCCCGATTGATTCGAAGTATAACTTCCCCAGGTATTTTTTTAATCAGGTTAACCGTGACTTTACTACCGACTTGAATACCTGCATTTTTTAATATGTCAGTTGCTGCTTTACCGGTCAGTGCCGTATAGACGAAGGTACGCACCTCATCACTTTTTAAATCGTAGCCACGTAAGTGAGCTACTGCTGCAATCATTCGTAGTTGAATAAAGATGACAGAAGACACGTTTGCCGGAATCGCAATCGGCAACGTAACAATTCCACCTAATCCACTTAAGAAGCCGCTTGTCCCGCACTTTGCCAACTGGACATTCACTAATTTATTGATACCTTGTTCAACACCGTATTTTCCTTGATACTCGTCAGCAAGTTCATATGCCGATTCAATCCCCATCCCGCCTTGGATTGCTTTTTCATAACCCCAATCGAGAACTTCATTCATTTTCGATAAGCCAAAATTCGATTTTCCCAACATACACACTCCCAATTTTATCATTTAGACCCTTAATTTATTTTACAATAAATTGAAAATTAAAATCTGTTGTTTCATGATTTAGGTCAATTTTTCAAAAATTTTCTTTTGCCGTTTCCGAATACTTTTTCCTGTTTCATTTATGGTCTTATCGTAACGTTTTGTCTGAGACAAGCAGATACTTTTCTAGTACTTAGCGGATTGTTCCATCTCGTATCAAGGTGATACCAGTTTCCTTATAATTATCTCTACAACGAGCCCAACTTTCATGCTATGCTTATCCAATAATTGTAACAAAAAGGAGAATCTTTATGGGAATCTTAGTAACAGGAGGCGCCGGTTATATCGGTAGCCACACGTGTCTTGAACTGCTCCAAGCAGGATATGAAGTCATCGTCATCGACAACTTGAGCAACAGTCAAAAAATCGCCCTCGACCGGATCGAGCAGCTCGCGGGAAAACCGGTCACGTTTTATGAAAACGACGTGATGGACATGAACGCGCTCGAACAAATCTTTACGCAGCATGACATCGAAGCCGTCATTCACTTCGCCGGTTTGAAAGCCGTCGGTGAGTCTGTCGCCTTACCGCTGTCCTACTATAAGAACAATCTCGTCAGTTCACTCGTCTTGTTTGAAGTCATGGCGCGACACAACGTCAAAAAACTCGTCTTCAGTTCATCCGCGACCGTCTATGGTGTGCCGGAAACGACACCAATCGACGAGTCGGCACCACGCTCGACGACGAATCCGTACGGCGCGACGAAGCTGATGATTGAACAGATGCTTGAAGACGTCGCGGCGTCCGATGCAAACTGGGAGATTTCCTTGTTACGGTACTTCAATCCGATCGGTGCCGACATCAGTGGATTGATCGGGGAAGACCCGAACGGCATCCCGAACAACTTGATGCCGTACGTCACGCAAGTCGCAGCCGGACGTTTGGATGAACTCAGCGTCTACGGACAGGATTACGAGACGCCGGACGGAACCGGGATTCGGGATTACATTCATGTCGTCGATCTTGCAAAAGGACACCTCAAAGCACTTGAGTATAAGCACCAAGGCATTGAAGCCTTTAACCTCGGGACAGGGACCGGCTCAAGCGTCCTCGACTTAGTGACGACGTTCGAGTCAGCGACCGGCATCGACGTCAAACGCAAGTTCGTCGACCGTCGTCCGGGTGACGTCGCCGCCTGTTATGCGGATGCGTCAAAAGCCGAACGCCTCCTCGGCTGGAAAGCTGAAAAAACGTTATATGACATGTGCCAAGATGCTTGGCGCTGGCAGTCACAAAATCCGGAAGGCTATCCGCGTGAAATGAACCGCCGCTGATGACCGTCTACAAAAAAGCCTGAACCCGAGTAGCGAGATGCTACTTCGGTTCAGGCTTTTTATATTAGGCCGAGCGTCGGTTCAACCGTTCCCCGACGCGGGTGAAGCGGGTTGAGCGCTCGCGCGGCTCATAGCGGCAAAACGTATGGTAATCGATCTCATTGACGTACTGAATCAAGCGAATCAAGGCGTAGGCGAACGTCACCGTCGACCCTAACGCGAAGCTCAGACCGAATCCGTCATATCCGAACGGTGCTAACGCAACCGCGAAGACGCCGTTGACGGCGAAGAACAGCAGTGACGTGATACAGGCACCGCGCTGATCTTCAAAATAGAGCAACAGCAGCGTCAGGACGAGGACCATCGCGTTCGAGAAAGCACCGATCGTCGTCATCTGGAAGATGCTGATCGTCTCCTTCGACAAGGCGAGACTACTGAGCAAGGTCGAGGCAAAAATCAGGACGAACAACGTGAACAGTCCCTGGTTGCGGACGAGCCGCTGGAGCTCTTGCCGTAAGATCAGCAACATCGCCCCCTTAGCCTTGTTGATTTGCTGGAGCGTCCCGCCCTCATTGACGTAACCGTAAAAGACACGGTAGCGCTCATAGAAACGGGTCTCGACGGAGATGACGAAGATCGTCATCGTCGGGATGACCGTCAAGTACGAGAGGAAGATCGCCGTATCGTAGACGGGGTGATACCGGAACGTCCCGAGATGGACGGCTCCGCCTTCCGAGAACCAAATCACCCAGTTGCTGACCCAGACGCCGATGTTGTAGAGGAAGCTCGTCCAAAACAATGCCGGATGCCGGTCGAAGTAACTGAGGTAACTAAACGGATCTTTCGTCTCCCGGTTCGGGAACGTCAATAACATCGCCGTGAACAGACCGAACAACGTCACGAGCATCCCGAGCGTAAAGCCTGCCGTCAACGCCATGCTCGTCGCGAACGGTGCCGTCAAGTACGGCATTAAGAAGCGGTCGATCAAGAGGACAGAGATGATCGACACTGCCGCTCCCCCTAAGAAGCTGTAGGCGACAGCTTGATAAAACTTCGCCGCACTCAGGAATAAGAACTGCACCCAAATCAGGTTGATCGTCAAAAAGAGAATCAAAATCAACAAGTTCGACAGGAACGGCAACTCGGAGAACGTCAGGAAAATCACGTAGAAGACGGCGGCGATCGCGATCGTCATCTTCGTCATCCCGATGAACGTCGGGAAGATTTCCTTGTAACGCTTCTCATAAAAACAATCGGCGAGATACCGCGTGACGACGAGTTGCTGAATCCCGAGGATGACTTGCGAAAAGATGAAGCAGTAGGAAATCGTCAAGTTGAACGTCGTTCGTTCCTCGAACGAAGCAATCGATAAGTACGTCGTCAACCACTGCGTCAAGGCAATCGTGACGATGACGATCAACCAGGGACCGGATGTGACGAGCCCTGCGAAGGCATACGCCTTCAGACGTGCTGAAAAATAATCTTCCTGGAACAGCTTTTGGAGCTTAAACCCGATGCCCGCCATATGCCAGCCCCCTTTCTTCATAAAGTGCCACATACTCGGCGATGAACTGGTGTGTCTGATAGTATTTCAAGGCCCGTTTCTTGCCGTTCTCCCCGAGTTTTTTCGCATCCGCGCGATGTGTAGCGAACCAGGCACAGCGCTCGGCGATCCGTCCGGGATTGACCGGCGGGACGACGAAACCGGCTGGTCCGTAAGGGTCGTCTTCGCGTCCGTTAATCAATTCGGAGCAAGCCCCGACATCGGTCACGATCCACGGGACACCGGCTGCCATGCCTTCGAGGACGGCGAGCGGTTGCCCTTCCGAGATGCTCGTCAACAAGCAGACGTCAAACGTCGGCAAGTAGGCGGCGATGTCGACCTTGCCGGCGAGCGTCACATACGGATCAAGTTCGAACTGTTCGATCAACTGTTGGCACTCGGTCGCATATTCCTCGTCCTCGTCGAGCGGTCCCATGATCGTTAGCTCGAACGCGACGTCCATCTCTTGCAGGACCTTCGCCGCATGAATCATCGTCTTGATGTCCTTGATTGGGACGACGCGGACGATGGCACCAATCTTCAGGATTGGTCCCTTCTCGACGACCGGTAAACTCGACAGACGGACGGCATCGATACCGTTCGGGATGATCCGCAGCTTCGCCGCTGGTGCCCCGAGTTCTTGTTGCAGTTCACCGTTGCGGTCGAACAGCGTGATGACGTCATCCGCTTCCTGATAAGCTTCCGCCGACAAATGGTGGAAGAAGCGAATCCAGTGCGCCCGGTATTCGACTGGAATCCACGTCGCTTGTAACAGTTCCTCTTCCCGCTCCCGCGAGTAGATGCCGTGCTCCGTCAAGATGTACGGCACGCCTTGGCGTTGTTTGATCGCACTCGCGACGAGTCCGGCATATCCGGTCGACGCCGAGTGAATCAAGTCGACTTGCGGTAACTCCGCCTGCAGTAACTCGAGGACCGGCGTATACATACTCCGCCACATCCAGAGGTAATCGATAAATGAGCCGGATTGTTTTTCCGTCTCATAACTCGTCTTGACGAGTTCGAAGAAGAGCCGGCTCGCGAAGAAGTGCTCCGACGTCCCGACCGCTTGTTCGAAGATCGGGAAGACCGGGGCTTCGACGTGTTGGAACGTCATCCATTGTTGAATCAACCGCCCTTGTTCTGCCGACAGGACGTGCTTCGGTTTCGGACGGTCGTATTTGAGATCGAGTGATAAGTTCGTCACACCCATCACATTGTCCGGTAAGTTGTATTTATAATCCGCTTCCGTCAGTTGCGTCGGTGTGATGGCGATGATTTCAAACTGATGCATCGGCATCTGCTGGATCACCATGTGGACCCAGCTCGCGACACCACCGCTGACGTAGGGATAGCTGCCTTCGACGACTAAACCAATCTTCATTCTGTTCCCTCCTCGATCGGTAGCGTGACCGTTGCTTTCGTCAACGTGACTTGATACAACGTCTCGCCTGCAAGCGCGCGGACCGTCCCGAAATCGAACGTCCCTGTCTTGAGGTGTTGACCCGGAGCGACACGGACGAGCATGACCGATGGCTTCAACATGTTCGTCCCGTTGATTTCAATCGTCTTGTCCGTATAGGTGACGTTGATGTCCGACTGTTGGTACTGGACGTATTTTTCATACGCTTCGTACTGGGTCAAGCTCTCGAGGTACGGATACATCGTCTTGACGTCGCGGAACATCTCTTCCATCGTCTTCTCCATCTCTGCCCAGCCCTTCCCTTTCGACCGGTCTTCGTCTAGCACGTCATCCGGGTGGATGAAGTGGGTAAACATTCCGAAGTTCGCGACGGCATCCGCCATGACGAACGTATCGTTTGCCGTTTCGTTGTAGCCGCTCGAAATACGCGGGAAGTTGTAGAGATTTTGATGGACGGGATCCGGTCCGAACTCCTGGATGTAGCTACCCATCGAGGGATCGCCCGAGTAGAGTGAGGCGACGATCAACTTGTCTTTAAAGACATTGTTGAGTGCTGTCAAACCGGTCTCGTTGATGATGTTCGACGGCGGGACATAACTTTGAATCGACTCGTTCGGGAAGTAATAGTCGTGCGTCCCGATGACTTTCTTTAATGCTTCCTCCATTTGATCACGGTTGTTCCACGGGACATAACCGAGGTTCGGGTCAAGCGTCTCACCGGCGACGACGAGTGGCTGGTGATTAAAGCCGTGCAGTCCGATTTCGCCACCCATCTTCAGCAGACCCCGCCCATAGTTGAGCATCGGGGTGCGGATTTTCTCCGACAAGTCTTCCGTCGTCTCTTCCGTCGTATTCTTATAGCTGCCGATGATGAACCCGGTATAGGTAACATCTTGTTCGTCGGCGATTCGTTTCATGTCACGCCACCAGATTTCTTTAAAGAACTCCTTGATCGTCCGGTTATAAGTCTTCTCGATTGCGGCGTTCGTATTCCCGGGGACCGGTGACGGGAAGTCATCAAGATGCGTCACTTTGATCGCCGCCTGTTGACTGACGAATGACGGGAACAATAACGATAACGTCTGGAGCATTAAACCGCGTGAGTTTTTCTCAGCGAGCGATGTCGTGTTCCAGAACAGGACTGTTCCCTTGCCGTACGCTGATGTCCAAAGAATCGGTTCACCGGACGCCGTGATTTTGACGTCCGCTTGCGGTAGCAGCTCGACGTCGGCGATACTGTGGGCGAACAAGTTCGACGAGTCCGGCAGATCGACGAAACCAGGGAAGATTTCTTCCTTGAAGGTCAATCCGTTGATGCCGTCTTTGAAATCACCGAACTGTTTCACCCCGACGAGCTCCGCCCAGTCCTGATTGATGAAGCGTGCTGCGATATAAAGCCGTCCGCCGTCCTTGACGAATTGACGAATCGTTTCGTAGGGCCAGTCACGTGAGTGCTCTCCCGCTAAAACAAGCACGGTCCGCTCGGACGGCTCCAATTGCTCGATTTCTTTGATTGAGATATTCGTATACGGGACTTTCGCATACTTCAGTGCATATTTAAAGTTCGTCAAGACACTTTTTGAGAGCTCGCCTTTATCCTGATGGATATAGACTTGTAACGGTTCTCCGTCCATCTGTCCCTCCTTGCCCGACATCGTCTGAAACGTCTTTTGTTGCGTCTCCTCGGTCGGAATCAGGCGATGTCCATAATCAAGACGTAACAACTGGACGACGCCGATCGTGACGAGCAGAATCGCGAAGACGGCGACGACGTAGGTCGTGATCGATTTTTTCATAGTTCCACTCCTTCCAGCCGGTCCAAAATGTAGCGTTTCTCGTCCG
The DNA here is from genome assembly GCF_018618695.1 of Exiguobacterium sp. s127. Lineage (NCBI taxonomy): Bacteria > Bacillati > Bacillota > Bacilli > Caryophanales > Exiguobacterium > Exiguobacterium sp. s127. The sequence continues at coordinate 36,449 of NZ_JACSMO010000001.1, read as the reverse complement.
GAATGTCGTCCGGTGCGACGTGTGTTTTCAATTGTGTCACGAGCGGTGCCAGCTTCGTCCAGTCACCTCTCGTGAAGTGATATTCGATTGCCAGCAGGTAGCCGTCCGCTTGCTCCGGGTAGTGCATGATCAAGCGTTCATAGTAGCCGAGTCCGTCCGCGACGTCGCCTTTCGCGAGGGCGAGCTTGCCGCACGCCTTCAAGCACGTCGCGTCCGTCGGATACTGAATCCGCATGTCTTGTAAATACGATCCGAACCGATCAAAGATCCGTTTTTGCATGCTGTCGTCGAGCAGTCCACTTTCGATGAAGGCTTCGAAGGCGTCAATCAAGTGGTAATACGTCGTGACATGCCCCGGATTCAGTTGTTCCTCCCGACTTTTAATCGTCGCTTCGTACCGGTCATATAACGTATTGCGGACCGTCGCGGCGTAGTGGACCGTCTCCGAGTCGGCATGGTCGAGCCCGAACTGAAGGTACTTCCCGGAATCGGCAATCGATGTCGTCGTCAAGCGGACGATCGATTGTTTCCGTTCCTTCGCGTCCATCGCCATCGCTTCGCCCATCGGCACCAAATCGATGTTGTCGGCCGCCTGTTGTTGCAGTCCTTCCAGGTTGACGACGTCGAACTCGATGTAGTCATCGTAGTCGAGCAACGTCTTGTCTGACGCGTATCGTCTTGCGATCAGCCAACTGACGAGACCGAACAGTTCACCGAGCAGCGGGACGAAATAACAAATCAGGGCGATCCATTTGACGAGACCACGCTGTGCCGGATCCATCCGTGCCGTGATCAGTTTCGCGACGAGAAAGACGATGACGGCATGAATCAGAAAAAATAACAGGACGAAGAAAATCATCCAAGATTCCCTCCTTTTCGTGCGAACAACTCTTTAATCCGTTGCTCGAATCCTTCAGCGTTCTCTTGCGGTGTTCCCGGTAAGAGGAAGTGGAGCATTTGATTCGTCTCGTCATAGCCGATGATGTCGATTTCCCGCATCGACTGGCGTAGGATTAATTCCATTTCAATCAACGACAGCCGGACCTGTTCGACCGGCAAGACGACTGTACTGTACGGCTGATCGTACTGTTCAGCTCGGTGTTGTTGGAGTGCGACTTTTTTATTGAATGGCTCGATTTGATAAATCCGTGTCCCTTCAATCAAATCACCACGCGACGCATTCCATTCCATCGTCAACGTTTTTTCGATTCGTGTCCCGGTCCAGTCGAGAATCAACTGCATGATGTTCATTTCGTAACTCGTCAGGCGGTTGAAGTCGATCGCCTGGATGACGACGACTTCCTGAATCTTCCCGTCGTAGCGGATTGGTGCAATCAGTAACGGGACGTCCGTCTCGTCCATCGTCCGGATTGAGATCGCATTCGTCTTGAACATCCGTTGATAGATGCCGGTCGACGGATCGATGAATAGTGTTTGCGGCAAGACCTCTTTCTCACCGAAGCGGACGTGGAGTCGTAACGTCCGTTTGGACGCATCGACGTGATAGATGGCAAGATTCTCTGCCTTGAACGAACGTTTCAAGACATCGACGAGGCGATCGCGGACGATATCGGCCGCCGTTTGGTCGAGCTCGAGTCCGACTTGGTAGATTTTCGTTAATGTATGATCCGAGTCGAGGACCTTCTTTTGCATTGTCGACTGCGACAGTCGGAGCTTTTCGACCGTCTCGAGCAAGTGGTTGTTTTCTTCGACGACTTCTTCGTGGCGGAGTCGTAACGATAAATAACGTTCCTGGAACGAGGTGCTAAAAATCCCGCAGACCATCGCGACGAGGAAGTGGAAGATGATCCAGCTCAGTTCCGTCCGGTCGTATAAAAATAGGAGAATGTCCGAACCTTCGACCGACAGGAAAAACAGGTGGTACAGCATCGTCATCGTGAAACTGACGAACGCCCCGAGCAGACCATAGCGGAGGGCGAACAATAAAATATAAAAGATTAACGGATCAATTGCCCAATTCGAGACCGAAAGGCTAAACATATAGTCAAGAATACCGATAAGTAAAATACTAGCTAGCATTTCTATCCATTTGACTGTATTTCTATGCTGTGTGTAAATCATGGCACACTCTCCTTAAAATAGTTATTTACATTTTTATTAGCAGTGGTAAGATTTAGTCAAACAGGCAATTACAACTAAATATCGAGAAGGGCAAACTTACTGAAAAGTAAGGGCGCAAAGACATGGGTCGTCGATCTTCGGATACCGATCGCCAGTCTGCAATGCCGCAGCCGCTCTCTGATAAAAATCAGGAGGCTACTAACCATGGGTATTATCTCACTCAAACGCGTGACGTCTTTTTTGTGCATTCTTTTTTTAGGAGTGTTACTAATGACACCAATCACGGGCAAAGCTCAATCAACGAATCCACTCGATTCCGTCAGCTCGTATAAGGTCTACTACGATGCACCGACGAAATCAAAAATCAAGAAGATGCAAAAGTACGATGTCATGATCATCGAACCGGTCTTTTACTCAGCGAAACAAATCGCAGAAATTCAAAAGTACGGCACGAAAGTCTATGGCTACATCAACACGATGGAAGCCGACAACTGGAACACAGACTTGATGGCACAATTAAAGGAATCAGATTTCTTCCACCGTGCTGGACAACGTGTTCACTACGCGGAATGGGATTCATACTTAATGGACATCAACTCGAAGCATTACCAAGCGGTCCTCATGCAAGAAGTCGAAAAGCAAGTCGTCAATAAAGGACTCGACGGTGTCTTCTTGGATACAGTCGGCGACATCGACAACGAACATGCCGACCAACCAAAGATCCTTGAGCAGCAGCAAGTCGCGATGACGAACTTCTTGAAGAGCGTCAAGACGAAACATGCGGATCTCTCATTGATTCAAAACTGGGGCTTCGGGACATTAAAATACCATACGTACCCGTACATCGATGGCATCATGTGGGAAAGCTTCAACTACTCGACGGTCGCAAAAGACCAATGGTCAAAAGACCGGATGGCAGATCTTCAGGAGTTGAACGAAGAAGAAGACATCAAGACATTGACGATTTCTTCTAAACAAGGTGCGAAAAGTGCGCAGTATGCGAAAAAGAATGGGTTCATTCACTTAAAATCAAACAAGACGCTGAATTACAATAAATTCTAATCCACTTGCATATAATCTCATAACCGATTACTCAATTCCAATTATGACTGCTTTTGCATGACACAATTATACAGGATGTACTAAGCAAAACGTGTCACTTTTAAGAGGCAGGTCAACGAATTGAAACATCGAACGTAAAAAAGAGGTCCAGGCGATGGTTATCGCTGGGACCTCTTTTTCCTCATCTCATTCATTTATTCATATGGAGTACTTTCATCACGGTAAATCGTTCATCTGCTCTTTTCCGTCAAGGAATCGAATTTAGTGACTTCAATTAACAACAAACTGACCTACATAAATCGAAGACCTATTAAATGATTAATTCAAAAAAGACAATAGATTACAGAATTGATTGACGAATAATTTCATTTCTAACCGCTGTTGTATTTGCAATACATATTTTAGAAAAATCATTACATCTTATCGTATAAAAATAGTATTCTACTAATGATTAAATAGGGTGCTTTTAAGAAAAATTATACTTTAATTTCATCAATAGAAAAAATTAATTCTTTTTTTAATATTTCTACAATTTTTTGAGCGGCATTTCCATCTCCATAAGGATTATTTGCTAACGACATTTTTTGATGTTCCATAGAATCAGATAACAATAAATTACTTTCTGTAAAGATATTTTCTTCACTAGTACCTACTAATTTCAAAGTACCAGCTTCAACGCCTTCCGGTCTTTCGGTAGTATCTCTTAAGACAAGAACAGGTACTCCTAAAGATGGAGCCTCTTCTTGAACCCCTCCAGAGTCAGTTAATATCAAATGTGCCTTAGAAGCAAAGTTATGAAAATCAAATACCTCCAAAGGATCAATCAAATGGACTCGATCCAAATCAGATAGCTCACTGTTGGCCAACTCTTGTACAACAGGATTCATATGTACGGGATAAACAATCTCTATGTCCTCGTACTTATCATGTAATCTTTTAACCGCTCTGAAGATATTTCGCATAGGTTCACCTAAATTCTCTCTGCGATGCGCAGTAAGAAGAATTAATCGGTTTTTGCGTCGAACTATGGAATCTAACAATGAATTATCATAGTCTTCAGAAACTGTAGTTTTCAAAGCATCTATAGCCGTATTTCCAGTAATATAAACTTTTGATTTTTCTTTGCCTTCTTGGATTAAATGATTTGCAGCAGTTTCCGTAGGAGCGAAGTGGAAATCAGTCATCACTCCAGTTAGTTGACGATTCATTTCTTCTGGATATGGTGAATATTTGTCATACGTTCTAAGGCCTGCTTCCACATGACCCACTTTAACCTGATTATAAAAGGCTGCTAATGAAGCAGCAAATGTCGTCGTTGTATCTCCGTGTACTAATACGATATCAGGTTTTACAGAAGAAATTACTTCATTCATTTTTTCTAAAACTTTCGCTGTAACACTTACAAGTGTCTGATTTTTAGTCATTATATCCAAATCAAAATCAGGGACAATTTCAAAATGTTCTAAAACTTGATCTAGCATTTGACGATGTTGTGCTGTAACAACAATTATCGATTCGATATCTTTATATTTTTCTAGTTCTAAAACTAATGGAGCCATCTTTATCGCCTCTGGACGTGTTCCAAACACAGTCATTACTTTTAACAATTTACTGCCTCCAATAATTAGTATTCAAAAGAGCGGACTTTTTCTTTTTTCGAATCATTTATGCTAAATGTATTGCCATAATTGTATAAATTCCCAAACTCACTAACAGACGAACTTATTATGTTTACAGTATCAAAAATTTGTGGTGTTCTCATGTAACCAAACAGTTTATCTAAATCAAGATTTTTAAACTCATTATGATTAGTTAATACCAAAATCAAATCTGATCCTTCGATTGATCTTTCAACTTCCAAAATATTATTTTTTAATTTTTCAACATCTACATGTGGATCATGAATTAAAACTTCTATCCCCAAATTTTTCAATCGTTGAATTATTTCAAAAGCTGGACTTTCTCTTGTATCATCCACATTGCCTTTGTATGTTACACCGAATATAGTAATTTTAGGTTCGTTAATATTAATAATCATTTTTTCCACAGTTTCAACAACATACTTAGGCATTGAGTTATTTACTTCACGTGCACTTCTTATTATATCAGTATTTTCAGGTGACTTCGCAATAATAAAGTATGGATCAACAGCTAAGCAGTGCCCTCCAACTCCAGGACCTGGTGTATGTATATTTACACGCGGATGTTTATTAGCCATGTTAATCACATCTAAAACGTTAATACTTAAATCGTTACAGACTTTAGTTAATTCATTAGCTAAGGCGATATTTACATCTCTAAAAGTGTTCTCCATCAATTTAGACATTTCTGCTGTTTTGGAATCAGTTAAAACAATTTCACCTTTTACAAAGATCTTATATAGGTCAGCAGCTTTGATAGCACACTGTGGTGTTACCCCCCCCACTATTCTGTTGTTTTCTACTAATTCCTTTAAAATTTGACCAGGCAAAACTCTTTCTGGACAATGAACTACATAAATATCTTTTCCTACAACATAACCAGCCTTTTCAATTAAAGGTTTGATATAATCCTCCATAGTTCTTGGTTCAATTGTAGACTCTACAATTACTAAGTTTCCTACTTCTAAATAAGGTACAATTTGTTTGGTAGCTTCTAAAACATATCTGAGGTCACATGACTTATTTACATCATCATTATTAGGTGTTGGCACAGCTATAATAAAAGCATCCGCTTTTTCAGGGAAAAGAGATGCTTTAAATTTTTTGCTTTGAACCATTTCAGAAATCACTTCGCTTAATCCAGGTTCTTCAATATGAATTTCTCCTTGATTTAAACCTTCGACAATATTCTTATTAATGTCTACTCCAACAACATCTACACCTGATTTAGCAAAAACTGCAGCCGTTGGTAAACCAATGTATCCCATTCCTATAACATTTAATTTCATTTTTTAAAACCCCTTATCTATTTTATTTTTTCTACTGACACATCTGTGTTCTTTGTATTAAAACCACTATTAATTAACTTTCCGTATCCTTCTGAATAGACCTTTCGATCATTTAATTCAAACTTAAAAGGATGTGTAGACTCATCTACGACAATTAACTCATTTCCGGATAAATAAAAAGTTCTTTCATGTGTAATTCCTTTGAAAATCATTCTTATTTTTATCTCTTCTTTGGTTAATTTTAAAATTTCTCCTCGAACCGTTGAATTGACATTAAATACATTAATAAAATCATTAAAATCCGATTCGTATTCAGGAACGTTATGTGCTTTAGAACTTCTAAAATAATTTCTTTGCTCTTTTGATTCTGTATAGACATAGCTACCAGGATCCTGAAAATAAGACTTACCTTTATAAAAAATTTCAAAGTTAAGAAAATCATCATGCAGATGAGCTTTTAACATTTTATTTACATCTGGAACAACCCTAATTAGTAAAACAAAGTTATCATTTAAGACCTTTATTAATCCAAAATTTGAAGAAAACTCAATTTTACTTTTGTTTACTATGTTCGTAGCTCGATTAAAAATAATTTTATGCTTACTTTGGAATTCTGCAGTTTTGTCATAGAAAAGCGACTTATTTTCTTCTAACAAATATTGTTCTTTTGTAATTCCTTTCAAAACAGTATTTTCTTTAAAATCTTTTGTGATTATTTTCTTCTTTATAAACTCACTGAAAAAATCAAATTCGACTACTTTACGGACATTTCTAATAATTTTTTCATCATTCTCAAATCCAAAAACATGAGATGCAATAAATAAAATATTAGAGCTTAGTTCATTTTCAACAAACACATTATTTGATTCATTGATTAATAATGTGTTGTCTTTGGAAAAATATTTTTCTTTATAGTCTTTTACTGAGTAAAAATCGCCTTCAGGAAAAATTTTCAGCAACCTACCGCTATCATTATCACCAATTTGAGAAAAAACTAAGTTTTCATATGTATACATATTAGAAAAAACTGATATTTGAGATAGTTTATGTATAATATTTTCATTTAATTTCTCATTGTTATTAATTAAAATTCCGAAAGAATAAAATATAAGTTCGCTGCTTAATCTATGATATGCAGTGGAACACTCATAATTACTCCCGTCTTTAAAAAATTGTTCATCAAATTCTCTTATGACTTCTTTTTTAGAAAATTCATACCATTTTTTTGTTTCATCATTCGAAATATAACTTGAAATAAACAATAAAGCACATAAATTCGAAAGATAATGATTACCACTTTTTTGATTCAAAAAATTTAATTCTAAATTTGAATAAATAAACCTACCGTGATGTATCATCATTCTAACTATATTTTTCTCAAATTGATCATTCAATATTCGGTTAGTATCTTGCGAACGAAATAAATCATAAGAAATCAGAATATTTACCGATCTAATAGCTACATCCATTGTAGATTTCCAATTCACTCCAAAACCTATTGGGTTATTTTGATCGAAATCTTTAATTTGATTTTTAAATTCATTAATTATTTCTGGTTGTTTATTTTTTATCTTCCGAGATAAGATAGCCATTTGAGGAAGATGATACATTCTACTTAATTCCCATGGAAATTTTATATCAACATTTGATGGAATATTAACAATCCTATAAGAATACAAATTTTCAAATGTATAATTATTTTTTAAATCTTTATTCCACGCTATTTCTTGATAACTTTTATCTTGATTATTTATATTTTTAAAACTGTCGTTTTTATTAGCATTCAGCCAACCACTACCTAGCAAGTTAAAGTTGTGATTAGAATATTGATTCCATAAATAATCCGCTAATTTTCGATCTACCTTGTCCATGTCTAAACTGTTTATATCAATAAGATTGTTAACAAAAGTATAGTTTATTTTCTTTTTTTTATTTATTTTATCTAATAAAGTTAAAAAAATAAAAAAATTATATTTGATTAAAAATTTTTTAAAGAAAATAATTTTATGGCGTTTTTTCATTTTAAAAAAATTGAATGTATATTTTATTTTATTCATTTTTTCCCCTTTTTATAATTAAAAATGTACTTCCAATGTTTATAATCATGTGTGAAATAATAGTTGTAATTGCTGCTCCTTCTATTCCATATAAAGGTATTAACAAAAGGTTAAAGCTGTAATTAAAACAGAGAGCTATAACACTTAAAGAAATCAAACTATAATATTTTCTTGCGGAAATCATCATGTTTACACTTGTAGCAAATATATAGCTAAATGCCACTCCTATTGCTAGAATTTTGAACGTCATTATTGATTCATCATATTTTTCTCCATTTATCAAATGCATAAAGTAATCACTTGTAAAAATGATTACAACAAAAATCGGAATTACGATGTAAGAAGATTTTTTTAACCATTCAATCGTTGCAGTTCTTCTAATATTTTTTTGATCTAAGAAATCTTTTTTCGATGTTTTGACTCTTAAAACAGCTTTAATTGATGGTAATAACGTCAAGAGCAGCGAATAGTATTTAAATGCAACTCCATATTGAGCTAAATCTTTAGCATTAGAAAGACTAGAAATCATTATGATGTCTAACTGATTAAATATGTTTAAAATAAACATATATATTAATATCCAAAAGCTCTCTTTAATGATTGTTAAATTATCTATTTCTTTAAAATTAAAGTTTAAACCTTTACTGAAGATACTAATTTCAGAATTAATATTTTTAAAACTTATATAAAAAGCTAGAAGAACTGATAAAAAAGATATCGCAATTATATATTTGACCTCTAAACTTCCACCTATTAAGAGAAGACATAATAGAAAAACTAAAAAAACTATATTTTTATAATTATTAAAGTAGCCAGCCTTTCTGTAATTTTCTTTAGATTGGTAAAAAGCTTGATTTAAATTTAACAACGAGAGCAATAGTCCAAAGAACACAGAAAAAATAACGATATTATAATTAGAATCATATATTGATACCAATATATTAATAAAAGGAAATACCAAAATACTGACAAAAACAATTAATAAAGTAGACGTTAAATATATTGTTTTGGAATTGTCAATGTTTCTAGATCTGCTTTCCGTTGCAAATTTTATATATACAAGCGATATAGAACCGCCAACCATTCCTAAAATAAGATTTGAAACTGATGAAAATTTAACATAATCAGCATAGTCTAATTCTGTCATTCCTCTAATTAAAATTATTGTTACTGCTAACATAAAAATTCTTGACACGCTATCATAAATAAAAACTGTAGCGTAATCCATAGGAATTTTTCTTTTTAGTTTTTCTATATTATTCATACTCAACATTTCCTTTTCGTAAATCTATTGTTTTCTCCTTTTAATAGTTATTCTCATAGCATTATCATTAAATTTATTATTATTATTTAACAATGATAATATAAATAAAGATAGTATTAATCCGTATGCCGATATAACTACAAATATTGTAGTACCTGTTATTACAAAAATTTGAATTATAAGTATCGAAATAAACGTATTTATTTCAATACCAGAAGAAGCTACATTTAAAAGATAAAATAGCATTACATAAGCTAATGGTATTAAAACTACACCTTGAATTCCATAAGAAAATGCACTACCAAACATACCGGTATTAGCACTAATTTCTGGATTTTTGAAGTATATGCCACCTAAAATATATGGAACACCTTCTCCATAATTATTGTTGTGGATCCAACCTAATTTATTAAATACTCCTGAGAAAGGTATTACATTTTCATTCACAGAAAAATAATCATAATATAAACTACTTAAGATTGCAGGTAAATAGTAAACTCGTTCAAGAATATTACCTACTAAAAAGGTTGTTTTACTATAAGTAAATTCTAAATAAATTAATATATTTAATAAAAATAATGCTAGGGGCACCTTCTCCATCATATGGTTTTTATAGATTTTATAAGCAAGAATTGATACAGGCAATAAAAATAACGCCGCTTTTTGATTGTCTATCCCGTAAAGAAAAAGTTGAGTAATTACAACCAAAGATAGTAATATGAAATTTTTCTTTTTAAATGCATATACACCAGTAAAGGGTACAATAACGTACATTGCGTTGTTTCTAAAATATTCAAAAATTACATTTAATTGTTTTTCTTTGAAATTACTTCTTGAATTATATATGTCGATTGAATTTAAATTAAAATTTAAATTCAATCCATTTACTTTTATAGAAATAATCAAAGACATTATTAAAAATACTGCTGTTGTCATAATCCAAATTAAATATCTTTGATAATCATTTATTTTTAAAATTTTCCTTTTATTTGTATTTGACAAAAAAGTTTTGTGCATTAATGATATTGCAAAAGAGAATATCACCCAAAAAATTAAAAAATAACTTATAAAGTTGTACGATAAATTAGCTAAACCAAACAAAGAAACAGTTGGTGTAAAACTCATTAGATACAATCCTAAAAACATAATTTCGGAAGGCTTATTATGCATTATCATAATATTATTAACCACATAGTATGAAAAAACTAAGAAAATTATATACGAAACAATTAATTTATTTACGTCTATTTCTAAATTAAATATTCCTCTTGAAAGCAAAATACTTTCTGTATAATATTTAGATAATACATTAACATATAAAAAATCCAGTGTTATTCTAAAAAATATTATATAAATAAATAGTTTAAAATTATTTGATTTTAATTTCATAATAGATTGCCACTCAATTCTATATTAAATTAATTCTAAAAAATCATTTGATCTATGCTTGATATTATATTTTTCAATATCTAAATATAAAGAGTTATCGTATACACCATCAATAAAGCTTTTAAGAATTTCTATATCAATTTCATCCTGCTTAAATGATAAAATTGGTCTTTTTGTTAATGCATAATCAATTAGTTTAGAAGGAACTTGATTAGAACTTAAATTATCAATATTTATAAGAAATTCCATTTCACTTAATTTTTTCAAGCAGTCTTCTCTGGGAATTAATGAATTAATTTCTAACTTGTCTCCTAAAATATTTTTATACTTTAAAAGCACCTCGTCAAAAATTCTACCGCGAGTTACAGTGTATACTACAAATTTGAAAGGAATATCTATCGAAGATAAACTTTCAAGTAATTTTTCAGGATTTCTTATATCCTTATAGAACAGCCCAGCAAACCCAAAAGTCGGTACTTCATTTTTTTTATAATCTGATATTTTTATATTAGAAAAATCAAAAGCTTGTGGAATTATTTTGATTTTTTTTTCATCTTTATACTTTAAAAAATAAGGTAAGGCAGCAATTGTAGGAATTACAACATAAGAAGATATGGAACATACTTTCTTTTGAATATAATTAAAGTACGGCGCTATTTTTATGTCTTTAGTACCATAGAAAGGATCACTCCATTCTGTAATTAAAGTCGTATTGCTTTTTGTTAATTTCTTTTTCAAAGCAGTGATAAAATTAATATAGAATGGTAACCCTAAAGAAATAACACCATCATAGTTTTCGAAATCAATATTTTTGTATATGTGTTTACCAGACGTGAATAAAAATCGATCTCCTATAAAATAAAATATAATTTCTTTTATTTTTTCAAATAATCTTCCTTTAAATTTTTTATTTAATGTATTAGATTTTTTGGGGATTTCGAATTTTTCTAGATCATATTCATCTTTTTTTAAAAAGACTTTTTGGTTTCCAATTAATAAGTCTACATCGTGTCCTTTATTTATTAAGTCTTCATATAACGCTTTTGCTCTAAATGCTCTTGGAACATTGTGCGGATAATACCAATGTGAAATAATTAATATTTTTTTCATATTATCTCCTAGTATGTTTGTAAATTTCTAAATAAATATCCTCAAGTTTTTTTACTTCTTTTTTTATATTATAGTTATGACTTTTAGCAATATTTTTTTTTCTATTTGAAGATTTTTTTGTTAAATAAATAGCTTTCTCAGACCAATTTCTAATTGAATTTTTACTATTTATTTTTTCAAAATAAATATTTTCGCTAATAGTAACTTCTTTTGGAATTACGTCTGAAGCAACACAAGGCACGCCTGAAGCCTGAGCTTCAATTAATACTATACCTAATCCTTCATAGTGGGAGGGAAGTAAGAATACATCTATTGACTGTATAATTTCATTTACATCATTTCTTGTGCCCATAAATAATACTTTTTTACTTATCCCAAGTTTTTCTACTTTTTCTTCTATATTTTTTTTTAAAGGCCCGTCTCCCACGAGGACTAAAACGGCATTTTCAATTTTTTTTTGTATTTCATAGAATATGTCTATTAAAAGTTTGTGATTTTTTTGATGATTAAACCTACCTATATGTCCAAATACTGTCTTGTCCACTATTTGCATTTCATTTCTTTTTTTCTCTCTTAGTTCATTATTATTTTTGTAAAGATCTAAATCAATTGCGTTACTAATAATATTAGATTTTTTAGAGTTAACATTAAAATTTTTCGAGAAATAAAAATCACCTGCATCCAAAGAACATGCAAAATAATAATCTGAGTTTTTATTTATGTTAAAGCATAAAATTCTATTTCTTAATGAACTAACAAGTTTATCAGAATATTTAGTTGTATGGGCATGAGAAATTAAGGATACTTCTTGTTTATTTAAGATTTTTTTAACAATAGAATTTAGATACAATTCATGCAAATGAATTATGCGACCTGTCTCAGCAAATTTAACAATATTATCATTTAAAATCTGAAAAGAATTCCTACTGATTTTTGGTTTAGAAATCTTATAAAGAGTTCCTCCAAAATCAATAATTTCATTTGCAAATGTTTTTTTATAGTCTTCCTCCCAAAATAAAAAGTCAAATTGAATTTTCTTTTTGTCTAGGTTTTTATAATAATTCATTATAAAATTCATTACTCCACTATCTTTATTTACCGAGGAAACTATATGTAGTACTCTAATCATAATTTACACCTTATTCCCATTAAATATTTCTTTATATTTTTTAGAGGCTTTAAAAAGGTGGTTTAAAGTATAGTAAATTGAGCTAATTATATTAATTCCTAAATCTCTATACACACCGTAAGTCATTCTAATAGATTTTAATTTATTACCTGATTTTGAGGTTTTAGATAATCTATAAATTAATAAGGGTTCTTTAATAGCTATAGCTTTTATACCAGTTCTTAAAATTTTCAGCCATAATAAGTAATCTTCATGAACACGATCATTTTCAAAATTATTTTTTTCTAACAAATATTTTTTTATTAAAACTGATGATAAAGATATTGAATTATTCCTAAGCAATTCTTTATAACTCATGTTTTTTATATCAATAAAATCACCAGAATATTTTTCGTTTTTTTCATTAATGTAGGATGAACCTGTAAATATAAATTCTTCATTTAACTCTTTCACTTTCTCAAACTGCTTTAGCAATTTGCTTTCTTTCCATGCGTCATCACTATCTAAAAATGCAATCCATTCTCCCTTAGATTCCTCGATTCCAATATTTCTAGATTTAGATACTCCTAAATTTTTATTATTTTTTATATATTTTGTTTTATTTTTATAATTCATTATTAATTTAGCAATCAATTCTTCACTACCATCTGTAGAATGATCATCTACTATTATCAACTCCCAATTTTCATACGTTTGGGAAAACACACTATTGATTGCTGCTTTGATATAATCACTCGAATTGTAAGTTGGCATTATAATGCTAACTAAACTCTCATTATTTTTCGCCATTTATTTCTCCTCAGTTCTTTTTATACTTTCTTCAAAACCAATAAAATCATCTTTAAAATTATTATTTAAGGAAAAATCGTATGAGTATTTTAAATCACTATACAACTTATTTAACGTTGGTGATTTTAGCATCAGTTTTGCAATAATTTTTGGAATAGGTATAAATATTACTTTATTTTCATTAATTTTAGCAATTTCCTTTATTAAATCTACTGTACTTACATAACTTATATTTTGCGGATTATGTATTCCGTGTTTTTCATAATCAATTATATTTTTGATATAAATATTTAGGTTCTCAATATAAATCATACTTCGTTCATTCTTAATATAAGGAAATATTTTTATAAAAGAAGCTAGTTTAGATAATCTTTGATAATTTCCTGGAGATCCTTTTCCATATATCATTGGCGGTCTTATTATTGTTACAACTAAATTTTTATGAGTATTACTCAGCTTTAATAATTTATCTTCTGCTTCTTTTTTAGATTTACCATAATCTGTACTAGGACTTAACTTAGTAGAGGTATCAATGATTTTTGATTTATTTCCATATACACTCATAGAGCTTAAAAAAATAAATTGTTTGACACCATCATGAGCAGCTTTTTGTGCAACCATTTCAGTTAACTGACTATTTACCTTATAATATTGTTCTAAGCGTATTTTTTTTGAATGTACAATTCCTGCGAGATGCAAAACTATATCAAATTCGCTGAAATCCATCTTCTTCCAGTCGTCATTTTTCAAAGAAACACTTTTGACAGAGTACTTTTCTGGCCATTTTTTTAACCATAATTTAAAATTAGTACCAACATAGCCTCTAGTACCTGTAATAAGTATTTTTTTCATTTTTTTACTCCTTTGTGCTCGCTACTTCTTTGTTAGTTATTGTGCCCGTTCCACCTTCTACTACCCCATCACTCTTCAATACACTAAATACCGTTGTTATAAAACAACGTGCATCCATAAATAGACTCATTTTCTTAACGTATTCCCCATCAAGTTTGGCTTTAATATCAATCGGCAACTCATCACGACCATTAATTTGTGCCCAGCCTGTTAGTCCAGGTAATGTGTCATTTGCTTTATACTTATCGCGTTCGTCGATTAAGTCATACTGGTTCCATAAAGCAGGACGTGGTCCGACAAACGCCATCTCACCTTTTAAAATATTAAACAGTTGTGGTAACTCGTCTAAGCTTGTTTTCCGTAAAATTTTACCGACACGTGTGATATAAACATCTGGATCAGCAAGTAAATGTGTTGGAGTATCGTTTGGCGTCTCAATGTACATCGTTCGGAATTTTAAAATGTTAAAATGAGTTTTATTCAGACCAACGCGCTTTTGTTTAAAAAATACTGGTCCACGCGATTCCACTTTAATCGCTGCCATAATCAAAGCAAACACTGGGATTAAAATGATAAAAGAAACAAGTGCAATTGAAAAACCAAGCCGACGCTTGATTGACATGTAGTTCACGATAGGTCCTCCCTTATTCATTTAAATTAGATTTTTTTCACGGACAGCTACATCATTCGCGATATCGAGTAAGACATTTCGTAACTGCAATGGTGTTTCTTTATGTTGATTGACGAGAGCTAATACTTCTGATACCTGTTCCTTCTGGCGTGTTCGGCCAACAAAAATCTTCGGATAGATGGCTTCCGGATCCACTTCGCCGTCTTTTAGTAATTCTTCATACATTTTTTCCCCAGGCCGAATCCCAGAGAAGACGATTGGCATTTCATCTTCCGTAAACCCACTCAGTTCAATCATGTTCTTCGCAAGGTCAACAATCTTAACCGGCTCGCCCATATCAAGAACGAATACTTCGCCACCATCCGCTAGTATACCCGCTTGAATGACGAGACGGCTTGCTTCCGGAATTGTCATGAAGAACCGCGTCATCTCGGGATGGGTCACCGTGACGGGTCCACCAGCTAGGATTTGTGATTTAAACAATGGAATAACTGACCCACGACTTCCTAGTACATTACCGAACCTTACGACGGCAAACTTCGTCTGACTACGCCGCCCTAGATCTTGGACAATCATTTCTGCGATGCGTTTCGTTGAACCCATGACATTTGTCGGGTTAACAGCTTTATCCGTCGAAATCATCACGAACCGTTCTGCCTTAAACAAATCTGCGACTTCAGCGACATTTTTTGTCCCATAGACATTGTTTTTGACCGACTCATAGGGGTTTGCTTCCATCAACGGAACGTGTTTATGCGCTGCCGCATGGAAAATGACTTCCGGTTTATGCGTTACAAATACTTCTTCTAGTCTGATTCGATCCTGGACATCGGCAATGATTGGCACCAAATTGATTGGCAACTGTAATCCGCGTAACTCCCGTTCAATCAGGTAAATGCTATTTTCCCCGTGACCGAGCAACAAAATCGTCGTTGGGTTAAACTGAACGATTTGCCGACAAATCTCTGAGCCAATCGACCCTCCGGCTCCTGTCACGAGGACTGTCCGCCCTTCAATCTCTGAGCGAATCCCCGAGATATCGAGTTCAACAGCTTCCCGTCCGAGTAAATCTTCAATTGAAACATCACGAATTGCATTGACCGAAACTTTCCCTGTGACAAGTTCCTCAATCATCGGTAACGTCTGAACATTTTTACATAACGTTTTTGCTTCCGTGATCAATTCAATCCGACGTTGTTGCGACAGTGAAGGAATCGCAAGGACGATTGCTTCAATTCGATGTTTTTCAATCACTGTTTCTAAATCGTTTGTTGTTCCTACGACTTCAATCCCTTGAATGATGAAATGCATATTTTTGGGATCATCATCTACAAAAGCAACCGGCTTTAACTCATGGAACGGTGAAGCATACAATTGGCGGACAAGCGAACGCCCGGCCCGACCGGCACCAATTACGAGTGTCCGTTTCCGTGACTTGACCATTCGTCGTGGTAACGCATATTTCCGCCAGTGCTGGCCGATTCCGAGTAGACGGAGCGCAACACGAATTGCTCCGAGTAACAACAGTGAGATACAAAAGCTAAGGATTGTAATCCGCTCTAAAATTTGTCCGAAGATAAATTTTTGATAAATCATCAAACAAATTGAACTAATCCCTAGTGATAAAGAAAGCGTTAATGCTTCTTGAATACTCGCATACTTCCAGTTGACACGGTACAGCTTCATTAAAAATGCGACAATCACGAATAATACGGCAAATAACACAGCTGAGCGTAATAAAAGTTGTGTATCAACTAATGAGAATAATTCCTTCGGATACAGGAAAAAATATGCAAAGCTCATTGCGACAATTAGCGCAACTGCATCAATACAGGCTAACGTCAGCGTCCGATAATAATAATAAAATTTCATCTATGAAGTTCCTTTCTCTTCATATTTCACAGGTGGAAGTTAGACGAGTGATTGGTTCTCTGCCCGCTCTGCGAGCAGGTTTGCCATCATCTTCGCAACATCATCTCCAAGGTCGTCACGCTTCAATGCAAATTCTAATGTCGTTTGAATAAAGCCGAGCTTTTCACCGACATCATAGCGTTTCCCGTCGAATTCAAAGGCAAAGACGCGTTGCATTTCGTTCAGGCGCGTAATTGCGTCCGTCAATTGGATTTCGCCGCCGGATCCGACTTCTTGTGTTTCGAGGTACTTAAAGATTTCCGGTGTTAATAAATACCGTCCTAATATGGCTAAGTTCGATGGTGCCGTCCCAGGTGCCGGTTTTTCGACAAACGATTTTACCTTATGTAAGTTCTCTGAAATGCTTGTGCTTGGATCAACGATCCCGTATCGATGTGTGTCTTTATCAGCGACCGGTTGCACACCGATGATTGAGCTGTTCGTGATATCATACTGTTCAATCAACTGGCGTGTACATGGAACGTCGGCTTGGACGATATCATCCCCGAGCATCACGACGAATGGCTCATTGCCGATGAAGGCTTTTGCTTGAAGAATTGCATCCCCCAGACCTTTCGGCTTCGATTGGCGAATGAAATGAATGTTGATATTCGTTGTTGCTTCAACTAAATGCAATAACTCTGACTTATTTTTGGCGATTAAATTTGCTTCCAATTCTGGGACCGAATCAAAGTGATCTTCAATCGCCCGTTTTCCTTTACCGGTGATGATCAGAATATCTTCAATTCCCGATTCGATTGCTTCTTCGATGATATATTGAATCGTCGGTTTATCGACGATTGGTAACATTTCTTTCGGCATCGCTTTAGTCGCGGGTAAAAAACGTGTCCCGAGACCTGCTGCCGGAATGACGGCTTTTTTTACTTTTTTCATGAAATTCACTCCTAAGTATAATTTCAGATTTCCATAATATAATTAGATTGGGATTCTTTATGTAGATTAAGATACCACATCACTGACCTTATTTCCCATAAAGTTTTCCATATTTTAATAATGTAAGCGTTAACATAGAAAAAAGAGAGTGCTATTTCACTCTCTTTACCTATTACTAACAGGTTTGATGTTATACCCACTGACCTTTCCAGTTTTTCTCGACTGGACTCGGTGGATTGATCGTGACAAGTTGATTCAATAAAATCGCTTCATTGTTTTCGTACACTTCGTCATACAACCAGTCTTCCAGTTCTTGCGCCAAATACTTTCGGCACTGCTCCCAGTAGAAAGGGCGTTTTTCGATATGATGGGCATCTGACGCAACAAGGTGGGCCAAGCCGTTTTCAAGTAAGGCAACCGCAAACCGTTGAACGTCTTTGCCATACTTGCCGATTAAGCTCGCACACGTCACTTGACTGATCGACCCGTTCGAAATCAACTCGAACAACAATTGTGGATTTTGAATGATTGCTTTATTTTTTTCCGGATGGGCGATGATTGGAATGTACCCATCGGAAATCAACTCCGCGAAGACTTGTCGGGCATACGACGGAATGCCGCTCGACGGAAACTCAATCAGTAAATAACGTGAATCAGCGAGTGGCAAAGCCTTTCCCGATTTGATTTCTTCAATCAAATCACCCGTCAAACGAATCTCGTGTCCCGGATAGACTGTCAATGGAATATCGCGTTGCTTGAGTAAGACGTTTAACTCGGCAACCGTTAAGCGAACATCGACGTCTTCCGTTTCGAACTGCGGGTGATAGAGGTGTGGTGTCGCGATGATTTGCGATACCCCTTCCGCAACGGCTTGTTCTGCGAGTTGTAATGTATGTTCGACACTCGCCGGACCATCGTCAACGAGTGGTAAGAGATGACAATGCAAATCAACCATGATTGAACCCCTCACTCATAAGAATAGTAATATTGGTATGCGGAATCGTCCGTCAGCTCGCGACGGTTTAAGACGACGCCAAGAATTTTCGCTTCTGCCAGTTCGAGTTGTTCTTTTGCTTTTAAGACACGTTGGCGATCGGAAGTCGTACAGCCGACTACTAACACAACACCATCTGTTAATTTCGATGTAATCCGGCTATCGGCGACTTGAAGTAATGGCGGTGCATCCAAAATGATCACGTCATACGCTTCACGGAGTTGTAACATCAAGTTTTCCATCGATCGCGACGATAAGAGCTCTGCCGGGTTCGGTGGGATCGGACCTGCTGTCAAAATTGACAAGTTATCGATTTTTGTTGGTAACACAGCTTTTTCAAGTTCCGCTTGGCGTGTCAAGAGACTCGATAAACCGAGACCGTTCGCGACTTTAAACGTATAGTGGACGGTCGGGCGACGCATGTCGGTATCAATGATTAAGACTTTTTTTCCTTGCTGGGCATAGGCAACCGCTAGGTTCGACGACGTCGTCGATTTCCCTTCACTTTGCGTCGCCGAGGTAATCAAAATGACTTGAATCTCTTTATCGACAGCCATGAACTCGATATTCGTCCGAATCGTCCGGTATTGCTCAGCAATCGGTGACTTCGGTTGTGTGACCGTAATCAAGTTCCGTGCGTCTTTATTCATTTTATTTTTCTTAGCCATATTGTTTTGCCGCCTCTCGTTTTGCTGCCTTTGCTGACGATTTAAAGACCTTACTATCGATATCCGGGATACTACCTAAGACCGGCAGATCAAGAATTTGTTGAACTTGATCCTCTGTCCGAATACGGCGGTCGAGGACTTCACGTAAGAACGCAAGACCGACTCCGAGTAAGAATCCGACAACAGCTGCAATCGCGGTATTCAAGATAATGTTCGGACTGACCGGTGAGGTTGGAATCCCTGAGACGGATAAAACTTTGACGTTATTGACATCCATCAATTCAGTGATGTCATCACTAAAGACGTTCGCGACTGAATTGGCAACGTTTGATGCCAGGGCTGCATCTGTACTTTGGACAGAGACATTGATGACCTGCGAATTTTGTTCACTTTCGACGGTGATCATGCTGTTCAATGTATCAAGACTATTAGGTGCATTATCAACTTCTGCTTGGACTTTTTCTAAGATAGCTGGACTCTTAATGACGACACGATATGTATTGACGAGCGTGACGGATGATTGCACTTGTGACGCATCGATAACGCTGTTCTCTTGTTTTTGCGGTGTGACGAGAATTTGTGTTCCTGCCTGATAGGTCGGTTTAATCAAGAAGCTACTGACGGCAAATGCAATGACCGCTGCGACGATTGTCAGAGCGAGAATCCGCCAAAGCGACTTCCGTAAAACTGAAAATAACTCTTGTAAGCTAATCGTTTCATTCATGGGTTAATTATTCTCCTTTATTTGTCTAATGCAGTGACTTTTTTATCAACTAGGAATCAGTATAACAAAAAATTGGGAAATGGTTGAGATTATTTTAGGAAATAACATACGTTTATTGAAAAAGGTTGCGTATAATAGAGACATACATGTTTCTTTTTACATGAATTACCTGAATTCTACATAGGAGGAATTTTCTTTATGCACCGCTCTCTGCAAGCACTCCAATACTATACATCGCACTCCGAGGACGACATCATTCGTCTCCATGAACGCATCCGTTCGAGTCTCGCTTCGACCGAGTCGTTGACAGACACGATGATTCGTCTGACGGGAGATGCACCACTTATTCCTTTTAAGCAGGACACAGTCACAGTCGACGAATGGCAAAACTTTTTAGCAGGGAAACACCATGAAAGTCTGGCAGATTTTTATGGCATGCTCGTCGCCCGTCCAATTCTTACTGAAGATGGTCCGCTCGAAGATGACGAGCCGGAAGCACCTGCGACGTTATCACGGTCGCAACGTGACGATACACCACGCCGCCAAAAAACGAAGTCGATTGCTCCAGCACGTCCAAAACGGAAACTGCCGTGGGGCTGGATTGCTTTATTGATTCTTTGCTTCTTGCTTGGAGCCGGCGGAACGTATGTCTACTCGAACTACCTCGCAAGTCCGAAGTCGTCTGCACCGGATGCGACAGTCGAACAACCGGTCGCCGTCGAAGAATCAACGGCAGATGAAAAAACAGACGACAAGCCGGAAGCTAAACCGGAAGCTAATGTCCTTTATGTCAACACACGTAACAGTAACATCTACCGCGATGAAGCCTTGACGGACGTTTTATACGAAGCTGACTTTGGGGATGGCTACCGGATCCTTGAAGCGTCCGACTCGATTAGTAAAGTTGAACTGACTGACGAATGGACGGGCTACATCAAAAATACCGATACGACGAAAGAGCTGTCAGGTGATGCCATTGCCGACGAAACATTACTGACATGGGTCAACGATAACCTCGATACGAGCTTCGTTACTGAGACGCTCATTGACCTTATCGGCAAATCAAGCGCAGAGTTGAATAGTCTTTACGCAGCGCCTGACCGAACATTCAGTGACGACGTCAACGATTATCTGTTCTATGGAAATCATTTCTTTACGTTACAAGATGATCGTGTCATCGCCATCGACTGGTCTGAAGCCGATGTGTCAAATGACAAGTTAGCGACACTCGCTCCACTGCAACTCGAATCGGAGACGACGGGACTCGTCATGAGTAACTCTTACCGCTTGCAACGCTTTGCAAAAGATGGGACCGACTTGAGTCGCGTCCGCCTCGCTGAACAAAACCTTTAAACAAAAAGAGTGAGCCACAAACGGCTCACTCTTTTTGATTCACTCTAGTCCTAACGAATAACGTAATGCTGTTTTTGTTTGTTCAAGCGAAGCGTTCGTCGGATGCCAATAATAAATACCATCCGCTTCTTTTCCACCCGTTCCTTCAAGCTTCAAGTTTTCCTGATTTTTAAAGGCATCCATGTAGTCGAAGGCGAGTGTCCGCATCGGTTTGAATGAGACATTCGTCTGCGCATTGTCCCCGACGACATCCATGATTGCATTGAATTTACTGATTGAGACATCTGACGAAAGTTTCGAGACGACTTGTCCGATGACATCGCGTTGACGCATCTGACGACCGAAGTCCCCCCGTGGATCTTCATAGCGCATCCGTGTATACTTCAGTGCTTCGTCTCCATTCAGGTTGATTTTTCCGACCTCAAACTGTTTGTCCCCGACTTTGAAATCTAAGTCGTTATTGACCGTCACCCCGCCAACGGCATCGACGAGTGACGTAAATCCTTCCATGTTGATTTCCGCATAGTAGTTAATCGGAATATCAAGGAAGTTCTCGACCGTCTTGATTGCCATTTCCGGTCCACCAAACGAATACGCATGGTTGATTTTATCGTTCGTCCCTTTACCGATGATGTCGACCTTCGTATCCCGAGGGATACTGACAAGACGACTTTCATTCCGTGTCGGATTCAGTGTCATAACCATGATTGAGTCACTCCGACCCCGTTCACCCGGACGTTGGTCGACCCCAAGCAATAGAACCGAAACCGGTTTTTGTTTTTCGACGACAGCGTCACCGGTGTTTTTGACCGGTGACTGAATTTTCTTGACCGTCTGATCGACTTGGTAATATGTATAGCCGATGAATCCGCCGACTCCGACGACGAGGACCAAGGCAATCAACAGCATGACCTTCAGCGGCGTCCACCGTTTTTTGACTTTACGTTTCTTTTTGACGCGTTCCACTCTATCATTTCTCCTTTTTGTCTTGCGTATTATATCGTACTTATGAGTTCTCATTTATATCGGTTCAGCATGAGCGCTCTTACAGTCGAGTATACAAAAAATAACTCCCTTTTTGTCAAAACGGAAAAAAATGAAAAAAAGAGCCTGATTGACAGACTCTTTAAACGATTGACGGACCTTCTAAAAGCTTATTTATCCCTTACTCGTCGTTGGTATTATTAACGGGTGTTCCGAATTTAAAAAAAATTGCCCGAAAAACGCATTGCTTCTCGTGACTCCTACGGGAAAAGCGCGTTTCGCGCTGTCAGAGGCAGGCGAGACCCTGCTCCTTGTTCGTCAGAGTCAAGGAGCAACGGCTTGCGCCTCGCCCGAGGAAAGCACGAGAAGAAACATGCGTTTACATTAGCTATAAACTACAACTGTCTATACGCTAAAAAGGCTGCTTACAGACTCTCACGTATCTTTATAACGATGCTTGTCCAGAAACGACATACGTTTTCTTTTTCGCATTGTAATCGAGTATGACGAGTTTTTTTGTTTTCGTTGCCGTCTGGAAGACGTACGTTTTCGACTTACCTTTAATCGCAAGACCTAACTCGAGTTCTTGTTTCGTTTGAACAGACGTTAAATCAATCGTATCAAGACCCGTCCACTCCCCAAGACCTTTTCCGGATAAAAGCGCATCGAGTTGTTTTTCTGTCATCCCCGTTTTGATTTTCGCACCCTTCGCGAGCTTCATCTTGCTTTCCCGTGCACCTGACGTTGTCGTCCCGCGATACAAATCGAGCGATTTTGAAGTCAGCCGGTAGACGGAATCATTTTTCTTCGTCATGAACATCAACGTCGTCATCGCGGATGGGAAGTCTGCTTTTCTATCGTAGATGCTGTAGAGTGTCGTCTTTTGTCCTTGTGACGTGCTCGTCGCCTCTGCCTTTTGTTTCAAGACCGTCGAACTGCCCTTTTTCGTCAATTGCTTTTTGTAGTCTTTCCCGTAAATGACTTTTGCCGCCTGGGCAATCGTCATCCCTGGTGTCAATGCATTGTATTGTGTCGTCGCCTTCGTTTCCGTTGTCGTTGCCGCTTCAGCTGTTCCGGCAATCAATGTCGAACCGGCGATCAATGTGGCGAGTGTCAGTTTAGCAAATGTTGTTTTCATGAATCTGTCCCACTTTCTGTTTAAGTTGTTTTTATTTGATATAGCGTACGGCTTTATCGGCATCAAGTCGTCCGTATCCGTACGCTTTGTCATAACCGGTCTTCCCGAGGTCCTGGGCTGATTTTTTTAGAACCGACTCGACTTCGGTTGCTTTGAGCGTCGGCTTCAGGCTGTAGAGGAGACTTGCGACACCGGCGACATGCGGTGCTGCCATCGATGTCCCGCTCCAAAAGGCCGATTCGCCGTCACTGAGGTAACTCGGAATGTCTTGCCCCGGTGCGACGAGGTCAAGTCCGTCGCCATAATTCGAGAATGTCGACCGGCGATCAAACCGATTCGTCGAACCGACCGACAAGGCATACTTCGACCGTGCCGGATACGACAGGCGGTTCGTCCCGTCATTTCCCGTCGCGACGACGACGAGGACACCTTGTTTCTTCGCATAGGCGAGAGCATCTTCAATCGCGAGTGACGAGAAACCGCCACCGAGACTCATATTGATGACCTTGGCTTTTTTCTTGACGGCATAGATGATGCCTTTCGCGATGTTCGAGTTCGAGCCCGTATTGTTCGACGCGATGACTTTAATCGGAATGATCGATGCCTTGGCGTTGATGCCCGACATCCCATACGTATTGTTGCTGTTCGCTGCAATGATTGCTGCGACATGCGTGCCGTGACCATGGTCGTCGATGGCAAGCTTCCGTTTATGGACAAAGTCATAACCGAGATCCATCCGGACCCGTCCTGCGAAATCGGCATAGGTCGGATTGATGCCCGTATCGATGACGGCGACGCGCGTCGTCGTTAAGTTTTTTCCGGCAATCCGTCGTTTCATCGCCTCAAAGTTGATGTCGGCTCCCTTGACGCCGCCGCGTTGCCCGGTATTGTTCAGCGACCACTGGTATTTCTTGAACGGGTCCACTCCGAGTCCCTGCATCTGTCCGTCAAGTTCGACGTAGGTGACGTCCGCTGACTTCGCAAGTTTCGCCTTCGCCGCAAGCGCTTGATAGACGGACGAATACGTGAACTTCTCCATCTTTAGTCCTGCATCAATCGTCTCACTGGCGATTGCCTTCGTATTGCGCGACAACTGCGCATGGTCACTATCCGCCGTGCGCATCTTGACGATCAAGCTCGTCGATTGTCCCGTCGCTTTTTTCTTCGCGACGACATCACGCATCGGTTGCAAGCGTTCGAGTTTGAACGGGACCGTGAACGAAGTGTTTTTACGTCCATTGACTTCGATGTATTGCCGCCCTTTCCAACTCAGTGGGAAGAATAATGATTCACCGCTCACTGCGTCATAGCGTTCGTAGACCAGTTGTTTCAAGTAATCACTTTGCGTTTCGTAGACCGTGACGTCTTCTGTCTCGTCCGCTGCGAATTTGATATGTGTTCCTTCATTAACATAGTTCGCTGAGTCGAAATAAAATAACGCTTTTCCGTTTTGGTCGAACGTTCCTTTCAAGTACCCTTTATGCGTTTTCGCACCCGGCGTCGGCATTTTTTTCGCGCCCGTGCCCGCCGCTTCTGTATGTACCGGTAGTCCACTTGCAAGCAGTCCGACAATCGTCAGACTGAGTAACCATTTTTGCATCTCTTCACTCCTTTATTTAGGATCTCCCTCACGTATAATTATAATGGAAAATTTTATAAAATCTATTTATTTTTCTAGCTTATTCTCGCTTTTTTTACATCTATTTGAATATTATTTTGTGCTTTACTAAAAGATTATTGTCTAACTTGATTCAACAAATAAAAGAACCCTCAATCCATTTCTGAATTGAGGGTCCGTGTCGTGATTAGTTTAATCCGAGAAGAACTGCTTTCTCGTAACCACCAGTCAAGACAGAGTTGTCATACGACTGAAGATCTTTGTTGACTGTGATGACGTTCGACAATGTTTTGATCGTCCCTGCTGGAACTTTGATTTTCACGATGTCGAGTCCGTTTGATACGTTGTTATCCGAGTCAGCAAGCGAGATGCTCGTGCCGACCGGAAGGGCTTTTCCATTGAAGATGTATTGCGCCGTGCTCGTCGCATCATACATACCTGCGTACTGGACGCCTTCAGAGAACTTGATGCGGATGACGTCTTTTTCATCCTTCGCGTTCGCTGTCACTTTTTCGATTTCGAATGGTGAAGCGACCGGTGTGACAGGTGTTTTCATGAGTTTGAAGTCATGTGTCGCTGTCGCAACTGTGTTACCGACATCATCTGAAAGTGATTTAACGACGACTTTCCAGTCTTCGCCGTACCCTTTCATGTCGACGAGATACTGGAGACTCTCGTTCGCTTTAACACGGAAGTTCTTATCTGTTGTATCTGTATATCCGACAACCGAACCGTCGACTGTGACGATTTTGCCGTCTTTGTTTTTCCCGATGAATTCAACCGTCGTCTTCGGCGGGTTGACTAAGCCGTCAGCATTTTCGAGTGGTGTATCTGCTTGATCTTTCCCAAGCAATTTCACCGGCTCACTCATCATGACGTGGAAGTCTGTTGACATCATCACACGATCGATTGCTGTGATTTCAGCACTCTTCACATCCGGAGTGTTGAGTGGCGATCCGTCATAGTTCAAGTCGAGTGCAAGGGCATCGTTTTTCTCACCGTTCGCTTCTGCCTGGATCGCACCTTTTTCGAGCGTGATTTTGAACTTATCGTTGTAGTAGTTCTCTTTCGTATTGACGGTATCGTAGATGACTGTCCAGTCTTGTTTCATCTCGACAACCGCTTCGCCAGTCATTGCATCATACGATGTCACTTCAGCATATTCGCTGATGTCTTCGTATTTTTTAGATGTTGAGTTGTAGCGTTCGAGCTTCATTTTCGAACCATACAGAGCTTCGATGTCTGCTTTTTTCAGGTTCTTGCTGAACATGACGCGGAACTGCTCAGGCGACTCGACGACGACGCCAGCTGTCGGTTTGACTGTATCTGCTGCGACTGTGAAGTCGAGGTTTTGTGTCGTACCGATGTTCATTTCATCCGAACGCGCTGCGAAGTCCATCGTATCCCATACTTGAAGTGAATGTTTGCCGGCTGCGAAGTAGCCTTCTTTCACTCCTGGGTAGTTGTCGTTCAACATGATTTTGACTGTATCGCGACGATCGACACCCATTTTGTTATCGAAGCCGTAAGGAATGACAGTGAAGTACTTACCACCATACTGGCCATCGATTTTAAAGTTCGCTGTATCGATTGCTTCAGAGAATTTCACTTCGAGTTGGTTCAAGCCAATTGCTTTGACAGACGTTACTTCAGCAGGACGTGCATCCGTCAACTTGAAGCTTGCTTTTGATTTCACTTCTGTATCCGTGTTACTCGTGATTTTCGCTACCACTTTAACAACTGCGTTGTCTTGAAGTGGTGTTTCTTTATCAAGAATCAATTCGAACGCTTTTGGATTCGAAGGAATCGCTTTGACGCCGATGACATTTTTCATACCATCGAATTGTTCGATTTGAATGTTGTCGTTCGCCATATACTCTTCTTCATGAAGCGAAGGACGGACTTTATCGAGTCCGAACGATTTGAGGAGTAACTCACGCGAGACGGCTTTATCAAGGAAGATCGTGATGCGATCTGCTTGGTTCGATTCCGCTGCGAGCATGTTGATCATTTCGATCGGAGCCGGCGTGACGGCAATCGTGCTGAACTTGACTTTCGCTTCACCAGAAATCTTACCGATGAGGTTTTTGTAGTCGCCGTTCGCTGTTTCGATGATTTCCGCGCTGATCATCGCATCGAGGTCCGTGTTGCTGAACTCAGATGTGAGGATGACCGTTGCTTTCCCGTCCTGAATCGTCACACGTTCTTTTGAAAGTGCACCGAACGACGTTGATAATTTAAGAACGATGTCGTCTGCGTTCATGTCGACTTCACCTGTCGCTTTGTTCTTGAGTAAGAACGTCACTTCCGTGTTGTCGCCACCGTTCGCAACGATTGTCGATGCTTTTGGTGAGACTTCAAGCATCCAGATGTTTTCAACACCTTGTGTCATGAAGCTCATTGAACCGAGGTCACGCGCGACGCCACCGATCATGATGTTTTTCGCATCGACCGTGTAGTCTTTATCATACTCAAGACCTGATACTTCAAGAACTGCTGATTTCTTGTCAGCACTGAGTGTCGCTGAAGTAACCGTTCCACCTGCGATTTTGAAGTTGTCGGCTGAGACACCATCAACGGCACGTGAGAAGGAGACTTCGACTTTCTCTTTGCCCATTGCTTTAGCAGATGTCAACATCGTCTTCGCGACTGTGAATTCCATTGCCGGAGACTTCATATCACCGACTTTAACGACGTAACTGTGTGTCCCTTCAGGAATACCAGATTGGGAAGCCATGAATTTACCGTCTTTGAGCATCCCTTTCGCGACGATTGGTGTCGCTGACATGTCTTTACCAGGGTAAATCATGAGTTCTGCCATCGCGTCAGCTGAAGCATACATGACGTCCGCTTTAACAGAAAGTGTCTGATCATCAACGCTTCCCATGACGTTCGAGATGTCGGCCGCTTTGACTTCATACTTGATTGAACCGGTTACGACTGAGTTTGCCCCTTTGTACGTATAGGCGATTTTATAGTTACCCGGTTTAGAAGTATCCGGTGTTTTGATGTTGAATTTACTGATTGGACGCTTGACGATGATCCCTGATTTGTAGCGGATGCTGATCGTGCTCGGAAGCACGACTTTTTCGCCAACAGCGACTGGTGCGAGTTCTGGTTCGAGGACGTCGACTGGATAGTTTTGAAGTTCGACTTTGAGGATGGCTTTTTTCGTCGTTCCGGCGACTTTACCGTAAAGGACTTGATATTTGTTGATGTATTTTTTCTCGAACTTGATTGAACCGCTCCATTTGACAGAGCGCATTTCGTATTTACCGTTTGAAAGTTTGACTTTGACTTTCGTCGGTAAGACTAATTTCTTAGTCGCATACTTCGAACCACCTGCATGCTTCATCAAGATGGGAGAGATGTATTTAACAGAGACCTTCGAAGCTGCGTCAGCAGCAACCGGTGCGACGACAGATGCCGTGACTGCGAGGGCAGCGGCAGCAGCGTACAATTTGTTCGATTTTTTCGTGTGAGCCATTTTTACGATTCCTCCTCTTATCTTTCAATACCAAATGTGACAACCCCAACTAGATAACCTACATTTTAAGTAAAATATTTCAATATATTTACTTAAAAACACGCAGTAATTCTCTATTCTTCTTTGGAGGAGTACGTTCTGTTTCACACGTCGACCTTCGCCTAACGTCGAGGCGATCGTCAGTGATTCATATGTATCCAGTTCGGGATGAACAAGAGAAAACTGTTGAAATTCCTTTATTCAAACAATTCCCCGTGCTGTAGGTCCGTGCTCCTTCTCACTGCTTAATATACGTGAGTAAGTAAGCTACAGGTCAAATATACAAAACTCAGAATCAGAGGACAATAGGTTTTATGTAAAAAAAAGGGGAATAGTAGTAACATGATAAATATATTAATAGGTTGTATATGGAAATTAAAAATCTGAACTCCCCTAAATTTGAAAACGCTTACAAAATTAAAAAACAACACTCTCCCTGGTCAAATAATTAGCGAGGGTCACAGACGAAGATGAACCTTTAAACGTAGCCACGCTCAAGCTGGTTTTCAGAGCACGAGCGTGACCGGCTTTTGTCTCAATCTCGTCCGTACTACATCCGCTTCCGGTTTCTGACGTCCATCGCCTCCAAAAAATCCGTCCGATCGAACTGATGTCGCGAATCCGCCATGACTTCAATCCGTTCACCGACTCGTCGGAGCTGAATCGGTAAGCCACGCCCGATCCAGTCCAGTTGCCGCTGCAACAAATGACGCGCCCGCTTCGTCTTTCGTTCCGCTTCGACGAACTGACGGATGTATTGCAAGACGTATCCGAATCCAAACTCGATCGGAATCCGGAGCTCGACGCCGTCGTCCGTCACCCGAATCAACCCTGCGCCGTAATGAATCGCCCGCGACCACTCCTCGTCGACATGCTGCTCCCACCCGTTCATCAACGGTACGGTCTCAAGCTTTCCTTTAGGTCCACTCGGTTGCACCGTGAAATACTCAATTTTCATCATCCGTCTCCTCCACAAAAAAAATAGGATGAACCCACTGATGGATTCACCCTATATAACAGGTCAGTTAGATGGATTGTTCGAAAATGTGTGGTGCGGTCGCCCGATGCCTTCATACTGGACGCCACCCGGTGCCTCGAGATGTTGCCAGCAGTTCCGTCCGTCAATCAAACGCGGCGTCTGCATGTGTTCCTGCAAGAGTTGCGGTGAGACGTACTTGATGTCATCCCATTCCGTCATGATGACGGCGACGTCCGCTCCCGCTACTGCTTCAGCCATCGTCGTTTTTTGGTCGAGCAGGGTCTTCGCTGCCGGGTCATAGCCTGTCACCTTCACCCCAAGCTGTTGCAGGCGTTCGGCCAATCGTAACGCCGGTGCGTCCCGTAAATCATCCGTGCCCGGTTTAAAGGCAAGTCCGAGCAGGGCGACATGCATGTCACGCTCGGGACGAATCTTTTCGAGCACGTATGCGAGCTGGGCTTCATTCGTCCGGTCCGCTGCTTCGATGACGTGAAGGTGCGTATCATGTGTGCGTGCAAGTGTCGTCAAGGCTTTGATGTCTTTCGGGAAACAGGATCCGCCGTAGCCGGCCCCTGCCCGGAGAAAGGCTGGACCAATCCGTGGATCAAGACCGATCCCGTGGGCGATGTCGTCGACGTTCGCCCCGACCTGGTCGGCAAGCCGGGCGATTTCATTGATGAAGCTGATTTTGACGGCCAGGAAACTATTCGCCGCGTACTTCGTCAATTCGGCTGTCGTCGGATCGACATGGACGACCGGTGCGTCCGTCGTCTTGAGTAATTCCTCGAGCCGGGGCGCAAGTAGCGCGTCACGCGTCCCGATGACAATCCGGCTCGGTTGACGCATATCGGCGAGTGCCGTTCCTTCCCGCAAAAATTCCGGGACCATCGCGAAGCGGAGGGACGGATGCTCCGCACTTAACCGCTCCGTCGTCCCCGGAGGAACGGTCGATTTCAAGACGACCGATGCGCCGGGACTGATCGATTCAATCAACCGGACGACGGCTTCGACGGCTGAAAGATCGCAACTGCCATCCGCCCGTTCCGGAGTACCGACGGCGACGAGGTAGAGGTCCGAGACGGGGTACTCCGTCGTGAAGGTCAATCGACTTTGATTTATCGTCAAGGCTTCGTCAATGCCATACTCCGTAATCGGCGCGATGCCCCGTTTGAGCTGTTCCATCCGTTCTTTATTCAAATCGACACATGTCACTTCATGTCCCGTGTCCGCTAGTCCAATCGCTGTCACAAGACCGACATAACCGGTCCCAATCACCGTCAAATGCATACAATCACTTCCTTCGTTAGTTTCTCTGTCTTCACTATACGGGAGGACGAAAGATTTGTGCATCGAAAAAGCTTTTCGAATACGCTATACTAGTCATGGGAATGGGAGGAATGTCCGTGGCGATTATCATCTTTTGCCTCGTCTGTCTCTTCGCATATCGTATCCGGAAGCTTCCTGAAGCGATCCGGACGATCTTACTCATCCTCGGGTTATTCAGTGGATGGTTCGCGCTGTTTGAGATCATCAGTTATCTAGAAGCCAATCCGTATCTAGCCGCGATTCCGATCACACTCGGACTCGGGTATTGGTACTGGCGCCGTAAGAAAAAACAAAACACAACGACACCGCCATCTTCCTCATGATGGACTAGCCTGCCGACAAAGCTCACGAGCTCGTGAACTTTGTCTTTTTTTCGTCAAAAAAAGACTACCTCATGCGTAGAAGGTAGTCTTTCCTGGTTATAAACCGTTCGCTTTATGCTCGAGTGCGGCGATTTTTTCGTCAACATCCAGCAATTTCAGTTCATGTTCAAGCTCAAGGCGACGTTTTTTACGTTTGAGCTGACTGATTTGTTCAGCAATTGATTCAGCCGTCGCTTCCTGTTTTGGTGGCACCGACTCGCTTTGCGTCTGATCCATCGATTGACGGAGTGGGTCGAACAAGTTCGATTTCGCAAACTTCGCTGCTTCCGGACCAAACATGTCATTGATGATCGGGAGGATTTTATTCATCGCCGTTCCCGGGATTTGTGACTTTTCATCGACCAGTCGTTTCAGCGCCAGTTCATCGACCAAGTAACCTTTTCCATCCTGTTCCGCATGCAGTTCGCCTGTCCGGATCCAGCGACGGACCGTCTCTTCCGATACACGTAACAATTCACTGATTTGTTTCGTCGTTAGCATCGTCATCCCTCTTTCTGTTCATTTGATACTACAACTATACACACGTGTGTGCGTGTGTGTCAACCGATACACACATGAAAAAGCCTTCCGAACATAATCGTTCAGAAGGCCTTCATTTTATCCGTTTTGGCGTAAGAGAAACCACAGTCCGACAACTGCAAGTCCGGCACCTGTCGCAGCAAATGGGAATGGTGTTTCTTCCCCTGCTTGCGGCAACGTTCCAGACATTTTGGTCGAACGGGTCACGTCCGGCGTCTGCTCCGTTTTCGCTTTGACCGGCGTCGGTTTCGCTTGTTCGACCGGTTCAGCACGGACGACTTCAGCCGCCAAGAAAAAGCCGAGCGTTTCTTCCGTCATCGTAAAGGTGGCTTCGACCGGCTTTCGTTTGAACAACTTCATGAATTCCTCGAGCTCCGGGAATTCTTCGTCGAGTTCTTCGCCCTGATCTTCAGCCATCGCTTTCATGTCCGCTTTCGTGATGGCACCTGAAAAATCTTCGAAGTCAAGCAACGCATCTAAATCCAAATGATGCATCGCTTTTACAAGATACCCTGATTTCACTTCTGTTTTAACCGAGTACGTCCCCGGTTCGAGTTCAATCATCATCGCTTCATTCGCACCGACTGTTTCTTTGTAGACGTCTTCTCCCGTAATCGTGTCCGTCACCGTATACGTCGCAGGCACGCCTGTTTCTGTATAGCCCGGTCGTTGATTCGCATCCGCGTCAAAGAAGTTTGTGACGAGCAAAAGGTTTGAGAAGTCTTCTTCTTCCTCACCGCCATACAGCCCTGCATCAATCTCTGCCGTTTGACCGGCTTTCAGCCTTAAATAAAGGTAACCGTCCTCTTCATCTAAATCCGAATCGATCAGTCGATCGTCACCGACGTTTTGAGGCGAGTTGTAGTAATACCCCATGTCAAATCCGTCCATCTCGACGTCGTACTCACCCGGCTTCAGGTTCGAGAACGTGTAGCGGCCTTCCTTCGTATACACTTCCTCGACGACATCTTCATCATGATTCAACAGCAATACAGGAATATCATCGAGTAACAACTCGCCACTTTGACGAATCCCGTCCATGTTCTCGTCATACCAGACGGTTCCACTGATTGTTCCCGTTGTTGCTTTGACAGGCTTTTCTTTTGTTGGTTCTTCTTTAGTCGGCTCTTCTTTTGTTGGCTCTTCTTTTGTTGGCTCTTCTTTTACTGGTTCTTCAGTCGCAGGATCGACTTGTGGCTCTTCTGTTGTCGGCTCTTCCGTTACCGGCTCTTCCGCCGTCGGTTTTTCTGCTGCCGGCTCTTCTGTCACGACACGTCCGAACTCGACGAGAATGTTCTTCGATTGATCGACCGCAACGATATTGATCGTCGGTGCCGTTTCAGCCGTGAACGTCACGACCGGTGTTTTCGCGATATCGATGTTTTTCCCCGTCACTTCGCCTTCGAAGACGAGCATCATTTCTGATTCGAGATCGACGAGTCCTTCCCCTGTGAAGGTCAGGGTGTACGGATTCGTCCCCGTTCCCGTGACGTCCCAACTCACCGGTGCTGCTTGTACCGGAAGAATGACACTAAAGCTCAGTACCAGTGCAATAAGATACATGCTAAGTTTTCGCATTATGTAAGTATTCGCTCCATTCTAAAAATATGTTCTGCCTAAATTTTAAACAATACAGGAAAAATAAACCACCTAAAACTTTAAATTGCATTATCTTTTTTCAAAAAAAGAGACTGCCCCTTCCCTTCAGGAAGAAAGCAGTCCCGTTCACTCGACGTTTAGACGAGTCGCTCGCAAGCTGTCGCGCATGCTTCACACGCTTCAGCACATTTTTGACAATGGTCATGATCATGTCCGGCACATTCTTTCGCACACGCACGACAGATCTCGATACAGGCTTTCGCGAGTACAGATAGGTTCGAACTGTTTCGAGCAATCGCTTGACTGAGCAGACCACATATATCGGCACAATCCCGATCGAGTCGGATACAGCCCGTCATATGCGCGACGTGTTCCTCATTCAAACAGGCATCGAAGCACGCGTTGCAGGCCATGATGCAAGCATTCAGTTCTGTTAAGACAGCTTGATGGTTTTCAGACATCATCCAAGTCCTCCCTATACGTATAGTAGGTACTACTCTTATTTAGTTTCCCTAACATCTTCATCACAAACATCAAAAAAGAAGCATGCGAGAACCGGGGAATCCAAAGTGGCTCTCGTATGCTTCTCATTTGGTTTAACGGACGATTTCGAGCGGAATCTCAATGCCACGCCCGGCTCCCGCATCAATAATCAACACAGGGAGTCGTTCTTCATCAAAGATATCCTCTTCAATCGTCGTATCTGCCGTATAGGTCCGAACTTCGCCCATCTTCTTCGCTTCGAACGAGACGAACGGGAACGGAATCGATTGATTGGCGACATCGAGTCGGATGTCGACTTGTTGATCGTCAAGACGAATGTCATTCGCCGTTCGAATCGTCAAGCGCATCCGGTCCTTTTCCGTCAAGGAGACTTGAGCGGAAATGTTTTCCGTTTGTCCGGCACGTTTGACAGGATCAATGAAGACCGTCGGGGAAGCCGTCTTCACCACGTCAGCACGCTGACAACCCGGAATGATGAGTAAGGATATGGCAAGGGGGATCAACCAGCGTTTCATCAGCAGGTCACTTAATCGCGAAAGTTAGTTCAGCAGTACAGGCGACTTCCCCATCGACCGTAGCTGTAGCACGCCCTTTACCGATCGGTCCACGCAGTTTCGTCAATTCGACTTCCAGTCGGAGCTGATCACCGGGTACGACTTGACGTTTGAAACGGCAATTTTCAATACCTGCGAAAAATGCGAGTTTTCCTTGGTTTTGTTCCATTTTCAGTACAGCGAATGCACCGACTTGCGCTAACGCCTCGACGATCAGTACGCCAGGCATGACATTGTAATCCGGAAAATGGCCATTGAAGAATTCTTCATTCGCCGTGACGTTCTTGATGCCAACCGCTCGTTTACCTTCTTCGACTTCAAGAATCCGGTCAACGAGTAAAAACGGGTAACGGTGCGGAATCACTTCTTTTATCTGTTCAATCGTATACATATCTACAGCTCCAATCACTGATTAATCTAAGCCTTCATCCAAAAATCGGTGATGCGGGTCCACGTATCGAGCTTCAATACATCCATCGCTTCGCCACCACCAAACGTCGCGTATCCAACCATCGCGCCTACGACGAGTGCAATCACGACGAGAACCAATACTATCAGTAATCGTACAAGAATCGGTACACGACGAGAGGAATACTCGCGAAGACGTTTACGCTGCTTCTGCTCCGGGTTTTCTTGATGTTCCTGATTCGGCTCTTTTTGATGCCGTTTCAGACGTTCACGTGTCGGTTGACCCGTTCCTGCTTGGTTTTGTACCATCTTGATCACCTTTCATTGAGTCAGTCTAAAGAACAGTATAGCACATTAGTACCTGGTATTAAATAGTTCCGATTTAGCTACAAGTTTGCTCTTTTTCCAAGTGTAACATGAGGAATCAAACAACATATAAAAAAATTTCGCATTGTGTATATAAGGAAAGAAAAAACACTTCCCCATATTTTTCGATATTCTTTCACAAATTTTAAATCCAATTCATATCCTTGCGCGTAAGCTACACAGAACGGCAAACAGAACGACTACTGAAACGCATCAAAATTACGTTTTAAGATTTTTTCAACTTTTTAAAACTTTTTTAAATCCAAATGCCTCACTCCTTCGTAGGCTTTTCAGAAGGATGAAACAGAAACTACCAAAACTACTAAAAATTGAGAGGAATGATTACAGATGAAACATACTAAAAAATTCGCAGCATCAGCAATGGCAGCAGCACTCGTATTACCAGGAACGGCGGCATTCGCATCAGGCGGCGCATCGGACGACACGATGATGCATGAGGACAAAGCAAAAAACGTCACGGTCAAAACGAAAGCAGCAGATCTTCGTGCGACACTCGACCAATTGCTTTCTGAGCACTTCGTGCTTGCTGTCATGGACATGAAAAAACAATATGACGGTTCAAAAGATGCTGAGTATTATGAAGCGGCACTCAAACAGAACGCACTCGACATGACACCGGCAATCGCTTCAGTCTATGGCGACGAAGGCGCGAAACAATTCGAAAAAATCTTCGTCGATCACAACAA